>JAZQOK010000001.1:0-29109 GCA_045627865.1 Bacteroidales bacterium
GTATTCAGGATGGTGGTACCTTCCTGCTCAACACCATCTGGGACGGCGAGGAGCTCGTTGCCAACATTCCTAACAAGGTAAAGGCAGTTCTTGCTCAGAAGCATGTTAAGGTTTACTACATCAACGCTACCAAGATTGCTCAGGAGATTGGTCTCGGCAACCGTACCAACACCATCCTCCAGTCTGCATTCTTCCGCATCACTGGTGTTATCCCTGTAGAGCAGGCCGTTGAGGAGATGAAGCACTTCATCGTTAAGTCTTATGGCAAGAAGGGTGAGGACGTTGTCAACAAGAACTACGCTGCTGTAGATCGCGGTGGTGAGTACAAGGAGTTGGCAGTTGATCCAGCATGGGCAAGCCTTGAGGCTGAGCCAAAGGTATATACCGATGGTGATGCATTCATCAATGGCGTAGTTCGTCCTATCAACGCTCAGGATGGTGACCTCCTCCCAGTATCTGCATTCAAGGGCATCGAGGATGGTACTTGGGCAGCTGGTACTGCTAAGTTCGAGAAACGTGGTGTAGGTGCATTCGTTCCAGTATGGGATGCTGAGAAGTGTATCCAGTGTAACAAGTGTGCTTATGTTTGTCCTCACGCTTGTATCCGTCCATTCGTAATGACCGCAGAGGAGAAGGCTGGCTTCACTGGTCAGACCATCGAGATGAAGGCTCCAGCTGCTATGAAGGGTATGTTCTTCACTATGCAGGTTGGCGTTAAGGACTGTCTTGCTTGTGGTAACTGTGCTGACGTTTGTCCAGGCAATCCTAAGCTCGGTGGCCCAGCTCTCAAGATGGTTGCATACGATGATACCTCTGCAGAGGCAGCTAAGGAGGCAGCTCAGTGGCAGTATTGCGTTGAGAACGTTACCTCTAAGCAGGATCTCGTTGACATCACCGCTAATGTTAAGAACTCACAGTTCGCTCAGCCACTCTTCGAGTTCTCTGGCGCTTGTGCAGGTTGTGGTGAGACTCCATACGTTAAGTTGATTTCACAGCTCTTCGGTGACCGTGAGATCGTTGCTAATGCAACTGGTTGTTCTTCTATCTACTCTGGTTCTGTTCCTTCAACTCCTTACACCAAGAACGCTAAGGGTCAGGGTCCAGCTTGGGCTAACTCATTGTTCGAGGACTTCTGCGAGTTCGGTCTCGGTATGGCTATCGCCAACAAGAAGATGAAGCAGCGCCTCACCAAGCTCATGACTGAGGCTCAGGAGTGCACTTGCTGCTCAGACGAGCTCAAGGCTATGTTCAAGGAGTGGATCGAGAAGCAGGAGGATGCTGCTGCTACCAAGGCTCTCGCTCCTCAGATCGTTGCTGCTTGCGAGGCTTGCGGTTGTGATACCTGCAAGAACATCCTGAAGTACAAGGATCACCTTGTTAAGCGTTCACAGTGGATCATGGGTGGTGATGTCGCTTCTTACGATATCGGTTTCGGCGGTCTCGACCACGTTATCGCTTCTGGCGAGGATGTTAACGTATTCGTTATCGATACTGAGGTTTACTCTAACACTGGTGGTCAGTCTTCAAAGGCTACTCCACTCGGCGCTATCGCTAAGTTCGCTGCTGCTGGTAAGCGCGTACGCAAGAAGGATCTTGGTATGATCGCTACTACCTACGGTTACGTTTACGTTGCTCAGATCGCTATGGGCGCTGATCAGGCTCAGACCTTGAAGGCTCTCAAGGAGGCTGAGGCTTATCCTGGACCATCACTCGTTATCGCTTACGCTCCATGTATCAATCATGGTTTGAAGGCTGGTATGGGTAAGAGCCAGGCAGAGGAGGCTAAGGCTGTTGAGTGTGGTTACTGGCATCTCTGGCGCTTCAACCCACAGCTCGAGGCTGAAGGCAAGAACCCATTCACTCTCGACTCTAAGGAGCCAGAGTGGGAGAAGTTCCAGGACTTCCTCAAGGGCGAGGTTCGTTACGCTTCTGTTGCTAAGCAGTTCCCTGCTGAGGCTGCTGAGCTCTTCGCTTCAGCAGAAGAGATGGCTAAGAAGCGTTACCAGACCTACGTACGTCAGACCAAGCTCGAGTACTAATCCGTACTCGTCGCTTAACGACAATAATGAAAGGGACCTCATTTTGAGGCCCCTTTTTTTGATCTAACTAATCATGTGATTGGTATTTAATGGATCAATGCACACTTTTTGATCATTTTGTTTGGATATCCATGAAATTTGTTGTATATTTGTGGTCTATTTTCTGATTTGATTTATGATGAAAGCAGACGAGATTATAGAGACGATGGAGGCGATGCGTGATGATGCGCAGCGTGAGATACTGATGCGCTTTTTCCGGACAGGGAAAGGGCAGTATGGCGAAGGAGATGAATTTCTGGGCATCAAAGTGCCTGGTACCCGCGCTGTGGTCAAGGAAATCGGGGTGGGAGAGCTGTCGCTGGATGTGGTGCATCGCTTGCTGCTGAGAAGATGGATGCCACCGAGAAGAGCTATTGGATGAGTATTCCGGTGGAAAAGAGAAATCGGTAAGAACAGATATAAAAAAGAAAGTAGGAAAGAACAGATGTTCCTTCCTACTTTTTTTTTATCGTGAGAATATCGGAGACTTAAGCCTCAGTGATAGCCTCGTTTGGGCAAGAAGCCTCGCAAGCACCACAGTCGATGCAAGCATCAGCATTGATTGAATATACATCGCCCTCAGAGATAGCCTCTACTGGACACTCACCGATACAAGAGCCGCAAGCAACACACTTGTCAGCAGCAATTACACGTGCCATAATTGATAATTTTGTTTAGAAAAGTTGATTAATAATAGTACTATTAAATGAGGTACTGCACATCCACACGTGGAAACAGTCCTTCTTTATTTGCCGCAAAGATAGGTGTTTTTCTGTTCTTCACCAAGAAAATAAACAAAAAATTGCAGTTTTTGGTCGAATTTGTGCGATATTCCGGTGCTTTTTATTAAATTTGCGGTCGAAAAAAACATTAACCATACCTAAAAATGATTAGCTTTGTCATTTCACTTTTGGCGCTCGTGATTGGCTATTTCACTTACGGAAAGTTTGTGAGCCGCGTTTTTGGCGTCGATCCTAACCGAAAAACTCCTTGTTTTACACATCAGGATGGTGTCGATTATATTCCGATGCCGACCTGGAAAGTTTACATGATCCAATTCCTGAACATCGCTGGCGTAGGACCTATCTTTGGTGCTATCATGGGTGCTCAGTTCGGAACCGCTTCTTATCTGTGGATTGTGCTGGGAACCATCTTTGCCGGTGCGACTCACGATTATCTGGCAGCCATGATCTCTTTGCGTCAGGATGGTGCTTCGCTTTCGGAGATCATTGGTACTTATATGGGCAAGAATGTCCGTCTGGTAATGTCTGTCTTCATGATTGTGCTTCTGATTCTTGTGGGCGCAGTCTTCACCTCTTCGCCAGCTTCCATCTTGAGTGCAATGACCAAGGACTGGATCTCTGGAGATCTTAACCTGTATGGCTGGATTATCATCATCTTCGTCTATTACATCATTGCAACCCTCTGTCCGGTAGATAAGATCATTGGCAAGATTTATCCGTTCTTCGCCTTCTGCCTGATCTTCATGGCAGTTGGTATCTGCTGCTATATTCTTTTCCTCCAGCCAGAACTTTCAGAGTGGTGGGATGATGGCAGCTTCGTCAATCGTCAATGGATGGAGGAGGGACATCTGACCTATCTGTTCCCAATGATGTTCATTTCGATCGCTTGTGGTGCAATTTCAGGTTTCCATGCAACCCAAAGCCCACTGATGGCTCGTTGCATCCAGAATGAGAAGATGGGCCGTCCTTGCTTCTATGGTGCCATGGTGACCGAAGGCATCGTTGCTCTGGTCTGGGCTGCTGCTGCTACCTATTTCTTCCATCGCAACGGATTGGTTAATCCTGCTACCGAGAAGGGCTTCGATGGCGGAACCGTAGCAACGCTGATCTCGAAGGAGTGGTTGGGCCCAGTAGGTGCAGTCCTCGCTTTGATTGGCGTGGCTGTTGCACCAATCAGCTCTGGTGATACCGCGTTGCGTAGTGCTCGTCTGATTATTGCTGATTTCTTGCATGTAGAACAGAAATCAATGCGCAGCCGTCTGCTGATTGCCATTCCAATGTTCCTGGTTACCGCAGCTCTCCTTGTGTGGAGCATGACCGACAAGAATGGCTTCGGTATGTTGTGGCGCTATTTCGGCTGGAGTAACCAGTTGCTCTCGGTCTTCACGCTTTGGGCAATCACAGTCTATCTGATGCGTAATAAGGGTGGCCTCTGGTATCTGATCACGATGCTTCCTGCTATGCTTATGACTACCGTTTGTACATCGTTTATTCTGATGCTCGAAAAGGGCGGTCTTGGCTTGCCTCAGACATTGAGCGTCGGCATCGGTTTCTTTATGGCAATTGTTTGTGCCATCGCAGTATTCATGACTCATAAGAAGAATGGATGAACTGATGTACATACCGGGAGTGGGGCCCAAGAGGGCAGAACTTCTCAAGAACGAGATCAATATCTCGACCATTGAGGAGCTGCTGAACTATTTCCCATACCGGTATGTAGATAAGTCGAAGATATATAAGATTCGAGAGATCAATGGCGACATGCCTTATATCCTCCTGAAGGGTAAGTTTACGAGTTTCGAGGAATTAGGCATCGGCACCAAGGGGCATCGATACAAAGGTTTGTTTACTGATGGAACCGGAGTCATTGAGTGTGTGTGGTTCCAGGGTTTGCGCTTCATCAAGGATAGTGTACACCGAAACGAGGAATACCTGCTTTTCGGACAGCCCAAAGAGAATGACTACAGTCATGGGTTCCAGGTCTCGCACCCGGAATTGGAACTGGCAACCAAGAATGGCGTAGATGTTCAGCAGACCCTGATGGGCATGTACAACACGACCGAGAAGATGAAGCGTTTCTTTCTCAACTCGAAGGCCATCCAGCGTATCGTCCTCTCTGTGCTGCAGAAGCATGCAGATCCATTCCCGGAAACGTTGCCTGCCTACATTGTGGAGCAAATGCATCTGATGCCCTACAATCAGGCCATTCGCCAGATTCATTTCCCCGCCAATCCCGATAACCTGCGCAAAGCCGAAGAACGCCTGAAATTCGAGGAACTGTTTTATCTGCAACTCTATCTGATCCGTTCGTTCAAGATGCGACAGCGGGCGAATCAAGGCTTTGTCTTCTCGCGCATTGGAGACTATTTCAATCAATTTTATTTTCATCATCTTCCATTTGAATTAACCGGCGCACAGAAACGTGTGCTGAAGGAGATTCGTGCCGATATGGGCAGCGGACGACAGATGAACCGATTGTTGCAGGGTGATGTGGGTAGTGGCAAGACCATGGTTGCCATGTTGACCATGCTGATGGGACTGGACAATGGGTTTCAGGCTTGTCTGATGGCTCCAACCGAGATTCTTGCGACTCAGCACTTTGAGAGCATCTCCGCGCAATTGGAGGCAGTGGGAGTGAAGGTTGAACTGCTGACGGGTAGTACCCGCAAGAAGAAACGTGAAGAGATACATGCTGGGCTGCAGGATGGCTCGGTTCAGGTGTTGATTGGAACCCATGCACTTATTGAACCCGATGTAAAGTTCCGGAACCTCGGAATCGTGGTGATCGATGAACAGCATCGTTTCGGCGTCGAACAGCGAAGCAAGCTCTGGATGAAGAATACCCAACCACCGCATGTGCTGGTGATGACCGCTACGCCAATCCCCCGTACGTTGGCCATGACCGTGTATGGCGATCTGGATGTCTCGGTGATTGACGAACTTCCTCCTGGACGAAAGCCTATCATGACGATTCACCGTTGGGACCAGCAACGCGAAGGCTTGAACAAAGCGATGCGTCAACAGCTGGAACAGGGGAGACAGATCTATGTGGTCTATCCGCTCATTGAAGAGAACGAAAAGATGGCCTATCACGACGTGGAACAGGGCTTCGAGAATATGCAGGCTGCTTTCGGTCCAGAGTATAAGGTCGTTATGGTGCATGGCAAGATGAAGCCCAAAGACAAAGAGGCTGCCATGCAACGTTTTGTCTCGAACGAGGCACAGATCATGGTGGCAACGACGGTCATCGAAGTGGGCGTGAATGTGCCGAATGCTTCGGTGATGGTTATCGAGAGTGCCGAGCGTTTCGGTCTGTCGCAGTTGCATCAGCTTCGTGGCCGAGTTGGCCGTGGTGCCGATCAGTCTTATTGCGTGCTGGTGACCGGTTATAAACTGGCGCAGGCTACACGCAAGCGTATTCAGATTATGTGTGATACGACCGATGGTTTCCAGATTGCCGAGGCCGATTTGCAGCTTCGGGGTCCTGGCGATATGGAGGGAACACAGCAGTCTGGTCTCGCTTTTGATCTGCATATTGCCTCACTGGCTCGTGATGGTCAGATCCTGCAGTTCGCTCGCGATATTGCCCGCGAAATCATCGAAAAGGATCCTTTGCTTGAGGCCCAGCAGAACAATTTGCTCCGGAATCGTCTGCAACTGCTCTTTTCGCATCGTATGGACTGGAGTAGGATCAGTTGATGATGCGCGGAATCTGATTTGCGTTTTATTTTGCAATTTATATCATTCAATTTGGCAACATAATACCCCCGAATCAACAAATTCGGGGGTATATCGTTACTATGTGTTTCAAAAGAATCTATCTTTGCGCCGCAAAAATAAATTAAGGTATAAAATTTCTCTTTCAATGAACAAAATTTATGCAATGGCTGCCGTTGTTATGATGGCAGGTATTGTGGCTAGCTGTCAGCAGCCACAGGCAGAGGTTAGCGCACCTGCTAACGAAGTAGAAACCCATGTTCTTCATGCTCAGGACGTAGAGCCACTCAGCCCAGATTCAGTCATCAGCCTTCTCAAGGAGGGCAATGCTGCCTTCGTTGAGCATCACACTCACAACCGCGATGCAGTTGCTCAGCTTCAGGAGTCATCACGCGACGGTCAGCACCCATTGGCAATCGTTCTTTCGTGCATCGATGCCCGTGTACCAGTTGAGATTCTTTTCGATAAGGGCGTAGGTGATATCTTCGTTACCCGTGTTGCTGGTAATGTTGTCAGTGGCGATGTGCTCGGTTCAATGGAGTATGCTTGCGAGCATTCTGGCTCGAAGGTCGTTGTTGTTATGGGTCACAAGCAGTGTGGCGCTGTTCACTCAGCCTGCGCCAACGTTCAGGCTGGTAATATGACCGACATGTTGGCTAAGATTCAGCCGGCTATCGCTCAGCTCAAGAATGATTCAACCGACATTGAGAGTGGTGATTTCCAGAACGAGGTAGCTCGTCAGAATGCTCTCAACATGGTTGAGGCAACCCGTTCAGGTAGCGAGATCCTTCGTGAGATGGAGGCAGAGGGCAAGATCAAGATTGTTGCTGCTCTCTTTGACCTTGCAACCGGTGAGGTTGAGTTTCTGTAATCATTCGTAACTCATTATATTTTTGTGCGAGGGTTGGGGCATCTGCCTCAACTCTTGTCTTTTTGTATAAATGAGGAAATAATGATGGTTTTTCGGACTAAAATTTGGAGAAGAGATAATTAATGTTTATATTTGCGCCACAATAATGAATTTGATATGATTGAGACTATAATTATCATTGTGGCTGTCATGGCCTGTGTGCTGACCTACGTTCTGGCAACGAATGGAGGAAAACGCGAAATCGCCAAACTCGAGGCTAACAAAGAGATGCTCGAAACCCAATTGGTTGAGTTGAAAGCAGAACATCAGCGTCAGTTGGAGGATCAGGAGAAACGTCATCTGTCGGATCTGGATCGTCAGAAAAAACAGCTGGATGACCAGATGAAACTCTTCCAGGATCGACTGCAATTACAGACGCAGGAGATGCTTAAGTCGCGTCAGCAGGAATTGCAGAAGAAGAACGACGAACAGATGGAGGCCATCATCCGTCCACTGAAAGAGCAGATTCAAAATCTGAACGAGCAGCTGAACAAGAACCGCGAGGATGGTGCTGCCAAGGATGCCAAGTTCAGCGAGATGCTGGCGGGCTTCGTCAAGCAGGCATCGGAGATGGGTTCCGCTACCGATAAACTGGCCGCTGCCATGATGTCGAACGGCAAGGTGCATGGCGATTGGGGAGAACAGACATTGGAGCGAATTCTGGAGTCGTGCGGCATGCAGAAGGGTATCGGTTATCTGGTGCAAGCCAGTTCGCAGGACGAAGAGGGTCGCGAACAACGTCCCGATGTCTACATCCTCTGTCCGAAGAACCGCAAGATTGTGATCGACTCGAAGGTGTCGCTGACCGCCTATTCCAACTACCTCTCCGCTCTCTCTCCTGAACAAGCCAAGCAGGCAGAGGAGGAGAACTACCGTTCGGTCAAGGCTCAGGTGGATCGTCTGGCAAGCAAGGCCTACAACAAGCTCGACAAGGATAATTACCGCACCGTTCTGATGTTCATTCCTAACGAGGGGGCCTACATCCTCGCCATGCGCCATAATCCCGACCTCGGCCAGTATGCCTACGACAAGGGTGTGGTGATCCTCACGCCAACCAACCTGATGCTCACTCTCCAGCTCATCGAGGGCATGTGGCAGAAGGAGAACGAGGAGCAGAACATCCAGAACATCCTCTCGGTGGCAGGTTCTCTGTTCGAGAAGTTCGTGGCTTTCTCCGACAAGATGGCTACGATCAAGAAATCGCTGGAATCGGCCGACAAGGCTTTCACCGATGCTACCAGCTACCTCACCGATGGCAAGGGTAATATTGTCCGTCAGATTGAGCGCCTGACCGAATTTGGAGTAAAATACAACAAGAGCAAGAAGATCAATGCCCTCCTTGCTCCCGATGATTCGCTCGAGTTGGAAGAGGCTCCCGAAGCTGCGGAAGAATAAAATATAATTGCTCTCAGAGAAGACTTGAAGAGAAGAAGTTTTGTTGTGTGCAGATCTTCTATTCTTCTCCTCTTCTCTGAGTAAAAAGTTTTTTGTGACGGTATGATAGATTGGTAGATTATTTTGCGGGATTGGTAGATTTTTCGGCCAAGAGTATTGGTTGTTTTGTGTAAATCCTCTATCTTTGCACAGAATTAACTAAAGAATTACCAATTTATGAAACGAACTACTTGGGCAGGGATGCTATTCCTATTGTGTTGCGTTGGTCCCGTTTCGGCCGATGAAACATCTGTCTTATGCCTAAAAACTCTCTCTCATCAGCAACAACTGGCTGTAAACAGTATTGTTCGCATCCGTTACGATTTGCCGAACATGATTGTGGAACTGAACGAAGGTGACCCGATTGTGTTGCCTGTCTCGGAGGTGGTGTCCATCTCTTTTTCTTCCCTTTCTTCTGCTATCCAGAAATTGTGTGCAGAGCCTCATGTCGCATTTCAGATCTGTGATATCTCGGGCAAAATGCTCGTTGAGGGTACAACCGATGATAATGGTCAGATTCATCTGCCTTCCATGGGGAGTGGTGTGTTTATTGTCAAAGTGGGTGCTGTGAGTCAGAAGATTCTGGTTCGATAATGGATGGCATGATGATGAAAGGCTTGGTAATAGGTACGATGATGGCCATAGCGGCTGTCGGTACAAAGGCACAGGTGAATGACGCTACGGCTATGCATATCGTCCAGAAGAATGGTGTGACAAATGCCATTCCGTTGGAGCAGATTGAAGAACTGACCTACAATGCATCGGGTGACTCGATTGTCGTGAATGCTGTATGGCGAATGGCGATTACCGAAGTTTCCGAAATTGCTTTCGGTTCGTTGTCCGAATCGGTAGAGGTAAGCTATAGCAATGGCTCGGCATCGGTATTCAATCCGTATTGTCTGGAGGGCGTTTCGGCTTCGGTCGTGGGTGCAGATGTGGTGTTGACCAATAGGAACGAAGAGAAAGAACTGACTACCGTATTGTCGGGATCTTCGGCCAATGGATCGTTTCTGTACATGGGTACGTACAAATCGACGATTGTGCTGGATGGTTTGAATCTGACCAATACCCGAGGTGCTGCCATCGATTTGGAGTGTGGCAAACGAATGGCTTTGAACATCAAGAAGGGAACCGTCAATACGCTTGCAGATGGAAAGAATGGAGAACAGAAAGCTGCTTTGTACTGCAAGGGACATCTGGAAATCGACAAGGCAGGAACCCTGAATGTTACGGGCAATACGGCTCACGCTATTTCTGCTAAAGAATATATAAAACTGAAGAAATCGGATGGCGTGATCAATATCCTGGGTGCCGTCAAGGATGGTATCCATTGCAAGCAATTCCTGTTGGGAAATGGATTTACCGTCAACATCAGTGGTGTGCAAGGCGATGGAATCGATGTAGAACTGGATGGCGAAGAGAACGATGAAGGCTATGCCGACGGTTCGTTGAATATCCTCGCTGGTACCTACGACATCCAATCATCGGCCGATACAGCCAAGGGACTGAAGGCGGAACAGGATATTGTGATCAAGGCAGGTTCGGTCAGCGTGAAGATGTCGGGACGTGCAGGCAAGGGCATCAAAGCCGATAACAATATCCTGATTGGCGACGAAACAGATCACAGCGGCCCCTCTCTGAATGTTGCGACTTCGGGTAGTTCTCTGACAACAGGAAGCACAACTGGCAACACCGGCAATACTGGCGGTTGGGGTGGAGGCCGTCCCGGTGGCGGAGGTCCTGGTGGCAACAGTAATAGCAACAGCTCATCGTCGAAAGCACTCAAGGCCATGAATCAGGTTCTGGTGTATGGTGGAGCGATGACCATTACTACATCGACCGATGGCGCTGAGGGTTTAGAGGGTAAGAAGGGTGTTACCATCTATGGCGGCAACCATTATCTGAAGTGTTACGATGATTGCATCAATTCTGGAGGTAAGGTCGATTTTGCAGGAGGCACAACTGCTTGCTGGTCGAATGGCAACGATGCCGTAGATTCCAACTATGGCCAACGGGGCGCTATTACCGTTTCGGGTGGCAATATCTTTGCCTATACGACCAAGGGATCGCCTGAAGAGGGATTGGATTGTGACAACAATTCCTACATCGTGGTGACGGGTGGAATTGCCATTAGTGCAGGTGGCTCTCAGGGAGGAGGTAGCTCTTCGTCAATCGGTTCATCAACACAGGGGTACTATCTGGGTTCATCTCCTTCAAGTTATAATGCAACCTATTATTATACGTTGTATTCGACCGACAATACTCCCATCTGTACCTATAAGTTCGGAAGCAGTTGCTCAAACTCACTTTCGCTGCTTACTGCCAATGGATTGGGCAAGGGGAGCGTGACGGTAAAATATGGAACGAGCCGGCCAACGTCTTATGCCGATAGCGCAGGCGATGTTTTCTTCATCGCACCAACAGTCGTTACCAATGGGACAACGGCCACGGTAACTGCAAAATAAATGAAAGGAATCAAAGAGTATCTCATCGTATTGGGAGGGTGGACTTTACTGTTCTCCCTTCCTTTGCTGTATCTGTATTACGATGCATTGAGCAAAGCAACGGCTTTCGATATGCACGAGTTGTTGGAGACATGGATCAGAATGCTTCCCTTTTTGTTTGTGTTTTGTCTTCATCATTTTCTGCTGATCCCTTTGTTCCGCAACCGTAAGTTCCTGTGGTATGGCATTCTTGTGACTGGCCTTATTGCTCTCATGGCATGTTGCCATCGTCCTCCTATGAAGCAGCACAACGAAATGAAACCTCGTCACGAGATGAGACCACCCCATGAAATGAGACCTCACCATGAGATGCGACTGCCTCATGAGCGCCATTTCGATAAGCGTCCGCATCCAGCCGTGCCATTTATTATCGGACAAGCCATTATGGCTCTAATGATGATGGGAGCGGATTTAGGTTTGGTCTTGCACATTTCGAATCGCAAGATCCGTCAGCGTGTGCTCGAATTGGAGAAGGAGAAACTGGAGATGGAACTGGGATATTTGAAGTATCAGATTAACCCCCATTTCTTCATGAATACGCTCAACAATATCCATGCCTTGATGGATATTGACACCGAATTGTCCAAGCGTACGGTAATAGATCTGTCGCGCATGATGCGTTATGCCCTTTATGACAGTAGCGAAGAACATGTGCCGTTGATGCGTGAGATAGATTTCATCCGGCTCTATATCTCGTTGATGAAACTCCGTTACAATACAGCGTTGGACATACAGCTGAATGTGGCCGATGAGGTGCCGAATGTGCAGGTACCGCCTTTGCTGCTGATCTGCTTTGTTGAGAATGCGTTCAAGCATGGAGTCAGTAATCTTGCCCCTTCGTATGTGCACATCTCGATTACTCTTGCCGAAGAGCAGAACCGACTGATGTTCCGTTGCGAAAATAGCCGAATGCTACAGAAGGAGTCTGATTCTCATCATGGCATCGGTATTGCCAATGCTCGCAAGAGGCTCCAGCTCCTCTATGGAGAGCAATATTCATTAACCCTCATGGATCAAGATCCTAATTCCTTTATCGTATGTCTGACTTTGCCAATTCAGAAGAGTTGAAACCCATCCGTTGTCTGGCGGTTGACGATGAGCCATTGGCTTTGATTCAGCTCAAAGCGATGATAAGCAAGACTCCTGGGTTGGAGTTGGTCGATGCCTGTAGCGATGCCTATCAGGCAGGGGAGGTGCTACGCCTGCATGAGGTGGATGCTTTGTTCATCGATATCAATATGCCCGGGTTGAATGGCTTGGATTTTGTGGCATCGTTGGCTACCCCTCCATTGGTGGTATTCACTACGGCCTACAGCCAATATGCTGTCGATAGTTATCGTGTCAATGCCGTCGATTATCTGCTGAAGCCTTTCGGATTGCTCGAATTTCAGCGATCGGCCGAAAAGGTGCGTCGTCAATTCCAGCTTCTGCAAGTCGCACAGTCATCGCAATTGATGGACGATCAGGCGCTTTATGTCAAGGTCGAGCATAATGTGCAGCGCGTTGAGCTTGGTCATATCCGTTACATTGAATCTATGCGCGAATATCTCCGTCTGCATCTGTACAATGGTTCTACCATCATGACTTTAATGCCCATCAGCCGTATTGCAGAACAATTGACCTCAAAAGGTTTTATTCGTATCCATCGGTCGTTTATTGTCAATGTCAAGTATGTTGCTGAATTTGCCAAGGGCGAAGTTCGCCTCGACAATAACCTGATATTGAACATCGGCGATTCTTTCAAAGATAATATCCGCCAGTATCTGGATCTGAAAATTTGATGTGGCGGTTTTATGAAGCTATTATAAAGCTATTATGAGGTCTTAAGGAGCCTCCTTCATTTTTTATGGTGCAAAGATACGCATTTTGCCTCAAAGAGAAATCAAATATAGAACCTCATGGTTGGCATTGACTTGTCTCCGATTTATCTATGTGCTGACAAAGTTCAAGGTCAATAATTATCTTGGGTTTGCCACGAAGTTGCCTACTTCTTTCATCGTGACCTCATCGTGACCTCATCGTGACTTCATCGAGACCTCATCGTGACTTCATCGAGACCTCATTAGGATACTTATCTCAATAAAATAATCTCAAGAAGGATGGAAGTGGCGAAGAGAATATCTTCAAATCTTCAGTTCTTCTTGAGATTTTGTATTGATAAAGTGTTATATTCTCAAAGAAGAAATGAAGAAAAGAAGTTTTGTTGTGTGCAGATCTTCCGTGTAGTTTTTTTGCCAAAAATCTATATTTTGTGCAATTTTGATGGTGTAAAAATCTCCATTTGGTGCAAATAATCTAAAAAAAAATCTCATTTTGGTGTTTTTGTTCTTTATGATATCAATATGAAGCAAATTAGCATGTAGTGGTATTTCATTGCCGAGAGTATAGGACTCTCTGATTTTGTTTCGTCCCGATGAAATTTTTGCTACGTCCCGAGAAACTCCATTTTGAGTCATAACTGATAAAGTCAACAGAGAGGTTCTTCGTTTCTGTTGGAGCCTTGGTCGTGACATAGTGACTCTTAAAGCTGAATCAAAATGGGGTAGCAAATTGATGAAGAATCTGAGTCGCGAGGTCGTTCTCGTCGGCCATGTCGTTCATCTGCTGGAGGACGATGGAGTAGGAGGTGCGGTTTACCTCTTCCTCGCTGGCACTGGTGTACTTGATCATGGTGGTGGTGCTGCGGGTGTAGAGTTTCAGCGGATCGTTGAGCGAATCGGCTTTGCCTATCTTCTTTTCTGTACGGAACACCTTGGGGTACTGACGGGAGAGGTATCGCATCATGCCTTGCCGCCAGAGGAGTATGGCCTGATATTTCTCTTAGGACATACCGTCCATGAGGGGGGCAGGGCCGGAAAGGGTAGCCTCACCCCGACCCTCTCCGCGCGGAGAGGGAGATTTTTTGTCTGGCAGAGTCAGCTCGGGATAGGGGAAGTTGGTGAGGTTGGAGGGCTTCAGGATCCAGTTGAGTGGCCCGGGCACCTCTTCGGGTTCGCCTTTCTTGTTCAGGCGTAACTGGCATGTACTACGAGCGAGCCTTAAAAGATGCGTCAGTTCTATAAAACTTATACAGACGAAAAAGGGTACACACTGTGTATCCAATTGCCTTGGAGTCATAATCGTTTAATAATGAGAGTTCAAGACTCGAAGGCTCGTGAATGGTATCTGCGTGAGGCAGCACGAGAGCAATGGAGTGTACGCCAGTTGGAGCGTAATATCAACTCTTTCTATTATCAGCGCCAGTTGGAGAGTGGAATCGTCCAAGATGAAAATTGTACACAGTGTGTAGAGAAATCAAATTCTATTCAGTTGCGGATAATTACGGTCTCATTACGTAGTTTCCCCGATACCTGCCCGATACCTGAGCGAAGGCTGAACGAATCCAATACGGAGAGAGAACGGAGTAATAGAAGTCTATTTTGCACTCACGCCAAGGACGCAAAGAGCGCAAAGGTGGCCTCGCAAAGGAGATAATAATAAGGCTATCGACACGTAAATCTTCAAGGCAGGATTCATTGAGGCCTGGGGTCGTGGCTACAAGAAGATCAGGGAGGCGTTTGTGATGGCTGGAATGCCGATTCCGACAGTAGAAGAAGTGGATGGTGGTATTCGCGTAACCATCTTGAGAAAGCTTGATGGGTCGGTTACCCCTCAAGCTACCGACCAAGCTAGTGACCAACCGACCGACCAACCGACCGACCAAGCTACCGATCAAGCTAGAATGTTGTTAAACTTGGTCCGACAGCGAAGAATGTCGCTCAAAGAGATGATGGATGAATTGAATCTTTCACATCGCCCAAGTTTTAAGAAATCGTACTTGTTTCCATGTCTTGAGGCAGGTTGGATGGATAGAGTATACCCAGACAAGCCTAGTCATCCTGATCAGAGATACTTCCTCACAGATTTAGGAAAGAAACAACTATCTAGATGTGTCCAGAAAGGTCTCCATATCCCTATTGGCAATGTAATAGGGATCAGGATGAAGATGCCACAGTTCTTGCAACTTTCGAAAATCCTGAGGACATTTGGGATAATCTCTTCATTGAAGGGAACCGGATTTCTGAGGTCCTTCGGAGTTCTTTTATTGTGGCTCTCGTTTAATGGTCGATCTTACCTTGACGTGGGATTGATAACAATATGTAATACTCTCCAGGTACTTTTGTAGGTACTTGGGGAGTCGTCTCTTCTGTCTCGTTGTGTCTTCTTGTGTCTCGCTGTGTTTGTTGTCGTCTTTGCTTGTCTCGTTAAGTCTTGTACTAAATCGCATGTCTTGGATGTCCCGCATAGTAGAAATGGGACAGTTTTGTAAATCCTTGAAATTGAGCGGGGATAGGGAAAAGGATGGAAAGGGCAGGGTCAATACCCTATATAAAAGGTGTATAATAGTATAAATATTCGATGAGAAAAGTGTCTGTATCGGTACAAAGAAAGAGCTATCATCAAGTTTGAAAAAGAAAGGTGGAGCTTGCAATTCGGTATTTCGAGGTAAAATATGGAGAAAAAATCCGCAAAAAATCCGCAATTTCGATGTTGAACAAAGAAAAAGAGCCGTAAATCAACGATTTACAGCTCTATGTTGTGCCCCAAGCGGGACTCGAACCCGCACGACCGCAATGGTCAAGGGATTTTAAGTCCCTCGTGTCTACCATTCCACCATCAGGGCAAGAGTGCCGATAATCGACGTCTCTTTTGCTTAGTGCGGCGCAAAGATAAGCATAAATTGCCAATAATGGAACACACTTGGAGAAAAAAGTGAAAAAAAAGGTGATTTTTTTCACTTTTTTCGGACATTTAGGGTTGCGGAAGTGCGAAAATTACTATATTTGCAGAAATTTTTAGCACTCTCATACACTCTATGTCTGCAAAAAAAGAGAAACTGATCATCTATCAGGCAATGGTCCGATTGTACGGAAACAAGAACCTGACACGTAAACCCGGTGGATCCATCGAGGAGAATGGGTGCGGAAAGATGAGCGACTTCAATGCAAGTGCGCTTCGAAGCATCAAGCAGTTAGGCTGTAATTGTGTCTGGTACACTGGCCTCTTGCAGCAGGCAACAGGTACGGATTATTCCAAGTACGGATTCCCAATATACAATCCGGCAGTCCTCAAGGGCCAAGCCGGTTCTCCCTATGCAATTTCTGATTATTACTCGGTGAGCTGTGACTTGGCAGAAGATCCAGCCAATCGTATGTCCGAGTTTGACGACCTTGTGAATCGAACCCACGAGGTCGGTTTGCGTTTTATCATGGACTTTGTGCCAAATCATGTGGCACGTCAGTACAAGTCAGTGAGCAAACCTCGTGGCGTCAAGGATCTGGGTGCCGGTGATGATACCAATCTGCATTTTTCGCCACAGAACAATTTCTACTATTGTGGCGAACCTCTGCATCTGGATAACGTAAATAACGGAAATTACTTCGAGAACCCAGCCAAGGTGACCGGTAATGATGTCTTCAATGCCTGGCCATCGCGCAATGACTGGTATGAGACTGTCAAACTGAACTATGGTGTAGATTATTGCGGCGGAGGCCGTAACTGCTTCGATCCGATTCCAAGCACCTGGTCGAAGATGCTCGACATCCTGATGTTCTGGTGCAAGAGGGGCGTGGATGGTTTCCGTTGCGACATGGTCTTCATGGTTCCTGTCGATTTCTGGCATTGGGCCATTCCTCAGGTCAAGAAACGCTACCCTAAGGTAATCTTTATTGGCGAGATCTATGATCCGACCATCTATGGAAGTTATATCCATCATGGTGGTTTTGACTATCTCTACGACAAGGTCGGTCTGTATGATACCCTGAGAGCAATTGTGGAGTGCCGTGAGAGCGCAAGCGCTATTACCCGTTGCTGGCAATCGATCGAGGGTATTCAGGAGAATATGCTGAACTTCCTCGAAAACCACGATGAGCAGCGTATCGCGAGCGACTTCTTCGCCGGTTGTCCGGAAAAGGCTTATCCTGCGTTGGCTGTTTCTGCCTTGATGAACAATAGTCCATTTATGCTCTACTTTGGACAGGAATATGGAGAAAGAGGTATGGATGAGGAGGGCTTCAGTGGACGTGATGGCCGAACCACCATCTTTGACTATTGGTCCGTAGAAAGTGTCGTGAAGAAAGAGAATACGGCTGTTCGTGATCACTACAAGGAGGTTCTGAAGCTGGCCAATGATCCACTCTTCTCAGAGGGAGGTTTCTATGATTTGACTTACTGCAATTATGGAAACCCGAACTTCGATATCCATCGTCAGTTCGCCTTTATGCGTCATCTGGGCAAGAAGGTCGCTTTGATTGTTGCGAACTTCGATCCACAGGAGAAGCAGGTCATGGTCAACATTCCAGAAGAGGCTCTCCGTTTCGTCGGATTACCTGTCAAGGAGAAGTTCCTCCATTGCCAAGTAACTGCACCTGGTTATGATGCTGCAGTTATCTGGTTACAGAAAAAATAAGAGACTACATATTTAATTATTATATGAACAATAATTTCATCATCGTTTCGGGACGCGCAACGCGTTACCTTGCCGAGAAGATTTGTGCCCGTATGGGTTATGCCCTGGGCAACTTGAACATCACCACATTTGCAGATGGTGAGTTCGGAGTATCGTTCGAAGAGACCATTCGTGGTAAACATGTGTTCTTGGTTCAGAGTACCTTCCCTTCGGCCGACAATCTGATGGAGCTCCTCCTCATGATTGATGCTGCCAAGCGTGCTTCTGCTGCTCAGATCATCGCAGTTATTCCTTACTTCGGATGGGCACGACAGGATCGCAAGGACAAACCACGTGTTGCCATCGGTGCCAAGCTCGTAGCAGATATGTTGAGCAAGGCTGGTATTGACCGACTGATCACCATGGATCTCCATGCAGATCAGATTCAGGGTTTCTTCGATGTACCTATCGACCATCTCCGTGCTTCGAACATTCTGGCTCCATACATCCAGAGTCATGTCAGCTTGGAGAACCTCGTGATGGCTTCGCCAGATGCAGGTGGTTCGAAGAGAGCTTTCTCTTATGCTAAGTTCTTCAATGTCCCAATGGTGATGTGTGACAAGCATCGCGACAAACCAAATTCAATCGGTGAGATGTTCTTGATTGGTGATGTGAAGGATAAGGATGTTGTTCTTGTCGATGATATGGTCGATACTGCAGGTACTATCACCAAGGCCGCAGAGATCATCATGCAGAATGGTGCCAAGTCGGTTCGTGCCATCGCTTCACACTGTGTGTTGAGTGGCCCTGCCAATGAACGTATCGAGAATTCTGTGCTCAAGGAGATTGTCTTCACCGACTCTATCCCTTATCGTGGCAGCTGCACCAAGGTCAAGACCGTTTCAATCGCCGACCTCTTTGCCGAGACCATTCGTCGCGTGATGAACAATGAGCCAATCTCACCACAATTCTTGATTTAAATTTCAAATCAAGAACTGAGATGAGAAGTTATTAGTTATTGCCGATACGGACGCTAGTAATTGATAATACAGATGTGAAGTTGATATTTATTACTGCTAAGGATGCGGATAACTAATAACTAATACCTAATAACTTATTTGAATAAAATATAATATGGCAAGTTTTTTAGAAGACAAGATTGTGATGGACGGTCTTACATTCGATGATGTATTGCTCGTACCACAGTATTCACAGGTGCTCCCACGCGATATCGATCTGCGTACCAAGTTCTCTCGTAATATCACTTTGAACACCCCAATCGTATCGGCTGCGATGGATACCGTAACGGAGAGCAAGATGGCTATCGCTATGGCTCGTGAGGGCGGTATCGGTGTCATCCACAAGAATATGAGCATCGAGGCACAGGCTCATCAGGTCAGCCAGGTGAAGCGTGCTGAGAATGGCATGATCTACCAGCCAGTATGCACCACTCCAAACGCAACTGTCCGCGACGTATTGAACATCATGGCAGAATACCACATCGGTGGTGTACCTGTAGTTGTTGGTTCGGACAAGAAGTTGGTGGGCATCGTGACCAATCGTGACCTTCGTTTCCAGAAGGACATGAACCGTCAGATCAACGAAGTGATGACTTCGGCCAACCTTGTTACTACCCATGTGGGTACTGACCTCGTTACTGCTGCCGACATTCTGCAGGAGAACAAGATCGAGAAACTTCCAGTGGTTGACAACGAGGGCCGCTTGGTAGGTTTGATCACTTATAAGGATATCACCAAGGCTAAGGATAAACCAAATGCTTGCAAGGACGAAAAGGGTCGTCTGCGTGTTGCTGCTGGTGTCGGCGTTACTGGCGATGTTATGGATCGTGTTGCTGCACTTGTAGAAGCAGGTGTTGATGCTGTTGTGGTTGATACCGCTCATGGTCACTCTGCCGGTGTGGTTGGCGTTCTGGAGAAGATTAAGTCAACTTATGACTGCATCGATGTTGTAGTAGGTAATATCGCTACCGGTGCTGCTGCCAAGTATTTGGCTGATGCAGGTGCCGATGCAGTCAAGGTTGGTATCGGCCCTGGTTCTATCTGTACCACCCGTATCGTGGCTGGTATCGGTGTTCCACAGCTTTCGGCTGTCTATGACGTCGCTGCTGCCCTCCGTGGTACCGGTATTCCGTTGATTGCCGACGGTGGTATTCGCTTTTCTGGCGATATCGTCAAGGCCATTGCCGCTGGTGGTTACAGCGTTATGCTCGGTGGCCTCTTGGCTGGTTGCGAGGAGTCTCCAGGCGAGACCATCCTCTTCAATGGTCGTAAGTTCAAGGGCTATCGTGGCATGGGTTCGCTCGATGCTATGGCAGCCGGTTCCAAGGACCGCTACTTCCAGGCTGGTGAGGCTGATGTCAAGAAGCTTGTTCCAGAAGGCATCGTAAGCCGCGTTCCTTACAAGGGAACCTTGCTCGAGGTTATCTACCAGATGATTGGTGGTCTTCGTGCAGGTATGGGTTACTGTGGCGCCAAGGATATTCCTACTCTCCACGAGACCTCTAAGTTTACCCGCATCACCAATGCCGGTATTCTTGAGAGCCATCCACATGATGTAACCATCACCAAGGAGGCTCCAAATTATTCGCGAGGAGAGTAAGAAGACCCACCCCCAGTCCTCCATCGTAGGGAGCATATACAAAAGTTGGTAAATGATATGAAGAATATTTTTTATTGTAAGGTTCTTTTTTTAGTTCTTATTTTTGTAACCGCTCCCTCCCTACGAGGGAGGGCTGGGGGTGGGTCTTTGTCTGCCCAGACTCACTACGTCATGATCGAGACCAACATGGGTAACATGAAGGTCATGCTTTATGATGATACTCCGAATACGACTGCAAACTTCCTGAAAAAGGTTAAGGAGGGCTACTACAATGAAACCCTTTTTGGTCGTGTGATTCAGAGCTTCATGATTCAGGGCGGTGCTCCTGATTCCCGTAATGCAGGCCCTGGTTGGAGTTTGGGCTATGGCGATATTGACGAGGAGATTGATGGCGAGATCCGTGCCAATCATATTCCGAAGAAGGGTGCTCTGGCAGCACCTCACCGCTTGAATATGAAGAACTCCGATATGTCGATGTTCTTTATTGTGCAGGGATATGCCCAGTCAAGAGAGTATTGGCAGGGGTGGGAGAAGGCCAACAACAAGGAGAGCCGCGAAGCTGCTAAGAAAAAGGTGATGAATGCAGCCTACAAGCAGCGTGTTCAGGAACTGAAGGATAGTATTGCTGCGGCTAAGGCTGTCGTTACGCAAGTTTCAGATAGCGTTGGTGCTTTGATCGCTCCGGAACCGGCAGACCGTCAACGTCTGAATGAGGTCAAGAAGGCCTACAACGAGGTTAGCCAGCGATACAATGACTATGGCAAATCTATCCGTGCTGCCATCGATAGTGTGTGGCGCTCTTCGCCGGGTCGATTCCTGACAGAAGATGAGTTGGAGGCCTATAGCACGGTTGGTGGAGCTTATCACCTCTATATGGAATATACGATCTATGGAGAAGTGGTCGAGGGTCTGGAGGTCATTGATAAGATTGCAGAACTCGAAACCAATGCTGCAGACCGTCCACGTAAGGATGTGCGCATGAATATCCGAGTGATAAAATAAAGAAAAGAGAGCTTTTGGGCTCTCTTTCTTGTTTTTTTTTTCTCTCCAAGCGGAGTGGTTTTGAGTGTGTCTTTATCTTTAAATCAACGCTTCGGTTGAACGTGCCTGAAATCCTTCACCAAACCAGGATTCACAATCGGATTGTGGGGCGTCGAAGATGCCAAAACAGGCGGAGCCGCTACCGGACATCGAAGCATAGATGGCTCCATGATTGTAGAGGGTCTGCTTGACCTCTGCTAATTCGGGGTGGAGAGGGAAGACGGAATCTTCGAAATCATTGTGGATGCAGTCTTTCCATTGTTCGAGCGGAAGCTTCAGCAGTTGGTCGAGATTGGTCTCCGGCCAGGCTGGATGCACATTGCTGTAAGCCTCTTTGGTGCTGACACCGAACGGTGGCTTGACAATGACGATATGTTTGCCGCGAAGCGTCAGTTCGTTTGGGTCCATTTCGTGTCCGACGCCCTCACAATATTGAGGCAATGGGTGAGAGGTGGCAGATGCAGCGGTAGGAAGGAAGCTGCAACGGACAAAGAAGGCGCAGTCGGCGCCCATGGCGGCCGCTTCGCGTTCGAGAACCTCGTCGCTGATGTCCAAATGGAAGAGTTCACGGAGCAGGAGCAATGTGTATGCACCATCGCTGCTGCCACCACCCAATCCAGCACCAAAAGGTACCCGTTTCTCAAGATGGATGCAGCAACCGGGTAAATCTGGGAAGATATTCTGTAAACGGCGATAGGCTTTGACGCATAGATTCTGTTCAGGGTCTCCATCGATTACGATTCCGGTCTGTACCATGCGGCAATGGCCAGGCTCTCCCTCGGGAACGATCTCGAGAGCATCTCGCCAGTCGATAGGATAGAACAGGGTCTGCAGAATATGGTAGCCATCTTCTGGACGTTTCTTGCAGACAAATAGTCCGAGATTGATCTTGGCGTTTGGAAAACAAATCATAGTAATATTTGTTTGGTGAACACGAATTTCACAAATAATAATCAATAATGTGTCGCAAAGGTAGTGAGTTTCGTGGATATTACCAAATTTTGGGCTGACAAAATGGCATTGTGCAAAAGTATTGATGAGGTGGCACAGTTTTTGTAGGGTAAAATATGTATTATTACATTAGATTATTATTAAAAAATATATATTATGGAAGAAAAAGAAATGAAGGACGAGAATCTGAACGTTGACGCTAATGGTAACGCTAACGACAATGAAACTGTTGACGCTAACGTAGAGGAAAACGAAACTCATAACGAAAACGCAGAAGAGGCTCCAGCAGAGGATCCTGTTGCTAAGCTAGAACAGGAACTCAAAGAGCAGAAGGATCAGTATCTGCGCCTGTTGGCAGATTTTGAGAATTTCCGCAAGAATCAGTTGAAGAAGGTGAGCGACCTTCTGCAGTATGGAGGCGAGGAGGTTATCAAGAAACTCCTTCCCGTCATCGATGATTTCGAGCGTGCCGTTGAGCATAACGAGAAGACCGAGGATGTTGAGGCACTTCGTGAAGGCTTCAAACTGATCTTCGGTAAGCTGAAGACCAACCTTGAGAAAGAGGGCGTCACAGTCATCCCTTCGAATGCAGGTGATGACTTCGATGAAAATGTCCACGAGGCAATCACAATGTTCCCCGCTCCAGATCCATCCCTCAAGGGCAAAATCGTTGATTGTGCCACCAAGGGCTACAAATATAAGGATAAGGTAATCCGTATCGCAAAGGTCGTAGTCGGTGAGTAAGTTCCCGGCACGGAACTTGCGAACAAACTAAAATCAAAATTATGGCAAAACGTGACTATTATGAGGTGCTTGGCCTGAAGAAAGGAGCGAGTGCTGATGAAATAAAGAAGGCTTACCGAAAACTCGCCATGAAATGGCACCCGGATAAGTGGCAGCAGTCGTCGGAAGCAGAAAAGAAGACCGCAGAGGCGAACTTCAAGGAGGTTGGAGAGGCTTATGCTGTCCTTTCGGATGACAATAAGCGTGCCCGCTACGATCAGTTCGGACACTCTGCTCCTGGTGGTTTCGGAGCCAATAGTGGTGCCAGTGGCTTTGATGGCTTCGGTGGTGCAGGCTTTGATCCAATGGATATCTTTAATGCTTTCTTCGGAGGCGGTAGAGGTGGTCGTGGAGGCTTCGGTGGCGGTAATGTCCATTTCGACTTTGGCGGTGGTGGCAACCCGTTTGGCGGCTTCGGTGGTTTCGGCCAGCAGAGTACGAAGGGTGCTGATCGTCGCATTACGATCAAACTGACTTTGCAGGAGATTGCTTCGGGTGTGACCAAGAAAGGTAAGATACAAGGCGAGGAAATCAGCATTCCTATTCCTGCAGGCGTTCGTGAAGGTCAGACATTCCGTCTTGCCGGCAAGGGTTATGCTTCGCAGTATCAGGGTGGTCTGCCAGGAGACCTGCTCGTTAATATCGAAGAGGTTCCGGATAAGGAATTGTTCCGTGATGGCGATGATCTGGTCTATAATCTACTGCTTCCATTCTATACAGCCGCTTTGGGTGGTCCCGCAGAGGTCCCTACGCTGGATGGACGTGCGCGTCTGACGATTAAGCCAGGTACACAGCCAGGTTCGATGCTCCGACTGAAGGGCAAAGGTCTCTCTGTGCAAAACGGCATCTCGCGAGGTGATCTGATCATCAATGTTCTCGTCTACGTGCCAGAGAAGTTGAGTGATGCTGAACGTAAGGCAATCGAGACATTGCGCGATTCCGAAAATCTGCAACCGACAGAGGAGAAGCGAGAGTCTTTGTTTGCCAAGATTAAGTATCTGTTCACTAAACATTGATCGCCATATGTCGTGCCTGCGTGTAATTCTTTGCATTATCTTTCCTCCCTTGGCTGTCATTGACCAAGGATGTGGATCGATTGTGATTACGACTCTGTTGACCATCTGCGGATGGGTTCCGGGGGCTATTGCTGCTCTGGTTATCCTCAACAGAAACAAGTAATTGTTGTCAGAATACAATCATAAACCATAAATATAAATTTGCTATGACAAGAGAGCAACTTTTTGAGCAGATCCAGAAGAAACGTACCTTCTTGTGCGTCGGTCTGGACACCGATATCAAGAAGATTCCTGCCCATCTGCAGAATCTTCCAGTCAGTGATGCAATCTTCACCTTCAACAAGGAGATTATTGATGCAACTGCCCCTTATTGTATCGCATACAAGCCAAATCTGGCTTTTTATGAGTGTTTCGGTGTCGAGGGTTGGATTGCCTTCGAAAAGACGGTTGAGTATATCCGTAAGCAGTATCCGGAACAGTTTATCATCGCCGATGCTAAGCGTGGTGATATCGGTAATACTTCGCAGCTTTATGCCCGTTCGTTCTTCGAACAACTCGATCTGGATGCGGTAACCGTTGCTCCTTACATGGGTGAAGACTCGGTAAAGCCATTCCTGACTTATGAGGGCAAGTGGGTTATCTGCTTGGCATTGACCTCGAACAAGGGTAGCCATGATTTCCAGCTGACCACCTGTGATGGTTCGAATGAACGTCTCTTTGAGAAGGTGCTTCGTACCGCTCAGACCTGGGGCAACGAAGATCAGATGATGTTCGTGGTTGGTGCTACTCAGGGTCAGCTCTTCGAGGATATCCGTAAGGTGGCTCCTGAGTCCTTCCTGCTCGTGCCAGGCATCGGCGCACAGGGTGGCAGCCTTGAGGAGGTTGTCAAATATGGCATGAACGACAAGTGTGGCCTCATCGTGAATTCGAGCCGCGCTATCATCTATGCTGATTCGACCGAGAACTATGCAGTTGTAGCAGGTCTGGAGGCAAAGAAGGTTGCAGAACAGATGGATGCTTGCCTCAAGTCTAAGGGCTTGTAATAACCATAAATAATAAAGAAAGCACCTAAATGCATTGGCATATAGGTGCTTTCTTTTGTATTCTGATGTTATGGGTTGTCGTTATTTCTGGATTGGCTCGTTGAGCGATTCTGCAATAACGCGCTGTGATTCGTGCAGGAGACGATCGACGCCTGCGTCCTGTCCCTCTTCTTTGGTGACGGCAGGCAATGGATCGTGGATGATGATGCGCATGCGATGTGGTCGAATTAGGAAAGAGCCTTTCTTCATGATGTGGAATGGACCTTCGATGGTTATAGGAACTACCGGCATCTTGAGCATGGCTGCCAATGTGAAGGCTCCTTTCTTGAAACGGTTGAGATGACCGGTTGCTGTACGGGTTCCTTCGGGAAAGATAATCAGCGAGGTTCCTCCTTTTAAGGTGTTCAATGCCTGACGGAAGGTGTGAAGCATGCCTGTCGCACCGCGTTCATCGACCCAGATGTGTCCTGCTTTGTCGCACGAGATACCGGCGATCGGAATCTTCTTGATGCCTTTGCGTAACATCCAACGGAAGTCGTGTCCCAGTCCGGCATAGAGAAGAAATATGTCAAATGCACCCTGGTGGTTCGGAACGAAAACATACGAGGTGTTCTTGTCAATCTTTTCGCGTCCCTCAACGGTGTAGGGCGAGAGACAGAGCCAACAGATAAGCTTGCCCCAGATGACTCCTGGCCAATAGCCCATGAACTTGCCGAAGCCGCACATGCAGCCTATGGTAGTGACAAATCCTGCCAATACGGTTAGCAGAAAGAAAATCGGCAAGATGATGCAGACTTCGTATATAATATAAAGAACAATCATTGTTAGAATGCTGTTTGTACCTTAAAAATGTATTCTTTTTCTTAAAATCGAGGCAAAGATACTGAAAAAATCAAAAAATAAATCACTTTTTTCGTTTTTTTTGCACAACCTATCAAAAAAATCATTTACTTTGCACGAGTTTTAATAAACGAATATATCAAAATCAATCTAAAAATACATCACTATGAGATTCCTGAAGATTTACGGAGGTGCACTCCTCATCCTCATTACTACAATCGTACTGTTCGTTAGCTTTACCAGCGAAGATATTGATAAGGGTGTTTACAACTGGACACTTATTGGCTGCGGTTCTGCTGTCATCATCGGTGTTCTGTTGATGGTGTTCGGCGGAAAGAGCGCTGACAAGATTGGCGGTAAATAACCTTATTCAGAGATATATGATATGATAACTCGGGAGCTCTACTGAATTGACAGTGGAGTTTCCCGTGTTATTCGATAATTTTACGCGCGCGTTATATATAAATGTTAAAGAGAACTATACTGGTATTACTGTTTGCTTTTTCGTTGGCTCCAGCCACACTCTATGCACAGAAGTTTACGAAGAAAGCGCAATTACGCCGTGAGGCCCGTGAAGCTAACTATTTCTACGGAGCATCCTTTACTTTTACTTCGGGCTATGTGCATAGTTGGATGAACAACAGCAGCATCGATCTGGGGACTTCTTATTTCGGAAAGAGTGAACGTTGGGGTAATACCAACAATCATTTCGATATCGGTTTTATTTGGGATCAGTCTATTAACAAACATTGGGGAATTCAGACAGGTGCTTTCTATACAAACAAGGGTGGTGACCATCTGTTTTACTACGACAATGGGTTGGGCAAGGGGCCTATCATGTTGACCGAAAAGACCGACGAGATTAATGTTCAGGCTGTCGAAATCCAAAGCCAGGGTAGATTCTTTATCCCTTTAGCAAAACAACTCCGAGTCTCCCTCAATGCAGGTGTCTATGTCGATAGAATGATTAAGCCTGCTGATGGAATCAATAAATGGAACTTTGGCCCACAGGCAGGTATCGGTGTCGATTGGAAGCATCTCTCGACAAGCGTTACTTACCAGCCAGGCGTCTTTAATGAGTTATTGACTGATGATAGTCATACATGCCAAAATGCCCTTACAGTGAATGTCGGATATAGAATTTGGAGAAAATGATAATTCGACAGATTGACAATAAGATAGATTAATTGATAATTAGAGAATTATAAAAATGGAATTAGAATTTAGTCCGCTAACAGCCGTGAGCCCTATCGACGGACGTTACCACAGCAAAACTGAGGTCCTGAGTAACTACTTCTCAGAGTATGCCCTCATCAAGTACCGTGTCCGTGTTGAGATCGAGTACTTCATCGCCCTTTGTGAATTGCCACTTCCACAGCTGGCATCCGTTCCCGCCGAAGTATTTCCAAAACTTCGTGCAATCTATCAGAATTTTTCTACTGTTGATGCTCAGCGTATTAAGGATATCGAGAAGGTAACCAACCACGATGTCAAGGCCGTTGAGTATTTGATCAAGGAGGAGTTTGATAAACTCGGTCTTGAGGCTTACAAGGAGTTTATCCACTTCGGCCTTACCAGTCAGGATATCAACAATACCTCTGTTCCAATGTCAATCAAGGAATGTATCCATGAGGTTTATATTCCAGCCCTTGAAGAGGTTATCGATCAGTTGGCACAGTACGCCGATGATTGGAAGGACATCCCAATGTTGGCTCGTACTCATGGTCAGCCAGCCTCTCCAACCCGTTTGGGCAAGGAGGTAATGGTATTCGTATATCGTCTGCGTCAGCAGCTCGAACTCTTGAAGCAGGTACCTGTTTCTGGTAAGTTCGGTGGTGCTACTGGCAATTTCAATGCACATCATATTGCCTATCCAGAGCGTGATTGGCGTGCATTCGGTAATCAGTTCCTGAGCGAGAAACTCGGTATTCAGCGCGAGGAGTGGACTACCCAGATTTCTAACTATGATAATTTGGCTGCTCTTTTCGATGCACTGCGCCGTATCAATGTCATCCTTTTGGATGTAGATAAGGACTTCTGGCAGTACATCTCGATGGAGTACTTCAAGCAGCAGATCAAGGCTGGCGAGGTTGGCTCTTCTGCTATGCCTCATAAGGTAAACCCAATCGACTATGAAAATTCAGAGGGTAACCTGGGTATTGCAAATGCAATCCTTGACCATCTGGCAATGAAGCTTCCAGTAAGCCGTCTGCAGCGCGATTTGACCGACTCAACCGTTTTGCGCAACGTCGGTGTACCTATGGGCCACATGCTGATCGCTTTGGCCAGCACCCTGAAGGGCTTGCGTAAGCTCCTTTTGAATGAACCTGCCATCCGCCGTGATTTGGATAATGCCTGGGCTGTTGTTGCCGAGGGTATTCAGACCATTCTGCGTCGTGAGGGCTATCCGAAGCCATACGAGACTCTCAAGGCTCTGACCCGTGTCAACACAGGCATGAACCAGGAGACCATCTCAGACTTCATTGAAACTTTGAATGTTTCGGAGTCAGTGAAAGCAGAGTTGCATGCACTTGCTCCAGGCAATTATACCGGTATTTAATAATCAATAAATTAATTTTAGTAGATCCTTACTAACAGTTATCAAAAAAAACTATGGAAGAGAATCAGAATCCACAGGCTGGCGCACCTCAGGGCGAGGGCGAAGAGCAGCCAAGACGTCGACCAAGAATCAGTGAATCAAGAGGCTTTGACATGCCTTCAGAGCGTCCTTACGCACGTCCATCATTCCAGCGTTCACAGGGCGGTTACAATCAGGACGGTGGCTATGGTCGCCCACAGCAGGGTGGCTACGGTCGTCCACAGCAGGGTGGCTATGGTCGTCCACAGCAGGGTGGTTACGGTCGTCCACAGCAGGGTGGCTATGGCCGTCCACAGCAGGGTGGCTATAATCGCAATGGCGGTTTCCAGCAGCGTCGTCCAGCACCTCGTAAGCAGAACTTCCCACGTCCAGTGGAATACACAGAGGCAATCGTTGATCCAAAT
>JAZQOK010000002.1:0-200450 GCA_045627865.1 Bacteroidales bacterium
GAGACAATCCTATTTGTGGACGGATTTTAATAAAATAGATTTTAAAATCTGAAATAAAATGGATCCTCAAATCATTCTGTGAATAATTAATAGAAAGCGCTTCGCTTAAAATCAGTTGAAAATCTAACTAAAATCTATTCAAAGAATGGCTAGAACCAGTTTTCCTTGTTTTCTAGGTTTTATTTATTCGAACTATTCGAACGATTCGGGACTATTATAGAGATTATAGTTCTTATTTTATTATCACGAATGTTCGAATATTCGAATTATTCGGGACTAGCTTATATATAACCACGGAATAGACGGAAGGTCTCGTCCCGATAGATGAAGAAGAGGCCACTGCGCTCAGCCAGAGCAAAAGGATCCTTGTTCCAACTCAGGACAACCTCCTGGCTACGCCATTCATGTCCATTACTCCTTGACACACCTGTCACTACAGGATTGATCACACTGATTGTTGCGGTGATTTGCATAATAGATAAATTTTAATAGTTAAAAATTCCAGCCAATCGCAATTTGATTAGCTGGAACAAAGATAGGGAGAAAAGGTGGTGTGACCTAAAATTGGGAAGTCAAACCCTTATTTTGGGAAGTCAAAACGGATTTTGGGAAGTCAAAACCCGATTTTGGGAAGTCAAAACCCAAATTTGGGAAGTCAATTGGGAAGTCAAATCTTGATTCTGTAGGCCATCACAATACACGGAAAATTTTCACCTATAGTGAGAGAGGTGAGCAAAGGTTGTATCGTTTATTTCTAGGCTTTATTTGCTCTTAATAATAGTGTTAGAAAGAGAAAATAATCTTTTAGTTATTATAATTAAGGGTAATTGAAACAAAAACTGGCAAGATATTTGCATTATATGAAAGGAAATCATTATCTTTGCGGCACTAATACATTAAATAAAATTGAGGTGAAAAACATTTTTGCTCTTTCATTGTTTATAAGTGGTTTGCATGCATTGCCAGTGTATGCACAGGTGCTTTCTGTGGGTGATGTAATCCTGCAGCAGGATTTCAGAGAAATGATGATGCGGATTCCTTCCGATTTGCAAAATGTTCATGATTCTATTAGTGAGGGTTCATATATAGATGATGGGCATGCCAAGTTGGTGTATAGATCGTGGTATTCAATCGAAGGAATCCCGCTGCATAATGTGACGAAAATCAGTATCTCGTGGACCTATGACCACAACTATGATATGTATGATGATAATCCAATTTATTTGACTTACTTGTACGTTTCTTACGATAGGTCTGATTTTAATTCTGTTTACAGTTTTTCTTTCACTCAACTTTATGCGCAGCCCCATTCTACTCAGGATTTAGTCTGTCCGAAACTGAATAGTACTCTTGGCGTAAAGTTTAGTAGAATGAGAAAAATCGGTAATGCTCATTACTTAGATGACATAGTCATAACGGCCGTTGAAGTAGATAAATCTTATACCCGTGATGTGACTGCAGGTAGTTTGGGATCGGTTTGTCTGCCGATGGCTGTGGAGGATGTGTCGGAGAGTGGCGCCACTTTCTATCAGATTGCAGGCCTTAGGGGAGAGGGAGAGGAGCAGAGTATTGTCTTTAACGAGGTGTCGCAGTTGGAGGCAGGCATGCCTTATCTCTTTCTGGCAGAAAGCACGGAACTGACGTTGCAGATGTGTGGCGATGGCGTGAAGAATCCAAAGCATTGCAATGGTCTGTATGGCGTGTTTGATCGCTATGCCTTTGCGGATGATGATCAGTTCGTGGAGGGGGATTATTATATCGTCAATTCAAAGAATCAGATTCAGAAGGCTTCGCAGAAGAGTGGCGTGGTGGCTAACCGTGCGTTTGTGAAACTACCGGAGGTGCCGTTGTATGATGCGTCGAACCATGCTCCCGGATCCCGGCTGCTGGTACTGAATGCTGATGGGTTTACGGCAGAGGAGGTTGAACCTACGGGACTGGAGTCGATTGAGACTCCATCACTGTCGGAGTGCTATTCGCTTCTGGGTTTGCCGGTCCGTTCTCGCAGTGGTCTGACAATCCGCCATGGCCGGGTTACTTTCGTGCAACCTTAGTTCTCATTCCTCCTCCACATAACAGGAGTGATGCCCTCTTTCTCCTTGAAGATGACATCGAAGTAGGAGCGGGAGGAGAAGCCGGTCAGTAGCGAGATCTCTTCCATCGAGGTGTCTGGCTGCTGCTGGATCAGCTGCTTGGCATAGTCGATGCGATGGCGGTTGAGCCAGTCACGGAAGGTGGTATGCTCAACGTCACGGATATATTCGGAGAGGGTGCGACGGCGTGTGCCCAGCTCGGAGGCAAGGGTGTCGAGGGTGATGTCGGGATTACAGTATCCCCGACGTAGAATCCATAGCTGGATGCCTGACTGGAGCATATTCTCAGTTGGCTCTGTGGTGACCACTGGTGCCTGTGCACTGGTGGTCTCTTCGTCTTCTTCTTCGATGATCTGCTCTACGATTTCGACCGATTTGATGTAGTGACCATAGTACATGAATCGGGCTACGAAATAGACGAAACAGAAGTACGAGACGAAGGCGAATACAATGGATGCCAGATTGTCGAACAGGGTGGTGAGGATACCGATGCAGATGATGACGCGCATCATCAGATAGACGCGCATCCAGAGGGTATGCTCTTCGATCGGTACGGAATAGTACTGCTGTAACTGATCGTGTACGCGACTGTACTCGCGCAGCAGAAGTATGAGCAGATACACATTGTATATAATATAGAAGCCCATGCTGCCCCACACAGCATAGCGTAGATTTTCGATGCTGAAGGCGTGGGCGGCGATGAGTATGATGAGCGCATTGAGGGTGCTGGCTGCGGTGGTCAGTGTCCATTCGCGTCGGCAGGTGGACTTGACGCGCATGATGCGGAAGAAGGTCATGTTGCAGAACTGCGCTACGACGAAGATGAAGAACATGTTGCAAGCGGCTCCGTAGATGGGATCCTTTTCGCGAAAATGAAAAACCATCTGTGTGACAAACTGCAGGGCCAGGGTGAGCATGGCCCATATGAAGGTGCGTCGAGCCTGACGATAGTTGCGGAACTCCTCGCCACTGTAGGGGCAGAGGAGCAGCATGAAGATGAGCAGCAGATAGGCTACGCACGATAATAGCTGAAATATAGACAGAGCGTTCACTTTGAGATATCCTTTTGGTTTTGACTTTGAGGGCGCAAATGTAGTGAAAATTTGAAAAAGTGCAAAGGTCTGCACGTTTTTAAATAAGTATTTGGCACGTTTTTTAATAAAAAAAGCATAAAATTGAATAAGCGGTTTCCAAAAAAGTGCCTACCTTTGCGCCGCAATTTTTGATAATAGTGAATTATTATTTGGGCATTTAATAGCGTGTTTACAATCACTTAAATTTTTTTTTTTGTAACGTTTGGTGACCTTTTATATAAACGACAAATACAATGAAAAAACAATATATAGCCCCTCAGATGGTTGTGGTCGAGGTGGCTATATATAGAAAAGGACTGCCAGTGGCGATGTGCTGCTGGCAGTCATTTTTGTTTTTCTTCTCAATTAAAATGATATTATTCGGTGGCAAAGAGGGGGTATTTCGGGAAAAGAAAACATAGTTTTTGGTCGAAAATTTGCTTTTGTTGAAAATTTTATTCATATTTGCGCCCATAATATGGCACATTGGATTCACTTCAAATACAACAAAGAGAAGGGACGCTATGAGCGGAAGACTCCCACTAAGTGGGCTAAGGTCCGTATCGTGGCGCACCACCTCTTGTCCGGTACCATCATCGGTGCTTTGCTGCTCTATGCCTTCATCTTCTGGGTGGGTTCACCTTCGGAGTGGAGACTGGAGAAGGAGCACGAACTGCTGAAACAGCAGTACCAGATGCTCGATGCCCGACTGGATGAGGCTCTGGGTGTATTGGAGGATATCGGCCAGCGCGACGATAACCTGTATCGTGTCATCCTGCAGGGCGATCCGTTTGGCGAAGTTGCCCGTAACCGACTGGCCCGTAACCACCAGCGTTACGATTCACTGCTGAGCCTGAACGATGCTGCCCTGGTGGTTCGTGTGGCTCAGAAGATGGATCTGGTGGAGCGTCAGCTGTACCGCCAGTCGCAGTCGTTCGACGAATTGGTGGATCTCTGCAAGACCCAGGAGGACCGTCTGCGCCACATCCCTGCTATCCAGCCGGTATCGAACAAGGATCTGAAACGTATGGCTTCGGGCTACGGTTACCGTATCGACCCGATCTATCATATCAAGAAGTTCCACGAGGGTATGGACTTTTCGGCCGAAAAGGGTACCGATGTATTCGTGACAGGCGATGGTAAGGTAATCCAGGCTGGCTTCGATAAGGGCTACGGTCTCTCGGTCATGGTGGATCATGGCTATGGTTATGTGACCCGCTATGCGCACCTCTCGAAGAAACTGGTGAACCGCGGTCAGACCCTGAAACGTGGCGATAAGATCGGCGAGGTGGGCTCGACGGGCAAGTCGACGGGTCCGCACCTGCACTACGAGGTGCATCTGCGCGATGTGGTCCAGAATCCTGCCAATTACTATTTCCTGGATCTGACTCCGGAACAGTATGAGGAGATGCTCGAGTTGTCGAATAATGTGGGACAGGTGATGGATTAGGACCCCCTAAATCCCCCTGCTTAGGGGGACTGAGTTGGGGTCAGGTTTCAAGAGAAAGGTTTCAAGTGAGAATAAATGGACAAACAGAGGCTGATTTAGCCAGCAAGCAATACTTCACGATCAGTGAGGTGGCTGAGATGTTCGGTATCTCGGTCGAGGTGCTGCGTAAGTGGGAGAGAGACTTCCCGGGCAAGATCAAGCCGATGCGCACGAAGGGGGAGACCCGCCTGTACCGTCGCAAGGATATTGAGCAGATCCAACTGATCTACCGGATGCGTCATAAGGAGGGCCGCACCATCGAGGGTGTGCGCAGTGTCCTGCATCGCAATCCCGGTCAGGAGGAGGTCAAGCAGGAGGTCATCACGCATCTGTACAGCATCCGACGTCAGCTTCAGCGCGTCGTCGCGGAACTGGACGTTTTGATCAGCCGAAACGAATGTTGAGGCAAGGCCAAAGACTAACATTTTTTTTATTTATGGAAGGCAAGTTATCGCCCGAAGAGGGCCAGAAGATGGTAGAGGAGATGCGCGACGAGCTATTCGATCGCGTGAAGGAGCAGTTGCCCTTGACAGACCTGCCCCGCATCGAGGCAGCCTATGAGCTGGCAGCCGAGGCACACGCATCGCAGATCCGTAAGAGCGGCATCCCGTATATCACCCATCCGATTTCGGTGGCACGTATTGCATTGGTCGAGCTGGGTCTCGGTACCAATAGCATCATGGCGGCCCTGCTGCATGATGTGGTCGAAGATACTGACTACACCATCGAGGACCTGCGCGTCCGTTTCGGCGAGGATGTAGCCTTCCTGGTGGGTGTCCTGACCAAGAAGGATGACGGAAACTACAAGGTATCGAAACAGATCGATAACTTCAAGCAGATGCTCGACTCGATCCAGTATGATATCCGCGCCCTGCTGATCAAGCTTTCGGACCGTATGCACAATATGCGCACCCTGGGCAGCATGCGTACCGACAAGCAGATGAAGATTGCCTCCGAAACTGACTACTTCTACGCCCCACTGGCTAACCGTCTCGGATTGTACGAAATCAAATCCGAACTTGAAAATCTCTCCATGAAATTCCGTTCGCCACACGAGTATGAGCGAATCGAGAAGAAGATCATCTCTTACATGAAGTTGCACCATGAAGATATCGAAGACTTCCTGGCTCCAATCCGCGAAACCCTCGAGGCCGAAGGCATTAATGCCAAGGTCTATGCCCGTCCGCGTTCGGTGTATGCCCTCTGGCGTAAGATGCAGAACTCGGGTCAGACTTTCAAGGAGCTGGAGCATGTGCATCTGATCAACATCGTGGTCGATCCGAAACCGGATGGAGGCTCGGAGAAGAACCAGTGTCTGGCCATCTACAGTCTGTTGACCGACCTCTACAAGGAACGTCCTTATTCGACCATCAACTACATCGACCAGCCGAAGGAGAACGGCTATCAGGCTCTGCATGTGCAGGTGATGACCCACATGGGTGGCTGGGCTGAGGTGCATATCACGACCGAATCGATGCGTCGCAATTCGCAGCAGGGTTGTGTGCTGGATCGCACAGAGTCGATCGATAAGTGGGTGCTGAAGTTCAAGGGCGTCTTGAAGGATATTGCCCAGTCGGGCTCGGAGGGCGGTTTTATGGAGTCGGTGATCAGTTCGTTCTATAACGACGATATCATTGTCTTCACGCCAAAGGGTAGCAGCATCATCCTGCCAAAGGGATCGAGCGTGCTGGATATGGCCTACGAGATTCATAGCAACATCGGTAACCATGCGAAGTTCGCCCACATCAATGGTAAGCTGAGCAGTATCTTCACGGTGCTGAAGCGCGGCGACCGCGTGGAGGTGGGTACCGACGATATGACCTGGCCTGAGGCTTCGTGGCTGAAGCATGTATCGACCTACAAGGCCCGTCGTGCGGTGAATGTGTCGTTGACCAAGAGCGGTATCTCGACCGAGGAGTTCCCATTCGTGCTGTGCGAGGAATGCAACCCACTGCCTGGCGATGAGATCGCCGGCTTCAAACGTCCGGATGGTACGGTGGTGGTGCATAAGCGTAACTGCCCGACGGCTATCCAGCTTTCGGCCAAGGAGGGTGACTCGATCGTGGATGTTTCGTTGCCGATCCTGCCGAACAAGACCTATCCGACCCAGATCGTGATCAACAGTGTGGACCGCAATGGCCTGCTGCTGGATCTGGTGAATGTGATCAGTAATGACCTGCATCTGAGCATTGATTCGCTCAATACGGTCACCGAAGACTATATCGTTACTACCCGCGTCAAGGTGCAGGTCCCTTCTGCTTTCGAACTGATGGAGGCTATGCGCATCATTGAGCAAATCAAGGGCGTGGAAGAGGTTAGGACGGTGTAAGACCTAATTCGAATATTCGAACATTTGTGATAAATAAGAAATTCTGGAGATTAGAAATAATAAATTAAAAAACGAAAAACCCCGCGTCAAGTATAGGTATAATGAAGATAATCGCAATCATTCCAGCTCGCTATGCGAGCACACGTTTCCCAGGTAAGCCATTGGCTATGCTGGGAGGTAAACCAGTTATTCAGCGAGTATATGAGAAGGTGGCTCCATTGGTCGATATGGCTGTGGTGGCTACCGACGATGACAGAATCTACGATGCTGTCGAGAAGTTCAATGGACGCGTGGTGATGACCTCGTCGAACCATAAGAGTGGTACCGACCGCGTGCAGGAGGCTTACAAGAAGGTGTCGGAGGCGCTGGGCATCGAGTACGACGTAGTGATCAATGTGCAGGGTGATGAGCCTTTCATCGCCGCTCAGCAGATCCAGGCCGTCAAGGACTGCTTCATGGATGCACAGACCGATATTGCTACGCTGGTCAAGCCTTTCCACCCAGAGGATGGTCTGGAGGCTCTGCTGAACCCAAACAGCCCGAAGGTGGTGCTGGGTGCCCGCAGTCAGGCTCTGTACTTCAGCCGTTCGGTGATCCCTTACCTGCGCGGTGTGGATCAGAGTGAGTGGCTGAGCAAGCATACTTTCTATAAGCACATCGGACTCTATGCTTACCGTCCGGAGGCTTTGGCCCGTATCACTGCCATGGAGCAGACTCCACTCGAGAAGGCTGAGAGCCTTGAACAGCTCCGCTGGCTGGAGAATGGCCTGCACATCACGGTCCGCGTGGTGGACATCGAGACCGTGGGTATTGATACCCCTGAGGACCTGGAACGTGCTGAGAAGTTCCTGATGGAGCAGAAGAAGGCTAAGGGAACGCTGTGAGAATTCAATTAACAATTATCAATTATCAATTATCAATTATCAATTAATAATTGTCCATTACTCATTTTTGCAATGAATCACTTGATCAATTGGCTCGAAGCCAATGTGGGCAGTAACAGCAGTGGGCTGGATTGGTACTGGCGCTTGGCGATTGTGTTCGGCGTCTTTCTGGTTGCCTATCTGGTGGATTTCCTCTTTGTGAGGGCAATTATCCCAACGTTGCGAAAGATTACGTCGAAGACCGATACCGAAATCGATGATATTCTGTTGGGTGAGAAGGTGGTGCGTTCGTTCAGCCACATCATCCCACCTATCATCCTGACGTTTGCCCTGCCATTCGTGACGAAGGGTACGTTGGAGCTGGTGATCTCGCGTCTGACCATTATATATATTGTTATTAATGTAACGCGATTCCTCTGCATCCTGATCAATGCCCTGTTCCAGGCTTTGATCCTGCGTGGCAAGGAGAAGGGTAAGGCCCAGAGCCGTATGCACTCGATGAAGGGACTGGTTCAGACCCTGCAGATCTTTGTGTGCGTGATTGCCGTAATCCTGGTGGTCAGTGTCCTGATCGATAAGTCTCCTGCCTACCTGATCTCCGGTTTGGGTGCGATGGCTGCTGTGCTGATGCTGGTGTTCCAGGATTCGATCAAGGGTCTGGTGGCTGGCTTCCAGCTGATGTTCAACGATATGCTCGAAGTGGGTGACTGGATCTCGATGCCTAACCGTAACGTGGATGGCGTGGTGCTGGAGATCGGTCTGACGACGGTGAAGGTGCAGAACTGGGATAACACGATCCTGACAATACCGCCATCGAACCTGGTGTCGGAGACTTTCCAGAACTGGAAGGGTATGCAGCAGAGCGACGGTCGCCGTCTGTGCCGTTCGATTCTGGTGGATATGCACTCGGTGAAGTTCGTGGAGGGCGAGAAGACTAACCTCGAACAGTATCGCAGCCATCTGTATGAATACCTGAAGAAGAATCCGAAGATCAACAACAAGATGACGCTGATGGTACGACAACTGCCTGCCGGAAGCGAGGGCATCCCGGTGCAGATCTATGCGTTTACGAAAACCAAGGTTTGGGAGGAATACGAAGAGATTCAGGCCTGTCTGGTCGAATATGCGCTCTGCCTGCTTAAGCAGTATGAGCTTCGTCCGTATCAGCGTGGTTCCGACTTCCGACGAAATATGCCATCATGATCGTCATGAGTGGCGAGAGATAATTAAACAATGCGTAGGGGGCGTATGTCAGGGTAGAGATACCCAAGACATGCGCCTGCGTCATTCCACAGCTGGACCATGGGAAGAGCGGTGAAGTGACGGTGGCTGAATCCTCGATGGTGCGTGAGAGCAAACGGGTGTCGAGTCCGAGGCGACGGTAGGCATCTTTGTACATGCTCGAGGTGATGATGATCGAGAGGTACTGATCGCACAGGATGGCATTCATCAGGATGCCGGAGATGGAGGTGGTGGCTACCAGCGAGATCGGACGGCTTGGCCACGAGAGCAGATGTTCGACGATGCACTGCAACATGCCGGTCGAGGTCATGGCTGCACCGAAGATCATGGCGCAGATGATGAGCCAGATGGTGGCGGTCATACCCATCATGCCAGAGGTGCTGACCAGTTCGTTGAGCATCGGAATGCCGGTCTCGAGGTGGGTGTCACCATAGAGCATGGTCAGCAGCCCGCGGATGAGACCACGGGTGGTGCCATCGCCCGAAATCTGATGCAGAAGCTCCGGTTGCACGAAGACGGAGGTCAGTGAGCCCATCAGGACGGCACAGAAGAGTATGGCGAGCGTAGGAGCTCGCTTGGCAATCATGATACCGGTGATGACCGGAATAATCAGTAACCAGGGGGAGATGATGAAGGTCTCCTGCAAGCCTTGGGCGATCTGTGTGACATCGCTCTCGCCTTCGGCTCCAACTACCCATCCGACAATCAGGAAGACCACCAGCGTGATGCTGAGGGTCGGTACGGTCGTGCCCATCATGAAACGGATGTGGTCGAAGAGCTTGACTCCACAGGTGCTCGAGGCCATGACGGTGGTGTCGCTGAGCGGTGACATCTTGTCGCCGAAGTAGGCTCCGGCCACGATGGCACCACCTACCCAGCCCGGAGAGAGTCCCAGGGCCTGTCCGATGCCCATCAGTGCTACACCGATGGTGGCGATGGTGGTCCAGGAGGAGCCGGTCATGATGCTGACTACGGCACAGACGATGCAGGCGGTTACGAGAAACCAGCTGGGACTGAGTATCTGCATGCCATAGTAAATCAGGGTCGGGATGATACCACTCACCATCCAGCATCCGGCCAGGGCTCCGATCAGCAGCAGGATCACCAGCGCTATGGCTACCGATCCAATCTTCTCGGTGATGGCCATCTCGAAACGGAGGAAGCTGAAACGCTCGCTGGCTTCGGCACTCTTCTTAGGACTCCCTAAGTAGGCAATCGCTACGGCCAGGGCAGCACTGGAGAGCAGCACGATCTGGGCAGCACCATTCAGGGCATCGTCGCCGAAAAGTGAGATGACCAACGCCATCGCACTGCACAGGAAAACCAACGGTATGAGTGATAAATAGATTGACTTCATTTGACAAACAGATGTGATTTGTGTGCAAATATAGGCAAAAATGCAGAATTTTGCCCCTTTTTGTACAAGTTATCACAAAAATAATTATCTTTGCGCACGTTAAATAACCCAAATTTTACCTTAATATGGCAGATTATAAATGGAATTATACCCGCATTGGCGGCGTAACTCGTGTAAACATTGCGAGCGGTGAAGATATCGCTCACCTTGAAGAACTGGATGTCAAGAAGTGGACCGTACTCTCTTGTCCTGTGAAGGGCCTGGAGATTGATGAGGCTTCACTCGCGTATATGGACACCAATAAGGATGGCTCTATCCATGTGAATGAGGTCGTGGAGGTCGCTAAGTGGTTGACCCGCGTCCTGAAGAATAACGATGTCCTTCTGGAGGGTAAGGATACTCTGGCACTCGATGCCCTGAACCAGGACGATGCTGATGGCAAGGCTCTGTATGATGCCGCTGTCAACATCCTGAAGCAGGTAGGCAAGGCCGATGCTACCGAAATCTCGCTGGCCGACAGTTCAAGCTGTCTGGCCGCAGTATTGAAGAATAAACTGGAGGCTGCTCTGGCTGCCATCGATAACAGCGCTGCCCTCGAGGCTCCATTCGGCGATAAGACCGATGCTGTCGAGGCTGCTTACAATGCATTGGACGCTAAGATCAAGGACTTCTTCATGCGTGCCAAGCTGGCTACTTTCGCTACCGAGAGTACCGCTGCCCTGGATGTCCAGACTTCGCGTATCGAGGCTATCTCGGCTGATAACCTCACCGCTAAGATGGAGGAGATCGCCTCTTACCCGATTGCCCGTGTGGATGGCAAGGACGAACTCTCGCTCAAGGCTGCTATCAACCCTGCCTGGGCTGCTCAGTTCGAGGTCATCAAGTCGGTACTCGATCCTAAGGCTGAGGCTTTGACCGAGGCTATGTGGGCTGAGATCGGTGCTAAGATCAAGGCTTACCGCGACTATCAGGCCAGCGTCACCGTGACCGAGGCTGATATCAAGCTGGATGAAGAGGCTGCCAGCGTACAGCTCGTTGACAAACTGTTGCACCTCACCCGTGACTATTATACCCTGTTGAAGAACTATGTGAGCTTCCAGGACTTCTACGATGTCACCAAGAAGGCAATCTTCCAGTGCGGTACCCTGGTGATCGACCAGCGCACTTGCGACTTCTGCGTTCGTGTGGCTGATGCCGGTGCAGTTGCTGCCCAGTCACCTAAGAGCGGCATGTATCTGATTACCTGTGCTGTTTCGAGCAAGGTGTGGAACGAGTCGTTTAGCGTCATTGCTGCTATGACCGTCGGTGATGTGGATGATATCTTCGTCGGTAAGAACTGTATCTTCTACGACCGCAAGGGCCGTGACTTCGATGCTAAGGTTACCGCTATCATCGACAACCCAATCAGCATCAAGCAGGCTATGTGGAGTCCTTATAAGAAGATGGCTAAGCTTATTGAGGATAACATCAATAAGTTCGCTGCCGATAAGGAGAAGGCTGTTTCGGAGAGCACTACCAAGTCTATCAACGAGAAGTCTGAGTCGGTGAAGGCTGACCTGAGTGCTGCAGAAACTGCAGATGCTAAGAAGCCAGAGGCAGGTAGCTTCGATATCGCTAAATATGCCGGTATCTTTGCTGCTGTCGGTATGGCAATTGGCATGATCGGTTCGGCTTTGGCTGCTATCTTCAGCGGCTTCCTGGGCCTCACCTGGTGGCAGATGCCATTGGTGATCTTTGCTATCATGCTGGTCATTTCTGGCCCATCGATGTTCATTGCCTGGAGCAAGCTCCGCAAACGTAACCTCGCTCCTGTGCTCAATGCCAATGGCTGGGCTATCAATGCGGTGGCTAAGATCAATATCCCATTTGGCGCAACCATGACCCAGCAGGCCAAGTATCCTGCAGTAACAGTCAAGGATCCATTTGCAGACAAGGGCATGCCTTGGTGGCAGAAGCTTATTTGCTGGTTGATCGTTTTGTGTCTGCTCGCTTTCGGTGCACACAAACTGAACCAGAAGTTTGGCTGGTGGGAGTGCCCGTGCTGCTGTACTGAGCAGTGCGAAGCTCCAGCCGAAGAACCAGTCGCAGAACAACAAGAAACAACTGCAGCAGCTGCAGACGCCCCCGTTGTTGAAGAGGCAGCAGCTGAGGTAACTGAATAATTAATAATTAAATTGAAATTTGTAATTCAATGATCAAAATCACTTTTCCTGACCAGACGGTCAAGGAGTTCGAGAACGGTGTGACACCGCTCCAGGTGGCTGAATCAATCAGCCCACGTTTTGCACAGGATGTGCTTGTTGCTAAGGTAGGCGAGGAGATGTACGACCTCACCCGCGAGATTACAGCCGATGCTACCATTGAGTTCTTCAAGTGGGACTCTGTCGAGGGCAAGCATGCATTCTGGCACTCTTCAGCACACCTTTTGGCTGAGGCTTTGCAGGAACTTTATCCAGGTATCCAGTTCGGTATCGGTCCTGCTATCGAGAACGGCTTCTACTACGATGTCGTGCCTGCTAATGGCGAGAACATCAAGGAGGCTGACTTCCCAATGATTGAAAAGAAGATGTTGGAGCTTGCTCGCAAGAAGGAGGAGATCGTCCGCAAGGAGATCGCTAAGGCTGACGTCCTCGCTGACTTCAGCGCTAAGGGACAGACCTTCAAGTGCGAGTTGATCAGCGAGCTCGAGGATGGTAAGATCACTACCTACACCCAGGGTGCATTTACCGACCTCTGCCGCGGTCCACACCTCCCAAATACTGGAGCTATCAAGGCTTGCAAGGTGCTCAGCGTAGCTGGTGCCTTCTGGCGTGGTAACGATAAGAACCCTCAGATGAACCGTGTGTACGGTATCACCTTCCCTAAGCAGTCTATGCTCGATGAGTATCTTCAGCTCCTCGAGGAGGCTAAGAAGCGTGACCACCGTAAGCTCGGCAAGGAGATGGAACTCTTCGCATTTACCCAGAACGTAGGTGCTGGTCTGCCTTTGTGGCTGCCAAAGGGTACTGCTCTCCGTAACCGTCTGCAGGATTATCTGACCAAGATCCAGAAGCGTTATGGTTACCTCCAGGTTATTACCCCAAACATCGGTAACAAGAACCTCTATGTAACCTCTGGCCACTGGGCTAAGTATGGTAAGGATTCGTTCCAGCCAATCTCTACCCCTGATCCAGATGAGCTCTACCTGCTCAAGCCAATGAACTGCCCTCACCACTGTGAGATCTACAAGACCAGCCCACGTTCATATCGTGACCTGCCTTTGCGTCTGGCGGAGTTCGGTACTGTATATCGTTACGAGCAGACCGGTGAGCTCCACGGCTTGACCCGTGTACGTTGCTTCACTCAGGATGATGCACACCTCTTCTGCCGTCCTGATCAGGTGAAGGAGGAGTTCCTCAAGATCATCGATATCATCATGATCATCTTCAAGGCTCTCGACTTCAAGCAGTTCGAGGCTCAGATCTCATTGCGTGACCAGGTGAACCGCGAGAAGTATATCGGTAGCGAGGAGAACTGGCAGAAGGCTGAGTCTGCTATCATCGAGGCTTGCGAGGAGAAGGGTCTGCCTGCTCACATCGAGTACGGTGAGGCTGCCTTCTATGGTCCTAAGCTCGACTTCATGGTGAAGGATGCTATCGGTCGTCGTTGGCAGTTGGGTACCATCCAGGTGGACTACAACCTGCCAGAGCGCTTCCAGCTTGAGTTTACCGGTGCTGACAACCAGAAGCACCGTCCGGTGATGATCCACCGTGCACCATTCGGTTCGATGGAGCGTTTCGTAGCTGTACTCCTCGAGAATACTGCTGGTAAGCTCCCATTGTGGCTGGCTCCTGATCAGGTGGCTATCATGCCTATCTCGGAGAAGTTCAACGACTATGCTTACGAGGTGAAGGCTGCCCTCGAGAAGCAGGAGATCCGTGCATACGTTGATGATCGTAACGAGAAGATCGGTCGCAAGATCCGTGACAACGAAATGAAGAAGGTTCCTTACATGCTCATCGTGGGCGAGAAGGAGCAGGCTGAGGGCAAGGTCAGCATCCGTAAGCAGGGTGCAGGCGATGGCGGTCAGATGAGCGTCGAAGAGTTCGCAGCTTCGGTAGTAGCTGAGGTGAATTCTCAGATTGAGAACTCAAGTTACTAAAATCAACTAAATTAAGGAGTTTTTTGCAGAAATTAGACCTGAAAAGTTTAAAATTTGCAAAAAACTCTCTATCTTTGCAGCCGATTTGGCATCTTTTGTGCCTAATCACTAATAAAATATAAAGTTAAACATAGCTATTTCACTGAATGGCAATCACTCCTCACGGAAACGGTGGCTATCGCCCCAAACCAAATCCTGGCCCACGTCCGCAACAGCAGCGTGACCAACGTACCAATAACAATAATACCGGTAAGGACCAACATCGCATCAACGAGCAGATTCGTGGCGTGAAGGAGGTTCGCCTCGTCGGCGACAATGTCGAGATGGGCGTATATTCCATCCAAGATGCAATGCGCATCGCCGAGGAACAGGAACTCGACCTCGTCGAGATCAGCCCAACAGCCGTTCCTCCGGTTTGCAAGGTAATGGACTACCAGAAGTTCTGTTACCAGCAGAAGAAGAAAGCTAAGGAGGCTAAGGCCAACGCAGCTAAGGTGGTTGTCAAGGAGATCCGTTTCGGCCCTCAGACCGATGATCATGATTACGAGTTCAAACTCCGTCATGCCAAGGAATTCCTTCAGGAGGGCTCGAAAGTGAAAGCTTATGTTTTCTTCAAGGGTCGTTCCATTCTCTTCAAGGAGCAGGGCGAGGTTCTTCTGGCTCGTTTCGCTAATGACCTCGAGGAGATCGGTAAGCCAGATAGCTTCCCACCAGTACTGGAAGGCAAGCGCATGATTCTGATGCTTAGCCCTAAGGCTGCCAAGAAGGCAGCTCCAAAGGCAGAGGGTCCTAAGGAGTAATCGGGTAACCGATGTGCGGTTAGCGGTTAGCGATGAGCGATGCTCGGTTAGCGGCTAACGGAAAGAAAAGAGAAGAAAGTGTGGATTCGTTCCACATTATATAATAATAAACAAATTTATAAACAAAATGCCAAAAGTTAAGACTAACTCCGGTGCTAAGAAGCGCTTTGCGCTCACCGGATCAGGACAGATCAAGAGAAAGCATGCTTACAAGAGCCACATCTTGACCAAGAAGACAAAGAAGCAGAAGCGTAACCTCACCAAGTTCGCTATTCTCGACAGCGCAAACAAGACTAACGTTCGCGAGATGCTCTGCCTCAAGTAAAGACCTTCTCGGTCTCCCACTAGGGAGATGATTGGTTCCTTCTTGAACAGATGAATTCTTTAAACAAGTTTTCAAACAAAAGATCTATTAACCAAACAAGCGCATTAAGTAGTTATTAGTTACTAGTTATTAGTTATTAGTTATTAATATACTCGCGCCGTTTAAACAACTTTTAGAACTATGCCACGTTCGGTAAATCACGTAGCGTCACGTGAAAGACGCAAGAAGATTCTCCACCTCACCAGAGGTTACATTGGTGCCCGCAAGAATGTGTGGACCGTTGCTAAGAATACCTGGGAGAAAGGTTTGACTTATGCATTCCGCGATCGTCGTAACAACAAGCGCAACTTCCGCGCTCTTTGGATCGTTCGTATTAACGCTGCTGCTCGTCTCGAGGGCTTGAGCTACTCTAAGCTCATGGGTCTCCTCCACGCTAACGGCATCGATATCAACCGCAAGGTCCTCGCTGACCTCGGTATGAACCATCCGGAGGCTTTCAAGGCAATCGTTGACAAAGTTAAGAAGTAATTCTTAATTCAACATTGCCGAAAGCAATCTTCAAATTGCTTTCAAGGCAATTGTTGACAAGGTTAAGAAGTAAGGGACCCTCCCCATCCCTCCCTTTAGGGCGGGAGTCAGTTCCAAACGAAAAAGAGGATACAGTTTCGACTGTGTCCTCTTCTCGTTTTTTTGTATATTGTTCGAAACGATTTTAACAATTGTTAATTGCCGATTGTTAATTTTTGTAACTTTATCTATTAACATATATGTATGTCGTGAATTTTGTGTACCTTTGCGCCGAAATTAAAACAACTAGACGCATTTGTTCTCTCTCAAAGCGGAAGGGGAGACGGTTAAGGTACGAGTGTTATTGAATTCTTAAATACATTATTTAATTTTTAACAAGCAATGAAAAAATCATTATTGATTTTCGTGTTGTCGGTCGTTACCACTGTCGTGGCAATGGCTCAGGTAACAACGTCTGCCATTTCTGGTAGGGTTACAGACGAGAACAAGGAGGATGTTATTGGAGCAACCGTCCAGGTCACTTACGTTCCAACTGGTCAGGTTGTTGGTACCATCACCAATGCAAATGGTCGCTACGCAGTCTCAGGTTTGCAGGCAGGTGGCCCTTACACAGTGAAGGTCTCATATATCGGTTACCAGTCGGTTGTTTTCGAAGGTCTTGATCTCCCACTGGGTGAAAACATTATTCAGAATGCATGGCTGCAGTCAAGTTCAACCGTTCTCGAAGATGTTGTTGTAACTGGAACTTCTAATTCCAATATGCGTTCAGATCGTGCAGGTGCAGGCCTTCGTGTTTCTGCTGCTCAGATTACTGCAATCCCAACAGTCAACCGTTCGATGAACGATGTTATGAAGATGACTCCTCAGGGTGCTAATATTGGTAGCGGTTTCTCAGTCGGTGGTGGTAACTACCGTCAGTCATATGTCACTGTCGATGGTGCTGCTTTTAACAATGCATTCGGTATCGGATCTAACCTTCCTGGCAATGGCTCTCCTATATCATTGGATGCTTTGGATCAGTTGTCAGTTTCTATTACTCCATTTGACGTTCGTCAGTCAGGGTTCACTGGTGGTGCTATCAATGCAACAACCAAGTCTGGTACTAACCAGTACAAGGGTTCTTTCTATGTTTACAATACTAATTCGCACCTTCGTGGTAATAAAGTTGATGATTATGAGTTGACTCGTCTTCGCAGCAATTCTACCACCTATGGTGTAACTGTTGGTGGTCCACTGATTAAGAATAAGTTGTTCCTCTTTGTATCTGGAGAATGGGAAAAGAATGTTTCTGCAGGTCCTACAGGTACCGCTCGTAATAGTGACTCCGAAGAGTGGTCTGTAAGTCAGGGTACAGTACACCGTCCATTGGTGAGTGAGATGAATGATGTTTCTTCATACTTGCAGTCAAAGTATGGTTACAATCCTGGCCGTTATCAGGGTTATTCGCTTGAGACTCCTGCTTATCGCATTTTGGCTCGTATGGACTGGGTTGTCAATGAGCATAATAAGATTAATGTACGTTACTCTACCACTCATTCCAAGGACTCTAACAATCCATCGTCTTCAACCAGTCCTTTGACTCATGGTACTATCTATCCTGGTAATACTGCTTTGGGTATCAGCAAGGGTCGTGACCAAGCTGGTCGTAATGCTAATGCTGGTCTCTATTTTGAAAGCTCACGTTACTATCAGGAGCGCAACTTTAACTCTTGGGCTGCAGAGTGGAATGCAAACTATGGAGACTTCCACAATGTTCTGCGTTATACATTCTCTGATCAGGACGAGCCACGTTCTTATGAGGGTAATGCTTTCCCAACCGTTGACATCCTGAAGGATGGCGCATTGTTTACCTCTTTCGGTCCAGATCCATTCACCGAGGGTAATACCCGTATTGTTAAAACTCATGTTGCTACCGATGAGCTTTCTTATATTCGTGGCAACAATAATCTGTTGTTCGGTGTTCAGTTTGAGACTTCTGAGGCACAAAATGGTTATATGCAAGGTGCTAATGGCTACTATGTTTTCTCTTCATGGGAGGATTTTGTAAATGGAAAGAATCCATCAGCTTATGGTATTACCTACAAACTTGACAAGAGTGGTAATCCTATTTCCTTTGCTTCGACCATGCGCTATAATCAGTTGTCATGGTATGCTCAGGATGAGTATTCTGTCAGCAACAACCTCAAGCTGACTGCAGGTCTCCGCTTTGAGTCTGCGATGTATCCAGAACTTGAAGATAACTACAATTCTGGCTTTGCCAAGTTTGATTGGGGTCGCGATAAGGATGATCACAAACACTTCTCAACCGATCAATTGCCAGGCAATCGAATCACAGTTTCACCTCGTGTAGGTTTTAATTATGACGTTTTGGGTGATCGTCGCGTTGTAGTCCGTGGTGGTACTGGTATCTTCGTTGGTCGTCTTCCATTCGTATGGCTTGTTTCTGCAGTTGGTAACTCTAACTGTGGACAGCTCCAATACTTCTATAATAAGGTTAGTGATGCAGCAGGTGGTGAAGTTAAGTTCGCAACTAATGTTGCAGATCAAATCAAGCAATTGTCTGAGGCCTATAAGACCTATTCGGAAGATCATACAGTGGCACCACAGTCTCCAACTATCATCGATCAGAACCTCAAGATGCCAAGTTCCTGGAAGTCTTCGTTGGCTATAGATGTTAAGTTGCCAGGTGATGTTAACTTCTCGCTTGAGGGTATCTACAACAAGGATATCAATCCTTCGGTTGTAACCAACGAAAACTATTACTGGGATGAGAGTTCTACAGTATCTCCTGTGCCTGGTGATGTTCGCAAGGTTTATACTGCTCGCAATGGTCGTAATAATGCCTACCTGCTTACCAATGCAGGCAAGGATGCACACTATGCTTCAATCACAGCAAGCTTGAAGAAGAACTTTGATTTTGGTCTTGATCTTAGCTTTGCTTATACCCATGCCAAGGCTGTTTCTTATGGCGATGGTGTAGGTGATCAGGTTACTTCTGCTTATAATAATAACCGCTACTCAATCAATGGTATGAATGAGATGGAGGTTGGTTTTGGTAACTATGTTACTCCTAACCGTATTATAGCCAGTGTTTCTTATAACAAGACTTATGCGAAGTACTTCGCTTCTCATGTCAGTTTGATCTACGAAGGTATGAATACTGGTTTTGCTGGTGGTTATGGTGGTGCTCGCTACAGCTACACTTGGGCTTCAAGTTTCGCTGGCGATGGTGGTGCAAATAGCCTCCTTTACATTCCAGGTTCTCGTGCAGAGTTGGATGACTGGAACTTTGTTGATAATGGTACTGTAAATGATGCCAAGGGTAACAAGGTTACCTACACCGCCGATATGCAGCGCGATGACTTCTGGTCTTACATCAACCAGGATGAGTACTTAAAGACTCGTAAGGGTCAGTACACCGAGCGTGGTGGAGCTGTTATGCCATGGCGCAATACTTTTGACTTCAAGTTTACTCAGGATTTCTTCTTGAATTATAAGGGTCAGAAGAATACACTTCAGTTGGGTGTTGATATTCAAAATGTCGGCAACTTCCTAAATCATGGTTGGGGTCTCTATGAGAAGGTCAACAATACAAATCTCTTGAACTATGCTAATGGTGATATTACCTTTGCTAAGGATGGTAATAACCGTTTGACTAAGACTAGTGCTGATTACACTTCGTTCAGCTCAACTTACTCAATCCAGTTCAGCCTTCGCTATATTTTCAACTAATTTGTTGAGAAATATATAATCTTTTAAGGACGTGTCACATCTTGACACGTCCTTGTTCCTTAAAGTATGAGACCTATGAAAAAACTTTTGTTGTCATGGATGGGCTTTGCTGTAATGTCGGCTGCGATGGCACAGGTTTCGGCCGGAAGGACAGCGACGACGACGCTGTATGAAGAGTTCAAGCCGGGCGTGGTGACCCTGAAGAGCGGAAGGACAAGCAAGCAAAGTCAGCTGAATATTTTCCTCAAGAATTCGACCCTAGTGTTCAAGCAGGGCAAGACCGTCATGGAGGCGAACATGCCCGATATCAAACGGGTCGTGCTCGAAGGTAAGACCTACATCAACTACAAGGATCATTTGTATGAAGTGCTGCTGAGTGATTCCGTCAGCGAAGCCGCATTGCTCTGTCAGCGGACCATCGACATCGATGCCTGGCATACTGAGGCATTGAACAATTCTGTGGTCGATAACCTCGAATACTCTGCCAATTCAAGAGCGCTCAACGTGACCCGTTCGGAAGATCTGGTCAATAAGGATTATCCCGTCATCGATACCTATTTCTTCCTGCTGCACGGCAAGCTGATCAATGCCGACGACCGTTCGGTGCGAGGGGTATTGAATCGCAAGAAACGCGAACAGATGGAGGTGATCCTCTACTACGATTTCCATTGGAGCCGTCCGGATTGTCTGGCCAAACTGATGGTTCTCTTTAAATAAGAAGAAGCAAAAGTGCCGCAAGTTCAGAGATGAACCTGCGGCACTTTGCTTTATGTCTGGAAGGGTTTGTACCCTAGCCTGAATTGTTTTGTCTGATGAGATCAGAAGCGAACGTAGAACTCGCCGATAATCTCATTGTAGTGAACGTCCTTGCGTGAAGCGTGGTTAGAACGGACATCGTTCCACTTGTACTGAAGCTGGAACTGGATAGTACCGATGAGGTCCTTCTTGCCATCGACATCCTTGGTGTTGATGCCCTGACCATTCCACAGACCAACGTATGTGCTAACAATGGCGCCATCCTCCACTATGCTGGCAAGGATGCTGACAATGTACCAACCTTCTCTTTCAACAAGTACAACGGCGAGTACATCAAGGATTCTTATGAGCCATTGAAGAACTATGCTAACTGCTGGAAACTCCAGGTCGGCATCAAGTACTTCTTCTTCTAATAGGTCGCTTCAATTTCTATTATAATCACGAAAGGTGTAGCTAAAGCACAATCTTTGGCTACACCTTTTTGTTTTTTGTAATTTTTCTATCGGAATTCTTCTACTGATCTTCTTTTTTTGTCCTTTTTTCAATTGAATCGTCACTATTTGGCAGAAGATTCATTTTTTTTTTGTATATTTGCCACCACCAATCAGATATAACTCCACTCATGAGAAATCACACCTTATCTCTAAACTTGCACAATCTTCCTGTTTTGTGTCTTTGCTTATTACTAGCGGTTGTCTGTACCTCTTGCCAGTCATCTGCATCTGGAACACAGTACCTGATAGGTGTGTCCCAATGTAGTGATGATGCTTGGCGCACCAAACTGAATGAGGAGATGCAGCGCGAACTGCTCTTTCATCCGGAGATCAGATTGGAGGTTCGCTCTGCCGGAGACGACAATGATCGTCAGGCACAGGATATTGACTACTTTATCAATAAGCGGGTAGATCTGCTGATTGTTTCGCCTAATGAAGCAGCAGTCCTGACTCCAGCCGTCAGTCGTGCCTATGATGCTGGCATCCCGGTTATTGTAGCAGATCGCAAGGTGACAGGCGATAAGTATACTGCCTTCATTGGTGGAGACAATCTGGCTGTGGGCCATCTGTTGGGTCAGTATGTCATGATGAAGTTGCCCGAAGGGGGACGTATTCTGGAGATACTGGGCTTGCCAGGTTCTACACCTGCTGTATTGAGACATGATGGCTTGATGGAGACCCTAAGTGGAAACGAAGAGCGTTATCACATCGCACAGGGAGTCGGCAACTGGTTCAAGGATCAGGCCAAAGAAGAGGTCGCAAGATTGTTGGCCGAGTACCCAGATACCCGCATGGTGATTGCACAGAATGACCTGATGGCTATTGGAGCCCGTATGGCAGCCGATAGTCTGATGCCAGATCATGATATCATCTTCATCGGTGTAGACGGCTTGACTGGTTCTGGCAATGGCGTCGAGGCTATCACCCAAGGTCAAGTGATGGCTTCTGCAGTCTATGCAACAGGTGGAGACCTTATTGTCCAGACTGCTGTCAAGATTCTCAGAGGAGAACCGTTTGAACGAAACATCTCGTTGGAGACCTATCTCATAGATGCCGAGAGTGCCCCTCTGATCAACAATATCTACCAAGAGGTCGACCATGAGGTAGGAACTGTCATGATGCTTAAGGAGAAAGTCGATTACTACTGGCAGCAGCACAACCTTGAGCAGGCTTTGCTTTATACACTTTTGGCTTTCCTGCTTCTGGTCATCGTCTTCATCATCATTCTGTATCGATTGTATTATGCCAAGAAACTCATCAACGAGAGTTTGGGCCGACAACAGAAGACCCTTAAGGAACAGCGAGATAAACTTAAGGAACAGCGCGACCAGCTCGAGACACAGAACGAGCAGTTGACTCGTCTTTCAGATCAGGTGAAGGAGGCTACTCAGGCCAAGATCATGTTCTTTACCAATATCAGTCATGACTTCCGCACACCGTTAACCTTGATCAATGGACCGATCGAACAGTTGATGATCAAGGCCGATAATGATGGCCTTCAGGCCGATCATCCTGTCCATCAGTTGTTGCACTTGGCTCATAAGAATGTACAGGTGCTTTTCCGTCTGGTGACTCAGGTGCTCGATTTCCGTAAGTATGAGAGCGGCAAACTCGAACTGAACCTGCAGCCTATGGATATGAAGGAGGCAGTAGAGGGTTGGTTCGATTCTTTCAGCGGTCTTGCCCTTAGACAGCATATACATCTTGACTTGCAATGTGGCGAGGGCGATTACAAGACGATGGGAGATGTCTCCAAACTTGAGCGTGTCTTCTTCAATCTGATGGGTAATGCCTTCAAGTTTACTCCCGAGAACGGCCGTATACAGGTTGCCCTGAATCGTACAGACCACAACATCATCTTACGTGTAGGAGACTCTGGCCCTGGCATACATATTGAACATATACAGCGGATCTTCGAGAACTTCTATCAGATTGATTCTGCTCATCACGAAGGTTCCGGGTTGGGCTTGGCCTTGGTCAAGAGCTTTGTGGAGACCCATCAGGGAACCATTGAGGTCGAAAACCAGCAGGAGGGTACAGGTACTGTCTTTACGGTCACTCTTCCGCTGCGTGTCTACAATCCGCAGATGGCAGAGAACGAGGTTCCTTCTACCACCTCTATTTCGGCAGAGCAGATTGAGTCCGAATTGGCCGAGATTCCTGAGTCAATCGAATGTGAGGAGGATGAGACCAAGCCGGTTGTGCTGGTCATCGACGATAATGTCGATATCCTTCAGTATCTGACCGTACTATTGAGCCCGACTTATCGTGTATTTACTGCAACTGGAGGAGAGGAGGGAATCCGCAAAGCCATGCGTCTTGTCCCCAATGTGATTCTCTGTGACGTGATGATGCCGGGCATCGATGGTATGGAGACTTGCCGTCGGCTGAAGTCGGAGGTCAACACCTGTCATATTCCTGTATTGATGTTGACGGCCTGCACCCTTGACGAACAGCGTGTCCAGGGACATAAGGAGGGTGCCGATGCCTATATCACCAAACCATTCAGCAGCGAGGTCCTCTTGGCACAACTCGAAGTCTTAGTTCGCAACCATAATAAGGTCAGGGACTATTTTGCAGATGGATTGATGTCGCCTGTCAATAATGGCGAAGTGGGAGTTCCTTCTGCCGGAAATGGTACATCGCCAGAGCGACAACCATCATTAGATGACAAGTTCCTGCAGAAACTCCGTTCTTTGATAGAACAGAATCTTGCAGATTCCGATTTCGGAGTCGAGCAGTTGGGCGATGAGATTGGTATGAGTCGTGCTCAACTCTACCGAAAGTGTAAGGCATTGACCAATTATTCGCCAGTCGAATTGATTCGTAATACCCGACTCAAGAAGGCTCAGAAACTCTTGGCTCAAGGCGACGAGACGATTGCACAGGTTGCCTATTCTGTAGGCTTCACAGCTCCGAGCTATTTTACCAAGTGCTACAAGGAGTACTTTGGAGAGAATCCTGTCGAACTGGTCAAGCGTAAAGGATGAAAAGCTATGAACTACCATCCAATTGCCTTGGCCTGAGGCCATAGTCTATGAGGCCTGCTCAGAGTGAATGAGTCCAGGTCTGCGTAATTTATTTACTAAAAGAGGTGTGCCAGAAGTGAGATTACTTTTGATGCACCTTCTTTTTTATTATATAAAGATGAGTTGTCAAAGGATAATGTAACAAACAGATGTGTAGGAGAAAAATACAAAAGATGAGACTTTTCGTTCAAAAGATATGACATTTGTTGCATTTCGGCCTTATGCAACATTTTTCCTTCAGTCTGCAACAATTGTTATTAATAATGAGGGAAAGAGCCCGTATCTTTGCGGTGCTTTTTTAGTGAAAATCCTGGAAAATGCAATACTTGAGTTTGTATGAACTATTAAAATCTAAACAAAACATGAAACGATTGCTTTTAATCGCTACCATGATTCTTTGCACCTCATTGCTGGCATTTGCGCAGACATTGAAAGTACAGGGAACGGTGATCGACAAGGGCTTCGATGAACCAATCACCGGAGCCAGTGTTCTTGAGGTCGGTACACAAAATGGTACCATTACAGACATTAATGGCAACTTCCAACTGACAGTTCAGAAGGGTGCCCAGTTGCAAATCTCCTACATCGGCTATGTCACACAGATCGTCGAGGCTCAGGAGCAGATGGAGATCAGCCTCGTTGAGGACTCCAAGATGCTGCAGGAGATGGTGGTGACTGGCTATACCGTCCAGCGCAAGGCAGACTTGACTGGCTCTGTAGCTGTAGTCAGTGTCAACGACATGAAGAAAATGAATGAGAACAACCCAATGAAGGCACTTCAGGGTCGTGTACCAGGCATGAACATTTCGGCATCTGGTTCTCCTTCAGGTCAGTCTACAGTTCGTATCCGTGGTATTGGTACCATGAACAACAATGACCCTCTTTATATCATCGATGGTGTGCCAACCAAGAGTGGCATGCACGAGTTGAACGGTAATGATATCGAGAGCATCCAGGTACTGAAGGATGCTGCTTCGGCTTCAATCTATGGTTCGCGTGCTGCCAATGGTGTCATCATCATCACAACCAAGAAGGGCAAGGAGGGATCGATCAAAGTCGACTTTGATGCTTCTCTCACTTTGTCCAAGTACACAAACAAGATGGACGTACTCAATGCTAAGGAGTTCGGTCAGGTGATGTGGCAGGCTTATGTCAACGATGGCATGAACCCCAATATGAACGGTCTCGGTTATCATTACGATTGGAGTTATGACCAGGCTGGTCATCCGGTACTCAATGGCTTGACCATGAACAAGTACCTTGATCTGGCAGGTACAACACCTGCTGGTGATACCGACTGGTTTGACGAGGTAACCCGTACCGGTATGGTACAGCAGTATAACCTTTCAGTCAGCCAGGGTTCGGAGAAGGGCCACAGCCTCTTTTCGGTAGGATACTATCAGAATGATGGTATCATCAAGATGACCGACTTCGAGCGATTCTCTGCCCGTATGAATACCGACTATAGCCTATTGGACGGTCATCTCACCATCGGCGAGAATTTCACCCTCAACCGTACATCAGAAGTGCTTTCTCCTGACGGATTCCTCCAGAATGCATTGCAGTTTAACCCATCTATCCCGGTTCATACCACCGATGGTGGTTGGGCAGGTCCTGTGGGTGGATATCCAGACCGTGAGAATCCATTGGCCCGTTTGACTCGTGCCAGCGATGACCGCTACACCATGTGGCGTATGTTCGGCGATGCTTCAGTCAACATTAAGCTTCCATATAATATCAATTTGCGTTCGACCTATGGTATTGACTATAGCCAGAAGCAGCAGCGATTCTTCAAGTATCCTGTGACCGAAGGTACTGTAGCCAACAATAAGAATGGCGTTGAGGCTAAGCAGGAGCATTGGATGAAGTGGATGTGGAATGCTGTTGCAACCTGGAACTTCGAGAAGGGCAATCATCGTGGTGATGTGATGTTGGGTATGGAGGTCAACCGTCAGGATGACATCTTCTTCTCGGGCTATAAGGAGGGATTCTATATCCTCAATCCAGACTATATGTGGGCTAATGCCGGTTCAGGCGATGCTCAGGCTTATGGCGGTGGCTCAGGCTTCTCGCTTGTATCTTTCTTCGGTAAGGCAAACTACACCTTCAAGGACCGCTATCTTGCATCTCTCACCATCCGTCGTGATGGTTCGAGCCGTTTCGGTTCTAATAATAAATATGGTACTTTCCCGTCAGCATCATTAGGCTGGCGTATCACTCAGGAATCCTTTATGGAGAATACCAAGAGCTGGCTGGACGAAGTCAAGTTACGTGCCTCTTGGGGTATGACTGGTAATCAGGAGATCTCTAACCTTGCTCGTTATACCGTCTATGTTTCCAACTATGGCCAGTCAGGTTTCGGTGGCTCAAGCTATGGCACAGCTTACGATATTGCTGGTACCAATGGAGGACAGACTCTCGGCTCAGGTTTCAAGCGTGATCAGCTCGGCAATGATGATATCAAGTGGGAGGCTACCACTCAGACCAACCTCGGTTTTGATTTCTCTCTGTTGAACAACAGCATCTATGGTAACTTCGATTGGTACTTCAAGAAGACCGACGATATCCTCCTTGAGATGGTTGGCATCGCAGCAATGGGCGAAGGTTCAAAGCAATGGATCAATGCCGGTTCGATGGAGAACAAGGGTTGGGAAGTACAGGTCGGCTATCGCAACGAACTGCCATTTGGATTGATGTATGATCTTTCGGGCAATATCGGCGTCTACCGCAATGAGGTAACCAAGCTTCCTGCAACCGTCGCTTCGGTCGGTACCTTCGGCGGTAATGGAGTCAAGAGTGTCATCGGTCATCCTATGGGTGCTCAGGTCGGTTATGTGGCCGATGGTATCTTCAAGAGCCAGGCAGAAATCGACAACCACGCTACCCAACAGGGTGCAGGTCTTGGCCGTATCCGTTGGCGTGACCTCAACCATGATGGTCAGATCACAGAGGCTGACCAGAAGTGGATCTACAATCCAGTACCAGACTTTACCTATGGTCTGAATCTCTATCTGCAGTACAAGCAGTGGGATTTGACCCTCTTCTTCCAGGGTGTGGCTGGTCAGGATATCATCAGCGATCTGAAGAAGGAGACAGACCTTTGGGCCGGCCTTAACATCGGCAATCTTAACAAGGGTGCCCGTCTGCTTGATGCTTGGAGTCCAAGCAATCCGAAGTCAGACATCCCAGGCCTTACCTTGGCCGATAACAACAACGAGAAGCGCGTCTCTACCTACTATGTTGAGAATGGTTCTTACTGCAAGCTCCGTAATGTCCAGTTAGGCTATGTCATGCCAGAGGATGTCACCAAGGCATGTCATTTGGAGAGAATGAGATTCTTCCTCTCTGCACAGAACCTCTTCACCATCAAGAGCAAGAGCTTCACCGGTGTAGATCCAGAGAATCCTAACTTCGATTATCCTATCCCATTCAATATGACAATGGGTGTTAATGTAACCTTCTAACAAGATCAATCTATGAAAGCAATATATCAATATATGATCGGTGCTGCCGTCTTGATGGGCGGATTCAGCAGCTGTTCTGACTTTCTTGAGGAGCAGGTACCACAGGGCGTATTGAGCGATAATCTGGTTTCCGATCCTCAGTATGTCGACAATGTGGTGATCTCGGCCTATGCAATCTTCATGACTGCCGAAGATATCAACTCGTCGTTCTCGATGTGGAACTTTGATGTCCGCTCTGACGATGCCTACAAGGGAGGCAATGGTACTTCCGATGGTGACGTCTTCCATCAGTTGGAGGTCGAACAGGGCGTCCTCACGACCAACTGGAATATCTCAGATATGTGGGTTCGCCTCTACAACTGCATCTCTCGTTCCAACATCGCTTTGGCTCTTTTGGAGAAGTGCGATAACAGCTATACCCTTAAGGAGCAGCGCATCGCAGAGATGAGATTCCTCCGTGCTTACGGACACTTCCTTCTCAAGCGTCTCTACAAGTATATCCCATTTGTGATGGATTGCAACTATACACAAGACGATTACAACAATCTCTCCAACCGTACTTACTCAAACGATGAGGGCTGGAGCCAGATCATCAACGATCTTGAGTATGCCTATGAGATGCTTCCAGAACAGCAGAAGGAGGTAGGTCGCCCATCGAAGGCTGCTGCCGCTGCGTTCCTCGCCAAGGTTTATCTCTATAAGGCATATCGTCAGGACGATGTAACCAGCCATGCTATCACCGGTATCAACACTGATGATCTGCAGAAGGTCATCGAGTATACCGACCCTGCCCTCTATGTCGGCTATGGTTTGGAGAGCGACCTGCATGACAACTTCCGTCCAGAACCTCAGTATGAGAACGGTAAGGAGAGCATTTGGGCCATCCAGTATTCGATGAACGATGGTAATACCGATGGTGGAAACTTCAATGTCAGCTATGGTCTTATCACTCCTAATATTCCAGATGTGACCGATGGCGGTTGTGATTTCTACAAGCCTTCACAGAACCTCGTGAATGCGTACAAGGTAGACAATAATGGTCTTCCAATGTTTGATACATTCAATGAGAAGGACTACAATCTGTCTGTCGACTATGCTGACCCACGTCTTTTCCTGACAGTCGGTATCCCAGGTCTTCCATATGCCTTCAACCCATCCTTGATGATGGAGAAGAGCTCTGTCTGGAGTCGTTCTAATGGCTTGTATGGCTACAATGTGACCCTCAAGCAGAATGTCGATCCAGCTTCAGGATACCTCTTCAAGGGTAAGACCTCCGAGTATTGGGTTTCTGCACAGAACCGCATCGTCTTCCGTTATGCAGATGTGTTGCTCGAGCGTGCTGAGGCTTATGCACAGTTGGGCCAGAGCACTCAGGCTATTGCATTGGTCAACCAGATCCGTGAACGTGCCAAGTTGAGTGGCGACAAGGGCATCATCGCCAGCTATCCACACACCTATGGTGTACGCATGAATGTCGGTACCTACACCGGTTCTTATGACAAGGAACAGACCATCCGCATCGTCAAGATGGAGCGCCGTCTGGAGATGGGCATGGAGTGTGAGCGATTCTTCGACCTTGTCCGCTGGGGTGATGCAGCTACAGTCCTCAATAAGTATTATGTTGAGGAGGCAGACAACTGCAACATCTACTCATCGGCCAACTTTACTGCCAACAAGAACGAGTATCTGCCAATCCCATTCTCGCAGATCGCTGCTTCCAATGGCAAGTATACTCAGAATATCGGTAACTGGTAATAGGTTCAACCCTTCACATGAAGGAAGGGTGATAATACAGTCATAAACTATGAAAACAATCTATAATTATATACTTGGAGCCAGTCTCCTGATGAGCTGCCTCACGAGTTGCGACGAGAACAATGTCAGCAACCTCCGACTGGATGGTGACTGCATGGTCGAGGAACTTGAACTCAACAGTTCCTTCAAGGGACAGATCAACCTTGCCAAGCGTTCCATCAAAGTGAAAGTGCCGGTAGACTTTACCGACAAATCGAGCATGACACTTAGCAAATTGACTATCTCTGAGGGTGCAAAATCCAATCTCAACCAAGGTGATGTCATCGATTTCGATGCTGCTAAGGTGATGCATGTCACCAATGGGGATGTCTTCTTGGATTGGACCATCGACGTCAAGAATGATGAGGCTCGTATCCTCTCGTTCATCATGAATGATACCTACAAGGGATCTGTCAATGAGGCAGACAAGACCATCACGTTCTTCCTGCCAGGTAGCGTAGATATCACCAAACTGACTCCTACCATTGTAACCAGCGAGGATGCTACCGTCTCTCCACGTAGTGGTGTGGTGACCGACTTCAGTTCTCCTGTAGTCTACACTGTGACCGACAATACCGCTTCCACTCAGTACACCGTCAATGTACAGAGTGTATCCAAGCCATCGGCTATCTTCCTCGGTTCGGCAGGCGCCAATGTTATCGATGACCTCTGTGGTGAAGAGAAGGAGGCTTGCAAGTGGATGCTCTCTAACGTCACCAACTCACTCTTCGTTTCTTGGGAGGATCTCATCAATGGTAATGTGGATCTCTCTGAGTGTGAGGTAATCTGGTGGCACTGGCAGCATGCTCCATCAGAGAGCATTACAGACTTTGAGACCGGTGCGACAAGTTCGGCTATGGCAGCTCTTAGCAAGTTGATGACCTATTATCAGAATGGTGGTGCATTTATCTTGAGCCGTGCTGCAGTCAACTTCGCTGCTGAACTTGGTGCCGTCAAGGATAAGCGTTGCGCCAACAACTGTTGGGGTGCTAGCGACGATGGCGGTGAGGTATTGGGCGGTTCATGGGACTTCCCAGTAGTAGATCCAAGTGCTTGGATGTGGCAGGGCCTCATCGGATTTGAAGATGGCAAGGTTAAGACCCTCGATGCAGGCTATCAGATATCCAACTGTGTATCACAGTGGGGCTTGTGGGGCGACTATGACAAAGAAGGTGGTGATGCCTCTGTCGGTCATAATAAGTGGAAGGCTCTCACCGGTTGTCAGATACTGGCACATGGTTGGGATGGCGCAATCACCATCTGGGAGTGTCCTGCTGCCGATGGTACCTTCGGTAAGGGTGGTGTCATCTGCTTCGGATCCGGCTGTTACGACTGGTATTCTCCAGCTGCATTCGAGAGCAACTTCCATGAGAATATGGGTATCATCACAGGCAATACCTTCGACTACCTGATGGGCAAATAGTCTATCATCCCTCCCCCGCAAAAAGGGGAGGGGTAATATAACAACACAATAAAGCATCATAGATATGAAAACGATGATATATTTTTCAGCCGTAATCCTTTCGGGTTTTGCTCTTTGCGCCTGCAACGATGATGACATTGTCGGCGATCCAGCTATCGACTGGTCTGCTTCGACTCATCTGATCAATCCGGTCGACGAACAGGGATTCTCTACCTATTATACCCCAGCTATCGGTACTGTAGGTGATCCGATGCCATTCTTCGATCCTACCACCAATAGCTTCAAGATCCTCTATTTGCAGGAGTATTCCAACAATGATCCTTTCTGCTATCACCCGATCTGGGGTGTAGAGACCAAGGATTGTGGCAACTATGCTTCGCTCGGAGAGGTGCTTCCTACAGGTACCAGCAGCCTTGAACAGGATGCTGCCCTCGGTACTGGATGCTGTGTCTATAGTGAGGCAGACAAGTGCTACTATATCTATTACACTGGTCATAATCATACTTTGGCCAACAAGGAGGTCATCATGCGTGCCACCTCCACGGACTTCAAGACTTGGAGCAAGGATGCCGGTTGGGCTATCAAGGGCGCTGACTATGGATATTCAGAGACCGACTTCCGCGATCCTCAGATCTTCCGCGATGACGAGGGCCTCTATCACATGGTCGTAGCCAGCTGTGGCAATCTCAAGTTGGCCGATTTCACCTCTACCAACTTGAAGGACTGGACTCATGCAGGACTCTTCTCCAATATGTTGTGGGATCGTGTATTCGAGTGTCCGGACATCTTCAAGATGGGAGACTGGTGGTATCTGACTTACTTCGAGCAGAACAATGTAGGTTGGTGCCGCAAGATGAAGTACTTCAAGGGCAAGACCTTGGCTGAACTCAAGAGCGCTATCTCGTCACCTGAATGGCCAGATCGTTTTGAGGGCAATATCGAGGGCCGTGGTCTCTATGCAGCCAAGACTGCCAGCGATGGAACCAATCGTTATTGTTGGGGCTGGTGCCCAACCCGTACCGGTGCCTCATTCCAGGACAAAAATGTCAATGTGGCTGAAGACCGCGAATCAAACTGGTCTGGTGCGATGGTCTGCCATCGTCTCATCCAGAATGCTGACGGTGTGCTTACCTTAGGTCCAGTGGCTGGTATCGAGGCTAAATACAACAAGTCGGTCTCTCTCTCGGTCAAGCAGCAGCAAGGTGCTTCAGGCAGCGGTAGCGATTATCAGCTCAGTGGCGATGCATATCTTTACTTCGGCCGCCTCGGATATCACAACCACATTGCCATGACGGTCAAGACCAGCAATGTCTGGGATAACTTCGGTATCTCTGTAGCTCGTGGTTATGAGGATGGCAGTTTCTCAAGCAAGTACTATACCCTTCGCATCAATGCCGAGAACGAGTGGAATCGCAAGATTAATTTCGAGGAGGAGGGATCTGAAGGCCGTGGCTTCATCGGTGGTATTGACGGTGGTCGTACCTTCGAGACTCCTGCTGATGGCGTCTACCACATTGATATCTATACCGACAATTCTGTCTGCGTCGTCTATATCAACGATATGTATGCCTATACCAACCGTATCTATGGCATTCAGCAGAATGGCTGGAGTATCAACAACTATGGCGGAAATATCACCGTCAGCGATCTGAAGGTTACTCAATATTGATTTGAGAACCCGTTTCAAAGGTAAAAGATACAAGAAATCGTTCATTGCGTGGTAAAACCTGCACCTTGCAACGAATTTCTCATACAATGAACGATTTCTTATATAATATATGTAATATAACCTTTACCTTTGCACCGTCGAAATCTAAAAAAACACACACCGCAATGAAAAAAACCAATTCTTTAATCCTTACTTCGGTAGTTCTGCTGACTAGTGCTTGCCAGCCACAGGCCTCAAGCCCACAGTTCACCATGGAACCTCATGGCGATACTATTGCCATCCAGATTACCTCACCCACCAAATATCTTTTGTTGCCAATCCAGGAGGATCAGCCAGATGTTTGGGTGAAACTCAATACAGGCAATGAGGCAGAAGATGTCTGGATGGATGTCCGTCTGGCTCGTGATTCGGTCGACTACTATGTGCCATTCCGCTTGGCTGAGGGTGAGACCTCGAGAGTGGATGTGCTTCACCTTCCAGCCGAAGCCGCAGCATGGGGACTCTTCCAACTTGCCGATTCCTTCGATACAAGCAATAAGGAATATTATCGTCCGGAATATCACTTCTCTCCAGCCTATGGTTGGATGAATGATCCTAATGGTATGACCTATCTCAATGGAGAGTATCACCTCTTCTTCCAGTATAACCCTTACGGTTCCAAGTGGGGCAATATGCATTGGGGTCATGCCGTAAGTACCGACTTGGTACATTGGACGGAGCTTGATCCAGCCATCGCTCGCGATAATTATGGTCAGATTTTCTCAGGTTCGAGCATCGTAGCTCGTATTCCAGAGGGTGAGGCTACCACAGATCCGTTTAAGGCAGAGACTCTTGTGCCTGGCAATGGCACCGAGGGTGACTTCATCGCATCCTATTATACTAGCGATAACTGGCGTGAGCCTCGCGAACTTCAGGAACAGCAGTCGTATGCTGTCTCTCAGGATGGTGGCCGTACCTACAGCAAGTATGGTGCTCCTGTACTCAAGTCCGATGGCCGTCGTGACTTCCGCGATCCGAAGCTCTTTTGGAACGATCAGCGCAACGAGTGGGGCATGATTGTGTCTGCTGACAATGAGATGCAGTTCTATGGTTCGAAGAACCTGCGTGACTGGCAGTATGTCTCTGCTTTCGGCGACGGATATGGCGTTCAGCCTCGTCAGTTCGAGTGTCCGGACTTCTTTGTCCTCCCTGTTGAACCAGAGGATCCAAATGCCAAGATGACCCGTCAGATGAAGGCCAAGTGGGTGATGATCGTCAATGTCAACCCTGGATGTTGGTTCGGTGGTTCTGCTTCCCAGTATTTCACTGGCGAGTATGATGGCACCACTTTCACTTGCGATAATAAGAAAGAGACTGTCAAGTGGCTCGATTGGGGCAAAGATCATTATGCAGCTGTCACTTTCGCCAACGAACCAAAGGGCCGCATCATCTCTATCCCTTGGATGAGCAACTGGCAGTATGCCAACGAACTGCCGACCCGTCAGTTCCGTTCGCAGATGGGTATGCCTCGTCAACTCTTCGCATTTGCTGTAGGCAAAGAGACCTATGTAGGTCAGCGTCCTGTCGAGGAGATGTACTCGTTGCTCGAGCCTGCTACCGTCAGCGTTGATGCAAGTAGTGTCAAGATGGGCAATACCAAGGCACCGATGATGATTGAGATGGATGTGCGCAATGGTTCGACCTTCACCCTCTCTAACGATTGTGGCGAACTGGTTTACTTCAGCATCAATGCAGGGCGTATCCTGATGGATCGTCAGAAGTCTGGTATCATCCCGACTCAGGATTTCGTATCAGAGACCTGGAGCCCTAAACCTCAGCTTGGTTCCAACTGTGGCACCTGGGCACCTATCGAGCAGCTTTGTGGCAAGAAGGACGTCTATCATGTCCAGCTCTGGTTGGATATCAGTTCTATCGAGATGTTTGTCGAGGGCGGCAAGGCTTCGATGACCAATCTGGTCTTCCCGACCCAGCCATACAATACTATCTCAGGTGATGGCTTGTCCAATGTAAAGGTTTCCAATATCAAGTAATAAAGAATCTCAATATGAAAAAGACCAATATAGCAGTTTTGTTGCCAGTGATGCTCTGCTTCTTCACCATGGGCTTTGTGGATCTGGTAGGTATTGCATCCAATTATGTTCAGAAGGATCTCGGCCTCACCGATGGTCAGGCAGGTATCATGCCATCGCTCGTATTCTTATGGTTCCTTATCTTCTCAGTTCCAACAGGCATGTTGATGAACAAGATCGGACGCAAGAAGACCGTTCTTCTCTCTATTCTTGTCACCATCGTCTCTCTGCTGTTGCCACTCTTCGGCCAGAGTTATATGATGATGCTGGTTGCTTTTTCTCTTTTGGGTATCGGCAATGCGCTGATGCAGACTTCTCTCAATCCATTGGTTGCTACCATTGTCAATGGAGATAGTCTCGCTTCCACTTTGACCTTCGGCCAGTTTGTCAAGGCTATTGCCTCATTCTTGGCTCCTTATATCGCTATGTGGGGTGCTACAGCTGTCATTCCTGCCTTCGGTTTGGATTGGCGCATCCTCTTCCCGATTTATGCAGTAGTCGGAATCTTGGCTGTAGTCGCTTTGGGCGTAACCAAGATCGACGAACCAGCCAGCGAGGGCAAGGCCTCTACCATTGGCGAGTGCTTCGGTCTTTTGGGCAAGCCATTCGTCCTGCTCTGTTTCTTGGGCATCATGTGCCATGTAGGTATCGATGTAGGCACCAATACCTATGCACCAAAAATCTTGATTGAGCGCCTTGGATGGAGCCTTGATGAGGCCGCTTTCGCTACATCGCTTTACTTCATCTTCCGTACCATCGGCTGTTTTACCGGTTCGGGCATTCTGCAGAAGCTCTCTACCCGCAGTTTCTTGGCTATCTCGGCAGCTATGATCGTACTTTCGATGATCTTCCTCGCTATGGGTACCACTCAGGTTCTGCTCTACATTGGCATTGCATTGGTCGGTTATGGCAACAGTAACGTCTTCTCGATGTGCTTCAGTCAGGCACTCTTGCATGACCCAAAGCATCAGAACGAGATTTCTGGATTGATGATCATGGGCCTCTTCGGCGGTACAGTCTTTCCATTGGCAATGGGCTTCATGAGCGATATGATGGGTACTATGGGTGCAGTCCTCGTGATGGCAGTCGGTGCTCTCTATCTCTGCTTCCTTACAGCTAAGGTAAAGTGAATTATTCAAACGTTTAACAGACAAAAGAACCATATAATTATGAAGAACTTGATAGTAGGCATGGGTGAGGCACTTTGGGACTGCCTCCCAGAAGGACGTAAATTTGGTGGCGCACCCGCTAACTTTGCATATCACGTAGGCCAGTTCGGCTGGCACAGTGTCGTCGTTTCGGCCGTTGGACAGGATCCTCTCGGAGACGAGATTATCGATATCGTCAATAATGTCAACCTGGATAACCGCATTGCTCGTGTGGCTTGTCCTACCGGTACTGTTCAGGTGACCTTGTCAGGCGATGGCATTCCAAGTTATGAGATCTGCGAAAATGTTGCTTGGGACAATATCCCTTGGAGCGATGATTTGGCAGACATCGCTCATCAGACACGTGCTGTCTGCTTTGGATCTTTGGCTCAGCGCTCCAAGACCAGCCGTGAGACCATCCTCCGATTCCTCGATGAGATGGACGAGGATACCGAACGTATCTTCGACATCAACCTCCGTCAGCATTTCTATAGTCTGGAAATCATCGATGAGAGCCTCAAGCGTTCTACTATCTTGAAGCTTAACGATGAGGAGATCGATGTAGTGAGTGCCATGTTGGGCCTTACAGGTTCTGTCGAGGAGCGTTGCCGTCAGTTGATCGGCCGTTACCAGCATCTTCAGATGGTCATCCTGACCTGTGGTGCGATTGGATCTAACGTCTTTACCGAGACCGAGACCTCTTATGTAGATACTCCTAAGGTCAAAGTGGCTGATACTGTAGGTGCAGGTGACTCATTCACCGCTACTTTCGTTGCCCAGTACCTCAAGGGTAAGAGCATCCGTGAAGCTCATCGCATTGCCGTTATGGCATCTGCATACGTATGTACACAGAATGGCGCTATGCCAAAGTTTACAAAGGAAATCCTGGAAGCATAAGGATTATAGAGATGGTTTAAAAAGGTTGAGGGCGTGTCAGCAATGACACACCCTCGATTTCGTTTATGATAGTCTGAAGGTGATTAGCAGAACAAACTTAACGCGTACAGGTTTGCCACGCTGTTTGCCAGCCTTCCACTTCGGCATGTTCTGAGCAACTCGTATAGCCTCTTTAGAGAGTTCCTCTGCAGGAGTACGTATTACCTCGATACACACTAGCAGAGCGAGGATTTTTAACGGTCAGAAATAACTAAGTCGTAGAGGAATCCTTAGAAGCGAACGTAGAACTCGCCGACAACCTCGTTGTAGTGAACGTCCTTGCGTGAAGCGTGGTTAGAACGGACATCGTTCCACTTGTACTGAAGCTGGAACTTCAGGTTCTTATGGAGCTGAACCTCTGGCATCAAAGAGTAGACGCACTGAGCATTGCCCCAGGTCTTGTCCTTGCGATAGGTCTCGTACTCAGCGCAGATGCGGAACCAGTCGTTGATTGGCATAGCACCGACAACGTACCAGGCATCGTGCTTCTTGGTACCCTCCTGGCTGTGACCCCACTCAGCACGTGCAGACCAACCGTTGTTATCGTACTTAGCACCGAAAGCGTAGCGGTTCTTCTCAACATCGTTGTATGAACCATGCCAGCCGAAAGCACCTACCGAGAGACCCTTGATTGGCTGGAACTGGATAGTACCGATGAGGTCCTTCTTGCCATCGACATCCTTGGTGTTGATGCCCTGACCATTCCAGAGACCAACCTGATAGTGGATGAGGTTGTGGTTGTCGCTACCTACCTTGAGGAAGTCACCCTGTACCTGTACGCCCATATCACGGCCACCGCCGCCCCAAGCTGCACCATAGGTGTCACCAGTCATGTTGCGGGTATAGATACCGTAGTCGCCTGCAGAGATGTCCCATGGGTTCATTGGGTTCTCGTAGCCGAAGGCACGCTTATACTGACCAACCTTAACCATAGCGAACTTATACTTCTGCCACTCAACGAAGAAATCCTTCATGTGGAAATCCTTGTTGTTCATCTGTACCTGAATGCGATACTTGAAGTCACCGAGGATGTTACCATCCACATAGGCACGGATCAGACGCTGCTCGAAGCCAGCTCCACCCTTGGAGCCATCCTGATCGCTATAGGTGTACTTGCCGATAAAGTAACCACCGAACTTAGGGGTAGAGGCATATTTGCTGATGGTACGGCCATACTCGACGTTCTCGGTCTCAGCTGGCTCATTAGCCATGGCAGGAGCAACCATAAGGGCTGCCAGTGCTGCTATTGATAAAATCTTTTTCATGATTATATCGCTTTATATTTTTTTTGTATATATAGTAAGCCCTCCCCATCATGGGGGAGGGTTGGGGAGAGGGTCTTCTTTTTATCCGAAGATGAATGGGAGCTTCACCCAAACAAGGCCAATGATGAGGCCCAGAACACCTACGATGATACCCACCTTCATCATCTCGCTCTGCTTGATGAAACCGGTAGAGTGTGCGATTGCATTCGGAGGTGTAGAGATTGGGAGAATCATTGATACAGAAGCTGCGATGGCAACACAAAGCAACATCTGGGCAACCTCACCATCGCTGATCTTGCCAGCACCCTGCATAGCACCTGCAACTACGCCCAGAACTGGAACGAGGAGGGAAGCTGCAGCTGAGTGGCTGATGAAGTTCGAGAAGCCGAAGCAGACGAGCGAAGCGATAACCATGACTACGAGGTACTCCCAGCTTGCAAATGGAATAGCGTCAACCAATACGTTCGAGAGTTTGGTAGTGTTGAGGGCAACGCCAAGAGCGAAACCACCAGCAACCATCCAGAGGACTGACCAGTTGATCTCCGAAAGGTCATGCTTGTCGATAACACCTGTTGCGGCAAAGACTGCTACAGGAATCAATGCTACGATGAAGCTGTTCAAGCCAAGGTCATAAACACCATCGATCTTGCCGAAGCACCACAACAGGATGGTTACGATGAAGGTAATGATAACAATCCATGTCTTGTGTGTCCAGTGCATCTCGCCATCGATCTTTAAGTTGATTTCCTTCTGCTGGAATGGGAACATGATACGCAACAGAATCCAACCCAGAATGAGGAGAATAGCTACGAATGGAACCATCTTAATCATCCACTCGCCGAAACCGATAGAGATCTTCATGGTCTCCTCGAGGTAGCCCAAAACGATGGTGTTAGGAGGTGTACCGATAGGAGTTGCGATACCACCGATGTTTGCACCCAATGGAATGGCAAGAGCCAAAGCAACGCGGTCCTTGCTGCCTTCTGGCATTGAACGAAGCACAGGAGCCAGGAATGCCAGCATCATGGCTGCAGTAGCGGTGTTCGAAACGAATGCAGAGAAGATGGCTGTAACCACGATGAAACCAAGCAATACGGTAGCTGGCTTGTTGCCGAACGGTGCAAGCAGTTTCTTGGCCAATACAACGTCAATGCCGACCTTGGTCAAAGCAATAGCGAGGATGAAACCACCGATGAAGAGCAGGATGGTTGGATCGGCGAAACAAGCCATGATGCTCTTGTAGCTGACGAAGGTTGCACCGTCAACATCCTTCAATGGAGTCAGGGCCTTGTCGGAAATTGTACAAAGCATCACTACGATGATGACGACAGAGGTACACCACGAAGGGATAGCCTCGGTCAGCCACATAACTGCAGCGAAGACGAAGATGGCAATTACGCGCTGTTGAACTGGATTGAGTCCCTCGATGCCGAAGATTTCGGTTGGTAGAAGGGCGATGACGATAGACACGATTGCTGCAACGACAGCTTTCATGTAACCCGACATCTGGAAACGGGTCTTGAGTTTGTTCTTGTGATAAGAATTTACAAGATTGCTACCTTGGAAACTAGTAAACATGTTTTCTAAAGATTGTTATTTTGAATTATTAATTTGCAATGATATTAGAGGAAGAAAGATTCACATCTTTTTAAAATTGCGTGTGCAAAGATAGCGCTTTTATAATGATAGTGTACGCGCGTCTGCGTATTTTTTGCTTATATATTTACAATTACCTATTCCACGGCAAGTCTACATATCAAAAAACGACAGCCATCTTGTCGATAACTGTCGTTTGTGTTTGTATAAAATAATCTCTTAGATGCCGAGGCTCTTGCAGATAACCTCCAACTTCTTGTCGGCAGCTGCACTTGCAGCCTGGTAATCCTTGCCATCGAATGGGGCAGGAACCTCGCAGTAGAACTTGATCTTAGGTTCGGTACCTGAAGGACGAACTGACACCTTGATGCCACCTTCGGTGAAGTACTGGAGTACATTGCTGGTGGCTGGCATTTCGATAGCGCTCTCCACACCGTTCTTGACCTGCTTGAGGGTCTTGAAGTCCTTGCTAAGAACAACCTTCTCGCCTGCCAATTCTGTTGGTGGATTCTTGCGGAAGTTCTCCATCATAGCCTTGATCTCGTCCGCACCAGACTTGCCTGGCTTAACAACGCTGACTGCCTTCTCCTTCTGGAATCCGTAGTCCGCATAGATCTTGAGCAACAGATCGTAGAGGGTCATACCATTGTCCTTTGCCCATGCTGCGATTTCGCAGAGCAAGCAGATAGAGGCTGGAGAATCCTTGTCGCGCACCTTGTCGTATGGGAGGAAACCGAAGCTCTCTTCGCCACCACCGATGTATTTCTTCTTGCCTTCGTTCACACGGATGCGGTAAGCAATCCACTTGAAACCAGTATATTCGTCAGTAATTTCGACGCTGTTCTTCTGGGCGATTTTGGCGATAAGCTCAGAGGTGACAATGGTCTTAACCATGAAGTCTGTTGGCTTGAGGAGACCCAGCTTCTGCTTGTTGGTGATGATATACCAGTACATCATCATAGCGGTCTGGTTTCCGTTCAGAATCATCCACTCGCCCTTGTTGTCGCGGCATACAACAGCCAAACGGTCGGCATCTGGATCCGACGCTAAAACGAGGTCAGCGTTGAGCTTAGAACCCAGCTTCATACCGAGGGTCATAGCCTCGCTGTTCTCAGGGTTTGGAGAGACAACGGTTGGGAAGTTGCCATCGATGACCATCTGCTCACGAACCACGTTGATGTTCTGGAAGCCCCATGAACGGAGTGCCTCTGGGATGATTACGCGACCGGTGCCGTGCAGTGGCGAATAAACGATGTTGAGGTCCTTCTGGCGGAGGATAACCTCCTGGTCAACCATAGCCTCCTTGACAGCCTGGAGATAATCCCAGTCCATCTCACCACCGATGATCTGGATGAGGTCGTAGTTAGGCTCGAACTTCACCTGATCGACAGTCACCTTGTTCACCTCCTCGATGATACCGGTGTCGTGTGGGCTCAATACCTGTGCGCCATCGTCCCAGTAAGCCTTGTAGCCATTGTACTCACGAGGGTTGTGTGAAGCGGTTACGTTCACACCTGCCTGTGCTTTGAGGTGACGGATGGCGAACGAAATCTCAGGAGTAGGACGGAGGCTCTCGAACAAGTAGACCTTGATGCCGTTGGCAGAGAAGATTGCGGCTACGGTCTCTGCAAACATACGGCCGTTGTTACGACAGTCGTGACCAACGACTACTGATGACTGCTGGCCGGGGAATGCCTTGTTGATGTAGTTGGCAAAACCTTGGGTTGCCATACCCACAATATATTTGTTCATGCGGTTTGTACCGGCACCCATGATGCCACGCAAACCACCTGTACCGAATTCCAGATTCTGATAGAAAGCATCGATGAGAGCGGTCTTGTCCTCAGCATCGAGCATTGCTTTAACTTCTGCTTTGGTCTCTTCGTCGAAACCTGCGCCCAGCCAGGCCTGAGCCTTGGCGGTGCATTCTTTGATAAGCTGTTCGTCCATGATAAGAATTTATTTTAAGTTGATGATTCTTTTTAATTGTAGATTTGGCGCAAAGATATGAAACTTTTTGAAAAACGCCAAATCAAAATGTAAAAAAGTATGCAAAATGTGTTGAATAGCATCAAAACGGGACGAATCAAAGCGTTTTGTTTTACTATTTGTAGAATTCAAAAGTGCAAAAAATTGCAAACTTTATATGATATTGAAGGAATATAATGTGAATTTATATTCAATTCTTGTGATCTTGTGCCGTTTTGCGTACCCACGTGTACATATAATATGTAGATTTGCCGTAACATTTGAGATGGCTAATAACTAACAATTAATTTTTAAATTAACGTACATGATGAAATTTTATTTGGGTCTGCTTGTGCCGTTTTGTTTGCAAACGGCAACTGCACAAGTGGTATTTACTCAGGATTTTGAGGATGCTCAGAGTATGCCGCCAAGAGATTGGCGTGTGATTGATGACACCCAGGAGGGAACCGTAAATCACTGGAAGCTGAATGGCGACAGTGACCGTGCTCTTTCTGGTCAGAAGTGTGCCATGGTGTCGGCAGGTAGTTACATGTATCAGGAACCTGTGAAGGATGAATACCTGGTCACTCCACCTGTAGCCCTCGAGGCAGGCACCGACTATCAGATCTCTTTCCTGTGGCAGGGAGCCTCTGCCGCTTCTCTCAACAAGAAGGAGTATGATTTCCAGGTTCGTGTCAAGGAGGTTTCTGAGTCCGACTGGACTACCGTCTGGTCCTTCCTCAACGAAGAGGATGTGATCAACAGCGGTGTACCCTTCCCTTGGACCGGTTGGGAGACCTACTGCTCGAAAGTCGACATCTCGGCCTACAGTGGCAAGACTGTCGAGATTGCTTTCGTGCACAGTCTGCTCAAGTCAGGCAAGGGTCTGGGCAACAATATCAAGCTCGACGATATCACCTTAGAGGCTTATTCTGCCATTACAACCCCAGTAGCCTCGACCGATTTCAGCCAGTATCTCTTCTCTCAGATCTGGATGGGTGCCACCCGTTACAGTGAACCAATCACCCTGACCAATACCGGTATCGGAACGCTCAAGATTGCCTCGATCAGTGGCTTGGAGGGCACCGATTTCGGCTGTACCATCGTACCCGAAGAGGTTTCGCTCAAGAAGGGCGAAAGCTATCGTTTCAACTTTACCTATGCACCAACCCTCACCGGTCGTGCCAACGCTACCTTGCGTATCGAAGTCGAAGGTGGCAACGTGCTCGAGATTCCGGTCAGCGGCACCAAGCGCATGCTTCCTGCAGGCTATACCTACGAGGGCTTCGAGAAGTTCCCACCCGTTGGATGGACCAATCGTGGCTGGTATCAGTATGCTCAGGGCATCAGCGGTCAGCACTGCGCCTTGGCTTCGGTCGACGACGAATCCTCGCTCATTACCCCATTGCTCGACCTGAGCGATCCGGATCGTGAATACTCCGTTTACTTCACCTTCGAGGAGGATTTCGATCCTGCCGACATGGGCAGTCAGTATCCAGAGAGCTATTTCTGCCTCTATCTGTCGAAGGATGGCGGCAAGCATTGGGGCGACACCATCTGGTGCAACCTCGATGATTTCAACAAGATCGTCGACAAGGAGGTCAAGCTCGGTTCTCCGAAGAGCGACAGCTGCATGATCAAGTTCACCTACCTGTTGGATGGATTTGCAAGTGCCTCTTACGACGATCTGCCGGAATATGCCCTCTCATTCCTCGACGACGTCGTATTGCCACCATTCCTCGGTGCCGATGGCGTACCTGCAGCCACCACGCTCAAGAGTCCAGCCAATGGCGCCAAGAATCTGCATAACAGTGCCGTAACCCTGTCGTGGAATCCGGTGCTCTTTGCCACCGACTACAAGTTGTACTGCGGTACAGCCGATGGACAGTGGAACGTGCTCGATGGTGTCAGCATGGGCGAAGTCAATACCTACCGTCTGCCACGTCTGGAGTATGCTACCACCTACTACTGGAAGGTAGTTCCATGCAATGCCAAGGGTGATGCTCAGGATGTCAAGACCTGGAACTTCACCACCATTGCTGACCAGAGCGTCATCACCTATCCTTATTTCGAGGGCTTCGAGGGCAACCGCATTCCTCTTGGCTGGCTCAACGAGACCACCCAGCAGTATGTAAGCTGGGATATCTCGAACAATGGCTACGATGGCAACTATGCCGCCTATGTGGCAGGCAGCTATGTCTGCGTTGCTACCCTCGAGACTCCAACCTTCGATCTTCCTGCAGACAGCAAGCCACACCTGTCGTTCTTCTGGGGCAATCACCCACCTACAGCCTTAGGTTTCGATCCGACGGGTACTGCCGTCAACCAGACCACTGGTGTGAACGATATCGAGGCCTGCTTCTTCGAAGTATCAACCGGCGAGACCTGGGAGACACTTGCCCTCATGAGCGACGTCAACAACGAAGTCTGGGTACGTGAGAACATCGACCTCACGGCCTATGCTGGCAAGAAACTCTCATTGCGCTGGCGTTACGAGATCTACAACTCGGCCAAGAACCGTGGCGTAGCACTCGATAATGTCTCGATCGACCTGGGCGACAACTGTGCCGCTTACCTCAATACCCGCATCTGGGAGGCAGGCAAGGTGAACAATGGCGATTCGATCGATGCCCTCAATAAACTCTATCTGCTCAACGGCTCGTCGGAGGCCATGACCGTAGCTTCGGCCACCTTCCGTTCGTCACGCTTCAGTACAACGCTCCAGGCAGGTGCTTCGCTCGTGAGTGGCAATCCGATTCGCTTCAACATCTCCTATAACGCAGGTACCGAGGCTTCGGCCATCCAGGATACCCTTGTCATTGCCTTCACCAATGGTCAGCAGATCATCCTGCCTGTATCGGGCGAGACTCTGGCCGAAGATGTGCTCTACTACAGCTTCGATCGCGACGAGTTCGGTTCGACCCGTGTCAACCATCTCAAGACCGTCGATATGGACAAGGTAGCCACCGTACAGCCAACTTGGATCTATTATCCGAACCGTGGCAGTCAGTTTGCTTACATTGTCATCAACGTCACCGCCGAGTGTGCAGACTGGAAGAATGTCTATCCGGTATCCGGCGACCAGTGTCTGGCAGCCATGCGCGATGCCACCAACTCGAAGGAGACCTCCGACTGGCTCATCTCACCACAGCTTGAGGCTACAGCCGATTCCAAGATGCGTTTCTGGGCCAAGTCTTATGGCAATACCGATCAGTTCGACCTGCATCAGGTCAACGTACACGTAAGTACCACCACCGACGCAGTCAACAGCTTCACCACCACCGTCCTGAGCGGTGCCTGGTTGCCATACAGCCGCGAAGAGAAGTGGACCGAGTTCGTGGTCGATCTCAAGCAGTTCGCTGGTCAGAAGATCTATGTAGCCCTCGAGCATGCCTCCTCTAAGGATAGCTTCGTCGCCTTCTTCGACGATCTGAGCTTCGAGCACTTTACTCATGCATCGGCTATTGCTACCACCGATCTCCTCCAGCAGGTAGGTGTTGAGGCAGTTCCTGCCAGTGGCATCTTCAACCTGCAGGGTCAGCGTGTCAAGAGCATCACCGCTCCGGGCATGTATATTGTCAATGGACGAAAAGTATTCAATAAATAAAAACTGAAAGATGATTAACAAGAAAACATTTTTTGCATTTCTTGCTGCTGGTATGATTGGCATGCCAGTACAGGCAGAGGTGTTGCTCACCGCCGATTTCGAGGGGTGGCAGGACTTCGAGTCACAGGGTTGGACCGAACAGCATCTTGATGGTACTGTCGAATCCAAGCTCTGGAAGTTCACAAGCGAGTCTGCAGCGATTGCAGGCAAGAAATCCGTTTCAGCAGGTGCCTTTACCGCTTGCGATGTGTTGTGTGACAACTGGCTCATTTCGCCAGTGGTTGATTTGAGCGATGCCTCGTCTGACTATAAGGTCGATCTCCTGTGGGGTAAGGCCTCCTTCAGCTTTGCTATCGAATATGACCTTTACGACTTCCAGATTGCCGTACGTGTCGTAGGCGAGGAGAAGTGGAACACCGTGTTTTCGTTCTCCGATCCTGATCAGGTCGAGGCCTCAGGTGTACACTACCCATGGAGCAACTGGAGCGTCAACCATTCGATTGTCGACATCAGTGCCTTCGCTGGCCAGAAGGTCCAGATCGGCTTCCTCTATCACGAGAAGGAGTACCGCATCGACAATTTCACCGGTAACTCGATCGAAATCGACGACATCACCGTCGAGTCGTACGTCGCACTGACCGGTCCGATTGCCGAGTGTGCCACCACCCGTTATATCTTCCCCGAGACCTACATCGGTACCTATTCCATCAGCGACGAGATCGTTGTGAAGAACGTCGGCATCGATCTGCTCCAGGTGACCGGTATTGAAGGTCTGGAGGGCACCAACTTCTCATCCGATATCGACATGGAGAAGATTGCTGTCAAGAAGAACGACAGCTTCACCTTCCATCTCTTCTACACACCAACCATGACCGGTGCAGCCAGCACCAGCTTCGTGCTCCATACCAATGGCGGTGACGTCAAGATTGCCCTGAGTGGCAGCAAGAAGCTCCTTCCTGCCGATTACAGCTACGAAGGCTTCGAGCAGGCCGGCTTCCCACCAGTAGGCTGGAGCCGTCAGGGTTCTGCCTGGAACGCACTCAACTCAAGCTTCTCGGGTGCCTGGTGTGCTTGGGGTACAGCCGTATGGGAGCCAGACTGCTACCTCACCTCGCCACGTCTCGATCTCTCGGCCGAGGGAGACTACTACGTCTCGTTCGACTACTACGAGCAGTATAACAACCTCAACGAGAATGGCTACAATACCCCTGATACCTACTTCGAGGCCTACTTCAGCACCGATGGTGGTACCACCTGGACCGAAGCATTCGCTAATACAACTTATAATAAGCGCGTGCGTTACACGTACGAGATCAAGAACCCACAGAGCGACAACTGTTACTTCCGTTTCGCCATCCATACCGATTTCGATACCGAGAATGCCGACGATTATGAGTACTCTAATGTTTTCCTTGATGATATCGTTCTTCCACCACTCTATGGCCGTAATAATGCTCCTGCAACTGTTGCAGAGGGTCTTCCTGCCGATGGTGCAACCGATGTTATCAACCGTGAGGTGAAGTTGCAGTGGAGTGAGGTTCAGTTTGCGGAGAAGTACAAGGTTTACCTGGGTACCTCGGCTACCGACTTCAATGTCCTCAATGGAGAAGAGACCACTGCCACTAGTTACCAATTGCCACGTCTGGAGTGTGCTACTACCTACTTCTGGAAGGTGGTTGCAGTCAATGCCAATGGAGAGAGCAAGAATCCTAACGTATGGCAGTTCACAACTGCGGAGGATCAGACCGTGCGTGAGTATCCATACTTCGAGGGCTTTGAGCACGATGGTAAACTGCCTTTGGGTTGGATGACCAGCAACGATGGTTCGAATACCCGTTGGCAGATGTCGAATGTCAGCGCGTTCGATGGCCGTTATAAAGCTTTTGCTTCTGGCAATATGAACAACACTTCGGCTCAGTTGGTAAGTACCGAGTTCGTCTTGGATGATGATACCCAGATCAGTTTCTATTGGGGCAATGGCACTATCCTTAGCAAGGATGAATTGGGCAGCAGCAAGAATACATCGACTGTAGCCGATGGCAATGATGCCGCCTACTTCGATGTTTATGTCGATGATGCCTGGATTCAGTTGGGCATGATTTCCATGAACTCAGAATACTGGGTTCGTGAGGTGTTCGATCTTTCTGCTTATGCCGGCAAGACCATCGCTCTGCGTTGGCGTTACGAGCTCACCTATGGCAATGGCCGTCGTGGAATCTCGCTCGATAATGTCCGACTCGAGAGTGCTAATGGCGTGATGGCTTTCTTCAATACCGACAGCTGGAGTGCAGGCAAGGTAAACTACAAGCAGAAGTGGTCGTCGGCCGACAAACTTTCGCTCGTCAACGGAGGTCTTGAGACCCTGACTGTTGCCGGCGTTGCTTTTGCCACCGATAACTTCTCTGCCAACCTCGAAGCAGGTGTCAAGATCGCAGCCAATGTAGCTGCACCATTCAGCATCACCTTCGATGCACTCGAGACTTCGGCCGAGGTCAACGATACCCTTGTTGTGACCTTCCAGAACGGTCAGCAGGTTAAGCTCCCTGTCTCGGGCAATGCTTTGGCCAGCGATATGCTCTACTTCAACTTTGATAGCGATGAACATGGTTCATTGAAGCCAAGCGGTCTTACCGTAGTCGATGTTGACCGTTGCCGTAACTATGGGTCGATGGCTATAGACTATCCACATGAGGGCGAAGCCTTTGCCTTTATTGTGCTCAATATCGATGGTAATCATGCCGATTGGCGCAATGTCTATCCAGTGAGCGGTGACCAGGTATTGGCTGCTATGGCTCCATATAGCGGCGATAGTGGTGAGGATTGGGTTATCTCTCCAAAACTCGCCGCTACAGCCAATTCCAAGTTCTCGTTCTATGGCAAGAGCTATGCGACCGACGATGAATTCAATGACTTTACCCCTCACTATTTCCAGGTTCTGGTTTCTACTACCGATACCAAGACCAGCAGCTTCACTTCGGTCAAGAACCGCACGGCTTTGGCTTATTCGAAAGAGGGTAAGTTTACCCAGTACACCATCGACCTCTCTAAGTATGCAGGCAAGGAGGTTTACGTAGCCCTGAAGCACACCGTAGCTTCAACCGGTTATGTTGCCTTCTTCGACGATTTCGAGTATGCACACTTCACCGATGCTTCGAGCGCAACAGGCATTGAGGAGGTAGTAGCCCAGCTCCCAGCTTCTTCCGGCATCTTTAATATGCAGGGTCAGCGCGTTGAACAGATGCAGCGTGGCGAACTCTATATCGTGAAGGGTCGTAAGGTTTATCAGAAATAATTAACCACAATATTAATAAAATAATGAAAAGACTACCTAAATGGATTGCGTCGGTAGTGGCCATGATGGCCACTGTCGGCACCAGTTGGGCCCTATCTCCTGGTTGGCAGGAGATAGCTCCTTACACTGAGAATTTCGCGTCTGCTACAGCCAGTGGCAGCAAGTTTACCAAATTGCCTGATTACTGGGCCGTTAAGGGCACCGGTTCCGTCTGGTATGCATCGAGTGGCTATGTAGGTGCAACCAGCGATCTGACCAGCAACACCACCGACTACCTGATTACTCCACAGGTGAAGGGTGATGTGACCTTCAAGGCTAAGTATGCCTACTGGTCATCCAGAAACTATGCCAATGTCACTGTCTACAAGTGTGCCCTCGAAGAGGGCGAATATGTGCTTGGTGACGAGGTCCTCAATCAGTCATTGACAGAGACCAGTTCATGGGCTACGTTCACGCTTGCAACCGAAGCTACCGAGTATTCCAGCTATGCCATTCACCTGAGTGGTGCTTATTTCGATGATTTCTCTGCTACTTCGGCCTATGTGAATGTGCCGGAAGTTCGTCAGTTCGTACCAACAGCTGTTGCTAGCGAGTGGACAGACAATAATCCTCTCTTTGCCGATGCTTCGGGCAATGGTACCTGGACTGGTAAGGTCAAGGTGAAGAATACCGGCAATGTCGAGCTCACTCCTGGCATGGAGAACTTCTCGTTGACTGTCGCTTCGTCGTCCACCTATGCTGTTACGACTACCATGACTACCTTTAATATCTCAGAAACACTGGCTGTTGACGAGGAGAAAGAGTTTGAGATTGAGGTACCTATCTCTTTGGCCAAGGCTGAAGATGGACGTACTGCCATAAAGTTCACCACCAACATGCTTCCTGCCGGTACAACTGCGTCAACCTCTTCCAACTACAAGCAGTCTTCTTGGTTCTATCTCAAGACAATTGCTCCAAAGCTTTATGTCCGAAATTACAACAGTAGCGATGTCTCCAACTATACAACTGAACTCGGCTTACAGCCGGCTCCTGCCTCTACCATCTTCTCTTTGCGTAACGATGGTGGTAGCCCAGTGGTACTCAAAGGCATCGAGAGCAGTTTCGTCAATGAGACCTGGAGTCATCTCGATTCCTCCGCTGTCGAGTTCCCTCTCACCATTGCCAAGGGCGAATGTGATACTTTGATCATGACCCTGAACAATGCCGGTGGTCAGGCCAGTATCCTCACCTTCAAGTATGGCAATACCTACGACGAGACCGACTACGAGGTTGTTTCCAAAGAGGTCTCTGCTATCGTTTCTGATCCAAGCCTCTATCTGGAGCAGTTCGATAGTTATCTTACTGTCCCAACAGGTTGGTGTCAGCCAGGCTGGTTGAATCAGGATGGTTCAAACTGGACCTTCAACTCTTCAAACAGCAATACCTATGCGCAGAACAATGTACAGCAGATTCCTGCCGCTTACCTCATCACCCCAATGCTCTCCTTTGCCGACGGACAGAGCTTGACCGTGGCTGCACAGCCTCGTACCAATCCAGGTTCAGGTTCAAGTGACTGCTTTGTCAAGGTGCTCTATTCTGCCGATCGTCAGAACTGGGCAGTGGCTGGCTATATTGGCTATGTCAATGGTTCTGGTGTAGCAACCAAGAACTCTGCCGAGGGCGTCGATGCTGCTCTGGTTCATGGCTGGAGCGTTACTTCGGGCAATGGCTCTCTCAATAGTTCATACTGCAAGGCTTATATCATCGATGTTCCTGCAGGCGATTGGTATATTGGTTTCCAGTCAGGCTATTCTATCATCGATTATGTCTATGGTGGAACCTTGAAGGAATTGAACCATGACCTCTATTTTGAGGCTTTGCAGGCTCCAGCCAAAGCTACTGTCAATTATCCTGTGGCTGTTTCGTTCAAGTACACTAACATGAACAATAAGAAGGAGCAGAACTATACCGTCGAACTTTACAATGGTACAAACAAACTCGCCTCTTTTGCCAAGGACAGCCTTCTGGCTTATACTTCGGATGAGGTTGCTTACGAGTTTACACCACATGCCATCGATACTCTGAACTTGCAGTTTAAGGTTGTTTTGAGCGATACCACCATCTCTTCAGCTGTTGCCGTTATTCCTGTTGCTCAGGAGGTGGCAAGTGCTGATGCTCTTGTCGGCGAACGCACATCGGCAACGGGTGCATATGCTCCATTCAGTTTGAATTACTACAACAGCAAGAGCGAGTTTATCTATACAGCTGAGAGACTTGGCTTGGAGGCTGGTACCCAGCTCAACTCTATCACCTTCCCATATTACAATACATCTAAAGATATTCAGGCTGAGGTGCGTATCTATATGGAGAATACCGAAGATGCTACTCTCTCGGCATTTACTGGCGATACTGCCCAGATGGTCAAGGTTTATGACAATGCAGAACATCAATTCAAGATGGGTGGTGCCGACAAGGAGCATGCTTTGATGAAGTTTGAGTTCGAGGCTCCTTTCACCTACACTGGTCAGAACCTCCGTTTTGTACTCGTTTCAGAAAATGGTAAGTCTTATAACAACTATAATTTCGAGTATGTGACTTCGACCGGAAGCGTCTGGTGCAAGCGTGTGGATTCTTTCTCTTCATATCAGACCAACGCGGGCTTTGCCACCAGTAATCTGCCTGTCTGCTATCTCGGTTATACTGTCGAAACTCCAACTGTAAGCGGTGTTGTTACCAATGCTGAAACTGGCGAGGCAATTGCTGATACAAAGGTTCGTTTCACTTCAGGCGAGGTCTATTATGAGGATACTACCGATGCTGAGGGTAAGTACAGCGTAACCATCATGCAGAAGGATTTGAAGTATGTGGCTACCGTCGATTCCGTAGCAGGTGTCTATGCTTATGCATCCGACAGCATCCTCTTCACCGCCGATTCCGTTCTTGACTTCGCCCTTGCAGCCGTTCCATCGGTAGTGAGTGGTGTAGTAACCAACGGCAAGACCGGCGAGGTGATGGCCGACACCAAGGTACTCTTCACATCGGGCGAGGTTGCTTATGCCGATACCACCGATGCTGAGGGCAAGTACAGTGTTGCCATCCTGAAGACTGGTTTGAAGTATGTCGTAACTGTCGATTCGGTTGCAGGTGTTCATCCATTCGTTTCGGATAGCACCCTCTTTGCTGCTGACTCGGTACTCAACATCACCCTCGCTGAGGTACTTCCTGGAACCGCTCAGTTCGCTCCTGTCTTCCACGTTACTTCGGTAGCAGGCGACTCGCTCAAGGGCGTCAAGGTAAGTCTCAAGAACGAGGCCTTCGGTCTGGTTTATCCAGAGGTTGCCATCAATGCCGAAGGTTTTGCAGCCTTCACCCAGGTACTCAATGGCGAGAATATCGTCAGCATCGACGCTTCAGCACTCGGTCTGGCACCTTATTCTGCAGCCATCGACATCGAGAGCAGCGACACCATCGAGGTTGTGCTGCAGGAGGCTACCCGTCTGCCATACGGCCTCAAGGCTGAGGTAGAGCACGACGTAGTGAGCGGTAACAACGCTGTTGCCTTCACCTGGAACAAGGAGACCAACTACTTCTTCGATGACTTCGAGAGCTACGAGCCATTCTCGATCGATTTCTCACCATGGACCGGTATCGATGGTGACAAGGAGCAGACCGCCCAGATCAGCGGTACCTATGCCAACGCCCAGGTTCCACAGTATGCAACCATCTTCAACCCACTCGTCATCGAGCCATCGGTTTGGGATGGGTATCCTGTGCTTCGTCCATACAGTGGTTCGCAGTATGTCGGTGTCATCCGCACCGCCAGCGGCAATGCCAACAACGACTGGATCATCTCTCCACGCATCAAGGTGGGTGTAGGCAATGTCGTAACCTTCATGGCCAAGGCTGCCGACCGCACCAACGAGAACTTCCGCGTCCTGATTTCAAAGACCGGCAAGGAGATCGATGACTTCGTATCGCTCACCGAGGGCAACTACGAGAGCGTTGAGTACAGTGCCTGGAAGATCATCTCTTACGACCTGGCTGCTTACGAGGGTGATTCCGTTTATGTAGCCATCAACTGCATCTCGAAGGCTGCCTTCATGCTCATGATCGATGACTTCTACGTAGGTCCATCGGCAGCAGATCTCAACACCGCCATCGGCACTGCTCGTCCAAACGAGAAGTTCGTCGTACTTTGCGATGGTGATTCAGTTGCAACCGTTGATGAGCCATATTACTACTTCGAGAACCTCGACGGTGGCGTACACACCTTGGGTGTCAAGGCCGTTTACCGCACTTGCGAGACCGACACTGTCACCATCAGTACCACCATCCCAGGTGTCGAGGCATACAGCTCACTCAGCCTCAAGATTGCTACCAACAATGGCTATTCTGCCGAGGATGCCGAAGTAGAACTCAGCGACCTGATCAGTGGCAAGAACTTCGAGCCAGTGTTCGTCGATGGCGTTGCAACCTACGCATCTATGCCAAAGGGTACCTATGCCGTAACCGCATCGCTCGAGGGCTATCAGTCAGTATCTGATACCGTCGTCTTCGAGTCAGATACCCTCGTCGAGATCGTTCTCAAGGAGGAGATCCTCAAGCCATTCGGCCTCTACGTAGCCGAGTTGACCGAGGTAACTCCAAGCAACTTCACCGCACAGCTCGAGTGGAACGCCGACTTCGGTACCGTCGAGAGCTTCGAGGAGTATGCAGCCTTCACCAGCACCATTGGCGATTACATCACCTACGATGGCGATCAGACTCCATGCTACAAGATCTCATTCAGTGGTGCCGATGTAACCATGGGCGACTTCGGACAGTATGGCAATATTGCAGCTATGGTATTCAACCCTAACGCAACCACACCAGCTGTAGCAAAGGATGCCTACTTCTGTGCCCTCACAGGCGATCAGTTCCTGGCCTTCATGTCACCACAGGGCAAGACTGCCGACGACTGGTTCATCATTCCATCTACCAAGATCGGTGCTGACTACGTAGTTCGCTTCTATGGCCGTGCCTACAGTGCTGCATTCAAGGAGAACGTCGAGGTCTGCGTATCGACTACCTACAGTGGCGAGGGCAAGCCAACCGGCTTCCAGTCAATCGGCACCATGACACTCGTCAACGAGTCAGGTGCATGGGTACTCTACGAGGTATCTCTTGACCAGTTCGTTGGTCAGGATGTCTATGTAGCCCTCCACTACGTATCTGCCGATAAGTGGATTGCCGAGATTGATGATCTCTATGTAGGTCCAAAGCAGGCAACCTCTCAGATCTCTGTCGACAACGTCAAGAACTATGAACTCTACCTCGATGGAACTAAGGTTGGTGATAGCTTCGAGACCAGCTACACCTTCGCCGATCTCTCTGCCGGTGTTCATACTCTGGGCGTAGTTGCTGTCTATACCTCTGGTAACTCCGAGATGGCTACCATCCAAATTGAATGTGTTCCTGCAACTGGTATTAGGTCGATTGAAACCGAAGCCTCTGCACCTGAATTCTACGACCTCCTCGGTCGTCGTGTCCAGAACCGCAAGGCTGGTCAGTTCTACCTGCAGCGTAAGTAACCATAAACCTTTATAAAACGAAGGCCGGGGCATTTTGCCTCGGCCTTCGTTATTTTTATGTAGAATGCAATTGGTTCTTTGAATATTTTTATTTTCGAACACAATATGAAATAGCTTTTGTCGTTTTTAATAGCAATAGTATTACTAATCATGAATCTTTACAAGATACTTGTTATCGACGACAATCTGTCGGTACTCCGAACCCTGAAACTGGTGCTCAATGGCGTATTCAAGACCGTGGTGACGGTGCAAGATCCGCAGCTGATTCCAGCTTTGTTACAAGCCGGCGATGTAGATGTCGTCTTGCTCGACATGAACTTCGATAGCCGAAAACTGGATGGTGAGGAGGGACTTTTCTGGCTCAATCGCATCAACGAGGTCCCTAATGCACCTGCCGTTGTGCTGATTACCGCCTTTGGAGGTATTGATCTGGCGGTGCGAAGTGTACAGCAAGGAGCGGAAGATTTTGTAACCAAACCCTGGGACAATCAAATACTCATCCAGAAACTCGAAACTGCCATCACAAAGCATCGCGCCAAGCTACAGACAGCTACCCTGGCGGCTGAGGCAGCTTCACTCCACGATCAAATAGAGGCCAGCCAGCAACTCTCGCTCGAAGACCTCGAAAAGAAACACATCCTTCAGGTTGTCGATCAGGAAAGAGGCAATCTGGTCAATGCGGCTGAGCGTCTGGGCATCTCGCGACAGACACTCTATAATAAGTTGAAGAAGTTTGACGTGCTGCACTGATGAGTTTTCAGTTTTTAGTTTTTAGTTTTCAGTTGTTTGGATTCATTTATCATTAGTCAACAGTCATTACTCATTAGTCATCTGTCATTAGTCAATAGTCATGTTCAAACAGCGTCATTATCATATTTATATGTTGTTGGTTGCCCTGATGCTCATTGCATCGGGAGGCTTGCTGATGTATGGTTGGCAAAGCGGATGGAACTGGATTGCTCTGGCCACATGTGCAGCAGGGTGCCTCGTGGCATTGGTTATGCAATGGCAGGGTGCCTCATTTCTGCCCGATCAGGTCAAATACTTCTTAGGGTGCCTGAAGAGCAAAGACACGATGAGCCGCTTTCCAGACACTCACGACAATGAGCTGAAAAGGATGTACGAGGATATGAATCTCATCATGCAGAAGTACGGACAGAACCAGATGGACATCGAGACAAAACGCATGTACTACGACCGTATCCTTCGCATCATGACCCACGAGTTACGCAACAGCATCACTCCTATTATTTCATTAAGCGAGGACATGCTCCAGCGGCAATATGCCCCCGAAGACAGTCATGAGGCCGTCGAGGTGATCCATGAACAATGCTCTTCAATCAAGACTTTTCTCGACAGTTACTACGAACTCACACACCTGCCGAAGCCTGCAATTAAGGTGGTCGATGCCAAATCTCTGCTTCAGCGCATCGAACGTCTCTACCCTGATCAGGGAATCAGCATCGAGTGTGCACAAGGCCTCAAGCTGCAATGCGACGAAGGGCAGATCAAACAGCTCATGATCAATCTGGTGAAGAATGCCCTCGAAGCTGTAGGAAACGAAAAAGTAAAAGCACTAAGGAGTGAAAACAAACCAGCCGTCGTAATCAAGGCCTCGGCTCCAGAAGGCAAACCTCGCATCACGGTGAGCGACCGAGGTCCTGGCATTCCTGCCGACAAGCGCGAAGAGATCTTCCTGCCTTTCTACACTTCGAAAGTCGGAGGCTCAGGCATCGGATTGGCCCTCAGCCGCCAAATCATGAATCTGCACAAAGGCTCGCTCACATGCTCAAGCAATGAACTGGGCGGAGCGGTGTTTATCCTGCAGTTTTGACAAAAAGAAACCTATCTCAAATCCTCTAGCGAGAGGGAAGAGATAGGTTTCTTTATTTATTCACTTTTTACTACTTGTGCCGGATTGATGCGTGAGATGCGCCATATCTGAACACCAATGGTCAATGCCACGAACAGAGCCATCAGCAGGAAGATGCACAGATAGAACCAGAAATCGTAGTGGAAGGCATTGCGATACCCGACCTGAGCGATATAATCGAACAGAATGTAGGTCAATGGGAAGACAATGAGGGCAGCAAAGACAAGCAGGATGACATACAACCGACAGAATCGGGCGATGATGTGACGAGGCTTGGCTCCATTGATCTTGCGGATGGCCATCTCCTTGCGGCTGGCAGTTGTATCGGTGGTGATGGCCGAATAGATACCCAGCACCGTAATGACCAAAGCGATGATGGCAAAGAGCCAGAAGTGGTTCAGGAACGATCGCTCGAGGCATTCTTTCCGTCGAATCTCTTCGCCCAGAGTCATGATCGGATACTGTGCCTGTGGCGTTCCGTACCGATGACAGAGCATGGCGTTGATATCCCGTTTCATCTCGTCCCCCTTACCAGGGTAACTGCGGCAGCACCATTCTCCAAAGATTTCAAGATCAGCGACCGTATAGATACAACCCCAACCCATGCCATGTCTTGACGTATTGGAGGTACTATATTTCGAGAAGTTGTCAATCACGCCTGTGATGGTGAGGTATGGGATATGAAACCAAGTACCGATGTAATTGTTAGTGTGGGAAGTGTTCAGCATAAGCCGATCGCCTGTACCCAGATGGAACTTATCGACAAAGTCCTGATCCACCAGTATCTCCTCGAAAGTAGTAGGCATTGTGCCTTGTAGCAGTTTAATATTCAATATCTTCAGGTCAGTGGCCGATATTCCATTTATAATCTGAGTATGAATAGTGTCGCCATTCTCTTTCAGTACGCTGATGTCTGAACAGTTGTTGTTAAGGTACGACTCATAACGCAACCAAGCATACTGAATGGAAGGAATAGACTGCAAATCATTCCGATAGCTTTCAATCTCACTGTAATCGAGAGGTTTGGTTTTGTCCTTGTCTGCAGTAATGAAGATAGGAATGCGTACAATCTCCTCCTTCTCCTCGTTGGTCAGGGTAGGGAACATGCTCGCATCGTTGGTGCGTATCTGCAGGATGATGGCTCCGAGCAATATCAGGAAAAAGATGCCCACCACCATCTGCCACCCCATCAGGATATTACGGCCAATGTGCCTGCCCGGACGGCGGCCAGTGGAGGTCTTGAGCGACTCCTGAAGCGAGTCCTTGCGGATGCGGGCTACTGCCAGCCAAGCCACCAGCATACCGATCAGGAGGAGTACGCCAAGGTGCTGGACGCTCTGCCAGAGCATTGCTCCCTTATCAATCATGATAGGATCGGTGGCTCCTATCTGGATCGTCAGGATCGGAGCACAAAGTTCCACAATCAGCAGGTGTACAAAACCGACCAGCATCAAGGTAACGACAACCTGCGTGCCGACCATCACCCAGAGGTCGAAGGTATGTGCTCCCTGTGCTCGGCGTAGGGTATATTCTCGTCGGCGCATCATGATGTTGCTGAGCAGCAGATGGAAGAAGTTACTAAGTGCCGAAAGGAGAATCAGGACGCCTGGCAAGGAGATAACAGACATCATGAAAACATAAACAAACAATCCACTGCCAGCAAAATTATCAAGGTCGAATGTCTGTACTGCTGCCAGCGTATGTATTGCATCCTTTTTCCCGTCTGGAGTAACGACTTTCCAGATGTCGGATACAATGTTGGCATTCTTCAATCGGTTTTGGAACGAAGCCACATCGGTGCCTTTGCGCAGCAGGATGGTGTGTGTACTCCTGTGATCCACTTCGTCATCCTCCAACCGAATACAGGCTCGCTCTTCGTCATTGAGAATGTAGCCATCCAGATGCGAAAACTTATGCATGGACGAATTGTAGGCCAAATCCTCTACGACGGCTCGTACGATATAGACAGGAAGTTCTCCCTCCGCGCCCCTAAGCTTGTGTGTGCTGAGTTTGAACTGCTGTCCAAGGGCGAGTTCAGGAGACTTGTATAGCTTCCGAGCAGTCGATTCGCAGAGCACCATACTGTTCTGTGCCTTTTGGGCTGCCTCCCAACTGCCAGCTTTGAGCGTCGGATTGTAGATTGCCTGTAGGGTAGTATCGCAGGTGATCGTATTCAATATCACTGGGCTTCCGTCACTCGATTCGCAGGTGAGCCATTCGCTGTAGTAGCGGAAGGTAGCCTCCACTTCGGGGAACTGCTGGCGCAATTCCTTGACAGCATTATAACGAATTCGTCCATAAATCATGTCTGCATTGGTCAATGCCAGAACTCGGTCATGGTTGTCGTAATACTGATCCATAGTCAGAAAACCATGGACAAAGTAGGCGCAGAACCCGAAGCAGAAGAACGCCACGGCAAGGCCTACGATAGAGAGCACCGACTGGAACTTATTACGCAGCAGATTGCGGAAGGTTATGGATAAATAGTGTTTGATCATATCCTATTATTTGTTCTGACGATGCAAAGATACACCTTATTCGAATAATATAGCCTCAAAAATAGCCAGAATCGGCTTTTTGAGGCTGAAAGTGTCCAATTTTTTGACACTGAATTTTTCGTATAGCAATCAACTTAGAACTCTCTGACAGGAATAATCTTTATTGTGTAACCATTCTTTTCTAACACTCGCTTTTCGTTGGCTGTAACAATGATCAGATTACTACATTTCAGTTCTCCAGCACATTCCATCAAACTATCAACTTCTCGTTTCTCGGTCTTGGCATTACTCAAATCGTAGCAAACTTGTATAAGCATTTCAATATGGGTTCCCTGTCGGACAACAAAATCTACCTCTTTATCATTGCGTGATCGGTAATAGAATAAGTTTTTCTCTACGTCATAACCTCTGCGAAGCAATTCTACGAAAAGTTGATTTTCGAGTAATCTACCCAAATTGTCACTCAAATTGAATGATTTGGAGGCTACAAAACCATTATCAACAATATAGACTTTTTGAGGAGCCCGCTTCATCAATTTGAGTTTGTTGTTATAGCGAGGAAGATAATGGAACAGGAAAGGTTCATGCAGATAATCCATGTATTTCTTCACAGTATTGACACTTGCAAAACCTAAATCTTCGGCCACATTATTAAATGAAACGGGATTGGTAAAATTCGAAAGCAAATATTCCGCCACATTATTAAGATCTGTGACATTGCGGACATTATGCCGTTTCACCACATCTTTCCAGATAATCGAATCGAACAAAGTCGACAGATAACTGTCTGTGATAGTTCTGGCCTTGATTGTCTCTGGGTAGCCTCCACGATGCAGGTAATCATCCTGAAGAGTGTCTGATTTTGACTTTTCTTCTTCTTTAATATCCTTAAGAGACATTTCATTCCAAGCAAAGAATTCTGCTAAGCTGAAAGGCAACATCTCCACTGGTAGGTAGCGACCAGTCAGCATGGTTGCCATCTCGCTTGATAGCATATTGGCATTGCTGCCTGTGATGACCAGATTCTTGCCTCTTCTGTAAAGTTTGCTTACCCATACATCCCAAGCAGGCAGATTCTGCACTTCATCGAGCATCAGGTACTCATAACCTGGATATACATCGTCAAGCGTATGCATTACCAGTTCTTCATCCCACTTGTCAAGCAAAGCATTGTCGTCGAAGTTTAGATAGGCAAAGTTCTTTCCTCGAAGCATAAGTAAAGCCTGTGTCGATTTACCGACACGTCGAGGCCCTGTAATAAGTTTAATACTTGGGGTTGCAAGCAACTCTTCGATCTCATATCTATGAGTTCGTTCTAAGTAAGGACGAGATAAAAGTTCATCGCGTTCGTTTCGCTGATTGATGATAGTGGTACGCATATCTTGTTCCAATTAGTCGCTGCAAAAATAGTGCTTTTTGTACAAAAAAGCAACTATACTGCACAAAATTATTACTTTTTTGTGCAGTACAGCGCATTTATTGCATAAAATCTGATAATTTGTTGCTATACTTAATCGGTTTATTCTGTCTTGACAATCATCGACACATTCACTCTGGCAGCCTTCTCAAGCTGATAGATGAGCGTGAGGAGGGTGATGAGGAACACGATGGCGAGAGCCTCAAGATAGATCCAAGGGGAGAGCGGAGCACTCTCGATAAAGGACTCTGTGTATCGGTGGATCAAGAGATAGGTCACAGGGATGCTCAATACAAAAGTAATAAGTAAAAGGTATAAATACTTCTTGCCCAAGAGCAGGTAGAGATCCTTGCGATGCGCGCCATGCGCTTTACGGATGGCAATCTCACGATAGCGCTGGCGGATGTCGAAGAGCGAGAGGCCGAACAACCCCAGACAACAGATTGCGATAGCGATGGCGGAGAAGAGGTTGAAGACACGTGATAGACGGCGGTCATCACGGTAGAGATCATCTATCTCTTGCTGCATCCAGTGCCATTCGAAGTCCGTATTACCAAACTGTTCCTGATGCAGATCTTCGAGGAAGGAGATGAGTTCTTTCTCTTTGCCCGCATAAGGCTTAAGGATATAGGAAGCACCTATGGAAAATAGGTTGTCTTGAGGATTCTGCATATCGCATACGAATATGATAGGTTGAATACCCTGTGTGACGTGCCCGCTGTAGTAATCCTGTACGATGCCTCGTATCTTGACAGGATTGTCAGGAGTTCCCCAATACTTGACATCATAATCTCCATTTTCGTGCCTATACATATAACAATCCAAGCTGGGCGGTTGTTGTATTCCAGATGGCCAATTATCGGGTCCGTGATAGATGTATGCATCCTCCAGGTTTTCAAAGCCAAACATCTTCCATGCCGTTTCGTTCACATAGCAGTAATACTTGTCGTCGAAATCCTCTTCGATTAATGCAGGGTCGGTTGGATCTATACCTTCCAGTATCTCAATATCGTACATGGAAAAGAGTTTCCGGGTACAATGATTCATCATCATTTTATACTTCCGATCATCTCGTGTCGTCGCAATGTCTTGCCTCCAGTTCTCAAAAATGAGACGGGCTCCATTCTTTGTATCGACATCCTCCAGAAGAGGACACTGCCGGATAGCTTTCTGAACAACCGTCACTTGGCTAGAATGAGAATGTAGGCTTCCTGTGTGATTGATTTGCACAGACATCACCCTCTCCGTAGAGACTATTTCGGACTTCTGCAACAAGAACGAGAAGTGTGCCTTTGCCCAAAGAGCACAAACTAAGATGCATAGCGTGAGCAGGTACTGAAAAGCGAGGAATGCGAGGCGGGTACGGATACTCTCCTTGCCAGCTGCCGAACAGCGTATGGTGGCGACCGGGGGCTGGATGAGAGACTGTATCATCGGATAGATGGTAGTCAATACCGGCACAAACAGAAGAGTGTAGAGAGTCAGACGAAGGTCAAACCACGAGTAGGAGAACTTGTCCTCAAGGAGTTGATTGGTGAATTCGTTGCTCAGTTCGACCACCAGCCAAGCTATGAGAATGGCTGCGAGTATCTGTATCATATTCTCCATCCATATCTGCCGGAAGAGTCGCCATGGTGTTTGTCCAAAGACCTTACGTACCGCCCATTCACGATGACGTCGTTGCAGGAGTACCATATAGATATTGACAAAGTTGAAGAGTCCGATTAACAGAATCAGGATATCGACAACGGTCAGAAATTTTATGGCTGAGGGGTTACACACCGGCATTATGTTTTCGCAGCGAGGTTTCCTGTTGCTATGTTCTCTGTAGCTCTCGGCTGGATGGACCAATCTGAAATTTGTACCCATCAGTTGGCTGTTGGCCCAACCGATATCCGACACGGAGGACATACGCAGCCATTCGACCATAGGGAAGATTCCGACAGGATTGATCTCCTTGCCAAACAACTCTAAGGGCATGAGGATATCTCCCTTGAAGCTCTGTTTGCAATCAGGCTCTTCGAAGATGCCTGCTATCCGATACGAACTATTGGCAATCTTGAACGTCTGTCCCAAAGGTTCTGATCCAAAGAATTGGTCTGCGTAATGGCGAGACATCAAAACTGCATCATGTGTAGATAATGCATTTCGATCTCCTGTGACCTTCAGATCAAAGAAGTGCAGATAGGTGCTGTCTGCAAAGATAATATTGCCAAAAAACATGGAAGAATCCAATTCGACATCCATTTTTTCTGCACCAATGCATAGACAGCGTTCTGTGACGTGCGACAGAAGTTTCTCCCGGAAGTCGTTAGGCCATTTTTGGAGAGTGATATGAACATTTGTCTGCGCTTCGACAATTTCGCATACTGTCTCCCCATCGATTACATGGCTATCTACCGTCACCTCTCTATACAGGTATCGGCTCAGCACGATACAGCAGGCAAGGCTCAGCGCCAGGCCGAGGATGTTGATGATCGAGAAAGCTTTCTGCCGTGACAGAAACCTAAAGGCGTATCTGAGATTATTCATTGGTTTTTATAGGATTATTGGGGGTTAGCAAGGTCTGCGATGGTGAACAAGGTCTGGAACTTATTGCGCAGCAGGTTGCGGAAGGCGCGAGATTGATTATCTCGCAGCGAGAAGACGAGCTTTAGCGAGGGGACAATGCCCCCATGTGGGGCGGAGAGGGTCTTTACATCTCCACCTTCTCCACCACCTGACCATCGAACAGATTGACGATGCGGTCGGCATACATGGCATCCTTCTGTGAGTGGGTTACCATGACGATGGTGGTACCCTCCTTGTGGAGTTCGGAGAGGAGTTCCATGACCTCGTGGCCATTCTTAGAGTCGAGGTTACCCGTTGGCTCATCGGCCAGGATGAGTGAAGGGCGAGATACTACAGCACGAGCGATGGCTACACGCTGCTGCTGACCACCAGAGAGCTGTGCTGGGAAGTGCTTGGCGCGATGACTGATAGCCATACGTTCCATGGCCTCCTGAATGCGCTTCTTACGCTCGGATTTAGGAAGTCCCATATAGAGCAATGGCAGCTCGATATTTTCCTCCACGTTGAGATCCTCGATGAGGTTGAAAGCCTGGAAGACGAATCCGAGGGTACCCTTGCGGATGTCTGTACGCTCGCTCTCGCTCTTCTTGCTCACATCCACACCATCGAGCAGATACTCACCCGAGGTAGGATTGTCGAGCAAGCCTACGATATTCAGCAAGGTGGATTTACCACAACCTGAAGGTCCCATGATAGCCACGAACTCACCTTTCTCGACGGTGAGTGATACACCATTCAATGCTACTGTCTCAACGAGTTCTGTACGGAAGACCTTCTGGAGGTCCTTGATTTCAATGATTGCCATAATTTTTCAATTAACAATTAACAATTAATAATTAACAATTTGCTTCGCGTTGCCGCAAAACTTTAGTAACCACTCCCCTCCCTCACGGGAGGGGTCGGGGGGAGGGTCTTTATTCGCTCTTCACCACACTTGCCGGTTCAATGCGCGATATTCGCCAAATCTGTACCCCCACGGTCATTGCCACAAATGCAGCAACGAGCAGGAAGATACCCAGATAGAAACCGAAGCCATGATTGAACGTTGTCAAGAAGTTATTGGTCACGATTCCATCAATCAGGAGGTATGCCAGCGGGAATGCAATGGCTGCGGCAATGATCAGCAGACGGATATAGAGGCGAGCGAAAAGCATAGCGATGTGACGTGCCTTGGCTCCATTGATCTTGCGGATGGCCATCTCCTTGCGTCGGTAGGTGGTATCGACCGTAATGGCTGAATAGATTCCTAACAGCGCGATGGACAACGCGATGAAGCAGAAGAGCCAGAAGATTGGGATGAACTGCGAGATACCTTCAAACCGTTGGTCGATATTGTGCTTGAGCGTCTCGAAGTTCATATCATAGGGGTAGCCTGCCTTATTGCAAACGTCAGAGATGTGTTGCTTGACATCCTCAACCGAACCAGGACGGCACTTGACCCAACAATTAGAACTAAGAGTGTGGAATGTGAAGATTCCAGGATCAGGCTTCAAACCACCAGTCATATTATGATTGAAATCTCTCATACGGCAATCCACGACGCCTGTGATGGTGTAGAGATGATCTTGATACACTTCTTCTTTCTTTCCCTGGTTGTTATATTGGAAATAATGAAACATTACTGAAATCTGATCACCCAATGTCAGATGGTAGCGCTCGAGGAAGTCTGGATCGGCTACGGCTTCACCCTCCAGCTGAGCCCACTCGCCCGATAGCAATGGGATGCTGAGGAACTCGAACTGCTGCTGGTTCATACGCATCACAGAAATCATAAGTGTATCACCTCGCTCGTCGATCATATACTCTTTCCAGCCACCCACAATTGGAGTGTAATTGTAACCTGTGGCAAAACACTCGACATCGGGCGATGCACTCAACTCGGCATCAAGTATGCTTCCGAACTCGTTGTTTTCTCCGCGCGGAATGCCAAAGAGCAAGATATTTTCTTTGTCAGACTTTGAGAATTGTGGCAAGGTAGATTGCAGGTTCTGACCCAACTGCAGATAGACAGCCGCCAGAATCGTAATGAAGAAACAGCCGACAACCAGCTGCCAGCAAAGCAGGATATTGCGCAGAATATGACGGCTCGGACGAGCTCCTGTCGATGTCTTCATCGCTTCCTGCAACGAGTCGCGACGGATGCGAGCCACAGCCAGCCATGCTACTACGAGACCGATGACGAGCAGGATGGCAATATGCTCAAGGTCCTGCACAAGCATCAGGTGCTTATCGAAGATGATGAGGTTGCGGTTCACGTTGAACTGAAGCAACGGAGTCGCAATATCAACGATGAAGAGCGAGGTAAGACCCACCAGGAGCATAGTGATGACTACCTGAGTGCTGACCATAAGCCACAAGTGCCAGGTATGAGCGCCATGGGCACGGCGGAGGACATACTCTCTGCGGCGCATCATGATATTGCTGATGAGCAGATGGAAGAAGTTGCTGAGCGCCGAAAGAAGAATCAACAATCCGGGAAGCGTGATAATGAGCGAAAGACCAAACCAGAGACCAGTGCCTCCAGAAACTTCCTCGCAGAGTAGGGGAATGACGGCAGGCTTGATAGCCTTGATTACTTCTCCCTTGAAGTATGCCGTTGAGTGCGAGAGCCCTAACTGATTGATGGCGGTCTTCAGTTGCTCGCGACTGTAACCCTCTTTGGCCATAACGTAGTATGTCCCCCAAAGGTCTCTTTGCTTGATATCGTTGAAAAAATATCCGCCGATATTGGACATAAAGGCTATCGTGTTGCTTTGTGGAAGATCTTCAACCACGGCACGAACCGTGTAGTTGAAACCGCTACTGGACAACGACTGACCGATGGCGTCTTCGGCCGATCCGAAGCACCGCACAGCAAGATTCTCGCACATCACAAAACTGTTTTCGGATAGCAAAGCATCGTTCCACGAGCCAGCAATGAGCCTTGGATTGAACATGTGGTGGAACACCGTATCTGCCGTGATGGTTTGGGTTTGCAATTCTCGGTAATCTTCACCATATTGGATGTATGTGTACTGATCGTTCGTCAACTGGCAAATAGATTCCACCTCTGGGAGATTCTTGATCTGTTCCAGTTCCTCTGCATTCATGTCCAATGTGTTACGCAGGTAGTCAGAACTGGTGAGATACACCATGCGCTCATGATTGGCTGCCCACTCGTCGGGAGAGGTCAATGCATGCACAAAGTAGGCGAACAGGCCGAAGCAGAAGAATGCCACAGCCAGCCCTACGATGGAGAACAGCGACTGGAACTTATTGCGCTGCAGATTGCGGAAGGCGAGGGTGATATAATACTTTAACATTATTCTTATGTTGTTGCGTTGCTTCCTTCGGTGCGCGCGGCAAGCCGGAGGTTTTGTTCGGTGCAAAGATAGCACATTATTTATTGTTATCAGGCAAGAAATACCCAAAACACGTTTTTTGAGGCTCAAAGTGTCCAATTTTTTGACACTCGAAGGTAACCTTCCCTCCCCTAAGGGGGAGGTGTCACAAAGTGACGGAGAGGGTCTTTATTTCAACACCACCACCTCGGTATCTCCCAGCTTGTCATATCCAGAGGTGATCACGCGATCGCTGGCAGAGAGACCTTCTATGATCTCATACTGCGATGGGTTCTGGCGACCGATGGTGATTGGTGTCTTGATAGCCTTTGTGCCCGAATCGTCGAGCTTGTAGATCCATTGGCCACCGGTATTCTGGTAGAAGTCCCCACGAGGGATGACCAGAGCCTCTTCAGCTTTACCCAATTCGATCTGCACGCGATACGACTTGCCGACGCGGATGTTTGAGGGACGCTCCTGTTCGAAGACGAGGTCGATGTCAAACGAACGGTTACGCACCTCTGGCACCACCTTGGTGATATGGAGCGGAAACTGCTCGCCTTGGTACTTGATCTTGGCAGGAAGCCCCGATGAGATGCGATCGATGTAATACTCATTGAGCGAAGCATGCACCTTATAGTCGGTTAGCACTTTGATCTCGGCAATCTGTTCGCCAGCTCCAACTCGTTGTCCCAAAGTGGCCGAGATGTAGCTGAGTTGACCATCGCATGGAGCCAGCACGACGAGGTCTGCCAGACGCTCACACGAGCGACGATACTTCTTCTGTTCGCGCTCCATGTCACGTTCCATAATCTGGCCTCTCAGCACAGCCGATACCGAATCATTACGAAGCGAGAGCATATCCAGTTCGGTGCGCTGCTGCTGATAGCGGTACTCGTCTTCTGCTACCTCCAGTTGGGCATTACTCTTGATGCCCATGCGATGTTCCTCACGGTCGAGGAGAATGTTTTTGTTTAAGCGTTGCTTTTCGTAAGCTGTTTGAAGGGTCTGCTTCTGGAGGGAGAGACGAAGTTTTTCCTGTTCGAGGCGTTGCTCCTCGTAGTTGGTGTGCTGGCGGGCCAGGTCATCGCGCTGATCTTCGATGGCACGTTCCAGTTCCGGATTGCTCAAAACCAAGATCGTATCGCCTTTATGAATTGATTGCCCCTCTTCAGTCAGGATTCGGAGCACACTTCCTGACTCACGGGTATTGACTCTCAATGTGCGTATCGGTTGTACGAGACCTTCCACATCTACATACTCGAGGAATGGGGCGATTAGAGCCTCACCGATCTTGACCTCTTCAGCATCAATGCGGAATTTAGAAGGACCTAATGAGAGCGAGATGGCATAAATGATAAGTGCGAAGATGCTGATGCTAAACATTATATAATATTTATAGCGAAAGTACCAGGGGCGTGGAGAAAGTATCTTATCCATGTTGTTTTGTTGTTTTGTTCTTTTGTTGTTTTGTTACAATATCGCCGGTGATGACCAGATGATGGGAAGATGTTGGTTGAAGTCATATCCTGTCATCGAACGGAGACCATAATAGAGCGACCAATAAGTCGAAAGGCTCTGAATGTAGCTGCGTCGGGCAGAATCTTTTTCTGCGATGGCACTATTGAGGTCAAGGATGGTACTTTTCCCCATCACATAGAGCCTTCTTGCCACCTCATAACGTCGTTCGGCCGTCTTGTCTGCTTGACTGGCAACCTGCACACGCCGTGATTGGAGGTTGAATTGCTGCACCATCTTTGTGATATTTTGCTCGAAACTCTTCATCCCCTGCTCGGCGTGAATATCAGCAAGATCTACATTAGATTGAGCAACACGTCTGCGACCCTTTCCGCGTCCCCAATCCAAAATTGGGATAGAGACAGAGATTGAAGCATATTGCATATCTGTCGGATTACGATAGGCGTCGTGTAGCTCCTGACCTGTCTGCGACAATCCGAACTGCAGGTAGAGGTCCGCTTTCAATCCGGTGCTTGCTTTCGTGTATGCCAGGTTCTGACGGCTTTCTAATTGCGTTCTTCTATAGTAGTCAGGATCGGGACTGTTTTGCATAGCCAGTTTCAGCGCTTCGTCCAAAGGAACTTCCATTTGTGGCACCTTGTCATCGGTAACAACAGTAAGTTGTGTGGAAACTGGGAGATTCAGAAAGTTTCTTAATGCCTCTGCTGCAGTTTGTAGGTTAACATCTGCATCGAGCAGGTTGTTTTCTTCGCGCAATTTATTTAATTGCAGTTGCAGCATCTCGTTTTCCGTGATTGTACCGATGTTATATCGACCTTCGGCCATAAAACAAAGCGTATCAGCAGAAGATAGATTACTGCGGGCAATATCCACGTTAGTTTGAGCTGTTGCTAATTCGAAGAAGTAGTTGCTTGCTTGCGAGGCAACCAGTTCCATCGTCTCATTGTATTGCTTCTGCGCCTCTTGCCAGCGGAGCGGTTCGATGCGGCGGTTCCATTTCAATTCATTATAGCCGAGCAAACTCTGCTGATAGCCGATGGTGATGGGTTGCGAGCGATAGGAGGTCCTGCCATTACCCTCTATCTGGTCATCGCGCAAGAGCGAACTATTGACGAAAATGCTGCCACCCGTCAGCGGAATGTTCTGCGAGATCTGTACCGACACATCGCTGTTCACCTGACTGACGTGTACAAAGTTATTGGTACCATCGGGTTGTATCACACGTTCGATGCCTCGGTTGAACTCTGGTGAAGTGGTAAGCATCACCGAAGGTTTATAACTGCCAACATAGTATCTATACGTCCAGTAAGCACTTCGCAGCGTATGTTGCGCTGCCAACGCACTCGGCGACTGCTGCTGCGCCATCTGGATAGTTTGATCGAGTGTGAGCAGCAAAGCCTCTTGTGCAAGACTATTAAACATCATTGCGGCACCAAGGGTTAGGAATAGAATCTTTTTCATATCGTTCGTTTTGGTGTCGCAAAGATGAGGTATAATAATGAGAAAAAGGCTTCAAAAAGTCAGAAATCGACTTTTTGAAGCCTAAAGTGTCCAATTTTTTGACACAAACTCTTTGCGATAGTTACTATTCGTTTTACTTCATACAATATTATGAGAATACGAATCGATTATCGAATCTTTTATTTAATGTATATCAACGCCCCTTGTACATGTCCTCGTAATACTTCTCGTACTCACCCGAGGTGATGTTGTCCACAATCTCGATTAGCGATGCGAGATAAGCGATAAACGATTTTTATCTATTTGAGTACATCTTATCGTAATATGCCTGATAATCTCCGCTTGTTACATTTTCAAGCCATTCCTCATTGTCCAAGTACCACTTGACGGTCTTCTCGATGCCCTCTTCGAACTGGAGGGATGGTTCCCAACCGAGTTCCTTCTGGAGCTTGGTAGAGTCGATGGCATAGCGGGCATCGTGACCGAGACGGTCGGTGACGTAAGTGATGAGGTTCAAATCCTCACCCTCGGCACGACCCAACAAGCGATCGACAGTCTTGATGACACACTTGATGATGTCTATGTTCTTCCACTCGTTGAAGCCACCGATGTTGTATGTCTCGGCAATGGTGCCCTTGTGGAAGATGAGGTCGATGGCACGGGCATGATCTACTACGAACAGCCAGTCGCGAACATTCTCGCCCTTGCCGTAAACTGGCAATGGTTTGCGATGACGGATATTGTTGATGAAGAGAGGAATCAACTTCTCAGGGAACTGGTATGGACCGTAGTTGTTCGAGCAGTTGGTTACGATGGTTGGCATGCCATAGGTGTCGTGGAAGGCACGGACAAAGTGGTCAGAGCTTGCCTTCGATGCCGAGTATGGTGAGTGCGGATTGTACTTGGTTGTCTCGTAGAAGAAGTCTGTGCCGTAGGCCAAGTGATGCTCACTTGATGAGGCTGTGGTGGTGAATGGTGGCTCGATTCCCTCTGGATGATCCATCTTCAGGGCACCGTAGACTTCGTCGGTCGAGATGTGGTAGAAGCGCTTGCCTTCGTACTTCTCTGGCAATGATTCCCAATAGAGCTTAGCGGCCTGGAGCAGGCTGAGGGTGCCCATCACGTTGGTGCGAGCAAAGGTGAATGGATCCTTGATGCTTCGGTCCACATGGCTCTCTGCTGCCAGGTGGATGATGCCATCAATCTTCTCCTCCTGCATCAACTTATAGAAGGCGTCGAAGTCGCAGATATCCATCTTGACGAACTTGTAGTTCGGCTTGTCCTCGATATCCTTCAGGTTGGCAAGATTGCCAGCGTAAGTCAGTTTATCCAGATTGATGATGTTATACTCTGGATATTTGTTCACAAACAAACGTACTACATGGCTTCCGATAAAGCCTGCTCCGCCTGTAATTATGATATTTCGAGACCCCCTCTTATCCCCCTGCTTAGGGGGAAGGTTGCCTTGCTGTCGGGTATTATTGTTTGACATAATTTTCTAATAATTTCAATGTTGCATCAATATTAAATAAGATATCGTTGTTTGTAAAACGAATTACTTTATATCCTGCAGACGCCAACCATTGTTGCCTTATTGGGTCATCCTCTTCTTGTTGTCTCTCAGAATGATATCCTCCATCTATCTCAACTACTAATTGGAGATCTCGGCATAAAAAATCAACGATATAATCACCAATGATGTGCTGCCGGATGAACTTATGGCCGAGAGCATTGCCTTTTATACATTGCCAAAATATCCGTTCTGCTTCTGTCGGATGACTTCGGTTCTCTTTTGCAAATGCTTTCAATAGTTCATATCTGTCTGGACTTGCACTCCTCCAATTCATAATAATTACATTGTGAGAAAAAACTCTTGCGAGACTAAGGGAAGTCCCCCTAAGCAGGGGGATTTAGGGGTCTGCATTTACAGCTCGTGTCGGCCATCGCGTTTGATTTCGTCGATGACTTTGAGGAGATATTGTCCGTATTGGTTCTTGAGCATAGGCTGGGCAAGTTCGCGCATGCGAGCTTCGTCGATCCAGCCCTGGCGGTAGGCAATGCCTTCGAGACAGGCTACCTTGAGGCCCTGGCGTTTCTCGATGACCTCGATGTAGGTAGAGGCCTCGGAGAGGGAATCGTGAGTGCCGGTATCGAGCCAAGCGAAGCCACGGCCGAGGGTCTGTACCTTGAGTTCACCGTCTTCGAGGAACTGCTGGTTGACGGTAGTGATCTCGTACTCGCCACGGGCAGAAGGCTTGATTTCGGAAGCCACCTTGACGACCTTGTTCGGGTAGAAGTAGAGGCCTACGACGGCATAGTTGGACTTTGGATTCGCAGGTTTCTCTTCGATGCTGAGGCAGTTGCCCTGCTTGTCGAATTCAGCAACACCATAGCGCTCTGGATCGTTCACCCAATAGCCAAACACAGTGGCTTTCTGCTCCTGCTCGGCAGTGCGGACAGCCTCCTTGAGCATACCGGTGAAACCTGCTCCGTGGAAGATGTTATCGCCCAACACGAGGCAGACGCTGTCGTCGCCAATGAACTCCTTGCCAATGGTGAATGCCTGTGCCAGTCCATCAGGTGATGGCTGTTCGGCGTAGGTGAACTTGACTCCATAGTCCGAGCCATCGCCCAAGAGGCGCTTGAATCCTGGGAGGTCAAAAGGAGTGGAGATGATCAATATTTCGCGAATGCCGGCAAGCATCAGGACCGAGATGGGATAATATACCATCGGTTTGTCGTAGATTGGCATCAACTGCTTCGAAATGCCTTTGGTTATTGGGTAAAGGCGTGTGCCAGAACCACCTGCTAAAACGATACCTTTCATTGGGTTTACGAGTTATTATTAACGACGCAAATGTAATGAAAAAAGTGATAACTAAGAAATTTTCAACGAAAAAATCGGTGTTTTTGGGAAACATTTCCCTTAAAATTTGTATTTTTGGCTGAATTTTATTAATTTTGCGCCCATAATTTATACAGAATGGTACAAAGTTTCCTCCAGATAGAAGGCCTGACGAAATCGTTCGGTGACCTCGTCCTTTTCGAGAACCTTTCGCTCTATATCAGCGAGGGGGACCGAGTGGGACTCATTGCCCGTAACGGTTCGGGTAAAACTACCTTGCTCAACATCATTGCCGGCGACGAAGGTATGGACTCCGGCAGTGTCATCTTCCGCAACGATCTGACGGTCGGTTATCTGAGCCAGGATCCGAAGTTCGCCGATGGTGTGACCGTCGGACAGGTGTGTGGAGAGAATGCCCAGATGGTCCGTATCCTGACCCAGCTGAAGATCACCGATCTGGAACAACCCGTCAGCCAGCTTTCGGGCGGTCAGCGCAAACGTCTCGCTCTGGCCAAGGTACTGACCGACAATCCGCAGTTCCTGATCCTTGACGAGCCGACCAACCACCTGGATCTGGAGATGGTGGAGTGGCTGGAGGACTTTCTCGGACATACCCGCACCACGCTGCTGATGGTGACCCACGACCGCTACTTCCTGGATCATGTCTGCAACCGCATCGTGGAGTTGGCCGACAAGACTCTCTATACCTACAAGGGCAATTATGCCTATTATTTGGAGAAACGGCAGGAGCGTATCTTTGCCCAGAATGCCCTCGTGGAACGTGCCAACAACCTGCTGCGTACTGAGCTGGACTGGATGCGCCGTCAGCCACAGGCCCGTGGCCACAAGAGCCGTTCGCGCATCGAAGCCTTCTACGAACTGGAGGAGCGTGCCAAGCGTCGCCATGAGCAGCAGGCCATCCGTCTGCAGATGAAGTCTAGCTACATCGGCAGCAAGATCTATGAGGCCAAGGGAGTCTGCAAGACCTTCCCTCCGCGTGGCGAGAACGATCCGGCCAAGGTGATCCTCAAGAACTACGAATATACCTTTGCCCGCTATGAGAAGATGGGCATTGTCGGTCCGAACGGAACCGGTAAAAGTACCTTCCTGAAGATGCTGCTGGGTCTGGTGCAGCCCGATTCGGGTACGATCGAGATTGGTGAGACTGTCCGCTTCGGCTACTATAGCCAGGAGGGTTTGCAGTTCGATGAGTCGAAGAAGGTGATCGACATCGTGCGGGACATAGCCGAGTATGTGCAGATGAGTGATGGCTCGAAACTCTCGGCTACCCAGTTCCTGCAGAACTTCCTCTTTTCGCCCGAGAAACAGTATAGCTATGTCTACAAGCTGTCGGGGGGCGAGAAACGACGTCTGTACCTCTGCACGATCCTGATGAAGGCCCCGAACTTCCTGATTCTTGATGAGCCTACGAACGACCTGGATATCGTGACCTTGAATGTGCTCGAGGAGTATCTGCAGAACTTCGGTGGCTGCGTGATCGTGGTGAGCCACGACCGCTACTTCATGGATAAGGTGGTGGACCATCTGCTGGTCTTCAAGGGACAGGGTGAACTGCAGGATTATCCAGGTAACTACTCCGATTGGCGTGAATGGAGTATCTTGTCTTCTGATGAAGACGTTAAAAGTCCTTCGGACGTTAAATCTCCTTCAGTGGTTAATAGCTCTTCGAGCGTTAAGCCTCGTACGGAGAAGGCTCCTAAACTCTCGTTCAAGGAGAAGCAGGAGTTCGCCGAGCTGGAGAAGCAACTGCCACTGCTGGAGGCCGAGAAGGCAGAACTGGAGGCGCTCATGTCGAGCGGTACTCTGTCTGGTCCGGAGATTGTTGAGAAGGGTCAACGGATGCAGGCTCTCATCGATGAGATTGATGAGAAGGAGATGCGTTGGCTGGAATTGAGTGAAAAAATATAGACCCCCCAGCCCCCTTTAGGGGGAGTATAAAATCGGGAAGAAAAAATTAGAAAGAACGAATGAAGAAGATATTATCCCTGTTGCTGTTGCTTCTCTTGGTGCTGCCAAGTGCGGAGGCCAAGCGATCGAAAGGTGGTGCATCGGCCACAGAGAACTCCTCGAAGGAGCAGTTCCGTGGAGCATGGATGCAGACCGCATTCCAGGATCGATTCATGAAACTGAAGCCGGAGGAGTGCAAGGATTATCTGTCGAAACTGGTCGAGGATCTGGAGGCTACCGGATTCAATGCCATCCTGTTTCAGGTGCGTCCCGAGGGTGATGCGTTCTATCAGAGCCAGTATGAACCTTGGAGCCGTTTCCTGACCGGACGCCAGGGTGTAGCTCCGACTCCGCTGTGGGATCCGATGGCCTATCTGGCACTGCTCTGCCATCAGCACCATATCGAGTTCCATGCGTGGATCAATCCGTTCCGTATGACCTGCAGTAAGTTCACGGTCATGGCCGAGAACCATCTCTACAACCAGCATCCCGAGTGGTTCGTGAAGTACGATGACAAACTCTACCTGAATCCTGCCTTGCCGGAGTGCCGTGCGCATGTGCGTCAGATCGTGAAGGATATCGTGACCCGCTACGACGTCGATGCTGTCCATATCGATGACTATTTCTACCCCTATCCGATCAAGGGCCAAAAGTTCGACGATCAGCAGGCCTTCGAGACCTATGCTCCGGTCATGAAGATTGATATGACCGATCCGGATGCTTTGGGTAATTTCCGTCGTCGCAGCGTTAACATCCTGATGAAGTCCCTGCACGAAGACATCCATGCCATCAAACCTTGGGTCCGTTTCGGTGTGAGTCCGTTCGGTATCTATCGACATCAGTCGCCGGAGTATCGCGAGGGGTCGAAGACCACCGGTATCCAGTGTTACGATGACCTCTATGCCGATGTGCTCCTATGGGCCAAGCAGGGATGGATCGACTACGTGATTCCGCAGCTCTATTGGGAGATTGGTCATCCGATGGCAGACTATTCTACTTTGGTCAAGTGGTGGAACGATAATACGCCAACCCAATGCCATCTCTACATCGGACAAAGTATCGAACGTTCGCTCGATGATCCTAAGGACCGCAAGCCTGCACCCGATCTGACCAAGAGCCACATGCACTTCAGCAACAAACTGAACCAGGCAGCCGAGGGAAAACACATCTTGGGTAACTGCTTCTGGTATGCCTACCAAGTGGGTGATAACAACTACCATGTGCGTGACTTCCTGAAAAAGGAGGTCTTTGCCCAGCCTGCTCTGGCTCCTGCCTACAGAAACATCGATCCGGAGGCTCCGGAGAAGGTGCAGAACCTCAATATCGGTATGTCGATGCAAGGACTGCGTGTGTCGTGGCAATATGTGGTTACCGACGATCCGATGCAGAAACCCCGTTACTTCTGCGTCTATAAGTTCCACAAGGGCGAGAAGGTAGATATCTCGGATGCCAGCCATCTGTATGCTCGTACCATCAATGCCTGTATCTTCGACGAGGATGTGAACCGCTCGGCCAAATATACCTATGTGGTGACTTCGGTCGATGCCGTGGGCAACGAATCGGTGCCTGTCAAGAAGAGCTTTAAGGTTAAGGTGAAATGAAAGTACTGATTGCTGATTCGGGATCGACCAAGACCACCTGGTGTATGGTCGACAGGGAGAAGGGAAACCCTTCGTTCGTGCAGCCTGTGCAGACGCAGGGACTGAACCCGCTGTATGCCTCGGAGGAGGAGATTGCCGAGGCGCTGCGCTCGGTGCTGGCCCAAACGGGTGAACATGATCCGGATCTGGTGCAGTTCTATGGCGCAGGATGCAGCGGTGAACGAATCGCGAAGGTCGAGAAAGCCTTGCGGCGTGCCTTTACACCTATGACCAAGGTCGAGGTGGCTTCCGATCTGTTGGGAGCCTGCCGGGCTTTGGGGACAGGTATTGACTGCATTTTGGGTACAGGAGCCATTGCAGCGCGTTACGACGAGACGACGGACCAGATGAATCCGGCTTCGAGCCTGGGCTACATCCTGGGTGATGAGGGTAGCGGTGCCTGGTTGGGTCGCAATGTGCTTGCGGACTACCTGAAGGAGCAGATGCCTGCCCGTGCCCGCCAGCTCTTCGAACAGGATTTCGGTGCGATTACTGCCGAACAGGCCATACAGCATGTCTATCAGCAGCCTTTCCCGAACCGCTATCTGGCTTCGTTCGCCCTCTTTGTCGGGTCGCATCCGGAGAACAGCTACTGCCAGAAACTGGCCTTCGAGGGGGTTGAACTCTTCTTCAAACGTAACATTATGCGTCTGAACCCACAGCCGGGCGAAAAGGTGAACTTCGTGGGCAGCGTGGCTTATCATCTTAGTTCGACCCTCGAAGTGGTTGCAGGACTGAATAATCTCAAATTAGGTAAAATATTAAAAGAACCGATACAAGGTCTGTTATGAATCCATCATTAATGAAAGGTTTGGGCACGGTGCTTCTGCTCGTTCTGTCCAACGTGTTTATGACTTTTGCCTGGTATGGCAATTTCAAGTTGCGTGAGATGTATCCATCTTTCCGCGATTGGCCTTTGTTTGCCGTGATCCTGATCTCGTGGGGTATGGCGTTCTTCGAGTATTGTATCGCTGTGCCTGCTAACCGTTTGGGCCACCACGATACTGGCGGACCTTTCAACCTGATGCAGCTGAAGGTGATGCAGGAGGCTGTCTCGCTGATCGTCTTCTGCCTGATTGTCCGTATGGTGTTCAAGAACGAACCTCTGCACTGGAACCATATCGCCTCGTTTGTGTGCATCGTGGCTGCGGTGTTCTTTGCGTTTTTGAAGTAAAAGACCCACCCCCTAGAGAATAACTTAATTGTAATAAGATATGAAGAAAATTGTATTATCCATTTGTGTATTGCTGATGAGCTCTTCGGCACTGTTTGCGAAGAAGACGACTGTGCCAGGAAATTTGCAGAAGGGCGATTACGGTTATCTGTATTGCCACATGAGCGACCGTGGACAGTGGACCGCTTTTGCCCTCTCGCGCGACGGTCTGAACTATCATGACCTCTTCAATGGCGATAGTATCTTCTCAAGTCATGAACATGCACGTATCGAGGGCGGTACCCGCGATGCCTTCATCTGCCGAAAGTACGACGGAAGCGGTTACCTGATGGTTACTACCGATATGAACAATGCTATGACCAAGCGTCTCGGCAAGGTGAACGATTGGGATAACTATGGCATCGACCTGCTGACCTCCGATGACCTGATGAACTGGAAGTCCGTGACCTTCGATTACCGCAAGGGTCCTCAGATCTTCTGCGATGCCGAGACTGCTCCGAACGTCTATCAGGATTGGTCGAAGATCAACCGCGTGTGGGCTCCTCAGATCTTCTGGGATGCTACCTACAAGTGGCCTAATGGCGAGAAGGGTGGATACTTTATCTACTATAGCATGTGGAACCGTACGGAGGAGAAGTATGACCGTATGTACTACTCGTATGCCGATAAGTTGTTCACCAAGATGACCAAGCCTCAGCTGCTGTTCGATTGGGGCTATGCTACCATCGATGCCGACATCAACTACCTGACCACCGATGGCAAGTTCCACATGATGATCAAGAAGGAGGGTGGCAAACCGGGCCTCTTTACCGCTACTTCGCCTGCACTGACGGGTCCTTGGGGTGAACCTGTAGAGGATGACTATGTCAACTTCGAGGGTAAGAAGAAGTGTGAGGGCGTTTCGGCTTTCCAGCTGATTGGCGAGGAGGGCTGGCGCATTGCCTATATCGAATATTCAAGTCGTCCGCGTCACTACCGTATCTGCAAGGCAGATGCTAATATGCGCAATTTCTCCGACCCACAGGATATTCAGGGAGTGACTGGTCCGCAGCACGGTTCGTTCATGCGTCTGACCAAGGAGGAATATGACCGTCTGGAGGCCTGGGGCTACCATGCTCCTGCCAAGAGTGCGTGGAATGGCAAGCGTGTCGGTTTTCTAGGTGATTCGATGACCGATCCACGTGTGGCTACCAACTACCACTATTATGACTATCTGCGCGACAGCCTGGGCATCAAGCCTCTGGTTTATGCCCGCAGCGGTAACCAGTGGAATCAGGTCTATCAGCGTGCAGAGGAGATGATCAAGGCCCATGGCAACAATCTGGATGCTATCTTTATTTGGGCTGGCACAAACGATTATATGCACGATTGTCCAATCGGTCAGTTCTATACGGAACGTGATACTGTGGTGAACTTCAATGGTGAGATGGTTCAGCGCAAGTGTCGTGACTTCGTCTATACAGATTCTACTTTTTGCGGTCGCATCAACCGTCTTTTGGGTATGCTCAAGCATCGCTACCCAACCCAGCAGATTGTCCTGATGACTCCACCTCATCGAGCCTATGCCAATTTCTCGGATCCCGCCAAGGAGAAGTGGAACATCCAGCCAGATGAGAACGTGGCCAACGGCTTGGGCCTCTACATTGAAGATTATGTCCATGTGCTGAAGCAGGCCAGCGAGCTGTGGAGCATGCCTTGCATCGATATCTTTTCGCTTTCGGGTCTGTATCCGATGGAGCCATCGCATGGCATCTATTTTGCCGAGCCTGAGGCTAAGCCTGAAACAGTTCGTTACGACCGTTTGCACCCGAACCGTGCCGGTCATGTGCGTGTGGGTCAGACTATCCGTGCTCAGCTCAATGCCATTTCTCCGCTTCAATAAGAATATACTCCATTATTCTTTGTCATTCTAAGCGTCCTTCTCTTTATATAGATATTCTCCACCAATTCAAACCCATTATAAATCAATTCACATAGTAGAGAAAATTGATTTCCAACTGATTTCAATTGGTGGAGAAATAGATATAGCTATGAATAAGAATTAAGGAAGAGTAATTTTATTTGTTATGAAAAAAGTTCTCTCATTATTGATGGCAGTGGTCCTGACGTCCACTGTGATGGCCAAGCCAAAGACGAAGTCTCCTGTCGTGCCTCAAGTGGAACGATGGGGTATCTATGAAGTTGCGTTGACCGCACCTGTACCTGAAGGCAAAAATCCGTTCGATGTTCAGTTATCGGCTCAGCTCTGTGGCCCTGATACGTTGACTGTCGAGGGTTTCTACGATGGCGGTGACCAGTGGAAGGTCCGTTTCATGCCATCGCAGGAGGGCGAGTGGAGTTATACGGTTCAAACAGAACTTGAAACCTTGAACCTGAAATATGGAACCTTCCAGTGTATTGCTCCTGCTGAGGGCAATCATGGACCTGTACAGGTTGATTCCACAGGCTTGAACTTCTGCTATGCCGATGGTTCTCGCTATTGGGCCATTGGTACCACAAGTTATGACTGGATGCATGCATCAAGCGATCCGTCGGTCATCATGGCCGATCCCGGTCTGACGATGCAACAGCAGACCCTGAAGTCATTGTCGGAGACCGGCTTCACCAAGATCCGTTCTTTGCTCTTGCCTCAGAACTTCGAGGCGACCTATCCGGAGCCAGAGGTTTTCCCGTTCGAACGCAAGGGCGACAGCTGGGATTGGACCCGATTGAATCCCCGTTACTTCGATCATGTCGAGGATTGTACCAAGGGACTGATGGCATTGGGCATCGAACAGGATCTGATTCTGTTCCACCCATACGATGGTGGACGTTGGGGCTTCGATGCCATGCCAATCGAGGCAGGCCAGTTGCTTTGCCGTTATGTGGGAGCACGTATGTCTTCGTTCCGTAATGTCTGGTGGAGCTTGGCCAACGAATACGATCTGGTCAAGGCGCAACCTAAAGAGGCTTGGGATGCTTGGACCGATGCCATCATCGGCGCCGATCCCTATAAGCATCTGGTCTCTATCCATAGCTATACTGCCCAGTATTATTCCTATTGGGACGAACGCTATACCCATTGTTCGGTACAGGATCAGGCTCCAGTCGAGGACTTCGGCCGTGCTGCCATTGTCCGTAATATCTATCGCAAACCAATCGTTTTCGACGAGGTGCTTTACGAGGGCAATCTCGATGTGCGCTGGGGTAATCTGAGTGGCGAGGAAGAGTTGTTCCGTATGTGGCAGGCGCTCATTGCAGGTACCTATTGCACCCACTCGGAGTGCTATCTGTTGGGCGAGGAGAAGAAGTTCCGTTATAACTTCCTGGCAGTGGGCGGTAAGTTCTATGGAACCATGGCTGCCCGTACGAAGTTCATGAAACAGGTGCTCGATGATCTGCCTATGCCTATGTATCTGGCCGATTCGTCGTGGGATCCTCGTACCTCGGCTGCCGGTCCTGGTTATTTCATGGTTTATATGGGCAAGGATATCCTGGAGGAGTGGCGATTCAATCTGCCATGTCGCAACGGACGTACTCCTGCTTATCGACGCATTCAGGAGGGAGATAAGTTCGAGGTGGAGATCATCGATACCTGGAATTGCACCATCGAGAAGTATCCTGCCATCTTCGAGGCTATGAAACAGGATGGCTATCGCATGATCGATAAACAGAACCGTGCTGTCCGTTTGCCGGAACGCCCTTACCTGTTGCTTCGCATCAAGCAGATAAACTGATCATCACTTGATCTCTCACAAGTCTTTATTTTTATCTCTTATTAAGCCTGACGTTGATCTCTTATTACGATTCACGTCAGGCTTTATCTTGTTAAGCGAGGATTACCCAACAGGTCATATTCGATGTTCTGGATTCCTTTGTTTAGGTCCATGGTCAAATGCTTTTTTTTATGTCATACTTTAAACCTTTTTGGGGGGAGTCATTCTAACCACTGTGAATTAAACAACAAACAACAATATAATAAGCAGTCGTGTTATGAGTCGTATTTGGGCTTTCATTGCAGTACTTGTCCTAAGCCTCACGCCAATGATGGCACAACCGGGAGGTAGAAACTTCAAGATGACAGCTGAGGGTAATCTTGTGGACAGTAAAACTTCAGAACCCCTATTTGCAGCAACCGTCAAGGTAGTATCGGCCGATGGTGGAACAGGTACATTTTGTTTGAGCGACAGTGTGGGCCATTTCGCTTTCGATGTAGAACGTCCAGGAAAGTACACCCTTGAAATTTCCTTCGTGGGCTATAAGCCATTTATGAAAGAGGTCAATATCTGGCCAGGACGTGGCGCAAAACTGGGAACCTTCAAGATGGAAGAGGACCAGAAGTATTTAAAAGAGGTTGAGACTGTGGCCCGCAATCAGCGTGTCAAGCAGAAGGGTGATACCATCGAATATAATGCCGATGCCTACAAGGTACAGGATGGTGCAACCGCCGAAGATCTGGTGTCGAAGATGCCGGGCATCGAGGTGACCGATGAGGGCGTAAAGGCACAGGGCGAGACTGTCGAGAAACTGCTCGTCGATGGCAAGAGTTTCTTCGAGAATGATGTGAAGCAGGGCCTGAAGAGCCTGCCTGCCGAGGTGGTAGATCGAGTTAAGGTATTCGACAAGAAATCCGATCAGTCAGAGTTCACAGGCTTCGATGATGGAAATACAGTCAAGGCAATGGATTTGAAGACCAAGGCCTATCGTCGCAATGGTGTTTTCGGTAAGGTGTATGGCAGTTTGGGCGAGAACTTTGAGTTCAGTAATCCCTATTGGAATTTCGGTACAAACCTGAATGTCTTCAATGGCAATCGCCGATTCTCGATTCTGGCTATGTCCAATAATGTCAATCAGCAGAACTTTACCTTCGATGATTTGATGTCAACGGGAGGTATGCGAGGCATGGGCGGACGTTTCGGTGCTCGTATTGGTAGCCAGCCCGGTGTGAGCCGTGCCAATGCAGTCAGCATCAACTATAATGATTCGTATTTGGAGGATAAACTGACCATACAGGGCAATTACTCTTTTAATAATACGCGCACGGTCTATGAGAATGAGAGCTATACCGATAACTTCGCTGTTCGTGATAGCGCTACAAATACCGATCGGTATAACTCAAGCATCAGTAAGTCTAATAGTTTGAGCCATAACTACAACCATCGATTCGATATGAATATCAGCTATAAGCCATCGGATCGAGATGAGTTTATTTTCCGTCCTTCAGTATCTTTGCAGAAGAGCGACAGCCGTTCCTTTTCCGATTCCCGCAGTTGGGAGATGGCTCTCGATTCTGTGCAGGCCAAGAGTTTGACATGGAGGGATGATCAGGCCAATATGTTCAATTACAGTCGCAATCATTCGATTTCGGACAATACATCGTGGAATGCTAATGGCCAGTTGACCTGGCGTCACAAGTTCGATAAGACGGGCCGTACGTTGTCTTCGATGATCAATGGATCTGTTTCCGGCTCTGAACAGGAGTCGAATGCCATCCGATTAGGAAGTCCTAGAAATGTGCGTCCGGGCGAAAGCTTCCGGAATAGTGAGTCTGATCAGAAGAACTGGAACCTGGGAGGTAATCTGCAATATACTGAGGCCTTGGGCGAATCGTCGCAACTCTCTGTTCGCTATAATGTGAACTATAGCCAGTCGGATCGCGATAACAAAGTGGGCTTCGACGATGAGTTCGGTTATGGCAATGTTCCTTATACATACAATACATTCCATACAGATCTTGATTCGCTCGATGGACAGAATACATCGAAGTATATCAGCAAGAACCTGCGTCATGGTGGCGAACTCGGCTACCGCTTTCGTGCAGAAAACTTCAATGTCATGGCAGCCCTCAATCTTGAGGCAACCCGTCAGGATGGCGAACAGGATAACTATGCGTGGATAGAGACTCCAAACCGTAAGAATCCAAGCTACAATACGACACTCCAATACTTCTCGGTATTGCCAAACCTGCGTGCAGAGTGGACTCCATGGGAGGGTACTTCAATCAATTTGGATTATCGTGCCCGTACATCGAACCCAAGCATCGGAAATCTGCAGGAGACAGTCGATACCTCGAATCCAATGAGATATTCGACCGGTAATAAGAATCTCCACGAGACTACCAGTCACAACATTGGCATCCGCTTGATTCACTCCAATATGGAGACAGCCACCAACTTCATGATGTTTGCAAACTACACCATCGAGGATGGCCATATCGGTTCCGAGCAATTCGTAAACTATGATAGTGTCAATGCTTTGCCTTTGACCGAACTCTCGAGCATTCAGCAGATGTCGGAAACCGAAAAGGAACAATATCAGAACCTCTCTTTGGGCAGAGGCGCTTCGTTCTCTCGTCCAGTAAACCTGGGAGGATCTCGTAGTGCACGTGCTAATTTCTCTTACGGCTTCCCATTCGATTTGTTGTTGAGCAATGTCAATGTGTCGATGGGCGGTTCGTACAACGAGAGTGCTACCCGCAAGACCTACTACAATAGCTACGATAAGGTAAAGGGTTGGAGCATTACTGAATTTTCGGCCAAACAGCGTTCGTATTCCTTGAGCCCGCGTGTGTTCATCACTTCGAACATCTCGCAGGATCTGGATTTCCGTATCGGTTACTCGCTCTCGTATGCCAAGACCAACAATGCAGTCAATACCACTGCCAGCACCGAGACTTTGAACCAAAATGCTAATGCCAAGTTGACATGGACGTTCTGGAAAGGCTTTACGACTGAGCAGGAATTGAACTACAACTACAATGGTGGTGCATCTATGCCTACGGTGGTCGATGAATGGATCTGGAATATGTCGTTCGGCAAAAAGTTCCTCAAGAAGAATGCGGGAGAGATCAAACTCCAGATTTATGATATCCTGAAATCTCGCACTGGTTACAGCCAGAACATATCTGCCTACAGTTTCTCGCAAAGCTATACCAATTATATGCCTCGCTACTTTATGCTGACTTTCAGCTACAAGATTGCGAACTATAAGAGCAGTTCAGACCTTAAGGAACGTCAAGGTCGTGGTGGTTTTGGTGGCTTCGGCGGTCCTAGATTCTAATTGAAAGAATGATCAGACAGAAGGATGGTTTCCAAGGGGAGCGCTCGATTGTGCTGGCGCCAATGATTGTGGATGCTGTGCGGAGAGATCCGCTGGCATCCAGCCTCTATGTGACCGATATTGGTTACTATCCCGCTGCAGGTCATCACTACCGGAACCGCGAGTCGGCACCGATTGACCAACATGTACTAATCTACTGCGTGGAGGGAAGTGGCTGGTACCGACTGGATGGCAAAGAGTATGTCGTTGAACAGAATCAGTTCTTTATCCTGCCAGCAGGGGTGCCTCATGCCTACGGTTCGACTGAAGGTGGTGCATGGACAATCTATTGGCTGCATTTCGCTGGACAACATGCCGCGATATATGCGGAGGGAGAACATACCCCAAAACGTATCAATGTGACGGTGGATAGCCGAATCGGTCGCCGTAATAACCTTTTCGAGGAGATTCTGAATACACTCCTGGAGGGGCAGGATCTGGCACGATTACGGTATGTGTCGAGTCTGCTTCACTATTATCTGGCAACGATGTGTTATGTGCAGGAGTACCGTCGGGCAACGTCCGAGGAGGCCTCGATGGATCCAGTTCAGGCAGCTGTGCATTTTATGGAAGAGAATCTGGAGAAACGTCTGACGTTGCAGGATATCCTTGCTTATGTGGGCTATTCTTCGTCGCATTTCTCAGCCCTTTTTCGCGATAAGATGGGAATGCCTCCACTTAGCTATTTTAATCACCTGAAGATCCAGCAGGCCTGTCTCCTCCTTCGCGAAACGGATATGCGTATCAACCAGATCTGTTACAAGCTGGGCATAGAGGATAGCTACTATTTTTCCCGTATGTTTACGAAGGAGATGGGAGTTTCGCCTGGCAAGTATCGGGATTCGTTGTGAAATTGTAAATTTAATATCACCGTAATATTGTCCATCTTTTTGATGGACTTTTTTTGTGCCATAATGTCGAAAATAGCAGTATCTTTGCGCCATCAAACTTAATATCATTATGAAAAACAAAGGATATTTTTATTTTATATGTATGGTCTCTGCCATGGGCGGACTGCTTTTTGGCTATGATTGGGTGGTGATTGGTGGAGCGAAACCATTCTATGAACCTTTTTTCGGAATCGAGAATGATCCGATGATGCAGGGCGTGGCGATGAGTACGGCTTTGGTCGGATGCCTGGTGGGCGCTATGGTGGCAGGAGCCTTGGCCGACCGATATGGCCGAAAGCCTTTGTTGGCAGTGTCGGCTGTGTTCTTTACTTTGAGTGCCGTGATGACGGGTGCTGTGGATGGCTTTGTCCTGTTTAATATTGCCCGATTCATTGGCGGTATTGGTATTGGTGTAGCCTCGGCTCTTTCGCCAGTTTATATCGCTGAGGTTTCGCCTGCAGAGATTCGTGGAAGAATGGTCTCTTTGAACCAGATGACGATTGTGTTGGGTATCCTGGCTGCACAGATTGTCAATGCCTTGATCGGTTCGGGTGTCGAACAGGCGTGGGGCGAGTCAACAGGCTGGCGATGGATGTTCTGGGCAGAGACGGTGCCTGCAGGTCTGTTCCTGGTGTTGAGTTTCGTGATTCCAGAGAGCCCCATCTATTTGCAGTTGGCTGCAAATAGAAAGGAAAAAGGAGAAGGGAAAAAGGAGAAATCGGAAGAGGCAGGTCTGATGGCTTTACTCACCGAAAGCCGCTACAGAAATGTGCTTCTGTTGGGCTTGGTGGTTGCAGTCTTCCAGCAATGGTGTGGCACGAATGTGATCTTCAACTATGCAGAGGAGATCTTCAAGGGTGCCGGCTATGATGTGGATGGTATGTTCATCAACATCGTGATTACGGGCATTGCCAATGTGATCTTCACGGTAGTGGCTCTCTATACCATCGAACGCTGGGGTCGTCGGACATTGATTCTGCTGGGCGCTGGCGGTCTGGGTATGATTTACCTGATTCTTGGAACTTGCTATGCGATGCAGGTGACAGGTTTTGCCATGGTGGTACTGGTTGTTATGGCAATCTCTTGTTATGCCATGACTCTGGGACCGGTAACCTGGACATTGCTGGCAGAGATCTTCCCGAACCGCATCCGTGGTGTGGCTATGGCTACCTGTACGTTCGCCCTTTGGGTGGGCTGTACGACCTTGACCTTCTCGTTCCCGGTCATGAATGCAGCCTTGGGTTCGAGCGGATCGTTTTGGATCTATAGCATCATCTGCGCCTGTGCTTTCCTCTTCCTCTTCCGCCATTGTCCGGAGACGAAGGGTAAGAGCCTGGCAGAACTTGAGAAGGAGCTGGTGAGCAATTAACGATTAACGATTCGCGATTAGCGATTCACGATTAGCGATTAGTGATTATTAGTCAAAAGTCAATAGAAATATATGGTAAAGGCTTGGAGAGAGGATGTAGTCATCCCAACCTATGAGATAGGAGAAGCAGAAAAGAATCCAATCTTTTTGGAGAAGAGAGTATATCAGGGTTCAAGTGGTGTAGTATATCCATATCCGGTAATTGAAAGTATTGCCGATGCACCTGTGGATCATACTTGGCATGCTGTTTGGATCGAAAACGAGTATATCCGTGTAATGATTCTGCCTGAACTGGGCGGACGTGTCCAGATGGCTTATGATAAGATCAAGCAGCGTCACTTCGTTTATTATAATCATGTAATCAAACCTGCTTTGGTGGGTCTGCTCGGTCCTTGGATTTCGGGCGGTATCGAGTTTAACTGGCCGCAGCATCACCGTCCATCGACCTATATGCCTGTGGATTGCAAGATCGAGGAGAATGCCGATGGCAGCGTGACTGTCTGGGTGAGCGAGGTCGAAAAGATGTTCCACCAGAAGGGTATGGCTGGCTTTACGCTGCGTCCGGGATGCGCCTATCTGGAGATTAAGGGACAATTGTATAACCGCACCGATGTGCCACAGACTTTCCTTTGGTGGGCCAATCCTGCGGTCGAGGTAGCCGATGACTACCAGAGTGTTTTCCCTCAGGATGTGAATGCAGTCTTCGATCACGGTAAACGTGCCGTGAGCTCGTTCCCTATCGCTACCGGTACCTACTACAAGATGGACTACTCAAGTGGCGTGGATATCTCGAACTACAAGAATATCAAGGTGCCTACATCGTACATGGCTGTGAACTCAAAGTATAACTTCGAGGGTGGTTATGAGAACGATGCCCAGGCTGGTATGCTCCATGTGGCCAGCAATCACTTCAGTCCGGGCAAGAAGCAATGGACTTGGGGTAATGGTGACTTCGGACGTGCCTGGGACCGTGCTTTGACGGATTATGTTGACGCTAACCCTAACCTTAACCCTAACGAAGGGTTAATTCCATTGGGTAGCCTGAAGAGTGGATTCCGTCCGTACATCGAGCTGATGGCAGGTGTCTATACCGAGAACCAACCGGACTTCACCTGGCTGATGCCATACGAAGAGAAACAGTTCGTACAATACTTTATGCCATACCGTGAACTGGGTCTGGTCAAGAATGCTTCGAAGGATTTGATGATCAATGTCGATGCAGAAGGTTCGGAACTGAAGGTGTTTGCTACCAGCAAGCAGCGCGTCCGTGTTGTGGTTATGTCGGTTGGTCAGGTTGTGTATGACCAGTGGCAGGAGATGTCGCCCGAAGAGGTATTCCGTCAGACGGTGGCTGGTAAGATCGACAAGGTAACTCTGTTGAAGGAACAGTATGGTAAGGAACGTGTGGCTCTGACTTGGGAACCAGAACCGGATGAGATCCGTCCGATTCCAGATGCAGCCGAAGCTGCTTTGTTGCCAGCCGATGTAAAGACTAACGAACAGCTCTTCCTGACAGGACAGCACATCGAGCAATATCGTCATGCTACCTATGTAGCTACCGACTACTATGAGGAGGCTTTGCGTCGTGATCCAAACGATATCCGTTGTTTGAATGCCATGGGATTGTGGAATATCCGCAAGGGACGTTTCGAGAAGGCTGAACCATATCTGCGTAAGGCTGTGAAGCTCCTGATGAAGCGTAATCCGAACCCATACGAGGGCGAACCAATCTATAACCTGGCATTGTGTCTGAAGTATCAGGGTCTCGCACAACCTCATAACCTCAAGACCACAGAAGCCTACAATCTCTTTTGGAAGGTCACCTGGAACAAGGCTTGGGCAGATGCCGGATACTTCGAGGCTGCGAAGATCAGCGTGATGGAGGGTCGTTTGGATGATGCTTTCGAGGAGTTGCGTCGTTGTCTGAACAATAATGCCCACAACCAGAAGGCTCTGGCATTGAAGGCAAGTGTGCTGCGACTGATGGGACGTACTGAGGAGGCTCAACAGGTCTGTGCAGATGCATTGACAACGGACCTCTTTAATTTCGGCTGCCTGTTCGAGCTCTGCCTGTCGGATGCTTCGAAGCTGAATGACCTGAAGTCGCTGATGCGCCGCTGTGCCAATAACTATCAGGAACTGGCTCTGGATTATCAGGCTGCCGGTTTGATGGAGGAGGCCAGAAAGGTGCTGGAGATCTCGATCGAAGAGGGCGCTGTGACTCCGATGACCTATTACTATCTGGGCCGTTGGGAGGAGGCCGAAAAGGCGGACTCTGCCTATTGCTTCCCGAATCGATTGGAGGATGTGATTGCGTTGAAACAGGCTATTGCTCAGAATCCAGAGGGTGCCAAGGCTTATTATTATCTGGGTTGTCTGTATTACGACAAGCGTCAGTATGATGTGGCTATGGAGGCTTGGGAGAAGAGCGTGGATCTCGACTCGTCGTTCCCAACGGTACACCGCAACCTGGCTTTGGGCTACTTCAACAAACAGCATAAGGAGATGTTGGCCGTGCAGTGTATGGAGGAGGCTTTTGCACTGAATGACAAGGATGCCAGAATCTTCATGGAACTTGATCAGCTGTATAAGCGTCTGGGTCGTGATCATGGTATGCGTCTGGAACGCTTCGAACAGTATATGGATCTGGTTCAGCAACGTGATGACCTCCGTCTGGAGTATGCTACGCTGCTGAATATGACGGGACAGTTCGAGAAGGCTTATGAGGAGATCTGTGGCCATTGCTTCCATGCGTGGGAGGGTGGCGAAGGCAAGGTGCCTGCTCAATTCCAGTTGGCTTGCTCTGAATTGGCCAAGCAGTTGCTTCAGAAGGAGGATCTTGCCTCGATCGAACAAGCTAAGGAATGGATCGGCCATTGCTTCGAATATCCTGAGAACTTCGGTGAGGGAAAACTCTTTGGTGCACAGGAGAACGATTTCAACTATTACATGGGTTGTGCGTGGGAGAAATGCGCTGCACTCTTGTCGGATGGCGAGGAACGCCAGATGGCATCGGATAAGGCTGTGAAGTATTTCGAACTGGCTGCGTTGGGTAACCTGGAACCGGCTGCTGCCATGTACTACAATGATGCGAAGCCGGAAAAGATCTTCTATCAGGGACTGGCTTTGCGTAAGTTGGGTCGTGAAGATGAGGCTAAGAGCCGATTCTATAAACTGTTGAATTATGGCAAGCAGCATATCTTCGACGATGTAGTGATGGACTACTTCGCTGTATCGTTGCCTGATCTGCAGATCTGGGAAGGAGATTTGAACCGCTCGAACCAGATTCACTGCCATTTCATGATGACGTTGGGTTATCTGGGTCTGGGAGATAAAGCCCACGCACAGGAACATCTGACAGAGGTTCTAAAGATGGATGCAAACCATCTCGGCGCCTTTGTCGTCAAGTCTCTCTTTTAAGGGATAGTTTTGTGGTCGTCAGAGGAGCGCAATTATTCCGCTGAGGGCCATGTAGGCATAAATGATTTTTCGGAGCACCTGGATGGGAATATGCTTGAATACAAGTGATCCTATCCAGGTGCCTATTAGTACTGCTAACAGTCCATAGAGCCAGTAGGTCCAGACGATTGGGGTGAGGAATCCGTTGTAGGCACGGTAGAGTGTCATGGTAAAATTTCCAATGAGGAAATAACATTGTGCCAGTGCCATGTATTCCTCTTTGCGTTGTGTCGAAGCCAGGAAATAGAGTACGGCCGGTGGTCCCTGCATACCGAATAGTCCGCCCATAATACCCGAAAGGGAACCCATGCCGACAGACATGGGAATGGTGGGACGGATGTGCACTTTCTCGCTAAAGAAAAAGAACCAGACGCTGGCCAGTATAAGGGTGACTCCGAGGATGCGTTTGAGGAGTCCGTCGCCCGCCAAGGCAACAAACTGGATGGCAAACCACGAAACGATCAGGAAGGTGATCAGAATGGGTAGAAGTGTGCGCCAGATGATGTATTTGTGCATCTTCCCCACAATGATGGCCGAGGTGACCAGCGCCAATAATCCGCTCAGGGTGGTTGCCTCTCCGTAACTGGGCATCAGGTAGGGCAGCATCGTCATGATGAAGATGCCGAAGCCAAAGCCAGAGACACGCTGCACGAAGGCAGCGCCGAGGGCCAAGATAAATAATAGACCCACCCCCAGCCCTCCCTCGTAGGGAGGGAGCATATTGAAAGAGTGGGCCCAAATGATAGAAAGCATTATTTCTATGATTGTTTAATCTTTTGTTGATTGATTCATTCATCTCCCTCCCTATGAGGGAGGGTTAGGGGTGGGTCTGTTTATTACACAAATACACACCGGCTATCGTGATGAAACAACCAATGATAGCGGTGAGGGTGACCTGTTCTCCGAGCAGGAGCGCTCCGACCCAGAGTGAGGTGACGGGATTGAAGTAAAGATAATTGCTGGCTGTTACTACGGTGAGTCGTTTGCAGACGATGTTCCAGACCAGGAAACAGCCCAGTGAGGCGATGAAGGAGAGGAAGACCAGTGTGACCCATACCTGAGAGGTTCCCAGTAACTGGAAGGAGAGCTGTGACTCACCGCTGATATATTCCCAGATGCAGACCGGCATCATCGTGACTACGCCCCAGAAGAAGACTTTGCGGGTAATGATGTCGCTGCTGTACCGGCGGTCCAATACCTTTAAAATAATACTATAAAAGCCCCATAGGAAAGCGGCAGCAAAGCTGAGGAGGATGACCCACGGATTGTCGTCGAGCACAAAGACACCATTCAACACTACCAGACTCACACCGGTGATGGCGGTAACCGATCCGAACATAAATCGGTTCGAGAGATGTTCCTTGCGCCAGATGATGCGGTTGAAGATGGCAGTCCAGATCGGACAGGTACAAACAATGAGCGCAACGGTCGAGGTGAAATTCGTGTACTTGATGGCGTAGTTCTCGGCCAAGAAATAGATGGAGCCTCCAGTGATGCCCATCAGAAGGAACAGAAGCTCATCTCGCCAGCTCTTTGGCCAGATCAGTTTGTGGCTGAAGGGAAGCATGAGCAGATAAGCGATGATGAAACGCAGACACATGATCTCGGCGGGAGTCAGTCCTGCCGAAATGAGTATGCTGCTGGCTGCGAAGGTAGAACCCCAGATGCAGGCGGTCAGTAATCCGAGTAGATGCCAAAGCATAAAGCTTGAGATGTTGTTAATGTAAGTTAGATTAAATTTGTGTGCAAAGATAGGTATTTGTGGAAACTAAAAGCCGCCCGCTTCTCTAAAAATGGAGTGTTTGGATGACATTTCGACGAAAAATGGCAAAAAATAGATGTGGAATTGGCAGTTATGAGGGGTGTTTGACACCCAATTGAAGGAAAAAGTGTATCTTTGCAAGCCGATTTGCGAGAAATAGTCCCTAAAAGACCCTCGTAAAGCCGGTGGCATCCTCAACGAGCTTGTCCGTAAGTTGAGGCACTGTCCGAAAATAATTATTAACTATTTAATCCAAAATCAACAGTGGATACTTTATCTTACAAAACCATTTCTGTGAACAAAGCAACTGCACAGAAAGAGTGGGTTGTAGTAGACGCTACTGACCAGGTTATGGGTCGTCTTTGCTCAAAGGTAGCAAAGTTGCTCCGCGGAAAGTACAAGCCAAGCTTCACCCCTAACGTTGATTGTGGTGACAACGTCATCATCATCAATGCAGAGAAGGTCACTATGACCGGTAACAAGTGGACTGAGCGTGAATGGCTCACCTTCACAGGCTATCCAAGCGGCCAGCGTGTTCACACCGCTGCTAGCGTAACCGCTAAGAATGGCTATGCTGCCCTCTTCCAGATCGTATTGAAGGGTATGCTCCCAAAGAATAAGTTAGGTGCTCAGCTCCTGAAGAACGTTCGTGTTTACGAGGGTTCAGAGTACAAGGAGGTTGCTCAGCAGCCTAAGGTAATTGACATTAACACTCTTAAGTAATTAGACAAGTATGGCAGAAGTAATCAATGCAATCGGCCGTCGTAAGGCAGCTGTTGCCCGCGTTTATGTCGCTGCTGGTGCTGGTAACATCACCATCAACAAGAAGGATCTCCAGGCATACTTCCCATCGTCTATCCTTCAGTTCATCGTTAAGCAGCCTCTCAACGAAGTAGGTGTTGCTGAGCAGTATGACATCAAGGTAAACCTCAAGGGTGGTGGCTATAAGGGCCAGGCTGAGGCTCTCCGCCTCGCTATTGCACGTGCACTCGTTAAGATCGATGCTGAGACCAAGGCAGCTCTTCGCAAGGCTGGCTTCCTCACCCGCGATGCACGTATCGTTGAACGTAAGAAGCCAGGTCAGCCAAAGGCTCGTCGTCGCTTCCAGTTCAGCAAGCGTTAATATATTATATATATGTACACGCGAGAAGCGTGCTGATATATTTACGCGTTTAGTATCTAAACCAGCGCGACCGATAATTTCCAATAATCCATTGCCAATTATCAAATGGTACCCGTTGGTTGCATAACAAGAATGTAAACAAAAAACAAATTCGACAATTATGTCACGTACAAATTTTGATCAACTTTTGGAGGCCGGCGTTCACTTCGGACACCTCAAGAGCAAGTGGAACCCAGCAATGGCTCCATATATCTTCATGGAGCGTAACGGCATCCATATCATCGACCTGAATAAGACAGTTGCTAAAATCGACGAAGCAGCTGAGCAGCTCAAGGCTATCGCTAAGAGCGGCAAGAAGGTGCTTTTCGTCGCTACTAAGAAGCAGGCCAAGGAGGTCGTAGCCGAGAAGGCTCAGGCTGTTGGCATGCCATACGTCATCGAGCGTTGGCCAGGCGGTATGCTCACCAACTTCACCACAATCCGTAAGGTTGTGAAGAAGATGGCTACCATCGACAAGCTCACCAAGGACGGTACTTATGACAACCTCTCAAAGCGCGAGCGTCTGCAGATCAGCCGTCAGCGTGAGAAGTTGGAGAAGAACCTCGGTTCTATTGCCGACCTTACTCGTCTTCCATCTGCCCTCTTCGTTGTTGACGTAATGAAGGAGCACATCGCCGTTGCTGAGGCTGTTCGTTTGGGCATCCCTGTATTCGGTATGGTTGATACCAACTCAAGCCCACGTAACATCGACTACATCATCCCAGCTAACGATGACGCTACCAAGTCAATCGAGGCTATCATGGGTGCTATGTGCGAGGCTATCTCTGAGGGTCTTGAGGAGCGCAAGGTAGAGAAGGCTGACAGCGATGCTGCTGAGGCTTCAAACAAGGGCGGCAAGAAGGCTAAGAAGGCTGAGGCTGCTGAGGAGGCTACCGAGGCTGCTGAGGCTTAATGCTTCGACAAGTTATGAGTATATAGTTATTAGTTATTGGCATTGTGCCTATAGCTAATAACTTGTTTAAAGACTCTGACTTTTATCTACTCTTAAGTATAAACTTTTTCAAAAAGAAATATTATGGCAGTTTCTATTGCTGATATTAAGAAACTCCGCGAATTGACCCAGGCTGGTATGGGTGATTGCAAGAAGGCTCTCGAAGAGTCTAACGGCGATTTCGATGCAGCTGTTAAATGGATTCGCGAGAAGTTCACCAAGATCGCTGCAAAGCGTGAGGCCCGTGAGGCAGCTCAGGGCGTAGTTATCGCTCGTACCGAGGGTAAGTTTGGTGCTATCATGGCATTCAAGTGCGAAACCGAGTCTGTTGCAAACAACGACAAGTTCCAGGATATGGCTGTTAAGTTGGCAGATATGATCATGGCTTCTAAGCCAGCTGATACTGCTGCTTTGTTGGCTATGCCTTACGAGGGTAGCACCGTTCAGGACGTAATCACCGAGTTCTCTGGCGCATGCGGCGAGAAGATGGAGGTTGTTTACGAGCACGTTGAGGGTGAGACCGTTGTTGCTTACAATCACTTCAACCACATGCTCTCTTCAGTAGTTGCCTTCAACCAGGCTGCTGACGCTGAGGCATTGAAGGAGGTTGCTTGCCAGGTTGTTGCTATGAACCCAGTAGCTGTTAACTCAGACGAGATTCCACAGGCTAAGAAGGATGAGGAGCTCGAGCTGGCTATTAAGAAGACCAAGGATGAGCAGGTTGAGAAGGCTGTTGAGGCAGCTTTGAAGAAGGCTGGTTTGAATCCTAACCACTTCGACAGCGAGGATCACATCGAGAGCAACATGGGTAAGGGCTGGATTACCGCTGAGCAGGCTGAGCAGGGTCGCAAGATCATGAAGGAGACTGCAGAGCAGAAGGCTGCTAACCTCAACGAGGGTATGATTCAGAACATTGCTCAGGGTCGTATGAAGAAGTTCTACAAGGAGAATTGCCTTGTAGAGCAGGAGTTCATCAACGACAGCAAGGTTTCTGTACAGCAGTACATGGATTCTCTCCAGAAGGGTCTTACTGTTACTTCGTTCAAGCGTATTAACTTGAATCAGGACTAATTGGAATTGCTCTGGAGCAATTCCAAAGTTAATAGTTATAAGTTATAAGTTAGGTTTTTCGATTTTAGCTAATAACTAATAACTATTAACTAATAACTTAATTAAATGGCATAACGCCATTTAATTACGGGGTGTGGCGCAGTTGGTAGCGCGCTACGTTCGGGACGTAGAGGCCGCCCGTTCGAGTCGGGTCACCCCGACATCCAAAAGATGTCTTTTAAGTATAAAACCGTCAGATTGCAAAATCTGGCGGTTTTTGTTTGTTTTGGGGTGTTTTTGTCGATTTTTTGTGCTAAATTGTCATCTTGACGCATTGTTTTTATGATATGTTATATGTTGTAGAACATGTTTTTTACTTTTTTTGAACATTTTACTTGTGTGATTAAATGTTTCTGTGTACTTTTGCACCGTAAAACTAATACATACAAATACTATGAAATCTCTCAACGGAAATTGGGTTACTAGCATGGCCCTCGCTTGCTCATTAGCTTTGGCCTCATGCTCTCAGGAAGATGAAGTCTATGTACCACAGGCTGTAAACAGCATCTTCAACAATTCGGACTGTATGGCATTGCTCGAAAATGGCACAGTCATGTTCTTTAAGATTACGGGCGCAACCACTTGTGAAGTCTCCTATAATCCTAACGGATATTCCGGTCATGTAACCATCCCTACTATTGTAAAATATAAGGGAACGGAATACAAGGTAGACGCTATCGGTGATCACGCGTTCCGTGATTGTTCCGGTATTACCGGTATCACTATCCCAGAACAGGTTCATGCCATGGGACAGAAGGTATTCTACAATTGTGACCACTTGACCTCGGTTGAGTTGCCACAGGGAATCGAAGAGGTTCCATTCCGTACCTTCTACGGCTGTGTGCAGTTGACATCTGTTTCTATCCCTAACGATGTGCGTACCATCGGTGAAGGCGCTTTCTATGGCTGCTCTTCTCTGACCCGCATCGCTTTGCCTGATAGTCTGCGTTTCATTCGCGATGAGGCATTCCAGGCTTGTTCTGTGCTCGCTTCGATCGATTTCCCTGCAACTGTACGTGAAATCGGTGAGGATGCTTTCCATGGTTGCGTCGCACTGGAGAATGTCGCACTCCCTGATCTTCTGCGTACTGTCGAGCGTTGGACCTTCTTCGGTTGTACCAACCTGAAGTCTATCTCGATGCCAGAAGGTGTCAGCTACGTGGGCGATTATGCTTTCCGTGGCTGTACCAATCTGACAACTGTCAAGTTGCCTGAGACCGTCTTGACTCTTGGTCATAAGGCCTTTACGGATTGTGAGTCATTGAAGGTTCTCTATGTGAACGCCAAGGAGCCACCACGTATCTTTAAGGATTCCTTTGATAACTATGCAATGTTTATATATGTGCCTCGTCATAAGGCTTTGGAGTACCACGAAAAAGAATTGTGGAACAAGTTCGAGACAATTCGTGCTTCGCTCTAAAAATTACAAAACAGAGACATAAACCCTAAAAAGATCTTCATATAAGAGGAAAAACGTCAAAAAGTTTGGCAATCGGGAAATAAATTGCTACCTTTGCACCCAGATAAACTAATTTGATCATATAATATGAATATGGAAACAATTAGACACTTCTGGTCAAGTGCATTAGTTGCGTTAGCTATCGCTGTGTTCGCCTCATGTGAGGAGAAGAGTGGGGTCTATGTGCCTCAGGCAGTGCAGAGTATTTTCCCTTCAGCCGACTGTATGGCTTTGTTGGAGAATGGAACGGTAATGTTCTTCAAGATTACTTCGGAGACTACCGCTGCCGTTGCTCAGAATCCTAATGGTTATTCTGGTAATGTTATTGTACCTGCAGCAGTCAAGTACAATAACATTAACTATGTAGTAAACGAGATCACCGATGGAGCATTCCGTGATTGTTCGGGTATGACCCGAATCTTCTTCCCGACAACCATCAAGACGATTGGTCAGAGAATGTTCTATAACTGTGATCACCTTCTTTCGGCTGATCTTCCAGCAGGCTTGGAGGAGGTTCCTTTCCGTACCTTCTATGGTTGTACCGCATTGAGTTCGGTAACTATGCCAATGGAGATCCGCAAGATTTCGGAGGGCGCATTCTTCGGCTGTGCAAACCTGAATAAGGTGACTTTGCCAGATAGCTTGCGTATCATTGCAGAGGATGGTTTCCGTGATTGTGCTTCATTGACTACAATCTCTTTCCCAGAGGCTGTCGAGGAGATTGGCGAGGATGCCTTCCACGGCTGTGCATCACTTAACCACGTCACTTTGCCAGAGGGTCTGCACGGTATCGATCGCTGGGTATTCTCTTACTGCAAGGATTTGACCGATATTGTCCTGTCTGAGAATATTCACTACATTTCGGACTATGCATTCTGTGGCTGTACAAGCCTTGGCACAATCAAGATGCCAGAGGGTCTTCAGACAATCGGTCACAAGTCATTTACCAATTGTCCTCAGCTCAAGATTCTCTATCTTGGAAACCCTGAGCCTCCGCTTCTCTTCAAGGATTCATTCGATGACTTCGATAAGTTCCTTTATGTTCCTCGTCATAAGGCCGAAGATTATCGCGCTAAAGAACTCTGGAACAAGTTCGAAACGATTCGCGGTCAGCTTTAAGAAATAAAAAACTCTTCCTCGGTTGGGGAAGAGTTTTTTTATAGCTACTATAGCTACTATAGCCACTATAGTTTCTATAGCTACTATAGCTTCTATAGCTATTATAGCTTATCGAAGCAGAAACCGATCTTCATGCCTTCGTAGCTGGCAGCGAGGGTAGAAGCTGTACTAAGAACAGAGAACTTCGAACCGAGCGTCTTCATGAAAGTGAGGAACTTCGAGCCGTCGAAGGTAAGATACATGTTGTTGCCAGAGATGGTAACGTAGCACTTGATCTTAGAACCTGTCGATGTTGTAATCAGAACTGTCTTGGTCTTGGCATCGAATACGTATGTGCCAGAGCGTGTGATGCCTCCAGCTGCGTAGGTCATACTGCCATCGGCTTTGAAGTTGAAAGTCAACTTGCCGGCCTTGATGCCTGCCAGTTTATAGATAGAGACAAGTTTGGTCTGCAACTTTTCGGCAATGGCAGCACCGCCTGCCTGGGTGAGGTAGTTCTCGCTCTCGAACTGTACGCTTGGTTTGTTGTAGCTCCAGTTACCGACGATGGTGGTAGCTGTGGTGGTAATGTCACCAGCAAACGAAGTGATCAGTGTTGAGAGGAGGTCTCCTGTTGATCCGGATACTGCGCCCGAAGTGGTGGCAGTGTTGAGTGCGCTATTAACAACAGAACCGAGGACATTGCTGCCTGTTGTGGAATTCTTACTGTTGTTGGTCTGGGTGGTAGCTGAAGTTGCTGCTGCATTGGCTACGCCAGAAAGGAGATTAGAGAGAATACTTTGGGCATTGGAACTCTGTGTGAACAGGCACGAAAGTGCGATACCTGCAATGAAAAGCTTTTTCATGATTTCTTAATTATTATTTGGTGTTTATTATTTGCTCAGAATCTTTTCGGCCAGAATCAGATCCTCCGGGTAGGTGATCTTGATGTTGGTGGAATCTCCATCGACAACATAGATCGGTGTGTCGGGGAGGTATCGGTGTACTACGCCACAGTCATCGGTCGTAACGAAGTTCGGGTCTTTGAGTCCGATGGCGTAAGCTTGTTCGATGGTCTCGAAATGGAAGCATTGCGGGGTCTGGACATTGCGAAGCATGTTGCGCTGCGGGATGCGGACAATCTGTCCCTTGCTGTCAACTTCGCAGATCGTGTCTGTGCAGGGAATTGCAACATCGACTGCGGCATACTCCTTGAGTGCATTCAGACAATCCGAAATGATTCGCTGGCTGACGAGACAACGTACAGCATCGTGAATCAGGACAGAGACGTTCGTGTTTCCTGAATCCTTGATTGCTGCCAGGGCATTGAGCGTGCTGTCGTAGCGTTCCTTCCCACCCGGGACGATGTGCTTTACCTTCGGATATGGCTTGGCAATTTCGGTAACGCGATCAATGAAATCTGCATGACTCACGATGACGATTTCGTCGATGCCGGAATGGCTGCTGAATGCGCGAATGCTATGCTCGAGGATAGTGCATCCAGCTACCTGTATGAACTGTTTCGGTTCGGGTCCACCCATGCGTCGGCCACTTCCTCCTGCCAATAAGACTGCTATGTTCATTGCTTATTTATTTGTCGCAAAGATATAGAAATCTATGCGATTTTCAAAGTAAAAGAGTAAAAAAACACATGTTAAGAGTAGAATTTGATGATAATTGACGTATATGTCGGGAAAAATAACTATTTTTGCGCACAATAATATATGTGATTATGTCGCCAAAACTGCAAGCTTTCATTCGTTTTATTTGGAAGAGACGTACCCTGCATGTTATGTTGGGTATGTTTATTGCCTTTGCGCTGATTCTGCTGATTATCGCAACCCCTCTTTGCGTTTATCTTCCCGGATATTTGGACGTGCATAAACGCGCCTTGGTGATGGAAAGTGCGATGCGTATTGATAGCCTGGAACGAGAGAATGATCTCCGCCTGGCCTATCTCGAGAATATGATGTCGATTCTTAGAGACCGTGTGAAGTCAGATCAGCTGGAGGTGTTCGACAGTGCCGTCAATCGTATTCAGGATACCCTGCTGACTGCCTCGGAACGAGAGATGCTTTTTGTCGAGAACTATGAAAACAAGGAGCGTTTCGGCCTGGAGGTTCTCGAGGAACAGAAGGCGGGTCCCAAACCGGTTGTCTTTCTGGCTCCGGTGAAGGGAAAGATTGCCGTGAAAGAGCGAGAAGAACGACCATCGGATATGACTCGCGTCGAACTGCCTGCCATTACTCCAGTGATGGTGCCTCATGAGGGCACGGTGGTTTCGGTCTCGTATGTGATGGGTGATGGTTACATTGTCACGATGCAACATGAGATGGAATACATTACCATCTTCTCGCATCTTAATTCCGTCATTATTGAAACGGGCCAACAACTGAAACAGGGCCGAGTTCTGGGATATGCAGGTAATGCGAAAGATCCCCGGAACAGTTGGGTCGGCATTCAGTTGTGGTTCAAAGGAAAGAAATTAGATCCAAACGGCGTAATGCCGATAGAATAACGATATCGGAAACGATAACGGAAACGATAACGAAAACGAAGAAATGAAAAGAACGATCGCCATATTAGGAAGTACAGGAAGCATCGGAAAGCAGACCCTCGAGGTTGTAGAGGAACATCCCGACTTGTTTGAGGTATATGCCATCACGGCTAACAGAAGTGCAGACCTGTTGATAGAGCAGGCACGTAAGTTCAAGCCAGAGGTGGTGGTCATTGTTGATGAGAACTATTACGACAAAGTAAAGGAGGCTTTGAGCGATTTGCCGATCAAGGTCTGGACGGGTGCAGATTCTTTGTGCCAGGTAGTAACTGCCGGCCCGATAGACACCGTCGTGACAGCCATGGTCGGTTTCGCAGGACTGCGTCCAACGGTGGCTGCCATCAAGGCTCAGAAGGCCTTGGCTCTGGCCAACAAAGAGACACTGGTTGTCGCTGGTCAATTGATAGAGGGCCTTTGTGCCGAGTATCAGGTGCCGATCTTGCCTGTTGACAGTGAACACTCGGCTATCTTCCAGTGTCTGCAGGGTGAGGCAGTAGCCAAAGGTTGCTTCCCTTGGATAGTTAACGCTAACCCTGACCCTAACGCTGACCCGAAACCTCAATATCTCGATAATCCAATCGATAAGCTGATCATTACCGCATCGGGCGGTCCATTCCGTACCTTTACGATGGAACAGATGCGCGAAGTAACGGCCGCACAGGCACTGAAACATCCGAACTGGGATATGGGTGCCAAGATCACTATCGATTCCGCTTCGATGATGAACAAGGGTTTTGAGGTGATTGAGGCTCGCTGGCTCTTCGGTATGAAGTCCGATCAGATTGAGGTGGCCGTTCATCCGCAGAGCATCATTCACTCCATGGTGCAGTTCTCGGATGGTGCTATCAAGGCGCAGTTGGGTTGTCCAGATATGAAGGTGCCGATTGCTTATGCGCTGAGTTACCCGGAACGTATGCCATCGCAGATCAATGGTAAGTTGAAGATGGAGGATTATGCCCACCTGACCTTCGAACGTCCGGATCTGGAACGATTCCCGAACCTCCGTCTTGCTTTCGAAACCTTGGCACAGGGCGGTGACCGTACCTGCGTCCTTAATGCTGCCAATGAGGTAACTAACGAGGCTTTCCGAAAAGGCCAGTGTAAGTTCCTCCAGATGGCTGAGGTCAATGAGCAGACGCTGGCTGCGATGCCATTTGTGGCAAATCCTTCGCTCGAGGATTACTTCGCCATCGATGCAGAAGCTCGCATCAAAGCAAGAGAAATTTTAAATATTAAATAATTTTTTACGATGATTCGAGGCATCGATAATTCGATAATTCGTAATCCCGAAATTCCGAAAAATAATCAATAATGTTTTCATCCATATTTTGGTTCAAGGCGTTTGAGTTGATTCTCAGCCTTTCGATATTGGTATTTATTCATGAGTTGGGCCACTTTATGTGGGCTCGTATCTTCAAGGTAGGTGTAGAGAAGTTCTATCTTTTCTTCGATGCCAAAGATTTCGCTATTTTGCGTTGGAATAAAGAGGGCCTGCATCTCTGTGAATTGGTGCATTTCCCAACTTTGGTCAATCCAAGTGAGACAGAATATGGCATTGGTTGGGTGCCGCTCGGTGGCTATTGTGCCATTGTCGGCATGATCGATGAGACGCACGATGCAGAAAGTGCAGATTTGGATCGTCCCGACGGATTTGTGAAGCAGAGCAAGTTCGCTCAGTTCATGATTATGGTGGGTGGCGTCTTGAACAACATGGTTCTCGCTATCCTTATCTATATCGGTATGGCCTGGCACTGGGGCAAGGAGGTGGTTGAGCCCAAGAATATGCCTTGGGGCTTTACCTACGGACAGGTAGCTCAGAATGTCGGATTCCAGGAGGGCGACCTGATTCTTGCGATCGATGGCAACGAGGTCAATAACTGCAATACTATTGCCAGCGACCTGCTTTTGGCCAACAATGTGACCGTGATGCGTAACAACGAACGCGTTACTTTCGATTTGCCAGATACTCTTGGTACTCATTTCCTGAAGTACAAGGATTTCGGGACTTTTGTCAGCCCTCGTTTCCCTGCCGTTGTCGATTCTGTCATTGTTGGCACTCCGGCTGCTTCTGCTCAGATTCAGAGAGGCGACCAGATTGTCGGCATCGATTCGACCGAAGTCCTGTATTTCCACCAGTTGACAGCCCTCTTGTCACAACATGCGGGAGACTCGGTAATCGTTTTTTACCTGCGTGGAGATTCTGTTTATTCGACCGCAGTTTTGTTGTCCGACGATGCTAAGTTAGGCTTCTATCCTCGTAACATGTTCGCCAATGTGCCGGTCACTCGTATCGAGTATTCTTTCTTGGAGGCAGTTCCTGCCGGATTCGAGCAGGGCTGGAATATGCTCTATAATTATGTCCGTCAGTTCAAGGTAGTCTTTACCAAAGAGGGCGCCAAGGAGTTGGGCGGTTTCGGTACAATGGGTTCCATCTTCCCAGAATCTTGGAGCTGGAAGTTGTTCTGGTCGTTGACCGCTTTCATTTCTGTAGCGTTGGCCTTCATGAATATTCTGCCTATCCCTGCGTTGGATGGTGGTCATATTTTGATTTTGATTATTGAAGCCATTATCCGTCGTCCGTTGCCTCTCAAGGTCAAGGATGCCTTGCAGTACGTCGGTTTCGGTTTGATTCTGTTGCTGATGATTGTGGTCAACGCCAACGATATCATTAAGTTCTTCTTTTAATGCTTATGAATTTCTTGCTTGTTTTCCTTTCGTGTTTCGTTGTCTTGTCTCCCAAAGAGGGAGATCTGAATCAGGCTGTGCGTACAGCTCGTGAGGAACGTCGTCTGCACAAGGTTAGTGAGCAAGATACGTTGTTCATAACACTGTTAGATGGTCGCTACCGTTTGACTGAACCTTTGTTGCTCCGTCCAGAGGATAGTGGAACCAAGCAGGGACCGACTGTGATACGTGCCGCCCATCCGGGCAAGGCTGTGTTGGACGGCGGTATAGAGCTGCAAGGTTGGCGTCGTCCATCGGCCAAAGAGTTACAAGGCGTGCCTGCTTCTGTACACGATCAGGTTTGGGTCTGTGATGCACCCCGTGTGAATGGTCGTATTGTCGAGACGCGTCAATTGTGGCAAGGCGACAAACGTCTGCCAATGGCCTCCATGGCACCTAAGGGCAAACTGTTCCCAATGAAGGATTTCCGCAAAGTGGAACGAGAGATTTGGGTGGAGGCAACTCCTGCCATCCAGCAATTGGCCAGATCATTGCGCGATGGTCAGGGACGTTTTACTCCTACCATGTTGGTGCATCAGCGTTGGGCGATTGCTCTGTTGCGAATCCGACAGATTCAGATACAGAATGAGGTTGCCAGAATCTCTTTCATGGAGCCTGAAAGCCGTCGCGAATTTGAGCATCCTTGGCCACAACCAGTCATCAATGATACGCTCGAGGATGGCCGAGTTGTCTCCTCTTCGTTCGATGTTATGGGCGATGTCTCGTTGCTGGATAAACCTGGAGAATGGGTCCAGAGTTATCCTGACGGATTAATCTATTATGTGAGCGACGATAAAGGTGGTGCCCGTCCTACAGAACCCATCACCATTCCTGTCCTCGATCAACTGGTGCAGGTAGAGGGTTGTCTGGAGCGACCTGTTCATGATATTCTTTTCGAGGGTATCCGCTTTGAACATACCGCATGGACCGCCCCGAACTTGAACGGATGGGTGACCCTGCAAGCCGGGTTCCCTATCATCGATGCCTATAAACTGCAGGTGCCGGGTCTTCCGGAGAAGGCTTCGCTCGAGAACCAGGCCTGGATAGGTCGTCCGCAGAGTGCTGTGACTGTGAAGGGGGCAAGGAATGTCAGCTTCGAACGATGTGAGTTTCAGCAGATGGGTGCTTGTGGTCTCGATTATGTCGAGGCATGTGCTAATTGCCACGTTACTGCCTGCCGCTTCGAGGATATGGGAGCTACCGCCATTCTTGTGGGTCATTTCCCTTCGGCCGGATTCGAGACTCACGTGCCATTCCGTCCGAATGTAACCGAGGACCTCTGCCACGATATCCAGATTCTCCGCAACGAGGTGCATCATGTCGGCATGGAGGATTGGGGTGCTTGTGCCATCAATGCCGGCTATGTCTTCAACACCACCATCGAGGCCAACGAGGTTTCGGATTGCAAATGGAGCGGAATTTGTGTCGGCTGGGGCTGGACCAAACTGAATTCGGGCATGAAGAATAACCATATTCTCCGTAACCATATCTACGATTTCGGTATGCAGTTGCATGATTGTGGCGCCATCTATACTCTGTCCAACCAACCCAAGTCAAGCATTGTCGGCAATAAGATCGGTGCGATGGGAAAAGCTCCTTATGCTACCAATAACCGAGCCTTCTATATCTATTTGGACGAAGCTACCGATGGTTTTACTATCCAGGGCAATGAGATGCCTTCGCCGCTGATTGGTACAAATCAGCCGGGTTCCCATATTAAATCAGATATCAAGATTCAATAATCTCTCACTTTATGAAATATACGAACTATCATTTATTCGACTTCCTCGACTTCGACCAGGATTTGCAGAACGACGAGTCCTTGTGGATCGCCTGTCGTCCAACGGAGGTGAAAGCCGTTGAGAATGGCGTCGTGTTGACGGTCCCCTTCCAGAAGCAGGTCTTGCAGAACGATATGCAGGCTGACACCGCTGTTGCTCGCGAAGAACATCAGGTGTTGCTTCGTCTCTATAGTAATCAGACCATGCGTCTTACTGCTACGTTCAATGACCAGAAACTCGCATCGTTGACGGGAGATTTGCAGGATGACGAGATGCTGCACTTCGATGCTTCGCTCCACGTGTTGCCATTGCAGGTCAAAGTGGTGGAATGTGGACTCTATCATATTGTAGATGCTGAGGGCAAGGTCCGTGCCCGTCTGGATGTTCGTGAACCTGTACTCGATAAGTGGAGCGATCTCTTGCCTGAACCTCAGGAGTGTTTCGATCTTTGCCTCTATCCAGAGGGCAACGGCAAGGCAGTCCATCTTTCAGCCTACGATCATTTCTCTCCACCACGTTACGATGCCCTGCCTTTGGCTTTCGTCAAACGTGATGGCAAGATGTCTTCCTCAACTCTTTCGGTGGCTTGTGATGCCGACGAATGTTTCGTGGGTAGCGGCGAACGATTCACGAAGATGGATCTTTCGGGCCGCACCTTCCAGTTGAAGAATCAGGATGGTCAGGGTGTCAACAACCGTCGTTGCTACAAGAATGTGCCTTTCTACATGAGCAGTCGTATGTATGGCATGTTCTACCACACTTCGGCCTATAGTAAGATGGATCTGGCCAACCATTCGACTCGTTCCACACAGTTCTTGAGCGAGGAGCCACAGATGGATGTCTTTGTGATTGGTGGCGAGACTCCAGAACGTATTCAGTTCCACTATCGTCAGTTGACTGGTTTCTCACCTATGCTGCCGTTGTGGAGCTTCGGCATCTGGATGAGCCGTATGAGCTATTTTTCGGCCGACGAAGTGAACGCTATCTGCGATCGTCTGCGTGCCGAGCATTATCCTTGTGATGTGATTCACCTTGATACTGGTTGGTTCAAGACCGACTGGTTGTGCGAGTGGAAATTCAACATGGAACGATTCCCAGATCCTAAGGGATTTGTACAGAACCTGCTCCAGAAGGGTTTCCGTACTTCGCTTTGGCAGTTGCCGTATGTGGCCGAAGATGCCGAGCAGTTGGAGGAGGCTGTCAAGAACAATTATATAGCTCCTCGTCCTAATCGCAAGAGCAATGGTTCTGGTTCGAATTTCTCCAGCCTTGATTATGCTGGTACCATCGACTTTACCAATCCTGCGGCGGTAAGCTGGTATCAGGGATTATTGCGAAATCTTCTGGAGATGGGTGTGACCTGTATCAAGACCGACTTCGGTGAGAATATTCACATGGATGCCCATTACCATGATGGCCGTACTCCCGAGCAGTTGAATAATATCTACAGCATCCTCTATCAGCGTTCTGCCTTCGAGATAACGGAACAGGTTTGTGGTGGCGGCATCGTATGGGGCCGTTCAGCTTGGGCAGGCGGTCAGCGTTATCCGCTGCATTGGGGTGGCGATTCCGTCCATTCCTGGGATGGCATGGCAGGAAGCTTGAAGGGAGGACTTCATTTCGGTCTGTCGGGATTCTCGTTCTGGAGTCACGATGTGCCTGGTTTCCATTCGTTGCCAAACTTCATGAACTCTCCGTTGCAGGAGGATATCTATGTGCGTTGGACTCAGTTCGGCGTCTTCTCTTCTCACATGCGCTACCATGGTACCTGTAAGCGTGAACCCTGGGAGTATCCGACCATTGCACCTATTGTGAAGCGTTGGTGGAAACTCCGTTATCGCCTGATGCCATACATCCTTCAGCAGGCCGAGAAGTGTACCCATACGGGTTATCCTATGCTTCGAGCACTCCTGTTCCATCATCAGGATGATGTGACCGTTTGGCACATTGACGATGAATATTACTTCGGCGATGATTTCCTGGTTTGTCCGGTCATGAACTCCGACAACCGTCGCAATATCTATCTGCCCGAAGGGGAATGGATCCATCTCTTCACAGGCGAGAAGTGGCAGGGTGGCCGTTGGTACAAGAATGTCGAGGTGCCGCTCGACCAAATGCCTGTCTTTGTTCATCCTGGAGCTAAGATTCCAATCTACAACAAGGAGGTTGAATGCACCGACGAAATGGATTTTTCCAAATCCGAATCTCTCATTATTGATGTTAACTTTAAAGGAATTACACTATGAAAACATGGAAAGAGAATATGGACGAAACCAAGCAGCATTATGTTGATTGGTGGAATCACAAAGGAATAGTATTGAACATGTGGGAACACTTCCAGGTGGGAGTGAAGCCCCACGGCCCTTATGCTGGCGAGGAGCCTGTCAAAGAGGCGCAGTCAACAGGCTTTGGTACCGGTAATATCATCCCAGGTGCGCCTGTGCCGAAAGATAATGACCAGAAGTGGTTCGATCCCGAATGGCGTGCCAACTATCTTGATTGGTACGTCGGACATTCTTGTCTCAAAGCTGATATGTTGCCTGTAGCCAATACTCAGTTAGGCCCAGGTTCGATGTCTGCCATCCTCGGTGCCCGTTTTGAGGGCGGTGATGATACCATCTGGATTCATCCCGATCCAGACTATACCGACGATTTCCAGTTCGATCCCAACCACCCGAACTATCTGCTCCACAAGAATCTATTGAAGGTCTGTAAGGCCAAGGCCCAAGGTCATTATTATGTCGGTATGCCTGACCTCATGGAGGGCATCGACGTATTGGCAGGCATGAAGGGAACCGACAAGGTGATGATGGACATCATGGAGCAGCCCGAAGTGCTCGAAGCCCAGATGCAGCGCATCAACGATGCCTATTTCCAGGTCTTCGACGAACTCTATGATATCATCAAGGAGGAGAATGGCGAGATGGCTTTCTGTTACTTCTCGGCTTGGGCTCCAGGCAAGATGACCAAACTGCAGTGTGACCTTTCGACCATGTTGAGCGACGAAGATTATCGCCGTTTTGTTCAGCCATACTTGCGTCAGCAATGTCAGCGGATTCCTTATACCATCTATCATCTGGATGGCGTAGGTGCTATGCATCATCTGCCTGCTTTGCTCGAGATCAAGGAACTGAAAGCCATCCAATGGACTCCTGGCGTAGGCGAACCACAAGGCGGCAGTCCGAAGTGGTATGACCTCTATCGCAAGATTCTGGCTGGAGGCAAGAGTGTGTTGATTTCGTGGGTAACGCTCGAGGAACTGAAACCATTGCTCGAAGCCATCGGTACTGAGGGCATTCACTTGGAGATGGATTTCCACAACGAACAGGAGGTCGAGGAGGCACAGCGTATCATTGCCGAAGTTCGAGCCAAGCAGATGCGTCCACGCGGTGCTGCCTTGGCGGTCGGTCAGTTTGCTTCGCAGCCAGATTCGATGTTTACGCCATTGGCGGTCGAGAAGCCTTCGCTCGACGAGATGTTCCAGAAGAAGGTCATGATCTTCGATGGCGCGATGGGAACCACCATCCATGCCTACAAACTGACTGGAACCAGTGGCAGCAATGAATACCTGACCATCGAACGTCCTGATGTCATCTCCGATATCTATCGTCGATTCCTGGCGGCAGGTTCCGATATTATTACGGCCAATACGTTCAATGCCCAGCGTTGTTCGTTACCTCCACAGTTCGCCGACAAGGTCAAGGAGATCAATGTCGTTGCTTGTCGCATGGCCAAGCAGTTGGCAGATGCCTATACTTTGGCTCATCCCGAGAAACCTCGTTATGTGTTGGGTGGCGCAGGTCCGACCCGTGTGACCATTTCGATGGAGGGGGCAGCCTTGAACTTCGAACAGCTGATGGCGATCTATCAGGAACAGATAGAGGCGCAGTTGGAGGCTGGTGTCGATGGCTTGATCAACGAGACTATCTTCGATACCCAGAACTGCGATGCCTATCTTCATGCCGCTATGGCTGCCATGCAGAAGACCGGCATCCATGTGCCTGTCATGTTGAGCTTCACGGTTCGTACACCAGAGGGCTTCAATATGATTGGACAGAATATCATCGACTATTGCAAGCAGTTGCATCCCGACTATCATGTCTTTGCTGTCGGTATCAACTGCAATCCCGATATCCCGATGGTGACAGAACTGGTGCGTCGTCTGGCTTACGAGACTCCGTATTACACCATCTTGTTCCCGAATGCAGGTATTCCGGATGCCAATGGAGTCTTCCCAACCCAGCCAAAGCAGTTCCAGCGCGAGATGTGGCCGTTGTTCGACCAGCATATCATCAATATGGTAGGTGGCTGTTGCGGCACGCACGATGGCCACATGAAGGTGCTCGCCGAATTGGCAGAGCCCGTGGAGGGAATCTTCCTTTCTCCGCACAAAAAGACCCTCTCCCCAACCCTCCCCCTTAATGGGGAGGGAGGATTAGATACAGCCACTGTGTCCGGCAGCTCCGTTGCCGGATCTCCCCCCGGATCTCCCCTCCAGTCCGCCGTCTTGGCAGGCAAGCCCCAAGATGCCGAAACCGAGGCAGGCAAACTCCTTGCTGTGGGTAAGAATGGTGCCGAGATCATCAACGAGATGATTGGCGCCATGAGCATCATCGGCCATCGCTTCGAGCAGGGCAAGGCATTCGTGCCCCAACTCCTCATGGCGGGTAAGGCCATGAAGGCAGCCATGGCGCTCATCAAGCAGTACCAGCAGGAGCATGGCGCCCAGGGAGGTATGCAGTCATTGGGCAAGATTATTGTAGGAACCGTCAAGGGCGACCTGCACGACATCGGCAAGAATCTGGTCATCTCGATGCTCGAAGGCTCGGGCTTCGAAGTGGTCGATCTTGGGGTCGATGTCTCTGCCGAGCAGTTCGTTGAGGCAGTCAAGCGTGAGCAGGCAGATATTCTCTGTATGTCTGCGTTGCTGACCACCACGATGACCTATATGCCCGAGGTAATCCAGGCGTTGAAGGAGGCTGGAATCCGCGATCAGGTCAAGGTGATGGTGGGTGGTGCACCTGTTACCCAGGAGTTCTGCGATCAGATCGGAGCCGATGCCTATACCGACAATGCCAATCAGTGTGTCGAGGCCGCCAAACGTTTGATGTCTATTTAGAGCTCCGTCATTCTAAAATCATTCTAAAAATCATTCTTTTTTTAAGATATGACCGAACAACTTCATTTATTCGATTGGGCGATCTTGATTGCCTATTTTGTAGTGTTGTTGGCGATTGGCCTTTGGGCTTCGCACAAGCAGCAACAGGGCGGTAAGAATGCCTTCCTGGCCAGTAAGTCATTGGGATGGCATCATATCGGATTGAGTATGTGGGGCACCAACGTCGGTCCTTCGATGCTGATTGCTTCCTGTTCGAGTGGTTTTGCTGCCGGTGTGGTATCGGGCAACTATGCCTGGTATGCCTTTGTCTTCATTGCTCTGTTGGCGTTTGTCTTTGCCCCAAGATATTTGGGCGAGAACATCTCGACCTTGCCCGAGTTCATGGGGCGTCGTTTTGGCGGTTCAACCCGAGCCATGTTGGCATGGTACACCATCGTCACGATTTTGATCTCTTGGTTAGCCTTGACTTTGTTTGCGGGAGGCGTGCTGATCCGTCAGATTTTCGATATCCCGATGTTCTGGTCGGCTTTGATCCTGTTGGTCATCTCTGCTTTCTTTACGATGTTGGGCGGCTTGCGAGCTGTGGCCTATACTAATGTTTACCAGATGACCTTGTTGATCGTCGTTTCGTCGATTTTGACTGTGGCTGGTATTGTGAAATTAGGAGCTGGTTCCTTCTTGGGTGGCATCGATGTCTTGGCCAATCCCGATGTCGTACCGAGCCACTACTGGAATCTTTTCCAACCGTTGTCGGACCCTGATTTCCCATGGTTGCCGATTCTGCTGGGTTATCCAGTCATGGGTATCTGGTTTTGGTGTACGGATCAAAGCATGGTACAGCCAGTTTTGGCGGCCAGATCCCTGAACGAAGGACAGAAGGGTGCGAACTTCTGTGGTTGGCTGAAGATTCTGGATGTGGCAATCTATATCATCCCGGGCATCGTTTGCTTCGCACTCTGCAAGACTGGTATCTTTACCACAACCCCTGCGGCCGACGACAGTTACATGTTCATGGTGACCAGTCTGTTCCCAGTGGGTATGGTCGGTTTGGTTTTGGCCGTGCTTACAGCCGCTTTGGTTTCGACCATTGGATCTGCTTTGAATGCCCTTTCTACCGTCTTCACGATGGATATCTATGTGAAGAACTTCCGTCAGGAAGCCAAGGAGGATGAGATTCGTCGTACCGGACATATTGTGACTGTGGTAGGTGCTTTGGTCAGCATCGTGATTTGTGTAGCAGTCGATTTGATCAAGGACATTCCTTTGTTCAATATCTTCCAGTCGGTATTGTCGTTCATCGCTCCACCTATGGCAGCTGTCTTCGTGATGGGCGTCTTCTGGAAGCGTTGCACGCCATTGGCCGCTAATCTCACCCTGACATTCGGTACAGGTGTCTGTTTGTTGGTCGGCATTCTTTACTATGCCATGCCCGATGGCGTGATTCCTGCTTCGGTCATGTCTTCGGAGTTCGGTTTGGTAACAGGTGTACTGAAGTGGCCACACTTCATGCTCCTTTCGTTCTACTTGTTTGTTATGTTGCTTGCCATGATGGTCATCATCAGTTTGTGCGACAAGACACCGAACGAGAGAACCGAGATGAAGCGCATCCATGAACCGATGTCCCGTGGTGTCATCGTTTCGTGGCTTGCATTAATTATAATAATGATTAGTCTTTATATAATTTTTAATTAATAATGATTACAATCATCTTAAAACATCATAAAGAGGAGAGCCTCAAGCGTTTTCACCCTTGGGTATTCTCAGGTGCCATCTTCCGCATGGAGGATGAGTTTGGTAACGAAGTTCAGCCGGAAGAGGGCGATTGGGTTCGTGTCGTTAGTGATAGTGGCGAGTTCCTTGCCCTCGGACAGTATCAGATTGGCTCGATTGCCGTTCGTATCTTTACTTTCGATGAAGAGGAGTTCGACGACGATTTCTTCCTGCATCGTTTGCAGGCCGCTTACGAGTTGCGTCGCACTTTGGGATTGATTCGTCCCGATAACAATGCTTTCCGTCTGGTGCATGGCGAGGGCGATGGACTGCCGGGCCTCATCATCGATGTTTATGATGGAACCGCCGTCATGCAGGCACATACCCCAGGTATTCACTATATCCGCGAGGCTATTGCCGAGGACTTGATCAAGGTGGCAGGTGCCGATATCCGTAATGTCTATTATAAATCCGAGACCACTCTGCCATACAAGAGTAATGCTGTCCAGGATTATCTCTCCCCCGCTTCGGGGGAGTCGGAAGGGGCTATAAATGGTTATCTGATCATCGACGGAAAGAAAGTCGAGAATGCAGAACAAGGCAGAGCGCTCGAGAATACCATCAGCGATGTCGCTTTGGAGAATGGCTTAAAGTTTCATGTTGATTGGCTCAAGGGACAGAAGACTGGTTTCTTTGTCGATCAGCGCGAGAACCGTGCTTTGGTCGAGAAGTATTCTGCGGGTCGTCGAGTACTGAACATGTTCTGCTACACGGGAGGTTTCTCTTTCTATGCTATGCGTAGTAATGCCGAATTGGTACACTCGGTCGATGTCTCAAAGCAGGCTATTTCCTTTACCAATGCCAACGTCGAATTGAACTTCCCAGGAGATGCCCGTCACCAAGCTTTTGCTGCCGATGCATTCGACTTCCTCGATGGCAAGACCCCAGGCTCTGAGTTCGAGGAGGGCAAGCAGGGATATGATCTGATCATCCTCGATCCTCCGGCATTCGCTAAGCACAAGAAGGTACTGCGTAATGCCCTTCGTGGCTACCAGAAACTGAATGCCAAGGCATTCGAAAAGATTCGTCCAGGGGGTATCCTTTTCACCTTCTCTTGCAGCCAGGTGGTTAGTAAGGATGACTTCCGTTGCGCCGTCTTTTCGGCTGCAGCCCAGTCGGGCCGTCGTGTCCGCATCCTTCATCAGTTACATCAGCCAGCCGATCATCCAATTAATATCTACCATCCGGAAGGTGAGTACCTGAAGGGATTAGTATTGTATGTGGAATGACCCCCTCTCAGTCTCCCCGAGGGGAGAAGTTTATTAGATTGAAGTAATAATTGAAAAGTCTACTCTTTATGCCAAATAATGCAAACACAATAGACTCCCTCCTCGGGAGGGTCGGGGTGGGGTCTATCTCCATCATCGTTGCTGCATCCGAGAATAATGTTATCGGAAACAAAGGAGAAATGCCTTGGCACCTGGGTGCCGACTTGAAGTATTTCAAGGCAACTACCACAGGTCACGCCGTCATCATGGGACGCAAGACCTTCGAGTCGATTGGTCGTGCTTTGCCCAATCGCCGCAACATCGTCATCTCGCGCAATGCCGACTTCCAGGTACCGGAAGGGGTAGAATTGTATCCTACGCTCGAAGCTGCTTTGGCTGCTGCGCCCGAGGATTCATTCATCATTGGTGGTGGCCAGATCTATAATCAGGCATGGCCATTGGCTTCGCGCTACTATATTACCCGTGTTCACACCACCATCGAGGAGTATGATACCGTTATTCCGGCTGTTCCTGCCCATTGCCAGCTGATTTTCAGCGAGGATCATCCTGCCGACGAGAAGAACGACTATCCAGTCACCTTCGAGGTCTGGGAGAAACTATAGCCACTATAGCTACTATAGCTACTATAGCCACTATAGCCACTATAATCTCTATAAATCTATGCGAATCTTAGTCCCTTTCGTGTTGGTGATTGCTCTACTCGCTGCCTCCTGCGGACAGCGGGAGGGGGTATTCGTGCCAACTCCAGCACAAGAGGACTCTCTGGTGCAGCTTCGCATGGATTTTCTGGCGGATAGTCTCTACCAAACAGAGGTAACTTCCAGTCTTCCACCCACTTCAGGGGAAGAGGGTGGGGCTTTCGTCCGTCTGTCCGATGTTGTGCCCGATATTATCCAGGAGATCCGCTACTATTCGACCTTTAATTTTGTGGGGCGTCGCATTCCTGGCTACGAAGCTCCTATAGCGATATTGACCCGTCGGGCAGCAGACAGCTTGAAACTGGTGAGCGATGAGTTGGTTGCAAAGGGCTATCGACTCAAGGTGTTCGATGCCTATCGACCACAGCGGGCTGTATTGTATTTTATCGGTTGGGCGCGACACTCATCCGATACCCTGATGAAACAGGCGTTCTATCCGAACATTCCGAAAGATTCTCTCTTTGTCAAGGGCTATCTTTCCAGCCGTTCTGCCCATGCCCGTGGCTCGACCATCGACTTGACCCTCTTCGATATGCGTACCGAACGTGAGGTCGATATGGGAGGCCCATACGACCTGCTCGATACCATCTCGCAGTTCTATTATCGCGATGGTCTGACACCGGATCAGATTCGTCATCGCCATCTTCTTAGGGAATCCATGATGCGTCATGGTTTCAAGCCTGTCCGTACTGAGTGGTGGCACTTCCAGCTGAAAGATGAGCCTTATCCAACCCAGAGTTTTGACTTCCCGGTGCGATAGCTACTATAGTTTCTATAGCTACTATAGCTACTATAGTTTCTATAGCCTAATATTAACTTCTAAACTTCTAAACTATGAAACAATCTATTCCTCCCATTTTTCGCAAGGTGGTGAAATGGCAGGATTTGCGCTTTTACCAAAAGACTGACGTACTCTATCAGATGACGGTCGTATTTTGTGACCGCTTTCTGCCCAAGCATGGAGACCGAACGGTCGATCAAATGATACAGGCGGCTCGTTCCGGAAAACAGAATATCGTTGAGGGCTCAGAAGATGGTAAGACTTCCACGGAGATGGAGTTGAAGTTGCTTAATGTGGCGCGTTCAAGTATTGGAGAGTTGAGACAAGATTACGAAGACTATCTGAAATCGCACCAGTTACCGGTGTGGATGCCACATAATGATTGTTTCCAGTCGATGCAGGACTTTACCCGCGTGCATAATCAATTGGCTGACTACGAACCTTATTTTCTCCAATGGAGCGATGAGACCATGGCCAATTATGGGCTTACGCTTTGCTATCAGGTCGATACCATGATGAACAAATACCTGGAGAGTCTCGCCACGCAGTTCGTAACGGAAGGAGGTATCAAGGAACGTATGCACAAAGCCCGCACGGGTTATCGGCAGCAGCAGGACGATCAATTGCAATCTCTCAATCAGGAGGTCGTTGTCTTGCATCAGCAACTGGATACGCTCCGACAGGAACTCGAACAGTGTAGCTCTGCGCTGCAACAAAGCCACGCGGAAACCGAAAGCTGGCAGGCTGCCTACAATGACCTCAAGGAGCGTGCTCTTGCTGCCTATAACCGGCAGCAAGAAGAGATAAAAGCACTAAAGCAAAAGTTGAATTTGCTATAGTTGCGATAGCGACTATAGCTTCTATAGCCACTATAGCTACTATAGCTACTATAGCTACTATAGCCTATGTTAATCGGAATTGCAGATACTTGTACTGGCGAAGATGTAAATGTCTCGCAGAACTATACCAATGCTGTGCTGAGGGCAGGGCATGTGGCGGTTGTCTTGCCTCGAACGGAGGCTTTGGGCGATAATGCTGGTCAAGCCGCCGTCATTCGCCATTTTTTGTCGAATATCGATGGCTTGCTCCTTCCTGGCGGTGGCGCCGATGTGGACCCGAAACTGTATGGCGAGGCGGCCATCCCACAAATGGGAGAGGTGAATGCTATGCGCGACCGTTTCGAGTACGCCTTGCTCCGCGAAGCGGTGGCACAGCGGAAACCGGTATTCGGCATTTGCCGAGGCATGCAGGTCATCAATACTTTCTTTGGCGGAACGCTTTGGCAGGACCTGCCGAGCCAGCGACCTCAAGGCCTGCTCGAACACCAGCGCCCAGATAAGAAATGGGAGGGCGTGCACCCCATCGAGATTGATCCGACATCCCGCCTTTATTCGCTTTTGGGTTGCGACCAATGTCTGGTTAATAGTACCCACCATCAGGCGGTCAAGGAGGTTGCTCCCGGATTCCGAGTTTCGGCTCAATCGCCCGATGGCGTAATCGAGGCGATCGAATCCGATCAATGGCCGATCTTTGCGGTTCAATTCCACCCCGAACGGTTAGCTTGGGGCGATGACCAGATGTTCACCAACCTCTTCCGGAACATATTCCTATAGGAAATGTCCTGAGCAAAGCTTTGCTTGGGGCTTTCACCTATAGTGAAAATCGAAAACACAGCTTTGCTGAGCACTTTTACGTATGGTGAAAATGGAAAACTTAGCTTTGCTCGGCGCTTTCACCTATAGTGAAAATCGAAAACAAAGCTTTGCTCGGCACTTTCACGTATGGTGAAAATGGAAAACTTAGCTTTGCTCGGCACTTCCACCTATAGTGAGATAGGCAAGCAAAGGTTTGCTAAGGTTTATATGTTCGCTCCAAAAGTAAAATTGGGCCCGAATCTCTTTTAATCTTTCTCTTTGGGTAGGAAAATGATGTTACATTTTGTTACATTTGTTGAAAAATGTAACATTTCTATACGTAAATTTACGTACGTATGCGCATGTTTATTATATAACCTTTGGTAATTCCGTGAAAACTAACTAACTTTGCACCGTAAATCACTTAGACATTTGGAAAGATAATTTAATGAACACAATTAGGAAAATAGTATTTGCTTGTTTGTCTTTTGCAACAATTACCCATCTTTCTGCTCAGGTTGAACAGAAGGGTATTGTGTTTGAATATCAGGGCGAACAGCCAAAGACTCCACTATCAGCAGTATCGATTGCCGCCAAGGATGCCGGCAATGTAATGAGTGAGGGCGACGGAACTTTCACTCTCCAGTTTCGTACCTTGCATCCTGGTTCCGATATCCAGATGCGTCGCATCGAGAAGTCTGGCTATGAGGTAATGAATCAGGAGATCATCGAACAATTCCGCGTGGGAGGCAAAGATAGTCGTCCGATTCAGGTCGTGATGTGCTCGAAGGTTCGACTCCAGCAGTTGCGCGACAGTTACCGTAGTGTAGCATCGAAGCGCTACGAACAGCAGCTCAAACTCTCGGAGGCAGAGGCAGAGAAACTCCGTCAGGAGGGCAAACTCAAGGAGGAGGAATTCAACGCCCGCTTGGATGCCCTCGAGGAGGAGTATGAAGATAAACTCACCCAACTCGAAAACTATATCGACAAGTTTGCCCGTATTGACTTGAGCGAAGTCGATGCCTACGAACAGCAGATCGTCGGCCTTGTTCAGGAGGGTAAGTTCGATGAAGCTATCGCTCTCTACGACCAGCAGGACTTCCCCGGCAAGATCAAGCAGAGTCGCGAAGCCCGTCAGAAGCTGGTGGAGATGAAGACCACCATCGCTCAGGCCGAGCAGGCCCAGGCCGAAGAGAACCAGCGTCTGCGTCAGAGCATCGACCGTCAGATCACCCTGCTCCGCATGGCTGGAGGCGAAGAGAACCTCAAGAAAGTGCACGAACTCTATCATCAGGTTTATCTGGCAGATACAACCCACGTGCAGAGCCGCATAGAGTATGCCAATTCGCTGTTGCGTTATGGCTTGCTCGATGATGCCATTCAAATTATCAAGGCAGGCATTGCTTCTGAAACCAACGAGTTGTATCTTGGTAGAATGTGGAACCATCTTTTCCTCCTGTATTATCAGCAGGGTAACTTGAACCAGGCGATGGGTTGCGTCCGTAAGGCAGACAGCCTTCTGACCCTGGTGCAGGATACCAGTTCCGTGACCCGTTCACGTTACATGCCGGTCGTCTATTCAAACTATCTGTTGGATTATATGACCTTCTCGGGGAGTGCCGAGATAGCCCAGCGTTGTCATCAGTATTGGGAGCCAGATACCATGAGCGATGAGAGCGTGGTGCGCTATTCATTCCTCGTTTCCTTGCTCTCTGAATACTACCACCATGTTGGCAATCATGAGATGTCCGTCTGGTGTGCTCGCCAAGGTTTGGTGTTGGGCGAAATCATGGAGCGTAAGTGGCCGTGGAAGTCCGACTACATGCAGAATTGTGCTACGGCCTGTTCGACTTTCGCTTATGAAGGCATGAAAGCAGAGGCCCTGAAGAATGCAAGCCTCTATATCCAGCTGTTGCGACCTCTGTTGAAATCGCGCTCATCGCTGAATGTCGTATTGCTCAATGCCGGCTATAATTCCTGCATCGTCCTTGAGGCGTTGACTTTGCTCGAAGAACCAGCCTTGGCAGATAGTTTGATGGCGGTGATGGATGAATGGAAAGTACTTCCGACCGTCGAAGAAAAAAGTCCGGGCATCATGGACGAGGTTATCGGCCGTTACGATCTGAACCGCTCGACACTGCTCCTGGGTCAAGGCAAGATTGCCGAGGCAGAGCAGCTGGCACAGCAATCACTTGACAAGATAGCGCAGAATGATAACGGCGCTCTTTATATTGGTTATATGCGTCCTGGAACCATGGCCAAGATCCGTCAGGTGCAGGGACGATACCCAGAGGCAGAATCCCTCTACCAAGAGGCCATTGCGCAGGCCAGAAAGGTCTTTGAGGCCGATCCGCAAGATTATGATACAGGCGGTTTCCTCTGTCGCTATTATGTTGGTTGGGCTCAGACCTGCCAGCAGCAAGGCAAAACCAAAGAATTTAAGAAGATACTCAAGCAGGCGGCCCAGTATGCCGAGTATGGGTATGATCGTCAGTTGATAAATAATAACAAAAAATGAATATGTTCAGTATTAACTTAACCCGTTTGACTCGCAAAGCACTCTGGCTTCTTCTGGCCCTGCTTTTCGTGCTTTTGTTGATATTCCAATTATTCGGCGCCTCCATCCGACGTCCGACCGGAACAACCGGATCTATTGCGTGTGCCAGTGTTGTTTCTTCGAAGCAGAACTCTTATGAGTCGTATGCTACGATGTCTGTTTCTGCCCCAGGTGTGGTAGAGGCTCCATCCGGTCGTAATCTTGCTTCGATGGTCGATGATGAAGACGAAGATGGTGCTGTTGTGTTGATGTCAGATATTTTCCTTTATCCGGCTAATATTATTGTTGCCAATGGACATAAAGTGGAAATTACTGGTAAGATGAGAGCAGAAGCCCCAAAAGGTAAAGAGGCTTTGACTACAGTTTGGGTGGATGAAGACGATGATAATGATCGAGATGAAGGAGAGCTTATCACATTGAAATCTTCAGTCATGTCCTCTGTCTATCTATATGGCGGTTACGACACCATTCAGACGAATGGAAATAGGTGTAATAATATCTCTATCACCATGACGGGTGGTGAAATCGGCGCCATCTTCGCAGGTGGATACTATCAGAATGTTACTGCAAAAAATGTTGATATCAAGATCCTGGGAGGTAGCGTCCAGTATGTGGATTGCGGTAGTCAGGCTGGTCCATTGGCCGAAAGCTTGACCGCGGATGCCATCTCTGTGATGCTCAAGGATTGCCGTTATAGAAGTAACTTCCCAATCAATGGCATTAATAAGAATAGTTTCAGATGTAATAATGTGTCTGTTATTGATCTTGCTGATCATAGAAATGCAGATTCATATACTCGTCATAAGCCTATTTTTGCAAGCTATATTTCCCAGATTGCTTCAAGCCGTTATATTTTTGGCGGACACGTGACAATCCCTGATTCAATTCAAATCAAGGCAGATATCATCGTTGTAGAAGATAGTGCTTGTGTTAATAATATGGGTATGGTTCAAACTGCTTCTTGTAAGGACGCTATTATGCTGAAGGATGCCGTATGGACTGGTAATGAGATTGAGACTACTCACTATGAAGGTGATGTGCTTTCTTATGACTATAAGTCACATACTCGTGTTTGCTCTTCTTGTAAACAGAAGATATGTCGCAATCATGTTTGGGTCTATCCTCGTCATGATGAATCGTCGCATACCAAGCAATGTGGTGTCTGTGGTTACAGCTATACAGAGGACTGTACCATGAAAACGACATACGATTGTTCTTATATTCAACAGAGTAAGTGCGTATACTGCAAGAATACAAATACCACTACTGATAATTCTAAGTTGTGCACCGATACTGCTTGCACGCATCCAACCAAAAGTGTGTCTACCTTGCCAACCACACGACATCGTACTGAACTGCTCCCGGATTCTTTGGTAGAATATGATATTAGGGTTAAGATAAATTGTTGTGGGGAATGTAAGGCATTGTTGCCATTCTATATATATGATAATGGCTATCATTTCTTCCGCGATCTGACTCATGCAAGTGCGTACATCGCTGATAATAATATCGCGTCAGCAACAATTTACATGACTTGTGATGCGTTTGAGCAAGATGGAAATGTATCAGACGAGCTTTATACGAGTGGTAAGATTACTTTGGAGATGAACGGCTGTGATATCTATAATCGACAGTTGATTGTGAGATCTGGTGATATCACTATTAAGAACTCTCAGTTCTCGGGCTATAATTATTCACACATCTATGGAGATGACCCGATTACAGTTCCAGGCAAATACAAAACCCCACTCGACACCGATCCTGCAGCCAAGGTGACATTGGATGGATGTTATGTCAGCATGCTGGAGATTTATGATATGTTTGCTTCTTACAAACTTGGCCATGTTGCGTTCGATTGTCTGGATGTTGACAGTAAGTCTAAATTGACCTTCAAGACTGGCTCTGATGGGCAGGCAGAATGTAGCGTTCTTGCTATAAAATTGCTGCGAGTTAATCCAGAGATAGAAAAAACAATTTTGCCTTTCGGTTATGTGCTGAAAGAGTGTCAGGGCAATGGTCGTTGGATTAGACGCTATGATATCAATGATCAATTGCCATCCTATATGGGTCCGATGGTTTCCGCGGCTGGTGTAGCAAAGACTGGTAGTGTCGCCATTATGCCTTGTACTCAGCATAAAGTAACTTCCGCCAATGCGGTGAGTGATTCCTTGCATGTCGGCCATTGTATCTATTGTAAGGGTAAGGTGATAGAGGAGCATGAAATGTCTTCAGCCGAACCATCTGATGAGTTTATGCATATCAAAAAGTGTAGATTATGCGGAAAAAATAAAGGCGCATTAGGTTATCATGATTATGGCGCCGATGGTACTTGTGCTGTTAGTGGTTGCGGTCATACGGCTCCAGTCAGTGTTCATGGACATTATAGTGCCCAAAAAACCTATTTTTCAAGTTTCGATGAAGCATTCACCGCGGTCAACTCTGCAAATATGTTTGATACTATTACCATGTATGAGGACCAAACAAACCATTTGAATGTGACACTGGACAAAGAGTTGGCGGTTATCTATAGATATAATAAGACGAATTTGGGGGTTGTTTCGTCCTCTCGCATCTGGATAGGTCCTCATATTCATATTGCAGGACAGAATCATACTTTGTACAATGAAGGTGCAATTAAAGTGCCTTCAGAGACTCCATATCTTTACTCATTGGAAATGTCTGGTGATACGGCAACTTATTATCATCACAACACCGATTTTAATATCAAGGCTGCGCCAGGCTACAGTCGAATGATATTTTATAGTTTAAAGGGTTCAGAACCAGCAAAAGGAATAATTTCGCCTTGTGGCCATTTAAGTACGAATGCGGTTTATGTTCAGGTAACGGATAATAATGGTAACCTTATGGCTTACCACAAGGATTCATGTACAAACTGCGGTCGTGTTAAGTATGAAGATCATGTTTTCCCGCTTCAATTATCAAAACAAGGCCAATGCGAAAAATGTAGCGTGAGAAGGACTTCTGTGGTTAGTGCACTTGTGTATCGAGAAGGAATAGATGAACCATTGAAGTGTAGAACATTAAAGGCTGCATGGGATTCTGCTGTTGTTTATTCTCAAAATAATTACACGATTCCGATGGCCTGGATGCCAACAAATAAAGTACACAAGACGGCGAGAATCAAGGTCTTGAAGGATGTGTCTTTGTATAATGAGGGCTCTTCAAGTCCATTCTGCTTGGAAATACCAGAGACTTGTCCGGATGCTTCGATTATTTTGGATGCTATCGATGACGAGGGTATTGAACATACCATTACAGGATGGGGCGATGATGTAAATGGTATTTATGCAGATTTCGTCATCAAGATCGAATATGGCCAGCTGACTATAAACAGTGGTATTTATCAGGGATACCATTATGGCGTTCATACAAGTGACTATAAAAAGCTCATACTAAATGGCGGAACATTCAAAAATGGAAAGAAGAAAAATGGAACGATTTGTGATGGTTTGATTGGCCATGTTCAGACATGTAAAAATATCATTTCATGCGTTCCTGAGGGCTCTGCTCTATTGGTAAAATCACAAGGATCTCAAAAATTGGTTTTGCCTGGCAAGGTTTTCCTCGGATGGCGATATGATGGATTGGGACTTCATTCTGTTGGCTCTGGAGTCCTTGCTGCCAATGGTACAGTGATGCCGTGCCCTCACTCAAACTATCGCGTTTCTGAGTATGTCGCACCTACTTGTACTGATGAAGGAATGAAAGCTCATATATATTGCAATTTGTGTTATGCGCGTGTATTGCAGGAATCTGGAGAGCGTGTGTTCGGCCTGAAAGCAATCACTATTCCCGCTTTGGGACATGAATATAAGGGCAATGACCCTGTTTGTACTCGTTGCGGACTCTACAAGGATGCAATCACTGTGACTGGATATGATAAAAATCATAATGTGGTTATTGATCCAGAAAAATATTCAGAATTTGAAACCGCATGGTATTCAACTTATCTCCAATACACGTCTATGCAATTAGGCTATAAGGAGGGTGCTTCTGTCGATGATTTCTCGCACTTTGAGATGACTTTTGATGCAGACGTGAACATGACTCCAGGGCAACCTCTTATGGATCATGCTACTGCCCCATACAAGATGACAATTGATTTGCGTGGCCATAGTTTGAATTTGAACGATGCAGTCATGATGGGTAATGGAACAGATTTGACTATTACGGATAGTTCAAACTCTGGGAATTCAAGTGTCGAAGGTGCTTTCTGCCTTGATTCCGATGTCTTAAGCCTTACCTTGGATGGCGTGAAGTGGCGTACTTCGGACTTCAAGTGTCAGAGACTGATTATGACCAACGGAGCCGGTTTGACATTTGATGGTGGTGGTGTAGATACTGCCCATGTATCATTGACTACCGTTTCGATGGAGAATGGTTGTTGGATGGAAGGCATTGGTCATAGTCACTTCAATCTTGTTGCTGTAGATGAAGGATATGGCAAGGAGTATGATTTGGATGAAGCAATTGTCGATTTGAATCATATGGTTGAAATTACCCAACAAGATTGTACAGGCAAGTGGATAGACGCAGTCGGAACTCATTATTTCGACTTTACGACCGATGTTGATACTGCTAGGGTTATTAAGGTCTTGAACAAGGATCTCCATAATATCAAAGTTCCAGCTTCTACTTGTTACCGATGGTATGCTGAGAAGTCGGATGTCAAACATAATATTGTCAATAGTGGTTGCTATTGTACCGATTGCAAATTCGATACTCATCATTATTTGCTGAAGGATGATGGAAACAACTATACAAATACGGTTAGCCGGAAGTATAAGGGTGTAGATTATGCTCGTTCATTCGGTGCTGCATCTGTTTGGGAACCTTTGTACATCCCAATGTCGATAGCCCCTGGTGACTATACCGATGTCTGCGATATTGCAGATATCTACAGCTTCGGTCAACTGTATGATACCAATGGCGATGGAAAACTGGATGCCAAGGACGAAACTTGGTTGATAGTCGATTTGATGAAGGAGGGTGTTACAGATCCTTATTATCCCTATCTGATTCGTTCGAAGAGTAAAGGTTTGCATCTTTTGAATTCGAGTGATAACTGGTTGAAATCTGTTCCGACTTCGCATCCGTGGTATTCTTGTTCAACATCCCACACGAAGTATGATATTATTGGAACAAGTATGTTAACTGTTAATATTTCCCAAGAAGATAATACATTTGTTATGAATGATGGAAAGTTTAATGTCTTAGGTTATAGAGGAGATATTGCCCCACTGCGTTGGTACATGCGTGCTACACAAAATGGCTCTGGTTACAAGAATGCACTTGCACAGGCACAGGCCAATGGCATCCGTGTGATGGTGATTGGCGAGGATATGTCGGAGGAAACTGCACTTCAGTTACTGCGAGGTGAGACTGTCGAGGTTAACCTGGATGGTCAGCGCTACACCCTCGATGGACGTAAGGCTGTCAATACTCAATCTGGCATTCAGGTGCTGAATGGTAAAACGATAATGATAAAGTAAACATAGTAAAGAAATGAGTTATTAGTTATCAGTCAGGATAATCTTTATCCGGATAGCAAAATAACTATTAACTTTTAACTAATAACTTCAAATTTATTTGATTATGAAATCAAAACTCTATATACTTTTAACCATGTTCCTCGCCTGCACTATGCAGGTGAAGGGAGAAGTGAAGACGAATGTTCGGACGGTAACAGTTGGAACGGGCACACAGACGCATTTAGGCATCGGACTCTGTGATTATTACAAGAACTATAGTGCACAGATTTTATATACCAGTCAGCAGATAGGTATGTCTGGTACAATTACTGCTATGGCATTCAATGTGGCAGAAATACCCAGTGACGCTAAAGCAAATAATAGCACCGTAAAAATTTATATGTCGGAGGTCACAGATAAAACCAGTTTGAGTACATCGAACATGGAAAAAGATTCAACAAAGATGACTTTGGTCTTCGATGGTAATATCCCTACTGCGACTTCAACGGGTTGGCAAAACATAGAATTGACTACGCCGTTCGTCTATACAAATACGGGTAATCTTCTTGTTACAATAGAGTGCCAAAGATCGGAATACAGTAAAGTTTCATATTATTGTACCTCGGCAACAGGTATGTCTTTGTATAAGTACGATGATAGTTCCAAATCTTATTCTTATGCATTTGTCTCAACGAATATGAAGGATCCTACTTATATTCCAAATACACAGTTTACCATTATTCCTGAGGATAATGTCGCTTCTGTCGGAACGGGAGCGAACAATAGTCCCAATATCGGACTTTGTGATTGGTATCATTATTTTAGTTCACAGACATTATATACAGCCCAACAGGTCGGAAAGTCGGGAACTATCACTTCTATTGCCTACAATGTTGCAAGTGTTTCAAATACGGCGACTGCAAACAACAGTACAGTTCGTATCTATATGTCGGAAGTTAAGCAGACAAGTTTGACCACTGAGAATATGGAGAAGGATCCAAACAATATGATTAAGGTCTTTGAGGGTAATATACCAACTGCGGTTTCGGTCGGGTGGAAGACTATCCCATTGACTTGTCCTTTTGAATATATAGGGAAGGGCAATCTGTTGGTTGCCGTAGAATGTGAAAGATCAGTTGCAAGCAAGGCTAATTACACATATACAACTACGGGAATGACATTGAACAAATGTTCAGACTCCTATAGTAGCTATGCTGACGCTTTTTCAAGCACCAATATGTCCACTACTTATAATTATGCCCCTGATATTAAGTTTACATTTGTTACGGAGGAGGATGTGAGATCAGTAGAAAATGCAACATCTAAAACAGCAGCATGTGGCCTGGATGTAAATTTTGTTTACACAAGTTCTCAAAATCTTTATACAAAGGCAGAACTTGGAAGCAGTGCCGGGGTAATTTCCGGGCTTTCTGTTAAAGTCGCAAGTTATACTGGAACTGAAATTGATGGTGATCTGGAAATCTATTTGGGCGAGACATCTAAATCTGGTTTTGGAACGAAAGAAAGTCCTGCCTTTTTGTCCAAAAACGAGATGACATTGGTCTATTCTGGTACCTATAAGTTTGGCGCGGTCAAGAATGGCTGGGAACGTATTAACTTTCATGCGCCATTTAAGTATAGTGGAAAAAATAATTTAGTTGTAGCTTTCTCGTCAAAGAAGAGCGGCTATAGAAACGTTATTTATTATTATACACAGCAAACTGGAAGAAGAATTGCCCAACGTAATGATGGCGATTCGAATTATGCAAATGCTTTTGTAAATAATTCATTTGATGTAACTGAATATTTGCCAGTCATGCAGTTCGTATTCGAAGAAACTGCGACCTTTGGTACCACCACAAATTATAATTATTGGTCTGGATTTGGTTGCAACAATCCTCAGATTTCATCCCAGAACCTTTATTTGAATACAGATATCAAAAGCGCTGGAAATATCAAGAAAATTGCATTCCAGATTGCAAGCAATGTGACTGCAAATAAGAGTCAAGATCTGAAATTGTATATGGCGGAAGTTCCTTTCCGAACTTTGACCACATCGACCAAAATGAAGGTTGAGAATATGACTCAAGTTTATGATGGAACCATTTCTTTCAAGAATGGAACAACTGCTGGTGATTGGGTGGAGGTTCCCCTTGATAAGCATTTCACCTATACAGGATGTGGAAACTTGCTTATTGCCGTTCACAATATTCGGACAGACGCTACTTCCTATGCATTCCGTGCGGATGAAATCAGTTCGAGATCGTTGGCTTGTTCAAACAATGGACCAAATGTGGTAAATACGGAAGTGGGTCTCCCCAATATACTTCTTACTTTCGCTACTCATAAAGGTGGAAGTAACTTCTCGGAAGATGGTTTCTGTATTTGCGATAATTGCAAGTCCGAACTGAAGTACTATTTCCAGATGGCAGATATTCTTAGTACCACGTCAAGTACATGGGATTTGGGCGTATCGAATGCTGGTCAGTTGATGTGGTTGTGTAATGGCTTAAATAAGACTACCTTGACAAGTAGTACTGGATATAATATCTATCAGATGAAAGATATTGATTTGTCTGGCTACAATTGGATCCCTATTGGAAACGATGCATATCCGTTGGCGTATGTAAAATATTTTGGATATGAAAAGGATAGCAAGCAAGGCCATACGATCAAAGGACTCGCTCAGAATAACTTCCTTTTCGGCAAAGTTACTAACGGTCAATTGCGTTCTTTGCGATTGGAGAGTGGCAAGCTGATAGAGAATGCTCAGGGTGGTGCTATGTCACAATGCCTGACGCTGGGTTCTGCGCTATGCGGTACCAAGGCCGATATATTCGGTGTGGATTGTTGCTACTATGTGGCATCGTCGGCCAATACCAATGGCGGTCGTACCTCGGCACAAATGAGCAATGGTCAAGTGACCTACGAACTCAATCAGTACGAGGGTAAGAATAAGACCACTTGGTACCAGACTATTGGTGCGGATGCATACCCAATGGTTGATCCAAGCAGAGGTGTGGTCTATCGTTATATAAATAACTGTGTACAGAGTTATACCAACGATGTGAGCCTGAATGGAACAGATACGCATGCCGGACCGATGGAGAATGCCATTTGCAGTAACTGTAAAGTGGAACCGACGCTGTTCAATGTTTCTGTGACTTTGAATGACAGCATGCCTTATCTCCGAGAAAATGATGCAGAGATTAAAGGTAGTGGTAATAAGTTGTCCTATACACGAATGTTTACTTCACGTAACAGTTCAAGTGGTGATAATGTTGGAAAGTGGCAACCATTCTGTGTGCCGTTCTCTTTTAACTATACACAAGAACTGTTTGATAAATTCGAATTGGCAGAAGTTTATGCCTATGGCGTGAACCAAGATACCAACAATGATGGCGATGTGACCTCTGCGGACGATAAGTCGCTGATTGCATGCCCTTTGAATGTGGATGCAGTTACAGAGCCAAACATGCCATACCTGATTCGAGTGAAGGGAACTGGTGCAACTACCATTACAATCACTTCGAACGATGGACATCTGTATAAGGCAGAGAATAAGAGCGTTACGCTCGAAACGATGAAGGAGAAAGTGGTCGTGACTGGTAACTATCAAAAGAAACAGTACTTGGTGAGAGATGGGCTAAGATGGTCAAGAAATGGCTACATCATAACACCTACAAATGATACTCAATATGCTGCCCCATTCCGCTGGTATGCAAAACTTGAGACTAAGAAGAGTGGCGTGACTTTTGCTACCCGTATTCCGATTACAACGACTGAAGCCCAACTTTATATATTGGCAGATATGGAGAATTCATCCTATACCCGTAGTACAGCTACCGTTGTGCCGGACTTCTGTTATATTCGTGATTTTACGGAGCAACAGGTTGGCAACTGGCAGTCTTTCTATGTGCCGTTTGCGATTACATTGGATAATAGCATTCTTAATTGGGCAGAGTTCGCTACCATTGATGGCGTAGAGACTGATGGAGATGCGGATTGTATCATTGTAACAAAACGTCAGGCTGGATATACGATTCCTGCCAATACGCCTTGTGTGATTCGTGTTCGCAATGCGGGTGATTTTGAATTCTTTGGTTGGAATGTGACCTTGGAGCCTGCACTGAATCGCTCGCTCGTATTCAATGCAAATCATAAATATACCTTCACAGGTGTATATGAGCCATTCAAAGATCATTCTTTCACATGGTATGCTATTGCAAAGAACGATGGAGTATTCCATAAGGCGTCTGCTAAGGCTACTTTGCCTGCTTATCGATTCTATATGACCATCGATGAAGGTGAGACTCTGGCTTCGGAGGTCCGTTTCGGCTTCATGGAGGTCGACGATGAGGAAACGGGTATCCGTACCTTCGATGATGATGCTTCGGCTTCGGCTATCTATTCGATCGATGGACGCCGTGCTCAATCAGAGAATCTCCAACCTGGTATTTATGTCAAGAATGGCAAGAAATTTCGTATTCAATAATCATAATCTTTAAACACATTTGGAAAGTAATATGAAACGCTATATATCACCCGAAATTGTGATTGTTGAATTGGAAGCTCATGAGATTGCTGACAATATAATCCAGACTTCATATATCTCTGTCTCGGATGAGGAGTCGGAGAATTTTTCCCCTCGTCGTCGTGGCTCTGCCTGGGAGGATTACGAACAATGATTCTCTTATTGCACGCAGATTTTGCAGATGAAGCAGATTTTTCTTCCTAATTATCTGCCTCTTCTGCAAGATTTGCAACTCATATTTGGAGATATGGAATAAACTCCATATCTTTGCGCTATAAAATTATTGAACATGAAAATCAAGTATATATTGTCTGTATTGTTGGCATCGTTCGCTGTTGCTGCTTCTGCGCAATCTGTGCAGAAGGGTGTCGTGATGCAGTATTGTGGTGAAGCGGAAAAGACCCCATTGGCTGGCGTTTCGGTTTCGGCCAAGGGTGCTGCTCCTGCAATGAGTGCAGAAGATGGAACCTTCACGCTACAGTTCCGAACACTCCACGCCGGCGATGCCATCGAGTTCCGTCGCGTAGAACTGTTCGGCTACGAAGTGATGAACAAGGAGGCTGTCGATAATATGGTGATCGGCAATGCACAGAATGAGAAACCCATCGTGATTGTGCTCTGCAAGAGCGAGGAACTGCAAAAGATTCGCGACGGTTATCGTGATGTGGCGGTACAACGCTATGAGAAGCAGCTGAAGGAGTCGCAGGCTCAGCTTGAACAGCTCCGTAAGGAGGGAAAGGTCAAGGATGCGGAATACCAGCAGCGCTTGTCGGCTCTCGAGGATAACTACGAACAGCAGTTGCAGAACCTCGATAATTATGTCGATAAGTTTGCACGTATCGATCTCTCGGAACTGGATGAGTTCGAGAAGCAGATTATGGCTCTGGTTAAGGAGGGTCGCTTCGAGGAGGCTATCGCCAAGTACGAGGAACAGAATCTGACTGCCAAACTGCAGGAGGGCGTGAAACGTCAGCAGCAGCTCCAGCACGATCAGCAATTGCTGGATAGTGCAATCTTGATTAAGGACAAAGAAATTGAGCGTCTGGATCGTAACATCCAACAGATGGAGGAGATTCGGAAACGAGGGAAATAGGGAATTCTGGAATTCAGGAACTCAGGAATTTAGGAAGAAATAGGAACTGCAAGACTTAAACTTCGTTGAAATCTTGGGATAAAAATGGCTTTATTCCGCTATGGATGTTGCTTTTTGCATACTTTTAGCGGAATAAAGCCGTTTTTATTTGCAGATTTCATTTTTTATCCCTATCTTTGCTGCGAGATTTTTAATATAGTCCGACCATGTGTACAATTATTGGAAGAAAGAAAGAGATAGCAGAATTGTCCCGGTTTTATAGAAGTAATAATCCGGAGTTTGTTGCTGTATATGGAAGACGAAGAGTCGGAAAAACCTTCTTAATAGATGAGGTTTTTCACGATAATATGGTTTTCCATCATACGGGATTGTCTCCTTATGACCGAAAACGCAAGGTTACGCTAAAGGATCAGTTGCAAAACTTCTATTTCTCTTTGATCCGTCATGGGATGGATGGTATTGATATCCCTACATCCTGGATGGAAGCTTTCTTTTTGCTTGAGCAATACTTGAAGTTGAAGGATAATGGTACTCGTCAGGTGGTTTTCATTGATGAACTCCCTTGGATGGATACTGCACGTTCTGGATTCCTGACTGCGTTGGAGGCATTTTGGAACGGATGGGGAAATATGCAGCATAATCTTTGCTTTGTGGTTTGTGGCTCTGCAACTTCCTGGATGTTGGATAATCTCATAAATAATAAAGGTGGTTTGTATGGGCGATTGACGGGAGAAATCAAGCTTAGCCCTTTTACCCTAAAGGAATGTGAGGATTTCTTTGAAAGCAGAGGAATAAAGATGTCACGCTATAATGTTATTCAAACTTATATGATAATGGGGGGTGTGCCATACTATTTGAATGCGTTCAATCCTACTTATAGTCTGGCTCAAAATATTGATGCGTTATTTTTCGGCAAAGATGCTAAGTTGGGCGATGAGTTTACTCGGTTGTTTAAGTCTGTGTTTGATAATGCAGATTTATGTATGCGAATCATCCGATTGTTAGCGAACCGTCATAGCGGATTCTCCAGGGATTCAATTGCCAAGCAGCTACAGATTAACGCTAATGGAGATTTTACAAATACGATGAAAGCTTTGATGGGAAGTGGATTCGTTGATAAATATGTTCCGTTTGGTCAGAAACAAAATGAGTTTCTATATAAGTTGGTTGATCCATTCTGCTGGTTTTGGATTCATTTCAAGGAGAAACTTCATGTCGAAAAGCCCGATTATTGGCAACGCCACTTGAGGGAGCCAGACGTGATGGCATGGAGAGGTATTGCCTTCGAGGAGGTCTGTATGCAACATATCTCCCAGATTAAGTATTCTTTGCAGATTGCAGGAGTCTCGTCTCGAGAATCTGCTTATGTGGTTCAAGGCGACACCGAAACGGATGGACTTCAGATTGATTTGTTAATCGATAGGGCCGATGATATTGTGAACCTTTGTGAGATGAAATTCAGTAAAGAACCATACGAGGTGACAAAATCATATGCTGACAGATTGAGGCAGCGACAAGCTCAGATGGAGGAAAGATTTCCATCAAAGACTTTCCATCTGACATATGTCGGTTGTCGGGAATTGATTCAGAATAATCATTCGGATGTCTTTGTCTCTGAAATATCTGCAGAACAGCTGTTCGTGTAGTTTATTCCCTTCGTAGTGTGAGGATGGTTATTTCCGGCGCTACACCGATGCGGACTCGAGGTCCGACACCACCAATGCCAGTATTTACATAGAGATAACGGGGGTGACCTTTGTCGTTGTTACGATAGAGGCCACTCCATTCTTTATATTTCCACTGGGCAGGACTCCAACTGCCCATCTGTACCTGAACGGCATGAGTGTGTCCTGAAAGCATCAGGTCGATGTCGGTGTCGGGCAAGACCTCTTTGCGCCAATGGGTAGGATTGTGCGATAGCAGGATGGAGAATCCATCTTCTACATTTGCCATGGCTTTCTTTAGGTCGCCATAGGTGGAGAAGGGCGGTTCGCCAATATTTTCGACACCAACCAAATATAGATGTTCTTTTGTTGCTTCCTTCGGTGCGCGCGGCAAGCCGGAGGTTTCGTTATTTTGTTCTTTGGTTATTATGATCGATTCGTTGTTGAGCAAGTGCCAACCGGCTTCTCGTTGGATGGCGCAGAGATTCTCTACATCTTTGTACTTCTCGCGGGGAGACATGCGGGTGTAGTCGGCATAGTCGTGGTTGCCGAGTACGGAATAGACGGGGATTTGTGATGAATGGTTGGAAATAGAGGCTAATCGTGCCAGTTCCTGACGGAATGGCTCTGCTTCGGCAGATTGACCGGTGACAATATCGCCCGTGAATACGATGAGGTCGGGATGCTGTGCTGCAATCGAATCGATTAATTGGTTGAGGAAGGCATGACCCTTCTCATCATTGAAGCAATCGAGATGCATGTCGGAGATATGGGCAATCCTGAATCCATCGAACGCCTCGGGTACACGCGGAGAACTAACCTCTGTCTGTTTGATGTTAATCTGGTAGCGAGTGATGTAATGTCCCCAAATAGAGGCAACTGCCAGTACCAGGGTGATGATGCCCAAGACGGACCAATGAATCAGCCAAGCCGTGTGTTTGCAAACAAAGATTCTGCAACTCCAGTAGATGACTTGCCCTACCAGCAGAACAACCAGTACGAGGGTCAAAACAATCATGCCATAAAAAACGTATCTCATAAGCCTTTGGGTTTATACTCCCTTCCCCCGAGCGGGGGAAGGGTTGGGGTTAGGGGCTTTATTTACCAACACTCAATGTCTTTTTGTTCCTGTTCGGAAAGAATCTCTTTCTTGAAGATTGGATCCTTGCCAGCCTTGCGCTGTGCCCGATAATCGTTGAGGAGGCGAACGGCTTTGCCCGACAGAAGGAAGATAGCAACCAGATTGACGATGGTCATTATACCCATGCAGATGTCAACAATGTCGAAAGCGGTCTCCAATGCCATGAATGCTCCTGAAAGAACGACGACTCCTGTGATGATTCGGAATGATTGGATAGCCCACTTCTTGGAGGTTATGAAACGGATATTGGTCTCGCCATAGAAGTAATTGGCAATGATGGTGCTGTAGGCGAAGAGGAAGATGGCTGCCGTGATGAAATATCGACCAGCGACGCCGACTTCGGCTTCGAGCGAGTTGGAGGTAAGAATAATGCCATCCGCATCGCCATTGTATTGGCCTGCCAAAAGAATGATGAAGGCAGTACAGGTGCAGATCAATAGAGTGTCGGTATAAACGCCTAATGCCTGAAGCAGACCTTGTTTGACAGGATGGGAGGTGTGGGCAATGGCGGCTGCATTAGGAGCGGAACCTTCGCCCGCCTCGTTGCTGAAGAGACCTCGCTTGACACCCATCACAATGGTCATGCCAATGGCACCGCCTGCAAACTGCCCTAATCCAAAGGCGCTCTCGATGATGGTTTTAATCACCTCTGGAATCAACGTGATGTTCATCAGTATGACAACAATGGAGAGAACCAGGTAGCCAACTGCCATGATGGGGACCATGATGGCAGAGAATCGGGAAATACGTTGGATACCGCCGAAGATGATGATGAGTGTGGCTATCGTCAGAATCACTCCAATGACCATCTTGTAAATGTCGAGCGAAACGGTTTCGTCAATCAGCAATTGGGAGGTGCTGCCGAGTGCGTCGCATAGGGTGTTGCTTTGCACAATCTGGTTAGCCAAACCAAAAGTAATGGTGATGAGTACGGCAAAGAGGATGCCCATCCAGCGACGATGAAGTCCCTGTTGCATGTAGTAGGCTGGTCCACCGTAGAAGGAGTCCTCACCACGTTTCTTGTATAATTGCGCTAATGTTGCCTCAACAAAGGCTGTGGCTGAGCCTAAAAGGGCCATGACCCACATCCAGAAGATGGCACCTGGTCCACCGATGAAGATAGCAGATGCCACACCTGCCAGGTTGCCGGTACCTACTCGACTGGAGAGTGAAACGGCAAATGCCTGGAATCCTCCAATCTTACCATCTTGTGATCCTGTTTTCATCTGGCGTAACATGTCGCGCAACATCGTGAACTGCACGCCCTTCAACCGGATGGTGAAGAAGAGGGCACAGGCCACAAGCAGAATCAGTACTATGTATGACCAAAGTAGGTCATTGATGAAGTTTAACATAACGGTTAACGGTTTACGATTAACGATTCACGATTAGCGATTCACGATTCACGATTCACGATTATCGATATATCGCCAAATCGCCTATCGGCTCTCTTTAAAACAACAGAGGCCCGTCTTCTCGACGATCCTCTGCCTTTCTCTCATTTTATGAAGTTTTGTGGAATTACTCACACTGCAAAGATACGCGGTTTTTGCGAAAAATTGGACAATCTTGCACAACAAATTGCAAAAAATGCGCGATTTCCGAAGAAACCACGCATGAATGTTTACTTTATGTGGCAAAATGAAAGCAGTTTACCACTTGTAAGAGAGACCAAAACTGAGGAGTTCGGTGAACTGGAAATAACCCCAATTCATTGCGCCCTGAGTCTTGTCAACCGAGTCATCGAAACGAAGGTGAGTATAGATCTTGGTTGAGAAATACTGGTTCAATGGCATGTCGAGGGTATTCTCCCAATCAACAGTGGTGTAAACATTGTCCTTGTACTTACCGCAGTTGTAGAGTGGCGAGAAGTAGGTAGCCTGTGAGGTCCAGGTCAGATACTTGCAAACCTTCCAATCCATGGTTGCCTTTGCGCTTGCACCAAAGTCATACAAGTTGTAGTCGTATGAATTCTTCAAACCGAAAGCCTTGGCATCAATCTTGCCTCTGGTCTTATCTACTTCCCATTCGTTGCTCAAAGCATCGAAGGTCTTGCCATAAGGATCGGCAACGAACTTCAAGTTGTAGGCCAAAGGACCGAGGAATACACTCCAAGAGATGTTCACAAGAGACTTCTTGTAGTCCATACCGAGTGCAATGTTCAGATAAGCAGGGCTCATGAACTTTGACATCTCACCTTTGACGTTGGTCTTGTAACCAGGACAGAACTGGGTCTGGCCAATGCCCTGAAGGGTGTAGTACCAGTCACCGCCTGCTTTGTAGCCGAGCTTGGTGGTGTACTTGAGGTAATCCTGGTTGGTCATGTAGTTGTGGCAGGTGTCGGATGGAGTGGTTACGAATCCGAGCTTGCCCTCCAGCTTGTTGTCCCAGGTGAAGTCCTCGTACTTGTAGTTGAAGGTGTAGTCTGCAGTAGCGAGCAGAGCGAAGTTGCTCTCACCACCTTTGTACCAGTTCTTGCTGACAAAGCCCTGAGTGAACTGAAGTGATGCACCACCATTGGTGGTCCAACGGCTGTCTTCAGCAGGATTTGCTGCGAAGGTTGAAATTGCAGCGGCCATCATGATGGCCATTGAAAAAAACTTTTTCATAGTCTTAAAATAAATAATTAATTAATATTTGGGTTGATAGTTATAATCTTTGTGGGTAGACTTATTTGGTTACCCTTTGGTACTTGATTCGTTCTCGACGCCATGTGTAGATGCAGTGCAAGGTGCCATCGCTGCCTACAATCATCGATGGATAGGAGTACTGGCTGATGGGCGAAGATTCAAGAACAACCTGGGTTTGCCAGTGCAATCCATCCTTGCTGGTGGCAATGTGGAGCGGGTTGCGCAATTCTTTGTTGCGTGCAGGATCTTTCTTGTCTCGCCAATCGACACAGCCAAATGGATTGTAGATGAGGGCAAACTCGCCATTGACCATGGTAACAGCATCGATGCCGGAATTGTTGTTCGGCAGATCGTCGATAAACTGCATCTGGCTCCAGGTCAAGCCTCCATCGTCGCTGAATGAGGTTGCGATGCGAGCCCGTTCACCATGTCCTTTGGCTGGTGTGTGGCTGCGGCAAAGCATCTGGATACGACCATCTTTGTGAATCAACAGCGCTGGCTGGATGTTGAGGTGGAGCGAGTCGTGTGGTACTACCGGGCTGAGAACCCAGGTCTTGCCGCCATCTTCGCTAATCTCGACGTAGCAGCGCCATGGCCCGGCTTTGGTCTTTGTGCCATGCTTCGTCTCTTTGCTGGTAGGAGCGAGGATGCGTGGTTGTGCCAGCACAGTCCCGTCCTTGCACTTGAAGCCAGCCGGCAGGCAGATAGGTTGGTTCTTGATTGGGCCAAGCAGACTGTCACGTTCGAGACTGAAATTCTGCGACGGAGCCGCAGAACACCGTGGCAATGACGGAGCCGCAGAATACCGTGGCAATGACGGAGCCGCAGAACACAGTGGCAGCTGGGAGGCGGGAGCGATGCTGTCACGATGGGTGGACCAGGTGTGGCCGTTGTCTGTAGAGCGCATTACATAGCCAGTCCAGTCGCGGACATCATAGCCAAGTTTGTAGAAGAGGAGCAGGTCTCCACCAGGAACCTGATAGATAACAGGGTTGTAACAAGCCTTGCGCAAGGTGTCGGACTTGTGGTCGGTCATTTTGTTGAATTCGTTGATGCTGTGATGCAGGTCCGAAGCTGCCCACTTTTTCCAGCCTTTACCCTCTTCTGGATGCAAGGCACCATCGGCAACAAGAACAGGAGCACTCCATCCGGATTCGTAGGTGTGTGGCTGACCCTTCTTGCCTCGCTTGATGAGCTTCTTGCGTTGGGTCCAGATGCACATGTCCTCGCAGCCTTCGTACGAACCGCCGAAGTAAGTGATCATCAGATCACCGTTGGTGCATTCGGCAATGGAGGCCGAATGGCAGGATGGGAAACTTGCTTCTTCGAAGGTAAACTCGTTGCATGAAACTCGTCCGACGGAGCCGGACGACACGGTGGCTTTTCCGACGGAGCCGGACGACACGGTGGCTTTTCCAACGGAGCCGGACGACACAGTGGCTTTTCCGACGGAGCTGGACGACACGGATTCTTTATGTGGCAGGTCCTCTTCGATATGCCATTGGCCACTTGTGTATGTCTTTGTGCCATTGGGGGTGACAACGATAGCAGAGGTGTTGATAGGAACCTCAATGTCCCAGACCAGTCTCATCGGTGTCTTTTTCCAATTCGATACCACTTTGCCATAAGGGGTCGTATAGCTCACGTTGGCCCACGAAAGTTCTTCGAGTTCGAAGTTTGGTGCGAGTCGGATTTTCTTAAAGCCAGGTTCTTCGGCCTGGATGCCACCAACGTGCTCGAAGCACCAAGGCAACAAATCGCCCAGGAGCATGACATGGTTGCCGGAATTCATCTTCGGATTGGCAGTGTCGCCATTCCAAAGTTCCCAGATGGTTGTGGCGCCCTGTTGCACCATATAGCCCCAGGATGGATAGGATTTCTGGGTTGCCAGCAGATAGGCAACATCCATACGTCCGTGCTTTGAGAGTTCGCGCATAAGCCAAGAGATGCCGATGACGCCGCAGCAGAGATGTCCTCCTGCAGGCTTGAGCATGATCTTAGCAACCACCTGTCGGGTGATGTCCTCTTCGTATTCCTTGGGAACAATACCGAAGGCTAACGGTAGCAGATTGGCAGCCACAGCATTGTTGCCGTAGAAGATTGAATCTGGATAGAGATAATGGTCCGGAGCTGGTGATGTGCCCTTCTTGACCGTTAGGAACTTGTCGTTGATGGCTTTTGCCAGCTTGTTGCGGAGTGCTTCATATTCAGCTCGGTCGGCCTGAAGAACTTCGCTGCCGAGACCACGACGGGCAAGTTCGAGCGAATTGTTCTTGAGCAGGATGTCGTCGAACTTCATCATGACTTCGAGCAATTTGTACATATAGCAGGAACCAATCAACACGCCATCGGTAACTCGCGTGCTGTCTTTGCTATGGATGAGCTCGAGCGATTCTGGGGTGACGCACCAGTCTCCGTATTTGTCGGCCTTGATTAATCCATCGGGAGTCTGCTTGTACTCGAAGAAGTGCATCAGCCATTTGCGCATGGCTGGATAATGACGGATGATTGCCTGATCATCGCCAAACTGCTGGTAAAGCATTTCTGCACCAAACACAAAGACACTTGGCCACGAGACATTGTCCGAATAATAGTTCCAATAGGCTGGCGCTACGTCGGGGATACAACCATCCTGGCGCATAGACTCTTCGATGTCGCGCAACCATTTGTTGTAAAGATGATGGTTGTCCATCAGGTAGCTTTCGCCCCAGCAACCCTGCGAGTGGTCGCCCAGCCATGGCTGACGTTCGTCGCGCTGTGGACAGTCGATAGGCATGCCTTTGTAGTTGCTTCGTACTCCCCAGAAGGCATTCTTGACCAAATGGTTCAGCATTTCGTTCTGGCACTCGAAGGTGTACAGTGTCTGCATGTTGTCAGAAATCACCTCGCCGGTGAAGAAAGCCCCTTCCCAGCCTCCCCCATAAGGGGAGGAGCTAATGATAGTAACCTCGGCAAAACGACCACCGTGGTAAGAGAAACGAGGAGCCCAAGAGCTGTTCTCTTTGCCATTGGCGATATAATAGTCGGTACTCTGTGCATGACGCAGGTTCTCAACATAGAGTTCACCGATGGAGTCTAACTTTTCGGCATAACGGATGCGGAGGGTGTCGCCTTGTTGCAATCCTAACTTCGTTAAGTCGGTACGTACCCAACCTGCAAAGTTCTGTCCGAAGTCTATAATCACACGATTACCCTCTTTCTGGATCAATTCCTTGACAGGTAATGATTCCAGAACTCGCATGGCGGGGGTGAGGTTGCCCAAGAGCTCTCCATTAGGAATCTGGCTGCGCTGAGGCTTGAACCAGATAGAATCTGGCATCTCCTCTTTGTTGGCATCGTAAATCTCGCCGTCGTATTCATTGGCAGAGCGGATGGCTCCATCGCAGGTCATCTGCCATTTCTTGTCGTCGGTGGCAATGGTTTCAGTCTTTCCATCAGCATATTCAATGATCAGGTTCGCACGTAAGGTCGGATAGCCGAAGTTGCGGATCTTGTACTTCTTCTTGTTCTGCTGCATGGTGTAGAAGCGGCCGTTGCTAACCGTTACGTTCACCTGGTTTGAACCTTGCTGCAAAAGCTTTGTGACATCGTAGCTATTGTAGTGGATGCTCTTTTCGTAGTTGGACGGAACAGGTGCGAGAACATCGTTGCCAACTCGCTTTTCGTTGATGGAGGCTTCGTAAAGTCCCAATCCGCAGATGTGAAGTGTGGCACGTTTGATGGCATGCTTGGCTTCGAATCTGGTTCGATAATATCGGGCAGAGAGACGACTGTGGACATCTTCGACATCCCATTCGTTGGCTTTGTCAAGTCCAATCCAATAGCCTTTCCAGTTACTTTCAGAAAGAAGTCCGATGCCAAATTCCGAGATTTCGCTCCAGGCAGAGGCCTGTTCTTTCGCTCTTTTGTTGTCTTTTTGCTTTGTTACTACCAAAACACGCCAGAAGCAACGCTGATTGTATTTGAGAGGTTGTCCCTGATATGTGATATACTGGCTTCGATCGGAGTTGACGTTAATATTCCATAAGTCTGGCTCGTTTCGTTCGAGCAGTTCGCGGCTGCTTGCCACTTGTATATGGTATTGATTTTGGAAGACTCCCTTCTCGTCAGCATCTGCCACAATCTGCCAGCCCAGTCGAGGTTGCAATACATCCAAGCCTAAAGGTTGGTCGGCCCGGCCCTCCACACTCAGGTTAGTGACGTGGACGGTTGCCATTGCGATGCTTGCCGCAAATATACAAGAGAACAATAATGATAATCTTTTATACATATTATTATATATATAGGAGATTTATTTCTTTTGACCATTAACCAGGATGATCAGTCCTTTGCCCTGGTTGTAATGGGATCCATCTTTGTCGTAAATGATTGTCAGGATCTGACCACGATATGAGATGCCATCCAGACACCACCAATCCCATGTGGCTGGTGCTAAAGGATGCACTTCGCCATTGGCTGGATTGAAACCGCAAAGACCTGTAATGACCAGATTGTTGTAGGTGGAGTGATTGTAGTAGCGAGAGCGGTCGTGCTCGCCCCACAGCCAATAACCGGTGGTTTCATCCAGATATTCGCCTACATAAGGACGGCCATGGAAATGCATGGACTCGGTGTACTTCTTGAAATGATGCCAGAAAAGGTCACCTGGCAACGACGCAGATAACTTAGGGTAGTTATTCTCGACGTTAATCAGCGCGGTCAAAGTCTGGGAGGTGGCAAAGGGCCAGATGGCGCCATCCCACTCGCACGTCGGACGGCCTTTCCAGGCATGACGGAACAATGGGTGACGACGTTCGGCAGTAGTCATGCCTGCTGGAGCATCGAATCCTTTCGGGTCGAGCAATTGCATCCATGCAGCCTTGAAGCGGGCTGAATCGTCGGCAGGCAGATTGAAATACCAAGGCAAGTAACCAATCAATTCGCGAACCTGCGCGATGGAATCCTTCTGGGTCAGAGTTCCATAGAACTGCATGCCTTTGTCCCAAAGCTTTTCGTCGATCAGGGACTGAAGCTTGTCGGCTTTTTCGTTCTGACCGAGCACGCGGTAGTTGCCTGCCATGTAAGAGTTGATCGTCACACGGCGGTTCTGGGTGAATTTCTTCTTGTTGGGACTATATCGGCCACCGGAGATAGACTCTTCCATGCCATCCTGTACATCGCCCTGCCAGAACAGACCATCGCCATAGCTTTTCTCTTTCTCCCACTGGAGCATGTTCTTCTCAAGGTCTGGACGGTAGCCGTCGAACCAGGTGGTATCACCCAGAACAAGTGTGCGTTGCCACATGGCGTATGGGATGAGGCTGGAGAACTTGTCCAGTTTCTGCATAGGCGCACCTTGGATAGAATCTCCGCCTTTTTTCGGATCATGGTTGCCACGAAGCCAGACATTGACAATGCCATCGGCATATTGACGGTCACGTAGCCAACGGGATTCCATCAGGTGATGTCCCACGGCACAGGCAATCAGATTGTATTGGTCGGCATAGCTGCGTTTGACGAGAAACTCGGTCATACCATAGCCATAAGGCGTCTCGACGATGTGTTTGCGGAGCGTCCACCATCGATAATAGAACATCTCTTCAACCTGGCGGTCTGGACATTCAAAAAGCGGAATGTTCTTGCCCATCCAATCCGCAGCCTGGCTGTTTGGAATGGCCTGAACTACGTGCTCATTCTCCATCTGATTGAAGTAATCGACATAATGACGGTAGTCATCCCACTTGAGCAGGGCCGTGTTGGTTGACTGAGCCGCTTCGGCATGAACATGGCTGATGGTCCAGATGGCTTCTGGATCTGTGCCTGATGCATTAGGCAACATGAAGGATTCCGGACGATCCGCCTCGGTGTTGATGGTCGGATAGAAGCGCTCTTCACCTGTGCGGAAACAGATACGTGTGATGGCGGAGATTGGCGCAAACAGCATCTTGGGGCGTTGCTCCTTGCCGTCGATGGTATAGATGACCATGCGAGTGTTGAGGTTGGCGAGTAATTCGATGTGGTATTTGCGTCCAGCCTCATATCCCTTGATGATAGGGGCGTAGCGAGCACCATTCTTCGATGTTACCAATCCGTCGTCCTGCCACTGCAGACGGCAGCATGGCGTACCATGATCATCCTGCAACTCGAGTTCCAGACGTCCATGGTTCTTCTGCTCAGCGATGATGTCGAAGCTGAGCTTCAGTTCGCGGGTGGCAGGGATGACTCGCTCCAATTTGGCATAATCGTAAGGGTCGCTGTCGTGCAAAACGATCTTGTCGCCAAGTTCGACGCGGGCCAGAACCGGGGAGTAGATGTTCCAAGGTTCCTCGTAACTGGTGGCTACGCTGCGGACAGGGACTGGAATCTGGCTGACCCAGATATCCTCCTTGTTGATGGAATAGGTTACCCAGAAGCAACTATCGTTGCGTTGTTTTGTTGTTTTGTTGTTTTGTTGTTTTGTTGCTTCCTTCGGTGCGCGCGGCAAGCCGGAGGTTTTGTCGTTTTGTTCCAGGTTGGGGAGCACGCCACGGGTGTATTGCGGACCATAGCTCTTGAACTGACCACCATAACGCATGGGCGGAACTTCGCCATTGACGAGGTTGAGGGTGGTATAGTTCAAACCGTCGTTGGAGGTGGAAATAGCCAACGGCCAACGATATTCCGAAGGATTATAGACAGTGGCATAAGTGCCATCGCCCAATCGCTGACCCCAGATCTTGGCATTGCTGTTGACGAATCCTTGGGCACGTTTGGCAGGATAGGTCCAACTCTTGCCGCCATCAAAACTGCGGGAGGTTAAGGCGTGTTTCCAAAAGGCTACCAGGCTGCCATCGTCGAGGGCATAGCAGTTGAACGCCTTGTAGGTGTTCTTGATTGGCAGACGTTCTTCGTCGCGGTTGCACTCTTCGACCATCTGCATCCAATAGATAGGACTTTGCAGAATCTCCTCGCAAGCCTTGCGGAACTGCTTGTTCTTGGACTTGGTGTACAATGGGAAGCGAGTATTCTTCTCGTTGTAATCGTGATTATAATAGAGGAAGTAAACAGGTCCCAATGAACCGTCCTTGTTCACTTCGCGAACTACGCGTCCGATGCCATTGCCGTCGTTCGGGTCATCCTTCATGGTTCGACAGATACCATAATGACCGATGGCTATGAGACGTGTCCCGGTCTCCTTCGACGATACATACCAACCTACGCGCTGGTGCATGACTGCCGCTACCTCATCTTCGCGTCCCTCGGTTGCATAGATTGGGAAGAGAACTTCCGGCTCAGTCCAATGATGTCCATCGGCTGAATGCTGGAACAGAGTACGAGAAGGGAAGGCATGCTCGGACTTAGGATCGCTCAGGTAATGCATCCAGAGTTGACCATTCCATGAGGCTAACATAGGCTGGTGATTGTAGGTCCAACCAATTGTGTCGCCCAAAGAGTTCGGCTCTTTCAAGTCGCGTTGAGCGTGCATGGTCTGGATGTTGTGAACGCCGATGACGGGGCTCAATCCGCCATCGTGACGATAGGGATTGCTCAGAACTGTGCCAGAGTAGTGCGCCTGTTCTGCAATAGTGTCGGCCACATGATTCAGTTCCGGATTCTGTGCGAAAGCTTGGACGCTAATCAGCGCCACGAGGCTTAGAGAGAGTTTGCGTACCATTCGATATTCATGTAACCGTCTTCACGGATTAATACTGCATCTTTCGGATCATTCGGATCAAGGCCATGGGCCGATTCCCACTCGTCAGGAATGCCGTCGGCGTCGGTGTCCTTGTTCGGGGTGCCCTGATAGGTTGGCAGTCCGCCTACCTGTTGCGGGTCGGTGATGATACCGAGCTTGAAGCTCTCGTCCGGGAGACGACGCTTAACGTATGGAGAGGTGTGGACCTTTGCCTCTTTGACGTAGGTTGCTTCGCCAGTGCGGACGCTGCGGATGATTCGTTCGTCGACGGCATCGCGCACCGGTTTGGTTGCTCCTACGTTGTTCAAGACATATTCGTAGCTTTCTTGTGCCGTCATGATCTGTAACTCAGAGTCAAGTGCAAATGGAGTATCCACCTTCAGTGCCTTGCGGATTTCCTCTTCGCCCTTGATGTTCCCAGGCTGAACACCGCCTGCCCAGTTGTCGGCCGATACTGTTGGGAATCCTTCAACAAAGTTGCCATCAACATAAGCTTTGCCCCAAAGATCCTGATTCTCCTTGCTGCGGCCGTGCTCTGGCTTGAGGATGCGGTAGCAGATGCTTGGTGCCTTTTCGCTGGTTGGATTGGCTGCTGCCTGTTCGCTGTTGCCATAGCCGAACTTCTTGCGGTTTTGGGCGTAGCTCTTGAGATAGGTCTTGATATCAACAGTCTGGTCATAGCCAGTTACAAGGCCTGGCTTGAGATAGTTGTTGATGATGTTGAACTCGGAGGTATGGTCGCCACCATCGATCGAACGGTTCCACCAGTTGTAAAGCACATTGTTGACTAAATTGAAGTCTCCGTTCATGGCGATGGATGGATTGCGTGAGATGTTGTTGGCGAACAGGTTGCGGGTAAAGAGGGTGTTGTGTCCGCCAATCGAGGCTCCGAAAGCATGGTTGTAGAGGTCAAGACCTTCGGCAAAGATGCAATCCTGGATGGTGATATTGACGGTCGGAAGTTTCTCTCCACGGCCTTTTTCGTCGCGGGCATAGACGTGACGATACATTGACATTACTTCGTCCAATCCCCAAGAGGCGGAGCAGTGATCGTAAATGATGTTGCCGAGACCATTGCCACCGCAGGCATCGTCGCGGAAGGCAACATCCATGGCTCCACGACGGAAACGCATGTAACGGATAATAACATCGTGGGTGTCGATCAGAAGCGTCTGGCCTGTGATAACAATACCATCGCCAGGAGCTGTTTGACCGAAGATGGTGATGTATGGAGCTAAAACGTGGATAGGACGTTCCAGGTGAATCTCGCCGGCTACGTTGAAGACGATGATACGGGCACCGCCAGTCTCGCAAGCCTCACGCAGCGTGCCAGGACCACTGTCGGCCAAAGAGGTTACCACAAAGACTTTGCCACCTCGGCCACCGAAACTGTATTTTCCGCCGCCTAATGCGCCTGGAAATGCAGGAATCTTGGCCTGACGCAAATCATCAGGGCGTCCACACCAAGGCACGAATGGTTTGCCATTGAGCATGTCGGACATGATGACAGGAACTGCCTTCTGCCAGTTGATGTTGTCGAGAGAATCCCAGCCAGCCTCCATCTGTTTGCCGCGAATCTTGGTCGAATCGGGTATGGTGGGGTATTGTGCCCACAGGGTTGCTGAAAGTGTCAGCAAAAATGAGAGAGAGAAAAACTTTTTCATACGGTATATAATACAAAGATTGTTTTTTGACTTAGAATTTTGCACTTAACGAGATGCTGAACATGCGACCAGTTAAGTAATTTGGTACGGCGAACTGGGTGTTGTTGACGGCAGTCACCCAGTAATAGGAGTTGGTGTTGTTGATGCCAAGCAGGTTGAAAAATTCTGCTCCTGCCGACATCTCCTTGACTTTGGTCCATCTGCCTCGAGCCATGAAACGGGCATTCTTGGCGTTCCAGACACGAGTGGCACCGAGGTCTACGCGACGGTAAGGAGGAGTGCGGAAAATGCCAGACTTGCGACCGCCGATTGGACTGTAGAATGGCAGACCATCGTTCATGACACCGCGCAGATGTACTTTGTAGCTGTCGTTGCCTGGCCAGTAGTCGCTGAAGAAAATGCCTAGAGAGTAACGCTGCTCTGTCGGACGGGCTGTCTTGATGCCATCGTAGGTCTCTTTGGCTTGCATCAGCGAGAAGGAGATCCAGGAATCGGTGCCGGGAACGAACTCTCCGAATACTTTCATATCGATGCCAAAGTTGTTGGCTTTGCCGTTGTTGTATCCGAGATAGCGGATCTGCACGTTGTCGACCGTGTACGGAATGTAGTTTGCGATGTGCTTGTAATACATCTCGGCGGTAAACTTGAACGGACGGTCGTAGGCGCGGAAGAACATGTCTGAGCCTAAAATGACCTGAAAGCATCGCTGGCTTTTGATGTCTTCGTTCATGCGAACCATTGTGTTACCAGCCTCATCGATGTAACTCTGTCGATATTCTTTGTAGAATGGAGATTGGTAATAAAGACCTGTGGCAAGTCGGAACATCGTCTGACGCTGCCCGTTGTTGAGAGCATCGGGAGTGAATCGTAACGATGCACGTGGAGAGAGTAGTGTCTCGCCGTTAAAGCTCCAATAGCTCATGCGGAGTCCGCCAATCACAGCCCATCGACCGCCCCACATGTCCCATCCGTACTGATCCTGAACATAGAGTGATGAGCGGATGGTGCTGTTGTCGTAGAAGGAGTGTTTGTTGTAGATCATCTGAACTCCCAATCCGGTACGAGGAAGCGTGTAGCCGGAAGAGTCTCGACGCTCCCACTCTGCAATGCGGTCACTGATCTGTTCTCTCTGCATGGTAATGCCATACGAGAGTTTGTTGCGGCGGACTTGCGAAATGCCCTTCAGGGTTAATGCTGCCACGGATGCGTCCAGGTAATTACGAGCATGTTCGTGGTAGGCTCCGACGCCGAGACTGCTTTGTCCACCATCGGTTGCTTCATCCAGCCAATACTCGCCAGAGATGTCGTAGGTTACCTCCTCGTCGGTCTTGAACATCGAGGCCATCAAAGAGAGCGTGGTGTTCTGGATGCCTCTGTAATTGAGGGTCAGTGCACCGAAATAAGTGTCGAACTGGTCTTGCTCGTGTCCATCGAAATATACTTTGAACTTGTGGACATCGGTCAGGGTGCCAAAGGAAGTTTCTCGAGACTCTGGCGTAAAACGATAGTCATTGATGGCGATGTTGCCCAACAGGTTGAGACTCCATCCCTTGTTGAAATCGTAACCGAGCAATGTCTGGTAGTCGAAGAATCGAGGGTCATACTCGCCTTGGGTATCGAGGCTGGAGAGCATCGAGGCGTTGCGTTTGTAACGGATGCCATGCAGCTGCGAAAAACGCTTGGTTCGGTGTCCGAGGGAGGCTGATGCCCCGAGGAAGTTCACATTGGCATTGACTTCGAGTGAATCTGGTTGCTTGTAGGTGATGTCGAGCACAGACGACATCTTGTCTCCGTATTCGGCCGAGAAACCACCGGTCGAGAAATCAACCTCTTTGACCATAGCGGGGTTGATGAAGGAGAGCCCCTCCTGCTGTCCGCTGGCAATCAGCTGCGGACGGTAAACCTCGATGCCGTTTACATAGACGAGGTTCTCGTCGAAAGAACCACCTCGAACGGAATACTGGCTCGATAATTCGTTGTTCATGGTTACACCGGCCATGGTTCCAATCATGTCTTCGACGGCATTGCCTGAGGCGGACGGCGTGAATTGCAGATTCTCTAATTTGATCTTTTCGGTTGTTGAGACCTTCTGCTGGGTTGATGTAACCTCGATGTCGTTGATGTATGCCTGATTGGTGCGGAGCTGGATATTGAGAATCATCTTGCGAACCTCGCCATTGGCACCGGTCAGGGTGTTTACTCTCTTTTCGACGCGCTTGAAGCCGACAGATGAGAAAATGACTACCAGACTGTCGCTTTCGGGTAGAAGTAGACTGTACTCGCCTTTGAAGTTGGTCATTGTGCCAATGCTTCGCTGCGATAACCTGACGTGAGCCATCTCGAGCGGTTCTCCGTTGTCGTCGGTCACACGTCCCTCCAGACGCACTCCTTGTGCCATCAGCAGAACTGCTGACAGCCAAAGTGTCGATAGGAGGAATAGTCTTTTCATGTGCGCGCGAAAAAATAAGAGAATATAGAATTAACGGATGACGACCGATTTTATTATTTCAGCACCTAACTTTTCGTTCAAATGATGGGCAATTAGGGTGCGGGACATCATTAATTCAGTCTTCAGTGATGGAGACTTCAGGTTGACGAACAGATAACCGTTGTTGAAGAAGATCCGATCGGTCTCCTTCGTGATTTCATCGCCTAAACATTCTTGCCAGACGGCTGCAATGCGATCCATGTTGACCACATTGTCAAGTTGCGTAATCTTCAGGTATTCCCGGAGGATTTCGCCTATGGATTGTTCATTTTTTCTCTGCATAGGCTCCCTGTTCGACGGTGAATAATTTGTATTCGCCCGAGACCTTCTCGATGATTCGGTCAAGGTATTCTCGGTTGGTATCGGTGATAAAGATCTGTCCGAAACGATCGCTGGCTACGAGTCGGATGATCTGCTCGACTCGTTGGGCGTCCAATCGGTCGAAGATGTCATCCAGAAGCAGGATCGGGGTGGTTAATCCTTGCTTGCGCAGATAGTCGAACTGCGCTAACTTGAGACCTACCAGATAGGTCTTGTTCTGTCCCATGCTACCGACCTGCTTCATCAGACAATCATCAAGTTGCATGACCAATTCGTCTTTGTGCGAGCCACGGGTCGTGTATCCTAATGCCATGTCGCGGCTGCGGACTTCGTCCAACAGGGGGAGAAGTGACCCCTTCTCGAAATGAGAGGTGTAGGTGAGAGAAACCTTTTCCTGTCCTTGCGAAATCTGCGAGTAGAACTCCTGAAAGACCGGTTCGAACTCTTCGATGAAACGTTTGCGGGCAGTGAACAGCTGCTGACCATAGAAGTCCATCTGCTCTTCCCAGATCCGATAGAGGTTGATGTCGGCGCAAGGCGGATCTTGCTTCAATAGTGTGTTGCGTTGTTGAAGGGCACTATTGTATCGGATCAATGCATTCAGGTAGGGCTTGTCGAACTGCGATATAATCATGTCCATCCATCGGCGTCGTTCTTCGCTTCCGCCTTGGATGAGTTCGTTGTCGGCAGGTGTAAGCATGACAATCGGCAATAGTCCGATGTGATCCGACAGGCGTTGATACTCTTTGCCATCCCGTTTGAATGACTTTCGGCTCTTGTGCTTGTATCCGCATCGGATCTCTTCGGGCTGTCCGTTCAGCTCATAGTTGCCGCTCAGCATGAAGTAGTCTTCCCCATGGGTGATGACCTGGCTGTCAGGAAGAGCGTTGAAGGCTTTGCAGAATGAGAGATAGTAGATTGCATCCAGCAGGTTGGTTTTACCCATGCCGTTGTTGCCGACAAGGCAGTTTACGCCGGCAGAAAAGTCAATTTCTGCTTCGCGGATGTTCTTGTAGTTGACTATCGATAAATGCTCGAGTTTCATCTTTTTATTTTCATTCTGCGTGGCAAATATAAGAAAATTTCGGGAGTTTTTGTCCAAAAAGTGATTTTTTTTGATAAAAATGTTTGTTATTTGTGCGAAAATTATAACTTTGCACCGCTTTAATGCGCAATATTGAAAATATAAATAAAAACCAAACATAAAAAATGGCAAACACAAAACAGCAGCAGCCTGAGGAAATTCAGGTAAGCAAAACAGAACAGTTCGTTGAGAAGAACTGGAAAAACGTAATCTATGCACTCGTTGCATTGGTCGTAGTTATCGTATGTTATTTCGGCTTTAATCAGCTTAGCGAAGGCAAGAATGCTGAGGCTTCAAACAGCGAGGCTCTCTATCAGGCTCAGTTCGATTTCGAGCAGGGCAACTATGCTTCCGCTCTCGAAAACTTCGAAAGTGTTATCAATGAGTTCGGTTCAACCAAGGCTGGTAACCTTTCTAAGGCTTATGCAGGTCTCTGCCAGATGAACCTCGGTGATGTTGATGCCGCTATCTCTTATCTCAAGGATTATGATGGCAACGATGTCAATATCGCTCCGGCTATCCTGAGTGCACTCGGTGACTGCTATGTTGCCAAGGAGGCTTATAGCGATGCTGCAAAGGCTTTCGAAAAGGCTGCATCTAAGGCAAACAATGCTCAGTTCTCTCCAATTTACCTCAAGAAAGCAGGTCTTGCTTTCGAGAAGGCTGGCGAGAATGCTAAGGCTCTTAAGGCTTATGAATCTATCAAGAATGCTTGGGCAGACTCAGAACTGGCAAGCAGCATTGATAAGTATATTATCCGTGTAAAGTAAATCCCCACTTTTATGAACCCTGATCCTGCGGCGGCGGCGAGCCCCGCGACACTTGAAGATGCCACTATCGGAATTGTAGTTTCTGACTGGCATAGTGAATTGACAAGCGTGATGCTTGAGTCAGTAGTAACTGAATTAAGACATCTCGGAGTAGAGAACGAAGACATCTTTATTGCCCATGTACCTTCCGTTATGGAGTTGGTTTTTGCGGCACGACAGATGGCAGTAGTTCAAGAACCAAAGGCGGTTGTGATGCTTGGCTGTTGTACCGAGGATGAAGATCCTCAGTATCAGGGCGCATCTCAGCATGTCCGTCAAGGTTTTACAGATTTGAACCTTCGTAGCGATATACCATATATTAATGGTGTATTCCTTACTCCGACGCTCGCACAGGCGCAACAGTGTTGTACTGCGGAACAGGGACGTAAATGTGCAGAGAAAGTCAATAAGATGGTCAATATGATGGCCAATCTTGTTGTTATCTGATATCAACGCTCTGTCTGGAAGTAGATTCCGACTTCGGACAGAGCTATTTGCGACATTAGCTCAGTTGGTAGAGCGTGGGCTTCCCAAGCCTAAGGTCACGAGTTCGAACCTCGCATGTCGCTCTTTGAAATTGAAAGCAGGCCTCAGGGTCTGCTTTTTTTGTTCTTTGCTCGAAGAATCTCCGGTTTGTGTGCAATGTGTAGAAAATACATTCTATTTTGCAGCAAATTCGAGGCTTTTGTGTTAATAATGTTTAAATATTCGTGTAAAATGAAAGAAATTTACAGGTATTCTTGGCTGGTTAAAATATATTGTGTATTTTTGCACCAACACAAATGCCCTATGTGTTTAATAGAATGAAATGACAGAAGTGTTTGCGCCTTAGTCGGTTTCGGTGCAAGCCCAAATGGTTAAATTTATTATAAAGGTGGTGGTCTCCTGCTACGTGATGTAGCGGGAGATCTATTTTTTTTTATGACTTTTTTATGCGGAAAAATATTGTTTTTGATGCGGTTTAGTAATTTGAACGCGGCAAAATGCGGAAAAATGAAGCTTTTGAGTTAGTTTTTATGCTTTTTGTTTGTGTTTTGCGTAAAATCTACCTATATTTGCAGCGTATAAACGAATTCGTCTATTTTCAACTAACAACGATATATTGTATGAACACATCTATCATCATTCCGCAGAAGGATCCTATGGGAACTGCGATCTTGGATTACCAGAAAAATGGTACGGCTGTGAAATTAAGAGTTCTTTCGAGTTTGTTCGAAGAGGATTCTATTGATGTGCCATATCTTTTTCGAACGCCAGAACAGATGCCTTTGTTGGAACGGAAGGCACTGGAATTGGCCCGTGGACGTGTTCTGGATGTCGGTGCTGGTGCAGGTTGTCATACTTTGCCATTGCAGAAGCGTAAGTTGCAAGTAACAGCAATTGATATCTCGGAGTTGAGTGTGCAAGCAATGAAATTGCGAGGTGTTCGTGATGCCCGTTGCGTGAATCTGTTTGATTTTCGCCTGGAGGGACCTTATGATACAATCCTGATGCTGATGAATGGAACCGGCGTTGTGGGAAGTCTGCTGAATATGTCAACCTTTTTTGCTCGGATGAGAACTCTTTTGGCACATGGTGGACAGATTCTGATTGATTCCAGTGATCTCAGATATCTGTACGAGGACGAAGATGGAAATGTAGATATTGACCCAGGAGATGGCTACTATGGACAGGTGGATTATCAGATGGCTTATGGCAGCGTGAAGGGCGATTCCTTCGACTGGCTTTATCTCGATTTCCGCACTTTGCACATGATGGCTGGGGCCAATGGCTTCAGGTGTGACCTGATTATGGAGGGCGATCACTATGATTATCTCGCCCGTTTGACTCTAAAATAAACGACACTCTACTTGCCAAAACGTGATGAAAAGCCATGTGTGGTGCGAAAAAACGGAGGCAATATTTGGCTGTTAATTAAATTATTTGTATATTTGCGCGCTATTTCTTCGCGTGCGCCTGTAACGGGAACGCGGGTGTGGCATTGTCTGATAATAACAAATTAACAACAAGATATGAATATTTCGTACAAGTGGCTGAAAGATTATCTGAAGTTCGATCTCACTCCTGAGGAGACTTCGGCAGCCCTTACTTCTATTGGCCTCGAGACCGAAGGCGTTGAAGAGATTGAAACCATCAAGGGTGGTTTGAAGGGATTGATGGTGGGTCAGGTATTGACCTGCGATGTTCATCCTGACAGCGACCATATGCACATCACTACCGTTGATTTGGGTGATGCCCAGTGGGTGAAGGATGCCTATGGACAGAATTGTGAGATTAATGCTGAGGGTCATGTGGTGGCACAGATCGTTTGTGGCGCTCCTAACGTGGCTGCTGGCCAGAAGGTAATTGTGGCTACTCTTGGTACTGTCCTTTATGACGGTGACCAGTCCTTTACAATCAAGAAAGCAAAACTTCGTGGCGTTCCATCGAATGGTATGATCTGCGCAGAGGATGAGATCGGTGTCGGTTCAGATCACGCTGGTATCATTGTTCTTCCTGCAGAGACTCCAGTCGGCATGCTCGCAAGTGAATATTATCATGTCGAGAGCGATTATGTGATTGCGGTCGATATCACCCCTAACCGTATTGATGCTGCCAGCCATTATGGCGTGGCTCGTGACCTGAATGCATATCTCGGTGCTCATGATATGAAGCATGAGTTGACCAAGCCTTCGGTTGCTGAGTTTAATGCGGTTCATGCTGTCGATAAGGCAAAGAATACCTCCATCAAGCCTGTTACTTTGAAGGTAGAGAACCTGGAGGCTTGTCCTCGTTATTCTGGTATCACCATCGAGGGCGTAACCGTGAAGGAGAGCCCAGAATGGCTGAAGGAGCGCCTGCAAGCAATTGGCCTCCGTCCAATCAATAATATCGTCGATATTACTAATTACATCCTTTTCGAGACTGCTGTTCCTATGCATACCTTTGACTATGATAAGATCAAGGGTGGCCAGATCGTGGTTAAGACCTGCGCAGAGGGTACTAAGTTCGTTACCTTGGATGGCAATGAACATAAGTTGAGTGAGCGTGATCTGATGATCTGCAACGCAGAAGAGCCAATGTGTATCGCAGGTGTCTTCGGCGGTCTGGAGAGTGGCACAACCACTGAAACCAAGAATATCTTCCTCGAGTGTGCCTATTTCCATCCAACATGGGTGCGTAAGACCGCTCGTCGTCAGCAGCTCTCGACCGATGCTTCGTTCCGTTATGAACGTGGTATCGATGTGAACAATATTCCTTATGCATTGCGTCGCGCAGCTCTCCTCGTTAAGGAGTTGGCTGGCGGTACCATCGTTGGTGATATTGTTGAGGAGTATCCTGCTCCATTCAAGCCATTTGAGGTTGAGTTGACTTACAAGCGTGTCAATACTTTGACCGGTATCGAGATTCCTGAGGAAACGGTCAAGAAGATCTGTGGCCTGTTGGAGATGGAGATTGTTAGCGAGAATGCAGAGGGCTTGAAACTTCATGTTCCAAACTACCGCGTAGATGTAACTCGCGACTGCGATGTTATCGAGGATCTGCTCCGTATCTATGGCTACGATCGAGTTGAGTTGCCAGGCAGTGTGCGTACTTGCCCTACAACCAAGACTCCAACCGATATCAATAACCGTTTGCAGCAGATGGTCAGCGAGCAGTTGACCGGCGCTGGCTATAGCGAGATTCTTTGCAATTCGTTGACCGCAGAGGCTTTCTATAAGGATCTTGAGACTTATCCTACAGAGAACCTTGTTCGTGTGATGAACCCATTGTCGAGCGATTTGAATGTGCTTCGTCAGACATTGCTGTTCGGTGGTCTGCAGTGCGTTATCCGCAATATCAACTTCAAGAATGCAAACTGTCGCTTCTATGAGTTTGGTAATACCCAGTTCTATAATGCCGAGAAACAGAAGACTGTTAATGATCAGGTTGCTTCGGGCGAGAAGACCGCTCTCGAGGTTCAGCAGGAGGGCCGTGGAATTGCCGGTTATAGTGAGGAGAGTCATTTGGCTCTATGGTTGACAGGTAATCGTGCTTCCGGTTCTTGGGCTCGTGCCGACCAGAAGACAAGCGTTTTCGAGCTGAAGGCAGCTGTGCTTAATGTACTGCGTCGTCTGGGCTTGGCCAACAACTTGCGTCAGCGTCAGTTCAATAGTGATATCTTCGCTGTAGGTCTGGAGATTACTAATCCTGCCGGCAAGGTATTGGCAACTCTTGGCATCGTATCGAACAAGGTATTGAAGCAGTTCGATATCGAGCAGGAGGTTTACTATGCAGATATGAATTGGAAGACTCTGATGAAGGAGGCTGCTAAGGTTAAGGTTCAGCAGGAGGAGATCTCTAAGTTCCCACCTGTGAAGCGTGACCTCGCCCTTTTGGTTGATCAGAATGTCCACTTCGCAGATATCGAGAAGGTCGCTTACGAGACTGAGCGTAAGTTGCTCAAGAGCGTAAGCCTGTTCGATGTATATGAGGGTAAGAACCTGCCTGCAGGCAAGAAGTCGTATGCAGTTTCTCTCATCCTTCAGGATACAGAGAAGACTCTCGTCGACAAGCAGATCGACAATATGATGCAGAAGTTTATCAAGAACTTCGAAAGCAAACTTGGAGCAAGCTTGAGATAAAAAGCCCCTAACCCCAACCCTTTCCCCGGTCCGGGGCAAGGGAGTGATTACTATCTGTGGGTAAAGGCTATCGATAAGAATAATAAAAAAAATAAATATTAACATTAAAATTCCCCCATCACACCTTTGTATATATTCCCTTGCCCCGGACCGGGGAAAGGGTCAAGGGTTAGGGGCTTCTAAATTATGGGAAGAGCATTTGAATATCGTAAGGCCAGAATTATGGCCCGTAACAGTAAGAACAGTAAGGCGTTCAGTAAGTTCTCTAAGGAAATCACCATGTGCGTAAAGGCAAGCGGTGGTGATCCTGATACCAACAGCCGTCTGCGTACCTTGATTGCATCTGCTAAGTCTGCAGGTATGCCTAAGGATACTATTGATCGCGCTATTAAGAAGGCTACTGATAAGGATACCAGCGATTACAAGGAGGTTGTATTCGAGGGTTATGGTCCTTTCGGTATCGCAATCTTGGTTGAAACTGCTACCGATAACAATACCCGTACCGTTGCCAATGTACGTTCATATTTCACTAAGTATGGTGGTAGCCTTGGTACCCAGGGAAGCTTGAGCTTTATCTTCACCCGCAAGTCTGTCTTTACCGTTAAGGCAAAGGATGGCGTTGATATGGAGGAGCTCGAGTTGGAGTTGATCGACTTCGGTGTTGATGAGCTTTATAAGGACGAGGAGGAGAACACCATTACTGCTTACGGTGAGCCAGAGTCTTACGCTCAGCTTCAGCAGTATTTCGAGGAGAACGGTTACGAAATTGTTTCTGCTGAGTTCACCCGTATTGCTAATGATGAGAAGGAGGTTACCGAGGAGCAGATGGCTACTCTCGAGAAGTTGCTTGACAAGTTCGACGAGGACGAAGATGTTACCAACGTATACCACAACATCAAGCAGGGCGACGAGGAGTAATCAAACACCTCGCGCATGCGCGAATTACATTTTAATATAAATAGAAATTAATCCGACAAAATAATGTCAGTACAATTACAGAAAATACAGGAACTGATCAAGAATCGCGAAACTGCCCGTTTGGGTGGTGGTCAGAAGCGCATTGATGCCCAGCATGAGAAGGGCAAGATGACTGCTCGCGAGCGTATCGAAGCTCTGGTTGATCCAGGTTCGTTCGAGGAATATGATATGTTCCTGATTCATCGCTGTACCAATTTCGGTACCGACAAGAGTCATCCATTCGGTGATGGCGTAGTAACTGGTTCTGCTACCATTGGTGGCCGTCTGGTGTTCCTTTTTGCTCAGGACTTCACCGTCTCTGGAGGTTCACTCTCTGTAACCATGGCCGAGAAGATCTGCAAGATCATGGATATGGCTATGAAGGTAGGTGCTCCAGTTATCGGTTTGAATGATTCTGGTGGTGCTCGTATTCAGGAGGGTATTGCTTCGATGGCAGGCTTCGGCGAGATCTTCGAACGTAATATCCTTGCGAGTGGTGTTATCCCACAGATCAGCTGCATCATGGGCCCATGTGCCGGTGGTTCGGTTTATAGCCCAGCATTGACCGACTTCGTCATGATGGTCAAGAATACTTCGTACATGTTCCTTACCGGTCCAAAGGTTGTTAAAGAGGTATTGGGCGAAGTTGTTGATCAGGAGTCTTTGGGTGGCGCAATGGTTCACTCAAGCAAGTCTGGTGTTGCTCATTTTGCTGCCGAGAACGAGGAGGAGGCTATTGCCATGATCCGTCAGTTGCTCAGCTACTTGCCACAGAACAACATGGAGACCGCTCCTGCAGTGGAGTGCACTGATCCTATCGACCGTAAGGAGGATTCCCTTAACGAGTTGATTCCAGAAAGTGCAAATCAGCCTTACGATATGTATCAGGCAATTGCTGCTATCGTCGATAACGGTGAATTGTTCGAGATTCATGCCAACTGGGCCAAGAACATCATTGTCGGTTTCGCTCGTATGAATGGCCAGTCAGTCGGTGTGGTTGCTAACCAGCCAAAGGTAATGGCAGGCTGTCTCGATAGCAATGCTTCACGCAAGGCTGCTCGTTTCGTTCGTTTCTGCGATGCATTCAATATCCCTATCGTAACTCTCGTCGATGTACCAGGTTTCTTGCCAGGTACCGGTCAGGAGTACAATGGTGTGATCGATCATGGTGCTAAGTTGCTTTATGCTTATGGCGAGAGCACTGTACCTAAGGTAACTGTAACCCTGCGCAAGAGCTATGGTGGTTCGCACATCGTAATGAGCTGTAAGCAGCTCCGTGGTGATGTGAACTATGCTTGGCCATCGGCTGAGATCGCTGTAATGGGCTCGGGCGGTGCTGTTGAGGTTCTTTATGGTAAGGAACTTAAGGCAGCAGAGACTCCAGAGGCTAAGGCAGCAGTCGTTGCAGAGAAGAAGAAGGAGTACGAGGATCTGTTCTGCAATCCTTACGATGCTGCTCATAAGGGCTACATCGATGATGTGATCGAGCCTCGCAATACCCGCTTCCGTGTTATTCGCGCTCTTGAGAAGCTCCGCAACAAGCGTGTGGAGAATCCAGCAAAGAAGCACGATAACCTGCCACTTTAAGTTAAAAGTTAAAAGTGAATAGTGAAAAATTTTCCTCGATGAAGAAAGTTTTAGTTTCAATATCATTGTTGGCCTGTTCGGCAGTAACCCTGCTGGCGGCCGACAAATTGCCGATGACAGATAGCTCTTCCCGTTTCGAGGCACATGATCCTATAGGTTGGATCATGGCAATCCTCTCGATGGGCGTTGTGTTTGTCGCACTGCTGGTTCTGTTCCTATGTTTCAAGTATGGATACACCGGAATTACAGCCTTGGCCCTTCGTCTGAAGAAACTCTTCCATCGCCAGAAGCAATTGGAAACCATCACCGAGAAGCGCAGTAAGCGTGACAAGGAGATGAAGGTGACCGATGCAAATGGTGCAGAGGTGAACGACGATGAGCTGGCTGCAGCTATTGGCGTCGCTCTTTTCCTCCATGCCGATGGTATGCACGATGCAGAGAGTGACGTTCTGACTTTGGCCCCAGCAGCTTCGGCTTGGACTGGTGCTGGCCAGAACCAGAAGAAATCGCCAATTCGCAAGTTTTAATCTATTAGTATAATTGGTCCTGTTGGTCTGATTCGTCCAATAAAAAATTACAATGAATACTTATAAAATGAAGATAAACGGCAACGAATATGAAGTTGCTGTAAAGGATGTAAATGGTCAGAATGTAGAAGTCGAGGTCAATGGCAAGGCTTATTCTGTTGAGTTGGCTGAGGCTCCAAAGGCCGAGAAACCAAAGCCAGTCATTGCACGCCCTGCTGCTGCCGCTCCTGCTGCTGCCGCCGCTCCTGCTCCACGTCCAGCTGCTGGTGCTGCTGGTGCAACCAAGTCTCCACTGCCAGGTACTGTGCTCTCAGTGAACGTAACTGTTGGCCAGGCAGTCAAGGCTGCTGATGTGGCACTCGTTCTCGAGGCTATGAAGATGGAGAACAACATCAACTGTGGTAAGGATGGTGTTGTTAAGGCTGTCTATGTCCAGAAGGGCGATAACGTGCTCGAAGGCGCTGATCTTTTGCTGATCGAGTAATATAAGATGGGAATCAAGCGAATCTACACCTTCATGCTGCAGACTTTTCTGCCGCTTTTCTGCATGACCTTCGCAATCTGCCTCTTTATCTTTATGATGCAGTTTTTGTGGAGGTATGTGGATGAGTTCGTCGGAAAAGGTCTGGGTGTGGGTGTAATCGCTGAACTCTTCTTCTATGCTGCTTTGACGCTTTGTCCGATGGCATTGCCGTTGGCCATTCTTCTGGCCTCGCTGATGACTTTCGGAAATCTTGGTTCTAGCCTGGAACTCCTGGCAATGAAGGCCTCTGGTATCTCGCTCATCAAGATTATGCGTCCATTGACAATCTTCATCGTGGCGGTGGCTATAGGCGCCTTCTTCTTCCAGAACGATGTGCTGCCTTGGGCCAACACCAAGATGTATAGCCTCCTGATCGGTATCAAGAACAAATCTCCAGAGATGGAGATTCCGAAGGGCGTTTTCTACAAGATGGAAACCGGCTCGGGTGATACATATAATATATATGTGCAAGAGAAGAATCCAAAGTCGGGTACATTGTATGATGTTACGATCTATATCTTCTCGGGTTCTAATATCGAAGATGCAACTGTCACCGTGGCAGACTCTGGCCGATTGCAGAGTACTGCCGAGGGGAAACACATGAAGTTAACCCTTTGGAGCGGTGAACAGGTCGGAACCTTCAAACAGAATAATCGTCAGCGCGCAACCAGTGCCAAGCATCCGCAGTATCGTCGAGAAAGCTTCCAGGAAAAGGTCGTCTATATTCCTTATAGCAACGATCTGGAGCGAACCGACGAGTCGATGATCACCTCCCGCCATGTGGGTAAGAACTTACAGGAGTTGGTGAAGTCGGTCGATAGCTTGGATGTGCGCATCGATAGTATCAATGAGGTCTATGGCCGACAGCTGAACCATACTTACTACAATAATGTAAGCAATTCTCAGCGTAATGATACTATCTATTTCGTCGAGGTGGCGAATTCACAGCGTCCGCCAATTAATCTCGACTCAATCTATGCATCGTTGAGACCAACCCAGATGGTGCAGGTTTCGAAAGATGCTCTGAACCACAGCCAGTCGGTGGTGCGTAGTTTCGATGTCCGAATGGAGATGCAAGCGGTTGAATACAAGAACCGTTCGTTCCATGAAATCGAAATTCATAAGAAGTTTACACTCTCCATCGCCTGTCTGTTGTTCTTCCTGATTGGTGCTCCTTTGGGAGCCATTATCCGCAAGGGCGGTTTGGGTATTCCGGTTATCGTTAGTGTGGTGTTCTTCATCATCTACTACCTGATCGATAATTTCGGATACCAGCGAGCTCGTGATAGCATTTGGGAGCCTTGGATAGGAGTATGGTTCTCAAGTATGGTGCTTGCGCCGATAGGAATCTTCCTGACGTGGCGTGCTATCAACGACTCGACACTTTTCGATTGGGATGCCTACAAGATTGGCTTCGTCCGGTTGGTACGTCGTATTACCACCTTCCTGAAGAACCATGGCATCCTTGATCGCAACGCTCTGCGTCAGATTAAGTCTTTTATCTCTCATAAAAATGTGGAATTATAGTATGAAGAAGTTATTCGCAGCCGTCGTTTTGTTGTGCGGCGCACAGACAATGTCCACTTCATTGTGGGCGGAGCCTCAGGTCGCAGAGACCTTGGATCGAGGCTTGGTGGCCATTAAGACCTCCAGCGGAACATTGGTCCAGTGGCGTATTCTGCCTGCCGACATCGCAAGTGGAAGTACATACACTTTGTATGGCTCGAATTCGGCTACGGGTGAATTTGTTGAGGTCAAGAGCTTCAATACAGAGAATGCATCTTGCCATCTGGATACGAAGAACTACGCTTTCTATCAGATGCGCACCAAGGTGGGTGCAACCGAGGTCGTTTCGGATGTCGTTGCTCGACAGGCTTCGCAGATGACCCAAATTCAACTGGTTCGTCCTGCTGCTGGAAAGACGAAACCTTACAATGTTACCAATGGTTCTGGCAGTAGCAAGGTGACCGAAGATTATCCCAATGGTCAGGATTATACTTATACTCCCAACGACTGCTCTGCTGCAGATGTCGATGGTGATGGCCAGTATGAACTGATTGTGAAATGGGATCCGTCTAATTCGCGAGATAACTCGCACAACGGTGTGACGGGTAATACAATCTTTGATTGTTATGAGATTTATGGCTCGGAGGCAGGCAAGCATCTGTGGCGAATCGATTTGGGTGTTAATGTTCGTGCAGGAGCTCATTATAGTCCATTTCTAGTCTATGACTTTGATGGAGATGGCAAGGCTGAATTTGTAGTCAAGACCTCTGCGGGTTCAAAAGATGCAACTGGACAGTACGTCTCAGCTGCTGGAGCAACGGACGCTATCAAGAATATCACGACCAATGCCACGGATTTCCGTAATAGCAATGGTCATATTCTCAAAGGAGAAGAGTTCCTGACTATCTTCAACGGACAGACAGGTGCAGCAATGCAGACCGTTTGGTATTGGCCAAACATGGGGCGTAGCGCAGCAAGCGGCAGTACCAATGTAGCTTATAGTTGGACGGGTGATTCTTATGGAAACCGTGGTCATCGTTATAATGCATGTGTTGCTTACTTGGATGGCTTGGACAAACTTCCAAGCATTGTGATGCAGCGTGGCTACTATACCGAAGCTTTCTTCTGGGCCGTGGATTGGGATGGAACCAATCTTTCGACCCGTTGGTTGCATCGTGGCACCGGTGCAAGTGCATGGAGTGTGTTGGATGGAGCCGGAAAACAGCAAACTTCGGGTTCTGGCAAATCCAGCTACGGACAGGGAGTGCATGGAATCTCTGTAGGTGACGTTGATGACGACGGATTCGACGAAATCGTCATGGGTTCTGCGACGATCGATCATAATGGCAGACTACTTTGCTCTACCGGTTTCGGTCATGGTGATGCGATTCACTTGGGCAAGATTTTGCCAGATAGAGAGGGCCTCCAGATATATATGCCGCATGAAGAGAGTTCGTGCAATTATGGCGATGACCTGCATGACGCTGCTACCGGTGAGGTGCTCTATCGTGGTACAACATCGAGCGATAACGGACGTGGCATTGCTGCCGACATTCTCCATTCCGTCGATAGCAATACCGGCCTCGATATCTATTTCGGCTGGGAGATGTGGAGTGGTGCAATGAGTAATCCGTTGAATGCTGTATCAAACACCCAGATTGGCAGTAAACCGGATACCAACTTCCGAGTGTATTGGACAGGTGACTTGTACGATGCCTCGTTGGATGGTCGCTATTCCTCTTCCGATGGCTCTTGTGCTCCACGTATTATCTATTTTAGTGGAACGAGCAAGAAGACCATAACTTTGTCAACCTTTGGCGGCAAGCCAATGTCTTGCAATGGAACCAAAGCTACACCTTGCTTGGTGGCAGATCTCTGGGGTGACTGGCGTGAGGAGATTGTCATGTGGGATGGCAACGATCCGTCGAAACTCGATATCTATACAACTGCCGAGACCACTAAGTATCCGGTTCCTTGTCTCATGACTGATCATGTTTATCGCATGGGCATCGCTTGGCAGAACTCAAGCTATAACCAGCCACCTCATCTGGGCTATTATCTGCCGGATGCTTTCCTGGCTCGTTATATGCCGATCAAAACGCCAGATACTCTTTGGGTCGATGAGGAGATCTCTCCTCTGACGATTCGTACAAAGAATGTCTCTACCGTCACTACAAGTGGAACCCTCTTCTCGTTGGGATTGAGTGTTGACTTCGATGCCGAGAAACAGGAAGTTACCCTTTCGGGCGCTCCTGCTATTAAGGGAAAATATTCTGGAAAGATCTTGATGAAGAACTCTTACAACACCGTTACACTTCCATTTACCGTACAGGTGGTCGAGAGTGAAGCCCAAGGCTTGGATGGCATAGAACTGCAGAATTCTGCACGTCCAACAATCTACAATCTGCGTGGACAGGAGGTTACTGCTCCAGTCAAGGGACAGATGTATATCATTAACGGTCGAAAACTTATTTATTGAAACTATTCAAAATAATATAAACAGGTTAAATTTTTTAAGGTTACAAAAATGGAACAGTTATCAGCTCGCCTCATGGCACTTTCTCCTTCTGCTACTTTGGCAATGTCACAGAAGAGTCAGGAACTCAAGGCTCAGGGCCTTGACATCATCAACCTCAGTGTCGGTGAACCAGACTTCAATACTCCTGATCACATCAAGGAGGCTGCCAAGAAGGCTGTCGACGACAACTTCTCTTTCTATACTGCCGTTCCTGGTTATCTCTCATTGCGTCAGGCAATCAGCGAGAAACTGAAGCGCGAGAATGGTGTAGAGTTCGCTCCAACTCAGATCGTTGTTGGTAACGGTGCCAAGCAGGAGATCTGCAATGTCATCCTTTCGATCGTTGATAAGGGCGATGAGGTGATCATTCCTACTCCAGCCTGGGTTTCCTATTTTGAGATGGTTAAGCTCGCTGAGGGCGTTAACGTACCATTCCTCTGTGGTCAGGATCAGGACTTCAAGATTACAGCTGCTCAGCTTGAATCATTGATTACCGAGAAGACTAAGGCTGTACTGCTCTGCTCTCCATCTAACCCAACAGGTGCTATCTATAGCAAGGAGGAGCTGGCTGCCATCGCTAAGGTATTGACTAAGTATCCACGTATCATCGTCATTGCCGACGAGATCTACGAGCATATCTCTTACTGTGGTCAGTTGACCTCTATCGCCTCTTTCGCAGAGCTGAAGGATCGTGTTGTTATCATCAATGGCGTTTCTAAGGCTTATGCAATGACTGGTTACCGTATCGGTTTCTGCGCTGCTCCAACTTGGATTGCTAAGGCTGTTACCAAGCTTCAGGGCCAGTACACCAGTGGCTGTTCGAGCATCGCACAGAAGGCTGCTGAGGCTGCCTATGTAGGCTCACAGGAATGTGTTGAGACCATGCGTCAGGCTTTCGAGCGTCGTCGTGATCTCATCTTCGGCCTTGTTCAGGAGATTCCTGGCTTCAAATTGACCAAGAAGCCACAGGGTGCTTTCTATGTCTTCCCAGAGGTTAACTCTCTGTATGGCAAGAAGACTCCAGCTGGCAAGGTAATCACCAATGGCGACGATTTGGCTATGTATATCCTCGAGGAGGGTCATGTAGCTGGCGTTTCTGGTGATTCTTTCGGTGCTCCTGATTGCATCCGTTTCAGCTACGCAACCTCTGAGGACAAGATCACTGAGGCCATGCGTCGCGTGAAGGAGTGCATCAAGGCTTTGCAATAAGACTAACCCTTTCCTCCTCGAATGGGAAAGGGTTACTATAATTTTCTATAGTTTCTATAGTATCTATAGCTTCTATAGCAACTATAGCCTCTATCAACTATCCCCCCAATGAAAAGATTCCTACTCGTCCTTTGGCTCTTGTTCTTCCTCAGCTGTGGAGCCGTTTATCTGATCTTCTCTGGCATCGCCAGTGGAAGCATCGGCTATATGCCTCCGATTGAGGAGCTGGAGAATCCTAAAAACAAGTTTGCTACCATTATCTTTTCGAGTGATTCAGTCGAGCTTGGCCGTTTCAGTCAAGCCAAGGAGAATCGCGTGTATGTCGATTACAACTCGCTCTCTCCCTATCTGATTCAGGCGTTGGTGGCAACTGAGGATGAGCGATTTGAAGAACATTCCGGTATCGATGTCCCCTCTATTTACCGAGCTGTTGTCAAGACTGTTTTGCTTCGTCAGAAGTCTGCAGGTGGTGGCTCTACGATCACCCAGCAGTTGGCTAAGCAGTTGTATACCGAAGATCCTGAAGCAGGATTCTGGGACCGCGTGATGCAGAAACCTGTAGAATGGGTGATTGCCATCAAGTTGGAGCAGTTATATACGAAAGAGGAGATCATTAACATGTACCTCAATAAGTTTGATTTCTGCTACAATGCAGTTGGTATCCGTTCTGCCTCACATATCTATTTCGATAAACTCCCGAAAGATCTGAAACTTGAGGAGGCCGCTATGCTGGTAGGTATGTTGCAGAATCCTGCCATGTTCAATCCTGTTCGTCGCTCGGAGAAAACCCAGAACCGTCGTTCTGTCGTACTGAAGCAGATGGAGAAGGCAGGATACATCACCGAGCAGCAGTATGATTCCCTGAAGAATCAGCCACTGCTCCCACAGACGGATGTCAACGGCAAATATAAACTGGCACATACTGCCGACCATAAGGCAGGTCTTGCACCTTATCTGCGTGAGTATCTTCGTAAGATTATGCGTGCCAAGAAACCGGATCGTTCCCGTTATGCCTCTTGGCAAGGACAGCAATTCGCTGACGATAGTCTGGCTTGGGAGAATGATCCGCTCTATGGCTGGTGCGCCAAGAATCATAAGTACGATGGTTCAAACTACAACCTGACTACCGATGGCCTTCGCATCTACACCTCGATCAACAGCCGTATGCAGCGATATGCCGAGGAGTCGGTTGTCGCTCAGCTTCGAGACTTCCTCCAGCCGGAGTTCAACAACGAGAAGAAGGGCCAGAAGAATGCCCCTTACAGCTATAAACTCAAGGACGAGGAGGTGCAGGCTGCGTTGCGTCGTGCTATGCGTCAGAGTGAACGATACAACACCATGTTAAGTGGTGGTGTGGCTCGTGAGGATATCGAGGCGGCTTTCAATACTCCTGTTGACATGAAGATTTTCTCATGGCAAGGCGAGATTGATACCGTCATGACTCCATTGGATTCTATCCGTTGGCAGAAGCAGTTCCTTCGTGCTGGTTTCATGTGTATGGATACCCTCGGCTATGTCAAGGCTTATGTTGGAGGTCCAGACTTCAAGTTCTTCCAATATGACATGGTGACTGCCGGTCGTCGTCAGGTTGGTTCCACCATTAAGCCTTTGCTCTACACATTGGCCATGGAGGAGGGTCGTACACCTTGCGATGAGGAGTTGAATTCGCAGCCAATCCTTTATGATGCCAATGGTCGTCCTTGGACACCACGTGACGCCGGCAAGGATTGCATCGGCGAGATGGTCACTTTGCGTTGGGGCCTGATGAATTCCAATAACTGGATTTCGGCACGTGTCATGTCGAAGCTGTCGCCTGAGGCGTTTGTCCGTCTGCTGCACTCCATGGGTATCCGCAATCATCTGGATCCGGTGCTCTCGCTCTGCTTGGGCGTCTGCGATGTTTCGATCGAGGAGATGGTCACTGCTTATAGTGCCTTCCCGGGTCATGGTCAGCGTGTTACTCCTCTCTATGTTCAGAGCATTTGCGATAATAATGGCGTCGAAATCGCTCGTTTTACACCACGTCGCACCGAGGTCTTCTCGTTCGATGCTTACTTGAAAATGCTGCCAATCCTTCGCGATGTGGTTGATCAGGGTACAGGTGTCCGTGTCCGTTACAAGTACCAGATTACCGCTCCATTGGGAGGCAAGACCGGTACCACCAACGATAACTCCGATGGTTGGTTCATGTGCTTCTCGCCAAGTCTTATTACTGGTACCTGGGTCGGTGGCGATGAACGTAGCATCTGTTTCGATCGTATGAAGTATGGACAGGGAGCCTCAATGGCATTGCCAATTTTTGCAACTTTCATGAAGAGAGTCTATGCTGATCAGCGTCTGCCATACAGCGAGGAGGAGCAGTTCCTTTATCCTGAGGATTATGATCCATGTGCTGGTGCAACCACTTCAACGGCTAACAATGAGGCTGAAGAGGGATTCTTTGATTAGGAAGACCCTCTCTGCCCATAAAGGGCATCTCCCCCTTAATGGGGAGAATTAGTTACAATAGGTTGATAATAATTATATTATACTTAGCCTCTCCAAGTATATATGTTAATAGCGTTACAAAAGAAACACGATAATATAGCAGAGTATCTGCTTTATATGTGGCAGTTGGAGGATTTACTCCGAGCTTGTCAGTGTGATTCCGAAAAGATCGCCCCTTTGGCAGATCGTTTCCGCGGTGTCGAAGGCATGGACGACGAGAAGGTGGATGCCATACGCCAGTGGTATTATGATCTGGCCTCGATGCTCTTGGCTGAGGGTAAAAAGGAATCTGGACATCTTCAGATTAATACCAATGTACTGTTGGATTTGACAGACTTGCATCTGATGCTCCTGAAGAGCGAGAAGGATGCCATCTATTCTTCTGCATTCTACAGCACGCTTCCGTTCATCGTGGAGTTGCGTAGCAAGGAGGGAGAAGATCCTGTCGGAGAGATCGAAACCTGTTTTACCGCCCTCTATGGCGTGCTCCTGCTTCGTTTGCAGAAGAAGGAGGTCAGCAAAGAGACTACCGTTGCAGTTCAGCAGATCAGTAAGTTCCTCGGCCTGCTCAGCGATAAATACAAACAATGGAAGTCGGGCGAACTGAAGTTTGAAGAAGAGGAAGACCCTCTCTGCCCTTAATGGGCATCTCCCCCTTAATGGGGAGAACTGGTTACAAATAGTTGTCAATTATGTCATTAGTAGAAGAAATTAACAAGAGAAGAACTTTCGCCGTCATCGCACACCCAGATGCTGGTAAAACCTCATTGACAGAGAAACTTTTGCTCTTTGGTGGAGCAATCCATGTGGCTGGTGCTGTTAAGAGTAATAAGATCAAGAAGACTGCCGCGTCTGACTTCATGGAGATTGAACGCCAGCGTGGTATTTCGGTAGCAACCTCTGTCATGTCTTTCGATTATACCTTGGAGGACAAGGAATATAAGATCAACATCCTTGATACCCCAGGTCACCAGGACTTCCAGGAGGATACCTTCCGTACCTTGACCGCTGTCGATTCGGTAATCATCGTAGTTGACTGTGCCAAGGGTGTCGAGAGTCAGACCCGTAAGTTGATGGAGGTCTGCCGTATGCGCAATACTCCAGTCATCGTGTTCATCAACAAGATGGACCGTGAGGGTAAGAATCCTTTCGACCTGATCGATGAGTTGGAGAGTGAACTGCATATCAACTGCCGTCCAATGACCTGGCCAATCAATATTGGCGAGCGTTTCAAGGGCGTTTACAATCTCTATGAGCAGAGCCTCAATCTCTATACGCCAAGCAAGCAGACTATCTCGGAATCGGTTGCCATTCAGAGCCTCGATGATCCGGAATTGGATGCACATGTCGGCGAACAGGATGCCAACCAGTTGCGCGAGGATGTTGAGTTGCTCTCGGGTGTTTATCCGGATTTCGATCAGCAGGCCTATCTCGATGGTCAGCTGGCACCAGTGTTCTTCGGTTCGGCATTGAACAATTTCGGTGTGAAGGAGTTGCTCGATTGCTTCTGCAAGATTGCTCCATCTCCACTGCCAACCCAGACCGTTGAGCGTGTCGTGAAACCAGAGGAGGAGGGATTCTCAGGATTTGTCTTCAAGATCCATGCGAATATCGATCCAAACCATCGCTCATGTATTGCATTCGTCAAGATCTGCTCGGGCAAGTTTGAACGTAATGCTTGGTATAAACACATCCGTCTGGATCAGAAGATGCGCTTCTCGGCACCAACCTGTTTCATGGCATCCAAGAAGGAGATTGTCGACGAAGCTTTCCCTGGCGATATCGTAGGTTTGCCGGATTCTGGCGGTACCTTTAAGATTGGCGATACCATCACTTCGGGCGAGGTCCTGAACTTCCGTGGTATTCCTTCGTTCTCGCCAGAGCTCTTCAAGTACATCGAAAATGCCGATCCAATGAAGGCCAAGCAGTTGGCTCGTGGTGTCGAGCAGTTGACCAACGAGGGTGTCGCTCAGGTCTTCACCAATCAGTTCAATGGCCGCAAGGTAATCGGTACGGTTGGTCAGTTGCAGTTCGAGGTCATCCAGTTCCGTTTGGAGCATGAATACAATGCCAAATGTCGCTGGGAACCAATCAAACTCTACAAGGCTTGCTGGATGGAGTCTGATGATGAGGCAGAACTCAAGGACTTCAAGCGTCGCAAGATGCAGTTCATGGCTGCCGACAAAGAGGGTCGTGATGTCTTCCTTGCAGAGTCCGGTTATGTGCTCCAGATGGCACAGCAAGACTTCCCTCACATCAAATTCCATTTTACTTCGGAATTCTAAGCAAGTCACGTTGTCGTGCTTCGGTAAGATAAGAATCTATTTTCCGCTCCATCCATTGGATGGTGGCATAAAAACAAAACTGATTGAAGATTGCCCTTCAATCAGTTTTTGTTTATTTCACTTTATTTATAATTGATGTAATAGCACATAGTGTAGCAGGGGTGGAACTGACGCTTGCCATTGGCTATGTCTCGGAAGCGATCTATATACTTGCGCTCAGTACGGGACATGTCTATATAATTGCTTGGATCATTGAGTGCATCTTTTATGGTTGAATTGAGGTCTATGATGGCAGGGTCGTCGATGTAGGAGATGGGTAACCAGATGCCATTACCAATGTTACGGCATTCCATTCGAGTGATTCCGTCGGCCGAACGATGTTCTTGTCGCAGAATTCCCCAATCCTCTTCTACCACATAGAGGTAGGTAGTATCTCCATAGATTTTGTCCTCCCTTATGCTGAAAGTATTAGATTTGCACAGTACATCTATCGTGCGACCGTCTTCCTCGATGGTGCCGACCAGATTATACCCTTCCGGCAGATCTTTGGACTTGAAAAAGTCTTCGTACACGAACTTGAATGGATCGATAGATGTCTGTTTCTTGAACATTTTTTCAAATCCGGAGTCGCTGAGAGTCGATTCAAGTAGGTTCCATCCATCGTACTTGCATTTGCCGCTTTTGCAGTGACATTCGATTCTGCCTTTGGCTTGAATCTTTTCATTGTCGATGCAATAGTCAAACAGATCGCCAGCCGACGTCATGCTTATCACCCTTTTGAGTAACCATAGCGCGAATTTTGGTAGGATGAGTTTGATGACATCCAGATCCTGCGAGAGAAATGATGAAGTGATGGAGGCATCGTATTGGAGGACTTTCTTGTTCTTGAGCGCCTGCTGATGGATGCGGCCGAAGATATAGGTAACAGGATCCTCTCCATTGGGAGTAACAAAGACCTCGTTGAGGGCAATGGGATGCTCGTTCAGTGAGATGGTTCGTAGGGTATTACCAGAGACCAAAGTATCCAACTGTGCACGATGTGTGGTATATCCGATGTAAGAGATTTCGACCATTACATCTTTCGATGGAACCTCGGAAAGATAATATTGCCCCTGTGTATCGGTGATGGTTCCAATACCTAAAGATGGAATATAGACGGTAGCAAATTGGGCGGGTGTTTGGCCGTTCAATACGATTTTGCCTGTCAGATTCTGTGCCTTTGCTCCAAAGAGTGTGATAGAGAATAGAAGGATAATTAAAGAAATGCGCTTCTCAATCATTGTTATTTTTTTTTTCTTGTTTAGTTTTCTAAGCCGCGAAGATAGCTATTATTTATGATAACAACAAGTGTTCAGTTCTATAATTCTATATTTCAAGGTCAATTTTGGTTGAAATGGAGAGTGAATTGCAACTATTTGTATACCGTATCTGCATATTTTGCCCTTAAAAGTTGCTCAAATGGAAAAAACTCTCTATTTTTGCCCCGTTAGATAAGATTTTGCCAAATATGTACGCCGAACTGATTCTTCCAGTACCCATAGCACGCACCTTTACCTACCGTCTGCCTGATGGTTTGGTTGAGTGTGCGCGAGTTGGTATGCGAGTCTCGGTGCCGTTTGGCAAGAATCATGTCTATACGGGTATTATCGTGGGGATTGAACCTAAGGGACCGGAAGGGCATGAGGTAAAGGAGGTCATCGAACTGTTGGATGAGATGCCAATCCTTCGCTCCACTCAACTCTCTTTGTGGCAGTGGATCTCGGACTATTATATCTGTCCGATTGGAGATGTAATGAAGGCAGCCTTACCATCGGAATTGAAGCCAGAGGAGGGCAAGAATGGTGTAGTTCGTCTTGATTTCAAACCCAAGATGAAGACCTTCGTTCGCATCATCCTTAAAGATGAGTTGAACAATAATTTCGACCAACTGAAACGGTCACCGAAGCAGCAAATGTTGTATATGGCTTTGTTGGATCGTAGTCATGCACTCCAGAAGCAGGAGGCAGACCTGGTTGCGCAAGATGAGCTGTTGCGGGTGGCAGATTGCGATTCTGCAATTCTGCGGGAATTGGTCAAAAAAGGTCTTTGCGAAACAGTAGAGCAGGAGGTGAGCCGCTTGGATTCCGGTCAATCCCTGACCGATCGGCAAGAGCCACTCCACGAGTTGACCGAGATGCAGAAGGTGGCTTTTCGGAACATCTGCCAGTCGTTTCGAGATCATACTGTGACTTTGCTTCATGGTGTCACCTCGAGCGGAAAGACCGAAATTTATATGCATTTGATGCAGGAGGTCATTAGCCAAGGCAGACAAGTGCTGATGATGGTCCCAGAGATAGCGCTGACGACGCAGCTTTGTCAGCGCCTGCGACGTGTGTTCGGCGCCCGTATGCTGGTCTATCATTCGAAGTTGAGCGAGCCGGAACGAGTCGAGATCTGGAAGAACCTGCTCGATGACAACAGCCAGATAGATATCGTATTAGGAGTGCGTAGCTCCATCTTCCTGCCTTTCCGTCAGTTGGGTTTGGTGATTGTCGATGAAGAGCACGAGCCCTCCTACAAACAGCAGGACCCGTCACCTCGTTACCATGGCCGTGACGTCTCGATGATTTTAGCAGCAAAACATGGAGCCAAAGTGCTGTTGGGTAGTGCCACTCCCAGCTTGGAGAGTTGGTATCTGGCTCAGCAGGGCAAATATGGACTGGTGTCCCTGACAGAGCGACATGCAGGGGTTTCGTTGCCAACCATTACCTTGGTATCGACCGTTGATGCCCGCAAGCAACAGGGGGCGCAAGGACCATTTACACCTCGTCTGATTGGCGCTTTGTCCCATACACTCCGTTCTGGTCATCAAGCCATTCTGTTCCAAAATCGTCGAGGGTATTCTCCTGTAGTGGAATGTACCAATTGCGGTTGGACGCCACAATGTCCGAGATGCAATGTCTCGATGACCTACCACAAACGTACCCGCATGCTATCGTGTCACTATTGCGGCTATCAGACCCCTTGGCCGGCACAATGTCCATTGTGCGGTAATCCTCGTCTTGAGTTGTCCGGTTTTGGAACAGAGAGGATTGAGGATCTCTTGCAGCAGGTGTTGCCGATAGCTAAGCCTGTCCGCATGGATACCGATACAACCGCCTCACGCAAAAGTTATGAACGTCTGTTGTCTGACTTCGAATCCCGCAAGGCAAATGTCCTGATCGGAACCCAGATGGTCTCCAAGGGTTTGGATTTTAGCGAGGTGCAGACGGTGGGCGTGTTGAGTGCCGATAGTCTGATGAACTTCCCTGACTTCCGAGCCTATGAACGTGCTTTCCAACTCATGGAGCAGGTAGCAGGTCGCGCCGGCCGCCGTGCTGAACAGGAGGGTGAGGTATTGATCCAATGTTCCGATCCTAATAATAAACTGCTCCGACAGGTCATGCATCATGATTATGTCAGCATGGCAACAACGCAGTTGGCCGACCGGCAGAAGTATGGATTCCCTCCATTCTCCCGACTGATTATGATTTACATCAAGGGCCGTTATGAGGATCGTACCCGAGCACTCGCTTTGCAATATGCCGAAGTATTGCGCAAGTCATTTGGTACACGAGTCCTAGGTCCTGAGGCTCCTGGTATTTCGCGCGTTAAGAACTTCTACATTCAGCAGATAATGCTCAAGATGGAACGGGAATCCAATCCCTCCACAGTCCGTCAGTATCTCGCAATGGTGAATGATGCCATGCAGAAAGCCAATGATGAGATGCAGAAAGTGTTGTTCTATTACGATGTGGATCCAATGTGATGACTTATTCTCTTTATAACCCTTCTCCATACTTTACGCTATATTATGTATCGATTGTATTTGTTCCTTTGCTTACTTCTTTTCGCTCCAGCGGTAGCACAAAGTTCCTTCGTCTATCAACGCATAGAGAAGGGACAAGTATGTTATCGTGTCTATAATCTGCCGGAAGGCGGTTTCGAGATTGTAGCGGGAGAAACTCGCGATGGACGACTGTTGGCCAAGGTCGATCGAGGCATGTTTGACATCCATGCCATTCCAGAGAATATGTCCTGGTGGCTCGACCAATATGCAGAAGTAATCTCAACAATGAAACTGGCTGAGGTACCTGCTCGTGGATTAAAGGCCAATGAGCAAAGCATAGCTCCATTGATCAAGTCACAATGGGGACAGGAATATCCATTCAATTGCGCAATTCCATATTCGACCAATCGTTATCTGACCGGATGTGTAGCCACGGCTATGGGACAAGTGATGAGATACCATCAACATCCACAGACGGGTAGTGGTCGTACGTCGCAAATCGTCGATGGACTTTCGTTTAAGGCCAACTTCTCGGAGACCAATTATAACTTCAAATTAATGAAAGACCGTTATGATGCGGAACAATACACCGAGGCTGAGGCTCAGGCTATGTCCACCTTGCTTTTTCATGCCGGTATGGGTGTATCTATGAGTTATGGCACCACAGGAAGTGGTGCGATGGTCTCTTCTGTTCCTCGTTGTTTGTCTTCCAATTTCGGTTACGACAAAAGTCTCACCTACGAGATCCGCAAATACTATTCGGACAAAGAGTGGCACACGCTGCTATACAATGAATTGGTCAGCGGACGTCCTATCATCTATCGTGGTTCAAATGTCTCTGATGAATCTCGTCAGCATTGCTTCGTGTGCGATGGCTACGATGCTGCGACCGGACTGTTCCACTTCAATTGGGGCTGGAGTGGCGTTTATGATGGCTATTTCGCACTTGATGGAAGTTCGTCGCTCGATGGACCAACGTTCAATTACGGCAATTCGCAGTCTGCTGTGATTGGAATTCGTCCGGCTCCAGAGAAGACGGAATATGTTACCCGTCTTTCGTGCTCTACGTTACAAATGAAGGTAAAACCAGCAGGCAGCAGCCTCAGCTCTGCCTATAGTCAGTATGTTATAGCCGATGGTGTGACGGAACTCCCAGCCATCAGCTTGACGGCATCGGTCCGCAATTCGGGCCTCCAGACTAAGGCACTTCGTGCGGGCGTCCGACTGACGGATATGGTAACTCAGGAGGTCCGTTATCTTCCTGCCGATTTGACCGGAAGTCTTTCTTATTCCGTGCTCAAGACTGTTACTGCCAAAATCTCTTCTTCCGAACTGCCTACCACACCGGGTCGTTACACTCTCGCGATAGTGTTCCGCCCGAGTGCTTCAACCTCTGATGATGACTGGACCGCCCTGCAGATGGCTCCAGATATCGAACTTCCAATACTTCAGGTGGGCGGATCGGACGAAAGTCAGCGGCAGCAAGACAAGAACGATGAGTCCAAGATTGAGAGTAAAGTGACGGTCGTTGCCAGCCAGTCCTATCAGGTGGAACGAGAGGTGGGACAGGGCAATATCTGGACACGAGTCGAGTATGACGAAACTGCCATCTGCCAGGCATTGGGCGTTTCGTCGATTATTTCGGATATGCTCTTCCCGGTTAAACTGACTACTGGTGAGATATTATCTAATGGTCAAGATTACGACGGTTGGTTTAACCCCCAGGGCAATCCTATGATTAATTCTGGTTTGAGTGGTGCGTTGCTGAATGTGCCAGCGCCATCGGCTGGCGTGGTACGACTGCATACCGATCCGACATCCGAACTTTCGGTGGGAGATACCTGCCGTGTGCGCTGGGCATTCGTGAATGGCGACAAAATGGTTGCTCTCGATGTCAAGGTAACCATCGTCGAATCGCAGAAACCAGAGGAGGAAGTAGCTTGGGATTATACCCATTATATAGTCAATCCTGACTTTACGGATAATGTCTTGACAGGTTGGGAAGGTGATGAGTGGTCACAATATGAAGGTGACGAAAATGCCGAACATTACGCAGGAATCCCTAATACCTATCAGAAAATTACAGGTTTACCGAAGGGTATTTATCTTTTGGAGGTCGATGGTTTGGATCGCATGGGCTTTTGGGAGCAGGCTGTCGAGTGGTACAACAAGCGAGAGATTCATGGCAATCGTGCAGTCATCTATGCTAATTCATCGGTAGGAGTTTATCAGTGTGCCATGCGTCAGCTGATGGATGGTGCAGGAGAGAACCCACTGAACGCAGGTCGAGAGATTCAGGTGTTTGATTCGGACGGCAAAATTTGCTATGTGCCCGATAATATGGTGGCAGCAGGGGCTTATTTCCGAGAGGGACGCTATCGTAACGGTCTCTATGTGGAGGTGGGCGATGATGGTATTTTGACAATAGGTGTAACGAATGGTATCAGTTATCCATATTATCTGGATGGAAACTGGATTTGTGTCGATAATTGGCATTTGACCTATATGGGCGAGGACTATAAGGCGCATTATCCTGGTGAGACTATCTATTCAACACGAGGCTCAGAGATTGTCAATCCTAATTATGATGGAAACGATGTCTATTCCGGCTGGTTAGGTTTCCTGTTCCCATATTGGGCGAGTCCAGTGGCAGCGTATGAAAAGAGATATGATTATTGTTTGGATAATTATCAGTATCTTTCAGGGTTAACTCCTGGCAAGTATCTGCTTGAGGTCGATGGTCTGTTTACCTTCTGGTGTTGGGAAGAAGATGGTCGCATGTACTGGCATGATATCAGGAAAGAGTCCAATCTTTGCCACTTGTATGCTCGCTCTTCCTTGGGAGATTTCCAGGTGCCTATTACCAGAACATGTTATGGAGTCAAGGATGAACCATCCTACACTGATGAATACCGTGAGTCTGAGTGGTATTCCGGTTGGCTGCCCAACAATGTCATATCCCATATTCCTCATGTGTCCGAAGATTGCTATCACAACGGCATGTATGTTGAGGTTGGTGTGGATGGCGAACTGAAGATCGGTCTTCGTGAATCTGTCATCGAAGGCATACCTTTCCCCAATCGCATGGCGTTTGATAACTGGAAACTGACTTATTTGGGTAAGTCGCATCCCGCACCGTCGGGGGCAGACCTTTATGGTTTCCGCAAGCAGTTCGATACGCATAAGGAGTATCTGGCTTTCCAGCAGCAATTGGATGATTTCCTTGTATCTTCGGTTGGAAATGGTATGTTTGATATGACCTCGTTGCTTCGTTTCCCAGGATTTGATAGCCAAGATGACTATGTGCATTATTGGTGGAAAAATAATCCAACTTTGGATTGGGGGTGTGCAGAGAAATGGAACTGTAACTTTGATGTCTATCAAGAGACCTCTCCATTGCCTGAAGGGTACTACGAACTCCATTGTCAAGGATTCTATCGCTACAATGATAGCGAAGATAATAGCAACGCAGTTGCAGTTCGTGCCCATACTGACGGAACAGAGCGCTTGAATGCTTGTCTGTATGCCAATGGTTATTCGGTTCCGCTGCAGAGCATTGTGGCAGATATGAGTGTCTTACGCAATGATCCGTCAACGTCTGCTGTGTTCAGCAATGAATTCGAGTCGGGTTTGCCATTCTCGATGTCCCATTCTCGTTTGGCCTTCGACGCAGGCTTGTACGATGACAATGTAATCCGTTTTTACCTCAATGGTTACGAGCCTCTTCGTTTCGGAATCCGCAAGACGGAGTGTCTTGGTGCCGACTGGACTATCTTCGATAATTTCCGTCTCTATTATTACGGGAAGAATAAACCTGAGGATTTCGTACTTGGCATCGAGTCGGCATCCCATGTCAAGCCTTTGACATCTGTGCATGTTTATGATCTTTATGGGCGTCAACGACAGCAGTTGCGCTCTGGTCTTAACATTGTGAATGGTCGTCTCATCTACAAATAATAACTGATTTTAATCATGGATTGGAAAGATATATTAGCAGCTTCTGTTTCGGCCGAAGATTTGGCCCAAGGTGCCGCCGAGAATGCAGCCGATGCAGCTGCTAAGGCTGAAGCCGATAAGGAGAAGGGGCGTCTCGGTACTCTCCGTATCGAATACGACAAAAAAGGGCGCAAGGGAAAGCCTTGCACCCTGATCAGTGAATTCCAAGGGGAAGAAGACGAACTGGTCCGTCTCAAGAAACTCTTGCAGTCCCGCCTCGCTACGGGTGGAAGTCATTGCTTCAATAGCGAACCTCCGTTCGATGGCCAGATCCTGTTGCAGGGTAACTGCGTAGATAAGGCCAAAGAGTTGCTCCGCAAGGAGGGCTATAAATGCAAAGGGTAAGATTACAGCGGACGATACAAGACATCGTTGGCCTCAACATGTACCGACAATGGAGAGTCCTTCGAGCACTTCAGTCCAGCTGGCAGATCAACGCTTACGTCTATAGACTGATCTGCATTGTTGATTGCCACCAATACTGCATCTCCTAAATAAGAACGAAGGAAGATCAGCGTTGAATCATCTACATAGAGTGGAAGATAATCACCGAACTGGAGCAGGATATTGTTGCGACGTTCAAGGGCAAGCTTCTTGACCTCTTCGAGGTTGTGCTGCTCGAATCGGTTGTAACCATCAAAGCGCATGAATCGGCGATTGTCAGGATCGTTGGCTCCCTCCTGTCCGTACTCGTCACCCTGATAGATGCAAGGAACACCCGGAATGGTCAGATTCAGTTTGTTGAGCAAAAGCTGCTTGGCAAAGCCACGAACAGAGTCGCCCACACCGATATGACGGTTCCAACCAGCTGCCTTCGGATCTTCGTCCCATGAGAGGTCGCCACCTGCCAGACTGACAAAGCGGGCCTTGTCATGATTGCCGGAAATATTACCCATAGTATGGTGGCTTCCGTAGGTGGCGCCACTCTCTTCGATGTTGGCAGCCAACTCGCGCATTGACTTGTTCCAATGGTTCGAGAAGACATCGATAGCGGTATGGTAGATATTGAAATCGAACTGAGAGTTCAACATGCCGCTCTTTACATACGAACCGATCAGATCAGCATTACCATAAGTCTCACCAATCATCCAGTAATCCTTGTCGCGCAAAGCCGGATCGGTGCGCAATTTGCGTGTGAACATACGCCAGTAGTTTAATGGAATATGTTTGCAGGCGTCATGTCTGTAACCATCGAATTCGAAGTTCTTGACCCAGAAGAGCGCAGAGTCAGTCAACTGATCAGCAACGGGCTCACGCGATGTGTCGAGCGAAGGAATATGTACATCGAACCAGGTGGTAAGACGGAACTCGTCCCAAAGCTCAAAGTTGCGACGTCCATCGGGAGTGATGGAGTCAGTTGCCCAATCTGGGTGTTCCTGGAAGAGTGGCGAATTGATGTGGAGGTGATTGGCTACATAATCCAGAATGACATTGATATTGTGATTATGTGCTGTCTGGAGCATGGTGTGGAGTTCCTCGTCGGTCGCAAATCGTTCCTCAACTTTGGTGATATAGATAGGCCAGTAGCCGTGGTATCCGGTAAATTTTGTTTCCGGATTGTGGTACTGTCCCCATACATCGTACGGGTTCTGGGTAATCGGAGAAATCCAGATGGTATTGATTCCTAATGCCTCGAAAAATCCGTCATTGATCTTCTGGGTGATGCCTGCCACATCTCCGCCTTGATAATCTGCCTGCGGAAGTACCTCTTCAGGCTTGTTGTATTGCCAATCGTTGCTGGTGTTGCCATTGCAGAAACGGTCAATCATCAGGCTGTACAGAATCTGTGTTTCCGGATCATGCCTGTCCAATTGAGAGGCATCCGTTACTACGGTTCCCTGTTCCAATGGCAGTAATATATCACTCATTGGCATAGAATCGGTTGCCGCATAGACGCGCAGATAGGAACGGTGACGAGCCTCTTGGGGAACATCGGGCAGAGTGACGATAATTTCGTTGTCAGTCAAGCAAACTGACTCTGTTGGCAAAAGCGTGTTTTGCCATAGCGCAATTACCTTATTCGGATGCTGCGTGAACCCAATGCCAACCTCCCGCTGCTCGGCTTTGTACCAGGTAGTGTACAGTCGTTCGTAGTTGGTGCGGAAATTACGACCATCCTGCACTACAAGTGTGAGCGGCTGTCCATCTCTCCAAAGATCGAGGGTAGAAAGTGGTGTCGATGTCGAAAGGAAGAAGGTACTATCTGTAACCTCTTTTATTTGTAGGCCAGCACCACAGGTTATGCTGTCAAATCGATCGAAGGTAGGGAAGTAGTCGGTGAAATAGTTCTCCTGATTCTCCTCCGACAGACGAACCACGCTAGCGCGTGATTCGTTGCCAGGAATCATCATGGCTTTTTTTTCACAGCACGACGTATAGAGTGCTATCGAAGATGCAGTGATGGTTAGAAGTATGAATCTTTTCATTTTGTTCCAGAATTAGATTTAATTACTTGGTTAGAATGATGGCTGATTGGGCTGGGATAATGCCAGTTAGAATGCCCTTGCGGACCTTATACTTATTGCCAGAAATGGTGTCTTTGTAATTGCCATTGGCAAGATTGGTAGGCGTTGCCAGGACTTGCGCCTCGTTTGAGAGATTTATGATGGCAGATCCCTGCGTGCCACGAGACACTTGGCAAACAGCATTGCCATTAGAGAGTGAGAGCGATTCGGGCAGGCCCTTCATCTGCTGACGAAATCTGTTGGCGGCTGCAACCAATGGCGATTTGAAGTTGTCGTTGCCTTTGGCACCAACCAGGTTGTTTCCCCAATAATTGCCTGATGGAGCATCGCTGCCATCAGGACGTGGATAGAACAGTGGGGCACCGAATTGTCGAGCCGCCAGGAATACCCAACCGAGTGCAATCTGTTGATCGGTGAGATTGCCAGACTCATGGTCGTTGCAATACGTGTCATGACTCTCCACCCAGGTGATGAGTTTAGCAGGTGCTGCAGGATGATAATAAGAGGAGAGCTCTTCAGTTCGCCATTGTCCTTTTTCAAGTTCCTCGCGTAAGACCCACCCGAGACTGGATGCCGTAAGGTTCATATATTCTGCATATTCAGTCTCCTTTACATTCTTGTCCTGCAGAACCTCTCCATAGATATAGAGGCTGTCTTTGTAGAGTAAAGATCGATCACGAACAGCTTTGCGGCCTGTCGCTACGAGCCAGAAGTCGTTCTCTTTCGAACGGCTGTCCTTAGGATCTGACGGAAGTCCGATATGTTTGGCGGTATCGTAACGGAATCCGCGCACGCCACGACGTATGAGCTCATTGACGTAGCCCATATAATAGTATTGGAAATCTGGATTCTCGGTGTTTACGTCCGGCAAACCGCCCATCTGTCCTGTGGTACATTGCAGACGGTCATTATAGTCCTGGATTTCGTCGAAGCCTGTAGCATGGTAGAGATTCTCATGTCCTCCAACGGCTGCATCCAGATCGTCGCTGACGCGTGTGTCGTCGATGGCTGTATGATTAGGCAGTACGTCTACGATGATACGAATGCCATATTTGCGGGCTTCGGCGCAGAGCTGCGATAACTCGTCGGCTGTTCCGACCTGATAGTTCCCAATCTTCCAGTCTGTTGGCTGATAGTGATAGTACCAGCGTCCTTTGCCCATGAGTTGAGGACCTCCACCTTTGTCCCCCTTTGCCTCGTGGATGCAGTTTTGGGCTGGCGGAGTTTGTACAATAGTATAACCGGCAGCCGCAATGTCAGGCAAGTTTTCACGGATGGTGTTGAACGACCAGCACCAGGCTTGAAGAATAACATCGTCGGTAGATGTCAAATCGGTTGTTCCGGCCTGAGCATTCAGACCGAGTGTAAGAAGTGCGGATAGCAGTAGCTTTGTTTTCATTGCGAATTAGATTGATTTGCTGCCGCAAAGTTACACATTATTTATTATACGCGCAAGCACGTACAAAAGAAATATAAGACCGGAGAATCTGTTAATCGTTCATCTTGAATGAATTACAGTTCTCCGGTGACGTTCTAATTATAAACTCATCACAGCCTCTTCGAACTTTTCTTTATCGCCGATAGCGTTGTTTCTGGTACGGCTTCGGTAATTATAGATGGTGGTGAGTGAGTAGTTCAGGAACTTGGCAATGCGTGCGCTATCCGTCTCTCCCATTCGGATCAACGCGAAGATACGAAGCTCGGTCGTGAGCAGTTCTCCCTTTTTCGGGATGATTGCCTCCTCCGGTTTCAGCAGAGCATTGAACTTTTCGACGAAGTTCGGGTAGAGGTTCAGGAAGAGCATGTCAAAATCGTTCAGGAAGCGAACCTCTTCTTCTCCCTGTCGGTTTGATTTGAGCTGCTTGAGCATCTCATCGTACTTGTGGGTCTGAATCAGGTTCAGCATCTGTTTCTGGAAGGATTCCGACGATGACAGATAATCTCTGCTTCGGGTCAGGTAGGATTTCAGATACTCGCTCTTTTGACGGTCTGCCTGTTGCAGTTGCAAGTTATTCCGTTTGAGATTATCGTTGGCATCTGCCAGCAAAGCTCGGGTGGACTTGAGTTTGTTGTTGATGCGGTTCATGCGAAGCACAATGATTGTGAGGATGCCGGCCACCAAGGTCAATAGCACAATGATGATTATGATGTTGTTGCGTTGTTGAGCATATTGCTGCTGACGTGATTCGTGAATGATCGGGAAGAACTCCGAAGCCTCCATCGTGCGCAAACTTGCTTTGCTGAGATTGGCATCTTCGAGGGCGCAATGCAGATAGTTGTAAGCACGATCAACATCCCCCTTGCTATTGAGCAAATAGGCAAGGATTGGCAAGGCCATATATTCTGTGACACCAGCCTGAATGTCAGAAATCGCCGTCAGGATCAGGTAGTGTTCTTCTTGTTCCTGATTGTGAAGCTGGTGGTACGTTTGTGACAGGTTACTATAAACATAGATGCGTTGGCTCTCATCGCATTGAGAAAAGAGTTGAAGCAGGGTGTCAAGTGCCGCCTCGTAGAGTCCGCGGTCATAATCATAGTTCGAATGGATGATGCTGCGGTTCATCGGATCAGGCTCAAGTTGCAGCAGTGAATCGTGGTAGGCAATAGCCTCCTTCTTGAGGTCGCTTGCCAGCTGTGGCGCTGCTTTTTCTGCATATTCTGTCATCCAGCCTAGTACCGCGTGGCGTGCATTATAATAGATGAGTAGGGTGGTAGAATCCATCTGACTCCGGTCTGTCGCCTGCATCATATCGAAAGCGGAACTATAAAGTCCCATCATGCCATAGACTTGTGCTTCGTGCAACTGGATCTGCTGTCGAAGGTTGATGTCTGTCTGGTATTCTGGTAGAGTCTTGAGCAGATTCAGGGTGCAGAGCGCAGAATCGGTACGGAAATGCAGGTACGTTGAGTAAAGATTCTGCAGTGTCTGAATGCGTTCCCGACCCTCTTGAGTGCGAGCACGACGGGTGAGGCTGTCGGCTGTGGCTAAGCGACGTGCCTGATAAATATCTTTTTGAATGATTGTCTTATCCAGTTGTTGCAGAAGTTCGTCATTTGTCTGGGCCCAAAGTCCGGTACACACACAGAATATAACAGAAAACAGGTATAAGTGCTTCATGAATTGTATCGTTTATATATCCTAAAAGTGGAATAATCAGTGCAAAGATAGCACTTTTCAATTTATTTTCCAAGTAAAATGCCGTTTTTTGGAGTTTTATTTGCTTTTTGAGAGAAATTTGTGTATCTTTGCCGTTGCAAAAATCAAAAGAGGTACCTTAAATGTAATTCTCCACTAATGAAATTATTTCGATTTCTCTTGATGCTTATGATGCCATCAATCTTTGCCATGACCGATGCTTCGGCCAACAATAGTCTACAACATGTTCATCCACTGAATTGGTGGAGCGGTATGCACGATTCAGAACTGCAGGTACTCCTGCATGGAGACAATATCGGAAAGTGTAACACTTCGCTTGAAGAGGTGCAGTGTGTGCGAATTGTCCGCACGGAACGTGTCGAAAACCCGAATTATCTGATCCTTTATCTTGATCTGAATGGAGCTCCTGCTCAAACCTTTCAGATTTGTCTGACACAACCAGGGTCGGATACTCCCTGTATTAGACAGCCTTATGAACTGAAGGCCCGAAGCGGTCGAATGCCAGATGCCTTCGGACCTCAGGATGTGCTTTACCTGTTGATGCCAGACCGATTTGTGAATGGAAACCATGCCTTGGATAGTGTGCCTGGGATGATGGAACCTACGGTGCGCCGATATAATAAGAAAAGTAATCCGCATGACAATGGCCGTCATGGTGGCGATTTGGCAGGTATCGCATCGCAACTCGACTATCTGCAGAATTTGGGCATTACAGCACTATGGCCAACACCTGTACAGACAAATGATGGCCCGGTCAGTTATCATGGTTATGCTATTACCAATTATTACGAGATTGATCCACGTTTAGGCTCTAATGAGGAGTATAAATCGTTGGTCGACAACTGCCATCAGCATGGCATTAAGATGGTGATGGACCTTGTCTTCAATCATTGTGGTGCCAACAATTTCCTTTATCGGGATCTGCCGCAGAAGGATTGGTTTAATTTTGATTCGGAGTTTACCCGTAGCAATTATCGAGTCAATGCCCCTGGCGATATCCATGCCAGCCAGTATGACATGAAATACACGCTTGATGGCTGGTTCGATACCAATATGCCAGATTGGAATCAGCGCAATCCGCTGGTAAAAGATTATTTGATTCAGACCTCTATCTGGTGGGTGGAATTTGCCGGTGTGGATGGTGTCCGTCAGGATACCTACCCTTATGCTGATCCTAAGATGATGGCTGAGTGGAATCTCCGTTTGGAACGTGAATATCCAGGTTTCAATGTAGTAGGAGAGACCTGGGTGAATACCGCTCCAGGTGTTGCCTTCTGGCAGAAAGACTCCAAACTCTCACCTTTCAACTCTCAGCTGAAGTCGGTCATGGATTTCCCGCTGATGAGCCTGCTGAATACCGCTTTGGATGAAGAGAGCAATGACTGGAATGCTGGTTTATCACGTATCTACGACTATATTGCAGGTGATCTGGTCTATGCCGACCCCAACCACCTGCTTACCTTCCTGGGCAATCATGATACTGATCGCTTTGCGTCGTGCAAGGAGAAGGCAAATAACATCAGCCGCTATAAACAGGCACTCACCTTGCTGCTCACACTTCGCGGTATTCCACAACTCTATTATGGCGATGAAATCGGCGAATTCGGCAACAAAAACGAAGGAGATGGTCATCTGCGACAGGATATGCCATTGCCACTTCTGTCCAAGCGAGGTTATACCAAGTTGCAGAAGGAATACCTCGACTTTACTACCACTTTGCTGAATTGGCGAAAGAACTGTAAGGCGGTTCATACCGGTAAGTTGACCCACTTCGGTGTCTGCCAGGGTTGCTATGTTTACAGTCGTCAATTGGGCAATGAGAACGTGGTTGCCATCTTGAATGGAACGAGCCAGAAGGTTGAACTTGAGCTCTCTCGCTATGCCGAAATCCTGCCGAAGAATGAGGCCAAAGAGGTCATCTCTGGCCGGAATCTGGAGCTGGGTTCTACCCTTCAATTGGCGCCGAAACAGGTGATGATCTTGCAGTTTTAGTTCTAAAAAGACTTATATTTATCGTCAATAGATGGAAATGTAACCTATTGAAAAACAGTACAAAGAAAGTTTTTGAAACTTGTATTGAGTTATACTTTTTTTGTATGCTCTTTCACGGACGCGAAAATATTAGTACCTTTGCACCGCAAAATTGAAAAACAACTTTACCGTATCCAACATGAAGAATCTTATCACTTCCGTGTGCGTTTTCTCAATCCTTTCAGCCTTGAATGGACAGACGCTGACCTCTCCCGATGAACAGGTTGAGATGCAGTTCTCTTTGACTGCTGAAGGAACCCCAACTTATCAACTCGTTTATCATGGCAAGACCGTGATTGGGGAGAGCCATTTGGGTTTCCTTTTCCGCGAGCGAGAGGAGTTTAAGTTTAATGAGCAGAAATCTGCTGATTGGTCTAAGGGATATGTATCTGATTTCTCGAAAGGCTTTCAGGTGATTAAAACCGAAAAATCTACTTTCGATGAGACATGGAATCCCGTTCTGGGCGAGGAGTCGGAGATCCGTAATCACTATAATCAAATGATTGTGTTGCTTGAGCAGACTGCCACCCATCGTCAGATGCAGGTGGAGTTCCGCCTTTTTGACGATGGCTTGGGCTTCCGATATACTTTCCCACAGCAGAGTACTTTGACCTATTTTACTTTGGTCGAAGAGATGACAGAGTTCCAGATGATGGAAGATCACAAGGCCTGGTGGGTATTGGGTGACTACGATACCCAGGAGAATGCTTGGCAGACAACCCTTTTGTCTGAGATTCCTGCCCGTATGCGAGATCCTCATGCCAATGTATTTTCGGGCAATTCATCGACTACTCCCGTTATGGATTGCGTTCAAACACCTCTCCAGATGAAGACTGCCGATGGTCTCTATATTAATATACACGAGGCAGCCTGTATAGACTATGCAACCATGCATCTGGATCTTACTGCCCACAATTCAAAACGCACAACGCTGCGCAGCCATTTGACACCTGATGCTGAGGGATTCAAGGGTCATCTGCAGACTCCTTGCCAATCTCCATGGCGTACTATTATCGTGAGCGATAAGGCTGAGGGTATTCTCGCCAGCCGTATGACACTCAACTTGAACGAGCCTTGCAAACTGGAGGATACCTCATGGATTAAACCATGCAAGTACATGGGTATTTGGTGGGAGATGATCTGCAATAAACTTTCGTGGAACTATACCGACGATCTCCCAAGTGTACAGCTTGGCGTGACCGACTTCAGCAAGTGCAAACCCAATGGACGTCATGGTGCCACCACCCAATATGCCAAGGAGGTAATCGACTTTGCCAGCGAGCATGGATTTGATGCCATCCTCATCGAAGGTTGGAATGAAGGTTGGGAAGATTGGGCAAACAATCAGAAGGACTATGTCTTTGACTTCCTCACTCCCTATCCAGACTTTGATATCGAGGCTGTTAATCAGTATGCCCACGACAAGGGAATCTATTTAATCATGCACCACGAGAGTTCTAGTTCGGTCCGTAATTACGAGCGCCATCTTGAGAAGGCTTACAACCTGATGGATAAATACGGCTATAAGGCTGTCAAGAGTGGCTATGTTGGCAATATCATCCCTTGGGGTGAACATCATTATGGACAGTTCATGAATAATCACTACCTGTATTGCATCACCGAGGCTGCCAAGCATCACATCATGGTTAATGCGCACGAGGCAACCCGTCCTACCGGTATCTGCCGTACCTATCCGAACTTGATTGGCAACGAGTCGGCCCGTGGTACCGAATACGAATGCTTTGTCGGGAATCCAATCGATCATACCTGCATTCTCCCATTCACCCGTCTGATAGGCGGTCCTATGGATTATACTCCAGGCATCTTCAACATGGATCTGACCCAGATGAATCCAAACAACATGCATGTCGAGGATGGCAAGAAGGTTCCTGCCTATGTTCACAGTACCTTATGCCGTCAGTTAGCCCTCTATGTTACTATGTACTCTCCACTTCAGATGGCAGCCGACATCATCCCGAACTACAAGGCCCACATGGATGCCTTCCAGTTCATCAAGGATGTGCCTTGCGACTGGCAGCAGACCAAGTACCTTGATTGCGAGCCTGGCGATCATCTGCTCATTGCCCGTCAGGATAAGAAATCGAACAACTGGTTTATTGGTCTCAATAGTGCCTATGGCTACAAGACCCAGTTGAAACTCGACTTCCTCCAGCCTGGCAAGAAATATATTGCCACCATTTATGCCGACGATGTCAAGCACGAGGCAAACTATAAATCTAATCCTGCCGCTTATGTCATTACCACTAAGGCCGTGACTTCGAAGAGCAAACTTGACCTTGAAGCGGCCATTGGTGGTGGTTGTGCAGTCAGCATCAAGGAAGTATTAACCAAGTAACTTAAGAACAAAACAACATAATAACATAAATAATAACTTTAAACACAAACACATGAAAACGAAGTTCAACTTCCGATTCCTTGCCTTAACCTTGGCTGGAATCTTCGTGTCGTTCAATGTCTGGGCCCAGAGTATTCAGGTCAGTGGCGTTGTAGAAGACACGTTCGGTGATCCCGTTGCAGGTGCTAATGTCGTTGTAAAGGGAACCACTACCGGTACAATTACCGATATTGATGGTCACTTTACCATGAAGGCATCCAAGGGCTCTACCTTGTTAGTTTCTTTTATTGGCTATAAGGCTCAAGAAGTGCCTGCTGCAGCCAATGTAAAAGTCACCCTTCAGGAAGACAGCGAATTGCTGGATGATGTCGTCGTTATCGGTTACGGTTCGGTCAAGAAGAATGATATGACCGGTTCGGTAACTGCCATCAAGCCTGATAACATGAACAAGGGCCTTGTCATTTCTGCTCAAGATGCTCTTCAGGGTAAGATTGCTGGTGTAAACATTACCAACGATGGCGGCTCTGTAGGTGGTGGAACAACCATCCGCATCCGTGGTGGTTCTTCGCTCAATGCCTCCAACGATCCTTTGATTGTCATCGATGGTTTGGCTCTGGATAACTATGGCCTCGAAGGCGCAGGTAACCCTCTTTCGATGGTTAACCCTAACGATATCGAGAGCTATACCGTCCTTAAGGACGCTTCGGCTACTGCCATCTATGGTTCCCGTGCTTCGAATGGTGTCATCATCATTACCACCAAGAAGGGTTTGAAAAACTCACGCCCACACGTAGCCTATAATGGCAACGTATCTGTCTCAACCATCAAAGATCAGGTTTCGGTCATGAAGGGTGGTGAGAATGGCGAGTTTGTCAACTTCATCAAGGGAATAGTCATGAATCAGAAGGGCTATACCACTGACGAAGAGTGGAAAGCTTCGGACGAATACAAGAATCTTGGTTACTATAATGTCAATGGCGACCACCTCTTTGCAAATACCGATTGGCAGGATGAACTTTTCCGCACCGGTGTCAGCACCGACCACAATATTACTGTCAGTGGCGGCGTGGGCAACCTTCCATACCGTGTAAGCTTTGGCTTTACCGATCAAAACGGTATTCTGAAGAGCAACGACTATCAGCGTTACACCCTCAGCTTCAACCTCAGCCCAACTTTCCTGGAGGATCACCTGACCGTCAACATGAATGGTAAGGGCATGTATTCTACCACCAATTTCGCTAAGACCGATGCTATTGGCAAAGCACTCAGCATGGATCCAACCAAACCAATTTACGACAATACAGATCGTGGCGCTCACTACGGCGGTTATTGGCAATGGCCCAATGCCAGTGATTGGGGCGATGACAGTTGGAATGGCTTTGGTGTCAACACCCTTGCTACCGACAATCCTGTAGCTGCACTCAAGAATCACAAGAATACTGGTAAATCGAAGGAATTTGTAGGCAACATCGAACTGGACTACAAGTTGCATGGCTTCGAAGATCTCCACTTCCATGTAAATGCAGGTATGGATGCCAAGTCGGGTAAGAGCAACAAGGTCGAATCCCCTTATACATACAATAGTGGCAACTACTATTTTGGAAGCAAGGGCACAGACCACATGGATACCTACAACCTCTCATTGAATACTTACGCACAATACATCAAGGAACTCTCTTCTGAGCAACACTTCGATGTAATGGCAGGTTACGAATGGCAGCACTTCCACAAAGAAAAGAATTGGGATTATCCTGTTTATTATCCATCAACCCACAACACATTGGCTGGACAGTTGAAGGATGAGAAGTACTACGATCAGATTCTCTGTGAGAAGACCGAGAACTACCTTGTATCATTCTTTGGCCGTGCCAACTATTCGTTGTTGGATCGCTATCTCCTTACCTTGACCGTACGTGCCGATGGTTCATCTCGTTTTGCCAAGGAGGAGCGTTGGGGTATCTTCCCATCAGCAGCCTTTGCATGGAAAGTCAAGAACGAAGGCTTCCTGAGCGATATTGATGCCGTTAACGATGCCAAAGTTCGTTTGGGTTGGGGTATGACCGGACAGCAAGAGGGTATTGGAGATTACCTCTACCTCCCAACCTATACTGTCAATAAGGGTGGTGCCTACTATCCCTTGTTGGGCGATGGCGTAACCTACCGTCCAGATGCTTACAACAAAGAACTCTCCTGGGAGAAGACCACAACCTACAATGCTGGTTTCGATCTTGCTCTTTTCAACGATCGTGTTGTATTGAACATGGATTACTACTATCGCAAGACCACCGATTTGATCAACAATGTAGTATTGCCAGTAGGTACCAACTTCAAGAACAAGATCAATCGTAACATCGGTGCATTGCACAACAGCGGTATCGAAACAGCAATTACTTTGCGTCCAATCGAAAAGAGAAACTTCCGTTGGGAGCTCAACTACAATGTCACCTGGAACAAGAACGAGATCGATGAACTCGTAGGTGGCAACAATAAGAATTACAAGATCCTCCATGGCGGACTTGCCGTTGGTGACTCAGGTTCTGATGGCATCAAAGCCTACATGATTGGTCAGCCCGTTTCTGCATTCTACTTATATCAACAGGTTTATGGTGCCAATGGTCAGCCTATCCAGGGTCAGTTCGTTGATCGCAATGGCGATGGACAGATTACTGGCGATGACCGTTACTTCTTCCATCAGGCTGATCCAGTTGTAACCATGGGCTTTTCGAACAAGTTCATCATCTGCCGCAAGTGGGATCTTGGATTCTCAATGCGTGCAAGCATCGACAACTATGTTTACAATTCGGTAGAGGCAAGCAACAGCAATATGTCCTATACCAACAGATATAGTGGAAACACCTGGCACAATGTTATCAAGCTGGCCAAGGACAAGAACTATCAGGATGTTCAGGCCAAGGATGCTTTGAGCGATTATTTCATCCAGAACGCTTCATTCCTGAAACTCGACAATATCACCGTTGGATATTCATTCAACAACATTGCCGGCCTCAATATCTCAGGACGTGTTTATGCAACTGCACAGAATGTATTCACCATCACCAATTACAAGGGACTTGATCCAGAAATCAGCGGTGGCTACGATAGCAACATCTATCCACGCCCATTCACTGGCATTTTGGGCTTGAGCCTTAACTTCTAATCTTAATACTTGCGAATTATGAAATTCAATATATTCAAGTCATTGGCCATAGCTGCAGCTGCTACCATGATGCTTGGAACAACATCGTGCGTAAACGATCTGGATGTTGAGAACATCAATCCCAAGCAGATTGCAACATTGGATGCCGATGCTTTGTTCAACAAGATTTATTCAAGCTTCGTGCTGACTGGTCAGCAGGGACCTTCTGATGATGCAGATATCGAAGGTATCGACGAGGGCCGTTCGGAGTTCTTCCGTATGTGTTTTTCGCTCAATGAATATACGACCGATGAGGCATCTTGGATTTGGTTGACCGATGTGGGTCTCCCAGAGTTGCTTCATAACACCTATGGCGCCGACAACGCGCAGTCACAAGGTTTGTACTATCGTCTGTATTTCACCATTACCCTTTGCAACTTCTATCTCGAAGAGGTTAAAGGCTCTGATGCTGAAACAGCCGCTCGTCGTGCTGAGGTTCGTTTCATCCGTTCATTGGCCTATTATTATGTAATGGACCTCTACGGCAACGCAACCTTTACCACCAAGGTGATCAACGAACCTGGTCCTCGCTACACCCGTTCCGAGTTCTTCAAGTTCATCGAGAAAGAGTTGATCGAGGCCAAGGCAGACATGAAGGAGGCTGGTCAGAACCAGTATGGTCGTGTTGACAAAGTTGCAGCCGACAATCTGTTGGCTCGTCTTTATCTCAATGCAGAGGTTTATACAGGCGAAGCTCGTTGGGCAGATGCCAAAACTTATGCTGAATCGGTATTGAACAATGGTTACTATGAGCTTTGCACCACAGGTGCTACCTCTTCGACTGGCGAGAAGTTTAATGCCTATCAGATGCTCTTCCTGGCCGACAACAATAGCAATGGTGCCCAGAAGGAGATTATCTATCCAGTGATTGTGGATGGTATAAACACCAAGAGCTATGGTGCAACAGACTTCCTCGTTCTCTCGACTTATGCCAGCGAGATGAGTGATGATGTGCCTTCAGGTACAACCAACTCATGGGGCAAGTGTATGCGCGTTCGCGGTAAGTTGGTTGACATCTTCACCAAGAATGATATCTCGAACAAGAGCAAGATTGCTGATGTAGTTGCAGCTGCAGGTGATGACCGTGCTTTGTTCTACACCAAGGGTTATACCAAGGATATTCTGGATGAGTCTGAAAATACTCAGGGTTATAGCTGTGTTAAGTTCCGTAACGTAACTTCAACCGGTGCTGCAACCAGCGCTAATGACTTTGTCGATACCGACCTTCCATTGATGCGTCTGGCTGAGGCTTACCTCACCTTCGCCGAGGCTGATGCCCGTCTGAATGGTGGTGTTACTACCACTGCTGGTGCTGATATGATCAAGACTATCCGCAGTCGTGCTAATGCCGATATCTCGGCAACCGAGTACACACTTGATCAGATTCGTGATGAGTGGGCACGTGAGTTCTGGTTCGAGGGTCGTCGTCGTATGGACCTTGTCCGCTTTGGCTGTTATGCTGACCAGACCAACTACACCTGGCGTTGGATGGGTGGCGCTGCTAATGGCACACAGATTCCTGCATACCGCAGCATCTTTGGTCTGCCAGTCAACGACTTGACCAACAATCCTAACCTCAAACAGAATCTTGGCTATTGATCCAGATTCAAAAACCTTTAATTAGTCAATTCATATGAAGAACTTATATAAGTGTCTGCTTGTCGCAGCAATCCTGACAACCCCTGCTTTTGTAGCTTGTGAGGATGATAATGACGACAATCCGATCATGAAGGTTCCTACAACCTTTGTACTCAACACCCCTGTCAATGCAGATGTAGTGTACGATTTGCAGAACTCAGAGTATGTTACTTTGACCACTGCACAGCCAGATTATGGCTATACAGCTCCTGTTACCTATTCAGTTTACATGAAGGCCTTTGGTGCTGATTTTAAGGAGTTGCCAGGTTCGTACACCACAACCCGCATCCAGATTCCAGCTGCCAGAGTAAATGAAGCCTTGCTTGATATGGCTGGCGATGCCGACCTCTCGGCTCCTGTGGCTGCTACCTTCAAGCTGAGCGCCAACATCACAGGCTATACAGGTAGCGATATGACCATTGAGTCAAACGAGATTTCTATCAACAAGCTGCTCTGCTATGTTCCAGAGGTAACTATCAGCTTGCCTGAGAAGATATTCATGGTAGGTGACTTCCCAGCTTCACAGTGGGGTACCTTCCTGCCACTCAACCCTGTTTATGGCAAGGATGGTCAGTTCTATGCTATTACTTATATTGAGAATGGCAAGAACTTCCGCTTCAGCCTTGACGATGGCTGGAAGGGTCATTATGTAGGTTGGTCTAACTCAACCCGTCAGGGTTCTGCTGGCGAGGCTTTGGTTGATGCCAACAACGATGACAACATGACCTTCCAGAGCCCATCAGGTCTGTACAGTGTAATGATGGTTGCTAAGATTGCTAATGGCGCCATCCAGTACACATTCACTATGGAGCCTGCACAGTTGTATGTCTTTGGTGCTTGTGGTAACGCAGCTGACAACTGGGGTTGGGCTGACGAGAACAAGTTCAAGGATAATGGCGATGGTACTGCCGAGGTAGCCTTGGGTGGTGCTGGCGAGCTCCGTATGGCAGTCAACGTAGGTACCGATTGGTGGCGCACCGAGTTCACAATCATGAACACCGATGCAACCCTCTTCTACCGCAATGTTGACATACCAAATAATTGGGCTGAAAACATTGGTGCCGACTACTCATTCGCTGGTGCTGCAGGCAAGAAGATCGTTTTGGACTTCAATACCTCTCCAGCAACTGGTAAGATGGAATAATGTCTAATAGGGGACCTGGACACCCCAAGTGTTCAGGTCTCCGTAATGAAATACAAACAAGACAATGAAAAAATCATTATATTTTGCCTCAGTTGCTGCAGTAATGTTTGCGGCATGTAACGAGGATTTTAGCGATTGGGCTCCTGCTCAGTCTACCACCGAAGGCGAGGCTACTGTTGCTGAAGGTTCAGTGACTGCATTGGCTCCTCTTTCGGGAAGTGCTGATACCGATCGTTTTCAGGTATTGGCCTTGAATAGCGCCAAGGGCCACATCACTACCAACAAACTTTTCCTGAATGATGTTGAGATTCCTTTCGCTATTCAGAATGATACCGTCAGTGTTGCCAAGGCCGACCTAGTTGAGATTGCACGTAAGTCAATGTTCAGTATGGCTGCCGAGGAGCGCGAACTTGCCATTACAGGTAATTGGGCACTCTTGAACGACAATGGCGAGGCAACCCCTCTGACTATTGAGCCTGTCAAGGTGAAGTATACTGCAGCTCCACTGCCTGCTAATGCATCTGAGGAGGCTTATTATTATGTTGGTGGCTACAACGACTGGACTCTGGCTAGCCCAACCAAGTTTGAGAACATGGGCGATGGTGTCTTTCAGTTGACCATCAACATTGGTGACTCAGAGTGGTTCGCATTTGCCCCACAGAGTGCTGTTGATGCAGGTCCGGAACATGGCGGTTGGGATATGCTTTTCCGTGCTCCATCAAATGGTTCTACCGATACTCAGGGCTTCCTGGATAACGATCCATCTACAGGTTTCAGTTTCTGTTGTGAGCAGGGTGGTCAGTACACCTTTATCCTCAACATGAAAGACTATACCTATAAGTATGTTCACTACATCGAGAAGGAGTATTTCTATATCGGTGCAGCTAATGGCGATAACCAGTCAAAGGCATATCCATTGAGCAATGGTGGCAAGGATCCATTGGAGAATCCTGTCTTCACCGGCGTTGTTCCTGCAACAGGTGGCTGGCACTGGTTCAAGATTGCTCCAGGTTCAGGATTCAATGAGGATGGTACTTGGAATTGGGACAATGAGTACACTTGTGCTTGTGCTGTCAATAGTGATGATGATGCCATGTCTGGTAAGTTTGTTATCGGAGGAGACAAGTATTCTTGGCATATTCTCGAGGACCAGTATCCTGCTAAGTTCTATCGTCTTTCGTTCAACTTCCTTACACAAGAGTACAGCATCACCCCAATCAACTATAGCGACTACATCTACTATGCAGGCGACTGGACAAGTTGGGGTGACGGTAAGCGTGAGTTGCCTCTTGTTGATAGTGACAAGGGCCTCTACACTGGCTATTATTACATCAAGGCTGTTGATAATGCTACAACTTATGGCTTCAAGTTCGTTGATGCCGATGGTAACTGGTATGGTGGTGGAAATGGTCTCCTCAATGGCGATTCGAACTGTGATCCAGGTGAGGAGGGCTACTACAAGATCGATGTCGATTGGGCAAATATGGCTTACACATTGACCAAGGTAACTAGCATCACCATGGTGGGCAGCCACAATGGATGGAACCAGGCAGATGCCAATATGCACATGACCTACAATGCAGAGGCTAACACTTGGGAGATGGATTACACCTTTGCCGAGGCGGCCAATGTCAAGTTCGCCATGAATGATGATTGGTCTATCTCATGGGGTGGAGCCAATGGTGATCCTACCAACTTTAACAACTTAACTGAGTATAATGGCAAGGATCTCTCTGTTGCTGCTGGCTCATACCATGTTGTGCTTTCTCTTGCTTGCGAAGGCAAGAACGCTGTGACTTTCACTGCTATGTAATTTTGGCATCAATATATCATGGATGGGCAAGAAAAAAACTGTTTCCTGTCCATCCATGATTTTATCTTATTCAGCTTATGAAGAAACTTTTTCTCTTTCCTGCTATTTTCTCCTTCCTCTTTCCTCCTTCGATGTGTTTTGCCCAAGGTTGGCCTGCTAACTACGAGGGTGTCATGTTGCAAGGTTTCTATTGGGATTCTTATGCCGATACCCAATGGTCGTATTTGGAGAAAAAGGCAGATGATATCGCTCCCTATTTCGATTTGATCTGGATTCCACAATCGGGATTCAGCGGTTCTTCAAATAATATGGGCTACACTCCTCAGTACTATTTCACCCAGAACTCGTCGTTCGGTACAGAGGGCCAGTTGCGAAGTTTAATCAAGACCTATAGGGAGAAGGGAACCGGCTTCATAGCTGATGTTGTCATTAATCACCGTAATAATCTCGGTGTCGACAATTCGTGGGTTGATTATCCTGCGGAACAATACAACGGAGAGACCTACCAGATGCTCAGTACCGATATCGTCAAGAATGACGATGGCGGTAAGACTCAAACCTGGGCCACACAAAACGGATATTCACTTTCAGCCAACAATGATACAGGCGAGGGATGGGACGGATGTCGCGACCTCGATCATAAATCCAACAATGTCAACAAGGTAGTAAAGGCTTATCTTGACTTCCTTATCAACGATATGGGCTATGCCGGTTTCCGCTACGACATGGTCAAGGGCTATTCTGCTTCTTTTACGGCGGACTACAACACTTCCAGCAATCCAACCTACTCGGTGGGCGAGTATTGGGATAACTCTTCTGCTATCAAGAATTGGATAAATGGTACCAAGGTCGATGGCGTCCCACAGAGTGCTGCCTTCGATTTCCAGTTCCGCTATCGAGTGCGCGATGCCTTGAAAAATAACAACTTTGCGACACTGGCAGGTTCTACGAGCGATCAGGCTGGCTATCCACTCATCTATCAGGAGGATTACAAGCGATATGCGGTCACTTTTGTAGAAAATCACGACACAGAGTATCGTTCTGCTACTGCCCAGCAGGATCCACTGAAAGGTGACACTGTAGCTGCGAATGCCTATATGCTGGCAATGCCAGGCACGCCTTGTGTCTTCTATAAGCATTGGCTGTCTCACAAGAAGGAATTAAAACTACTCATTGCGGCCCGCAAACAGGCTGGCATTCAGAATACAAGCGATTATGTAGAGTTGTCCAAGAACGCCTCATGCTATGTCGTGAAGAGTACAGGAAGCAAAGGAATTTTGATTTGCGCGGTTGGTTATGCTGCTTCGTCCTATGCTTGCCCTTCTGGTTATACACTGATTCTATCGGGCAGCAAATATCGCTATTATCTCGAAAACTCGGCATTGGCAGACTGGGCAGATATCGTGGCTCGCATTGATAAAGAGGAGGAGCCTGAACCTTTTACGGTACATGATGCAACTGTTTATGTCAAGGCGGACTTTACTCCCCTCTATTTCTATGTGTGGGATAGTAACAACAATACTCAACTCAATGGCGCCTGGCCAGGCAAAAGAGTGGATAACATCGAATCATTCAAGATTGCTATCGATGGCGAGACATGGTACAAACAGACAGTTACAATCAAGGCATCGAACTATTATTTCAATATTATCTTTAATCAAGGCAGTGGCAAACCTCAAACCACAGATATCACCCGAATCACAAGTGACTGTTACTTTGCTGCACACCTCAATGGTGCGTCGATCGTTTATGAGGACGTGACATCGCAATATGCTTCTGGTCTAACGAAAGTTGTTGACTCCGGAGACAATGACGTTGCCTGCTTCGACCTGATGGGTCGCAAGGTCAGAAAACCACAGCGTGGCACTCTCTACATGCGAAATGGTAAGAAAATAATCACTCAATAAACCGAAAATTATGAAACATCTTTTATCAGGAATCTCAATGATGTCGGCTTTGCTTCTCGCAAGCTGCACCAGCCAGAGCCAGGGTGCTAAGTCAGAGGTATCTCAGGATAACAAGATTGTAATCTATCAGATGATGACGCGTATCTTTGGTAATGATAATACTACCAATGCATTCAATGGTACCCGCGAACAGAATGGATGCGGCAAGATGAGCGATATCACCCCTGAGGCTTTACAGAGTATCAAGCGTCTCGGTGCCAACTATGTTTGGTACACCGGTATCCTGCAGCATGCTACCAAAACAGATTGGAGTGCTTATGGGTTGCCGCAGCAGAGTGCGGCTGTCGTGAAGGGCAATGCGGGATCTCCTTATGCTATTGCTGATTATTATGCCGTCAGTGCAGATTTGGCAGATGATGTCAATAATCGTATCCAGGAATTCGAGGCTTTGGTACAGCGTACTCACGAGGCGGGACTGAAGGTGGTAATGGACTTTATCCCTAACCATGTGGCTCGTGAATATAAATCGGTTTGCTGTCCAGATGGGGTGGAGAGCTTGGGGGCTGCAGATGAAACCACGGTGGCATTCGATGCTCAGAATAATTTCTACTATTTCCCAGGACAGACCTTGAACTGGAAGAACGAATATATCGAGTCTCCTGCCAAGGTGTCTGGCAACGATGTATTCCACAGTGTAATCCCGTCGGAATGGGATTGGTATGAGACTGTCAAGTTGAATTATGGTGTGGAGTATAAGGATAACGGTGAACGCATCAAGCACTTCGATCCGATTCCATCCACATGGAGCAAGATGACAGATATCCTGCTCTATTGGGCAGGCAAGGGTGTTGATGCTTTCCGTTGCGATATGAGTGAGATGGTTCCAAGTGAGTTCTGGCAGTATGGCATTGGCCGCGTTAAGGAGCAGTATCCAAACATCTTGTTCATTGCCGAAATTTATAACCCTCGTGTTTATGAGGAGTATATTGCAACTGGCGGATTTGATTACCTTTATGACAAAGTGGAGTTGTATGATTCTATCCGTTCGGTCGTGGAGGGTCGTCGCCCGATTGAGGCAATCGAGGCCTGTCTCACTTTGCCAACCTATACGAACGAATTGGTTGCTGGTCACATGCTGAACTTCTTGGAGAATCACGATGAACAGCGTATCGCAAGCTCATTTTTCGGCGGCAGTGCACAGGCAGGCATTCCTGCGTTGTACGTAAGTGCTTTGATTAATAGCAATCCATTCATGCTTTATTTCTCTCAGGAATTGGGCGAAGATGCGCCGGATGCTGAGGGTTACCAGGATGCGGATGGTCGCACAACAATCTTCGATTATTGGGGATTGGAGCGACAGAAGGCGTGGAAACAGGCTGCTTGGGATGAAACCAAATTGCCTGCAGAATATCTCTCAATTCGTCAACGCTATGAAGAGGTGATGAAACTTGCTCAGTTGCCAGTCGTTAAATCTGGTGGAACGATGAATCTGACTGACGATGCCATGCGTCAGGCTCGGGTATTTGCATTCCAGCGTTCTTCCGAAGATGGCGCTTCGTTGACTGTTGTGGCAAATTTCGGCGATGCTCCGTTTGTGTTCCAAGATCACGAGGTGGCAGCCAAGGACGCTATTGCTTTTTAACGTGAGTAAAACAATAATTAGACTCTATTAGCGTTTATTTTTAAGTTGAAGTACCAATAAGTAAAACCTTAAATATAACCCAAAGAATATGAAACTGAATTTTAGCATTCAATATAGAACCAACTGGGGCGAAAATATCGGTGTAATCATCGCCGACCAGGTGGTTACTCTTTCGACCAAGGATGGCGAAACCTGGGAGGGAAGCGCCGAGATAGAACTTCCCAAGGGTGGTCTTCCTCTCCTGTATCGTTATGGTGTGTTCGTGGATGGTAATCTCGTCCGTAAGGAGCAGAATACCATTGCGCATGTCATCGAAAACGTATCTGCCAGCAAGAAGACTCTTGTTTTGAAAGATGCTTGGCGTGATGCCAAACGCGTGGCAGGTGTAGCCGTGCCGATCTTCTCATTGCGCAGTGAAGGATCGTTCGGTGTGGGCGACTTCGGTGATTTGAAGAGCCTGATTGACTGGGCTGTTGCTACGCATCAGACTGCTGTTCAGATTTTGCCTATCAACGATACAACGATTACCAATACCTGGAGCGATTCCTATCCATACAATAGCATTTCGATCTATGCGCTGCATCCACAGTATATTGACTTGCGTCAGTTGCCGGCTTTGAAAGATGAAAAGAAGGCGGCCGAATATGAAACAAAGCGTGTCGAGTTGAATGCATTGACTCAGATTGACTATGAGGCAGTCAATAATACCAAGCGTGCCTATCTCCGCGATCTGTTCGAGCAGGAGGGCAAGAAGATGCTCTCGACTGCAGGATTCAAGACCTTTATGGAGAACAATGACTGGCTTAAGCCTTATGCTGCTTATAGCGTGTTGCGCGATCAGTTCAATGAGGCCGATTTCAACCGTTGGCCTAAGCACAAGACTTTCAGCGATAAGGTCCTGAAAGAGATCTTCAAGGCTGGAAGCGAGACTTTGAAGTCGGCACAGTTCTATCTCTTCCTGCAGTATATCCTTCACACACAGTTGCTGTCAGCCTCATCTTATGCTCGCGAGAAGGATGTTATCCTCAAGGGAGATATTCCGATTGGTATCAGCCGAGCTTCGGTCGAAGCTTGGGTCGAGCCGTTCTATTTCAACCTGAATGGTAGTGCCGGTGCTCCACCAGATCCATTCTCTGCCAATGGGCAAAATTGGGGTTTCCCAACCTATAATTGGGAAGCGATGCAGAAGGATGGCCTTCGTTGGTGGTTGAAGCGATTCCGTAAGATGCAGGAGTATTTCTCGGCTTACCGCATTGATCATATTTTAGGCTTCTTCCGTATCTGGGAGATTCCAACCCATTCTGTTCATGGCTTGTTGGGTCAGTTCTCGCCAGCACTTCCAATGTCGGTCGAGGAGATTGAGCGTTATGGCTTAGGCTTCCAGAAGGATTTCATGACTCGGCCATTCATCAACGATGAGTTGTTGGAGCAGCGCATCGGTCCATTGCGTCATTATCGAGAGGTGGAACCAGGAGCCTGGGAGGGCAAGGATCCTGTTGATTTCGTCAAGGATACCTTCCTCGATTGGCAGCACGACGATATCTGGCAGATGAAGTCCCAGTTCGCTACGCAGCGACAGGTGGAGTGTTTCTTCTCGGGCAAGAAGAAACAGCGTAATTTGGATATGAAAGAGGCAATTTATAGTCTCATTTCCAATGTCCTTTTCCTGGAGGATCATAAGACTCCAGGAATGTATCATCCTCGTATCTCTGCCCAGTTGGATTACACCTATACCCGTTTGCAGGGTTGGGAGAAGGATGCATTCAATCATCTTTATATTGATTACTTCTATCGTCGCCACAACCAGTTCTGGTATGATCAGTGTATGGCCAAGTTGCCTGCTCTGGTTGGTGCTACCCAGATGATTGTCTGTGGTGAGGATTTGGGTATGGTTCCGGATTGTGTGCCATGGGTGATGAACCAGCTTCAGATTCTCTCGCTCGAGATTCAGCGTATGCCAAAGAATCCGGAAGATGCCTTCGGACATGTCCGTTGGTATCCAGAGCGTAGCGTTTGTACTACCGGAACCCACGACACAGAGACACTCCGCCAGTGGTGGGAGATGGACTACGATCAAACCAAGCAATTCTTCTACGATGAACTGCATGAGACTGGCGAATGTCCACGCGTTGCTACGACCGATGTTTGTGCTCATGTCGTCTATGATCACTTGGCATCGCCATCGCTCTTCTGTATTTTGCCAATGCAGGATTGGTTGTCGATCGATGAGAACCTCCGTTTGCCAGATGCCAATGCGGAGCGTATTAATATCCCTGCCAATCCACGTCACTATTGGCGTTACCGTATGCATCTTACTATTGATCAGCTTCTTGCTGCGACTACATTCAATGAGCGTATTTCTTCAATGATTGCTGCCTCAGGCAGATAATTCTTTCAAGACATGTCTAAGTCACTACCATCTTTGCCTTTCTCCACGCTGATAAATATCAGCTTCGGATTCTTTGGCGTACAGATTGCCTATGCGTTGCAGTCTGCCAATATTTCGCGTATATTTGCCACTTTGGGCGCCGATCCGCATTCACTTTCTTTCTTCTGGCTTTTGCCTCCAATCATGGGTATGATTGTGCAGCCTATTGTCGGAAAGTATTCGGATAAGACGTGGACCCGTTGGGGTCGTCGTATCCCTTATCTGTTTGTCGGTGCTTTGGTGGCCATCCTTGTGATGTGCTTCTTGCCGAATGCCGGTTCGTTAGGCCTTACAGTGGGCCAGGCCATGGTGTTTGGTGCCATCATGTTGATGTTGCTCGATACCAGCATCAATATGGCGATGCAGCCATTCAAGATGATGGTCGGTGATATGGTCAACGAGGAGCAGAAAACAACCGCCTATTCTATCCAGTCCTTTCTTTGTAATGCGGGCTCATTGGTCGGTTATATCTTCCCATTCGCTTTTGCGCGATTGGGCATCTCAGGTACGGCTCCTACTGGTGTAATTCCCGATACCGTCAAGTTTGCTTTCTATATCGGTGCAGCTATTCTGATCATCTGCGTGGTCTATACTTCGGTATTGGTCAAGGAATATGAGCCAGCTCTTTATAATGAGTACCATCCGGCAGATCCAAAGGAGAGCGCAGAGGAGCCAAGCATGATTGAATTGCTCCGCAAGGCACCTTCTGCTTTCTGGACGGTCGGTTTGGTTCAGTTCTTCTGTTGGGCCGCTTTTATGTATATGTGGACCTATACCAATGGAACCGTGGCTCATGTAGCCTTCGATGCCCCAACCCGATTGACTGAGTTGGGCACTGTGGTGCTCGATACTGCTTCGAAGCAATATCAGGATGCGGGCGATTGGGTCGGAATCCTGTTTGCTGTTCAGGCGATTGGTTCTATGGTCTGGGCCTCTGTGATTCCTGTGATTGCTAAGATGAGCAACAATAAGGTGGCTTATGCTGTTAGCCTTGTATTGGGTGGTATCGGCTTTATCAGCACTTCGTGGTTCCACGATCAGCACATGCTGTTCTTCTCTTTCGCTTTGATTGGCGCTGCTTGGGCTGCTATGTTGGCGTTGCCATTTACCATCCTCACCAATTCGTTGAAGGGCGGACACATGGGATCTTATCTCGGTCTCTTCAATTGCACAATTTGTCTTCCTCAGATTGTAGCTGCGGCTGTGGGCGGTTTGATTCTTTCTTGCTTTACTACTCCGGGTCAGCTGGCTCCAGAGGTTGATATGCTTATCCTCGCAGGTGTCCTTCTTATTTTGGGTGCGATTGCTGTATGGAAGATCAAAGAGTAATCGGGTAGATTCAAAAACAAAAAACGAGGCCAGGTCCGCAATGGATCTGGCCTTCTTTAATACCTAATAACACAAACACTAATACTAACCTAAATGATGTCCAGAGATAGCTGGACAATGTTTAGAAACAAACCATCTTTATAAACATTCCCATGAAAGTTTTTGTTGACGATGCAAAGTTACGCATTTTTCAGTTCTTTTGCAATATCATATAGGAAAGATATAAGTGTATTGTGTTTGTAATGTGTTGATATTTAGTTTGCAATGTGATTGTGGAAGATCCGGTAAATATAAATGCTATAATTGAAAAATATCGGCTCAAACCTGCTTCTTTCCGATGGTTCGTCGGCAATGTGGACATATTCCCTTGACGACAAACTCGGATTCTTCGATCAGGTAGCCATCGGGAATCGGAACTTGAGGAACGGGTACATCCTTGAGACAGATGGTCTGATGACAAACGGTACAGGTGAGGTGAACATGGTGGCAATCGTGGTCCGAACAATGACAAACGCAATACTTCTGCATGCCGGAACCATCGTCAATAGGATGCAGGATGTGATGTTCGGCAAAGAGCATAAGAGCTCGATAGATCGAGGAGCTGTCAGCATGTGTTAAGATTTCGGTAACGTCCTGCAGCGAAAACGCGTTGTGCATGTGCTGAAGGATGGTCTTCAGTACAAGAATGCGAACGGCAGTGGGACGGACCCCATGCTCGGTTAGATGCTGCTCTATGTCGGTAATATTGTCGTGCATATCCATGTCGGGTTGGTGAAAAATGTGGTGCAAAGATACATGTTTTTTTCAAATCAACCAAATGTTTCGGGCTTTTTTGTTTCATTGCTCTGTTTCGTTGCTTCCGAAGTTTTCGGAACGAGCAAAACTTGCGTCGCGCTGCTCCCGAAGTTTTCGGAACGAACAAAACTTGCGTCGCGTTGCTTCCGAAGTTTTCGGAACGAGCAAAACTTGCGTCGCGCTGCTCCCGAAGTTTTCGGAACGAGCAAAACTTGTGTCGCGTTGCTCCCGAAGTTTTCGGAACGAGCAAAACTTGTGTCGCGTTGCTCCCGAAGTTTTCGGAACGAACAAAACTTGCGTCGCGTTGCTTCCGAAGTTTTCGGAATGAGCAAAACTTGTGCCGCGCTGCTCCCGAAGTTTTCGGATTCAATAATTTAGCAATAATTCGTGAACCATTGTGATAATTTTTGTATTAGAACATAAATGTCCATCAAATTCTCACGAATTATATCAAAAAAATAACTCGGTTTAATTTGTGTTCA
>JAZQOK010000003.1:0-71965 GCA_045627865.1 Bacteroidales bacterium
AAAATAGTCACTATATTCGCCCTCGAAAAACAGCTCAATCGGGTGGCACATTTGAAATAGTTACAGGTGGCACATTTGAAAGTGTTTTTGCTGGCACATTTCAAACCGATACAAGTGGCACATTTATACCGCTATAATCACCGAAATAAGGAAATCTATTCTTTTATGTTATTGAATTAAGTCTTTTCAAATAGATCTTGAAGCTGAGTCTTATCCATTAAGGAGATACGAATTCAAATCCGTTTCATCGAAAATTAGCTCATAAAAGCCTTTTATTCAATAATTTCAAAGAGCGTTTTGAAAACATTTACGGGACATTAGTGAATCAATATGAAAAAAATCTTATTGGTCATTTTAAGCCTTTTAATCCTTGTGTTGGCAGTTTTTGGATTCTATGTGTACAATCCCACTCTGTTCTTTCCGAGCGATGAAGTAGAAATACAGCAACTTGATGCACATACTTGGCATGGTTATGGACATTTGGTATATAATGAATCCATTTATCTTATAGAGGGAGAGACCTCTGCCATCCTTATTGACGCAGGTACAAATATTAAGGGATTGCGTAAGATTGTCGAAGAGATTGTTAAGAAACCCGTGTCACTCGTCATCTCCCATGGTCATACCGATCATATCGGTTCTATAAGCGAGTGGGATACCATCTGGATTCATTCGGCTGACGCAGAGATGCTTCCTGCCTCATTCAAGGGGGAGAAACGTTATTTGACCAATGGTCAGATCTTTGATTTAGGAGGTCGTCAGATTGAGGTTATCTTCACTCCTGGCCATACATTGGGTTCAACTACCTTCATTGACAGAGAGGCTCATTATGGCTTTAGTAGTGATGCGTTCGGCTCTACCAATCTGCTTGTCTTTACCGATATTCAGACCGAATTGGGCAGTTGCCTCCTGATGGACAGTATCAGGCAGCAGAATGATATCCGATTCCTCTATCCGGGACACAATTCTGGAGACAATATAGAGACTCCTGAGAGAATCCATCATCTGACTACCATCTGTCGTGGAATTATGGATGGCTCTATTTCGCCTAATGCTGAGGGCAATATCAACCTTCCGCTCGTCGTAGATACCTTGGGATTAAAGGTAAATTATAAAGGGGAGTAGAAATGAAGAAAAGAGGAAGTTTAAGGGGAGTTAAAATGATAACCATTTTAACTCCCCTTTTAGCACCTCAAAATACTAATTTAATAGATTGCTTTACGGCCCTTGATAATCAGGATACCCTGAGTTTTGCCACTGATACGTCTGCCCATCAGATCGAAGGCAGGAATATCTGAGACAGAGGTAGAGATGTACTGAATACCCGTAGCATTAGCATTCACTATCTTACCATCATCAGTCATCGAATAATCTACATTAGTGACAATAGGTTGCTCTGCCGTGAGAGTTACATTGGCAGGTTCTACTACACTATAACCAGCTACATCAGCTACGACCACATAGGAACCGAATGGAACATGGTCAAATCGATATACGCCATCAGCAGCAACTGTAGTGGTAGCTATGAGCTTGCCAGCCTTATCATACAGAAGGACATTGAGGTCCATATTCTCTGCGGCAGCATGACTCATGACACGATGCATAGAAGCATTTCCTTCAGACTGTAATTTGATGAGTTTGCCCTCTATCACGCCAATGCCCTCCATAGGAGCAGGCTTATCCAGAAGAGTCAGGACAAAGAGAGAGTCATTCCAACCGGTGCTTTCGTTGCGGCAAGGAAGATCGAGGGCCACAGCATCGTCCCAACGTGTAGCAGATGGATAGTAGGTAGCTACAGTATTGTCTGTAGCATGAGCGCGGATGAAGTATTGACCTGGAATAGCATTGATGACATGCTCCTTCTCGCCAGAGGTGAAGGTTGTATCCACTACAATCTCTCCATCAATATTGTAATGCATCACGTCGATTGTAGCAGAAGCAAGGTCATCATTGTGCTTAACGACGATGGTACCATAGTCCTCGTACAGATTAACCATGGCTTCGCGTACCATGATCTCCGTCTCCTCTCCAAAGTTCATCTCATATCCAAAGTAAGGGGTAACGTAACCCTTAGCGGAGATGAAGTAGAAGTCTTCAGTATCGGCCTTGATCACATACTGACCAGGTTTTCTTTCGGTGACACTCTTGATTTCATATTCCTTCCATTGCTGAGTGCCGTCATTATAGTCATAGTTGCCGATTGACAGGACGTTTGGATCAGGGAGGATGTAGTCAGTATTAAGGATGACGCCATCCTGACGCGCATATTCGGTTGAACAGAACAGCGGAATACAGATGTTCTTGATCTCCTTGCGCCTAGAGAAGTCGATGTGTTCACGGTCTCCACAGATTTCACCTACCACGTCATAGCCGACATCCTCGAGGGTAAAGGTATAGTTCTTACTATGAGCTCCCTCAATAGGGGTCATCTCGTATGTATTAGGGTTGCGTCGATACCAGTTATAGTGGAGATACTGTTCAAAGTCTGCAAAAGCCTTGCCATTGACTTTAACATTTCTAATATAAGGGGCATCTTCTTCGAACCCTACGCGATTATTGCACGAAGGTTGAGACTCTCCCATGTCACCTGAGGTCATAACAGAAGGGAAACGTGCTTCGATGACATTAGAGTACATACCATCTTTTGGACCACCTACTAACTTGAGGCGGTAAGCTGTTACATCCGAGTGCATCCTAACTCCGAAGTTGTAACCTGTTAGTTTGGTTACATTGTCACCTTCGTAGTATGTGTTGACCCAATTATCTTTTTTGAGGAACTCCAGTTCGTAGTATTCTCCACCGAATTCCTTAGCTTCGGTGAAGTAGCAATCGATGCTTGGTTCATAGATATTATCGCCACCGTATGTGAAATAATAGGTGTAGATACGCTGCATGTAGAGGATAGGAAGGAAACTGCCGTCTCCCTTAGCTGGAGCAACGACTGCTGGCAATTGCCCTTTACAGCCTGGTTCGATTGGAGTAGGTTTGTGTTGTCCAAAAGCGGAAGGAAGACCGAAGATGCCAAGTAGCATCAGAGTGTAGAGTTTTTTCATAATCATTTAGGTTTTACTATTAAGTTTGCTTTTTCGGGTGCAAATATATACATATATTCGATAATAATTGTCTCATAACAGAAATATTTTCACTCTCAATATAGCAAATATTTGATTCCTATTCAATTAATTCAACCTCTCGATAATAATGAGTATTGACATTTATAGACACGTATTATATCAAAAAAGGGGCTAAATTCAACAATAAATACATATTATGATGTCCATAAGCGAGAAAATTCATAAATTTGATATATCTTTGCGCTATAATAATATTGATTGAACAATTATCAATCTGTTTTTGGTTTGGACAAGATAATCTTCTCGGCTCTGCCGGCATTAGTATGTGCTTTCTGGACATTGAATGCCATTGTTCACCTGTTCCTCTCCCGTTCTCGCAGTCGGGTGATGATTCTGGTGTTCATGTTTGTTACCACTTGGTTATATATAGGGCACTTTGTATTTCTCACTCACTTGACAGATGTGATGCCTATCTATGACTCCATCTATGCCTTTGCCAATCTCGCTGTTTACCCATTGTTTTACCTTTTCATTCTGAGTCTCACTAGTCCGTTACGCAGAGTCTATCGCGCCTTCTTTCTGTTGGTGCCTGCTTTTGTTGTAGGTATAGCGGTCAGCGTGATATATCTTCTGATGAGTCCAACGGAGTGTCAGGATTATATACAGCGTGTCTCCTATCATGAAGACTATTTTAATGCCACCGACCTATCGCTGTTGATGGGATATGTGCGTCTGATAGCTAAGGTCATCTTTGCCATAGAGGTCATTTATGTGATGATAGCGGGCACTCGTAGTATCCGAAGTTATCAAAGGATGCTTGCTTCCTATTACACAGACACAGAGGGCAAGGACCTGGTCCTTGTCCAATGGTTTATGTATCTGTTTACAGCTTGTTCGCTAATCTCCACTATCTTCAATGTCATCGGTCGCGATATGTTCGCTGATTCGTCGCTGGTTATTATCCCTTCCGTCCTATTCTCGTCTTTACTATTTAGTCTGGGATTCTTTGGTGTGCATCAGGAGAATATCATAGAGGTAATCGAACAGGAGGATGCTTCATCCTCTCAGCCAGAGATCCAGGAGGAATCCATCCCATCCAGTGTCCATACAGATCTGGCCAATAGGATAGAGGAGATTGTCACTCATCAAAAGCTCTTCCTTCAGCCAGACCTCAAGGTCTCAGACCTTGCACGCGAACTCTGCACTAATAGATACTATGTCTCGCAGGCCATCAATGACTATATGGGAATCTCTTTTTCTGACTATATAAACCAGAAACGCATCCAGTATGCCATCGAACTGATGAAACTTCATTCAGATCTCCCTATTATCGAGGTTTCCACACAGGCAGGCTATACCTCCGACAAGTCTTTCTTCCGCAACTTCAAGAAGATTACTGGACACACACCGAAGGAAAGAAAATAATTCAAAACATTTATTATATTCCGCAGATGCGTTTGATTTCGGCCAGTTTGTTGAGAGCCTCCATTGGTGTCATGTTGTTCGGATCAAGTCCCTTGATTTCATCGCGTATCTGGCTGAGAACTGGATCATCGAGTTCGAAGATCTGGAACTGATAACCGGCAGGAGCTCCCGAGACTGAAATCTTTTCGACCGGCACATCCAGTTTGCCTGTATGTGGACCTGACTCTCCCACTTGTGGGGAGTTCGATGGGGCTTCCAGTTGTTTCAGTACTTCGTCGGCACGTTTCACCACTTCTGGGTTCATACCTGCCAGCTTGGCAACGTGGATACCGAAACTGTGTTCGCTGCCGCCCGGTTTCAGTTTGCGGAGGAAGAGTACCTTGCCATTCTCCTCGCGTACGCTCACGTTGAAGTTCTTGATGCGGGAGAAGGACTTCTCCATTTCGTTCAATTCGTGATAATGGGTTGCAAACAGCATCTTCGGATGACCCTCTGCTCGTTCATGGACGTATTCTACGATACTCCATGCGATCGAAATGCCATCGTAGGTACTCGTACCTCGTCCCAGCTCGTCAAAGAGCACCAGCGAGCGCGGAGATAGGTTATTCAGGATGTTCGACGCTTCAGTCATCTCGACCATGAAAGTGGATTCACCGAGCGAGATATTATCCGATGCTCCCACGCGGGTGAAGATCTTATCTACAATGCCGATATGAGCGGCATCGGCAGGTACGAAACAGCCGATGTGTGCCATCAGGGTGATCAAGGCTGTCTGGCGCAACAAAGCTGACTTACCAGCCATGTTCGGACCGGTAATCATCATGATCTGAGGAGACCCCTCCCCATCCCTCCCGAGGGAGGGGGATTGAGAGATTGAAACTGTCTTTCCATCTCCTCCCCTCGGGGAGGTTGGGAGGGGGTTGCTGTTAATCAATACATCGTTCGGAACATATTCTTCGCCGACAGGCATCTGACGTTCAATGACAGGGTGACGTCCCTGACGGATGTCGATTACGAGGCTGTCATCTACATCCGGGCGGACATAATGATAGCGGGCTGCTATGTGACTGAAAGAGAGCAGACAGTCGAGACGAGCCATGAGCTGTGCATCGATCTGGATGATTGGAATATATTCCTCCAAGGCCTTGAGCAGATCCTGATAAAGCTGGCTTTCGAGCGACAGAATACGGTCTTCGGCCGTGAGGATCTTCTCTTCATATTCCTTCAGTTCCTGAGTGATGTAGCGTTCTGCACCAACCAGTGTCTGTTTGCGGATCCATTCGGCAGGAACCTTCTCCTTGTGGGTGTTGCGGACCTCGATGTAATAACCGAATACGCTATTAAAGGCCACTTTGAGCGAAGGAATATCATATTCCTCGGAAAGTCTTTGCTGCAGAGCCAGCAGATAATCCTTGCCAGAGTAGGCAATCTGTCGCAATTCATCGAGTTCGGCATTGACATTGGCTCGGATCACATTGCCCTTGCCGATCATGACTGGTGGCTCTGGCTCTATTTCACGATAGATACGTTCTGCGATACGTTCGCAGGTATTGATCTGGTCGCTGATGTTCTGTAACTGTGGCAGATCAGCCTGCTGACAAGCCTGTTTGATCTCCTTGAGTGATTCAAGAGCGATGCGGAGCTGAACTATTTCGCGTGGGGAAACACGTCCTACGGCAACTTTAGCCACAATACGTTCCATGTCTCCGAGGCGTTTCAGTCCTTCACTGATGGTGTCAGCTAGCTCTGGGTCGCGGAAGAAGTATTCTACCACATTCAGACGTTCACGGATGCTCTCAGCGTGAATCAGTGGAAAGAGTATCCAGCGATGCATCAAACGTCCACCCATAGGGGTAACGGTATCGTCGATGACATTCAGCAGGGAACGTCCACCTTCGTTCATCGGATAAACCAGTTCCAGACTTCGTACCGTGAACTTATCGAGACGCATATAGGCTTCATTGTCGATGCGACGAATCGAAGTGATATGGCCAATATTCTTGTGCTGGGTAGCATCCAGATAGCGGAGGATGGCACCTGCTGAAGATATAGCCAGATACATTTCGTCGATACCAAAGCCCTTCAGGTTCTGGGTATGGAACATGTCCATCAATCCACGGCGGGCATTGTCGTAGCTGAAGTAATAGTCATCCAGTTCGTAGCAATATGGATTGGTGGTGAAATGCTCCTGGTAGGTAGGTTTCATACCCTTCAGGAAGAGCATCTCTTTCGGTGCATAATTGCCAATCAGTTTGTCGATATAGTCGTAGGTTCCTTCGGCGGCCAGGAACTCACCGGTTGAGAGGTCGAGTAGGGCCAGACCGACCATCTGCGAGGCCTTGGAACCTTTTGAACCCTCTACCTTTGTAATACTACCAAAGGTTACAGCAGCCAGGAAGTTGTTCTCGCGGGCATTCAGTACATTGTCACCGGTAGCCAAACCTGGGGTGATCAGTTCGGTCACTCCACGCTTAACCAGTTTCTTGGTCAATTTCGGGTCCTCAAGTTGTTCGCAGATTGCCACACGTTTGCCTGCACGTACCAGTTTAGGCAAATAGGTGTCCAGTGCATGGTACGGGAAACCTGCCAATGGACTGCCTGCTCTGGCTGTCAATGTGATTCCTAATATATCGTGTGCGGTTTGTGCATCCTCGCAGAAGGTTTCGTAAAAATCACCTACACGATACAGGATCACTGCATCGTGGTACTTCTGCTTCAGTTCGAAATATTGCTTTAATAGTGGCGTGTCTTTCGGATCCGACGCTTTTGTCATTTTTATATATTTTTATAGGCAGTCACGCAAAGGTCGCAGAGGACACAAAGGTGGCCGCGCAAAGTATTATTAATAATGATTTAGAAACAGCCTTTTTGCGAGAACGATTTAAAGAATTCCCAAATAACCAAACCGGTGGTGACACTGACGTTCAATGAGTGTTTGGTGCCGAACTGTGGGATTTCGAGGCAACCATCGCACATATCAACTACGGTTTGCTGGACGCCTTTCACTTCGTTGCCCATTACTACGGCATAACCGAGAGGCTGTGATTCGGTGTTCCATGGCTCAAATGTATTCAGCATGGTACTGCCTTGGCATTGTTCGATAGCCATCACCTTATATCCTTTGGATTGGAGTTCGCGTACAGCTTCGTGTGTATCCTCGAAATAACGCCAATCGACAGAATCTTCAGCGCCGAGAGCGGTCTTGTGAATCTCCATGGATGGAGGAGTAGCCGAGATACCGCACAAATAGATGCTCTCCACACGGAAAGCATCGCTTGTACGGAATACTGAACCGATGTTATTCAGAGAACGTATATTATCCAGTACAATGATCAAAGGCATCTTCTCAGCCTGCTTGAATTCCTCTGTTGAGATTCTGCCCATCTCGAGCATTGTCAGTTTCTTCATACTATTGTTGATTAAGTCGGTTGATGACAGATTGTAAATCAAGGGTAAGTTGGGAGCGTAGCTGATCGAGAGATTCCATGCGTCGCTCATCGCGGATTCGATCCACGATCTTGAGCGACAGCATCTGTCCGTAAAGGTCCCCGTTGAATCCAGCCAAATGTGCCTCGACCGAAAGTTCGTGTCGGGAAGTATCGACCGTTGGACGGTAACCAACATTGACCATGGCCGGAAATTGCTGACCATCGGGCAATGTAGCCCACGCAGCGTAAACCCCTGCAGCAGGTAATTGCCCCAATAACTGATCAATGCATAAGTTCGCAGTGGGATATCCTAATTGACGTCCCAACTGCTTGCCGTGCACAATTACTCCGGAGATATCCATAGCTAAAACGCTAATACTGACTTTAACCCCTTAAACTTTTAACCTATTAATCTCTTAAAGGCCCTTCATCAAGTTGACCATCTCGATTGCAGAGATCATGGCGTCAGCGCCCTTGTTGCCGGCTTTGGTACCTGCACGCTCGATAGCCTGTTCAATGCTGTCGGTAGTAAGGATGCCATTCAGGACAGGACGGCCTGATTTCATGCTGGCAGTAGCAATGCCTTTAGCCGACTCGTTAGCTACCATGTCGAAGTGTGGAGTAGCACCACGGATAACTGCACCAAGACATACAACAGCATCATATTTGCCAGATTCTGCCATCTGCTGAGCTACCAATGGAATCTCGAATGCGCCTGGAACGTAAGCGAGAGTGAGGTTTTCAGTCTTGCCACCATGGCGAACGAAACAATCCTCGGCACCACCAATGAGGCGGTCAACGATAAAGTCATTAAAACGAGAAGCAACGATACCGATCTTCTGACCTTCGGCGGTCAGGTTTCCTTCAATTTTCTTCATATTTGTTAATTATTTATTACTTGAGATTTTGGTTCTTAATATCTTTCAGATGTAGCAAGTGACCCATTTTGGCGTACTTGGTATACATATAGAACTCATCCTTCTCGTTGCAGGTCATCTCGATAGGTTCGCGATCTACAATCTTGATTCCAAAGCCACCCAAGCCATCGATCTTGGCAGGATTGTTGGTCATCAGAATCAGGTCGTGAATACCAAGATCTGCAAGGATTGAAGCACCTGTGCCATACTCGCGCAGGTCAGCAGCAAAGCCGAGAGCCAGGTTTGCTTCGACAGTATCCATGCCCTGATCCTGCAATGCATATGCACGCAACTTGTTGATCAAGCCGATGCCACGGCCCTCCTGACGCAGATAGAGCAGTACACCACGGCCACGCTGTTCAATACGACGCAAAGCCTCTGCTAGCTGTTCGCCACAGTCGCAACGCAAGCTGCCAAAGGCATCGCCAGTCAGACATTCCGAGTGAACACGGCAGAGAACCGGCTCAGGGGTGGTAACATCGCCCTTGACCAAAGCCACATGATGTTCACCAGTTACTTCGTTGACATAACCATAGGCCTTGAAGGTGCCATATTTGGTAGGAAGTTCGGCAACAGATACCTGTTTAACCAGTTTCTCGGTGTTGCGGCGGTAAGCGACGAGGTCTGCAATCGTGATCTTGACAAGGTTATGTTTCTCGGCAAAATCGAGCAATTCGGTGGTACGCATCATAGTACCATCCTCACGCATGATTTCGCAACAAAGTCCACACTCCTTCAGTCCTGCCAGACGGCACATGTCGACAGTTGCTTCGGTGTGACCTGTGCGAACCAATACGCCACCTTCGCGTGCTTGCAATGGGAACATGTGGCCAGGACGTCGAAAATCGTCAGGTTTAATGCCATCGGCTACGGTAGCACGGGCTGTGATGCCTCGTTCAACGGCCGAAATACCGGTCGAGGTCGATATGTGATCAATACTGATTGTGAAAGCTGTGAGGTGATTATCCCCATTGTTGGCGCACATTTGTGGCAGATTCAACTGCTCACAGATCTGACGACTCATAGGCATGCAGATAAGTCCTTTTGCCTCCGATGCCATGAGGTTGACATTTTCCGTTGTGGCAAATTCGGCCGCACAGATCAGGTCGCCTTCGTTCTCGCGATCTGGATCATCGACAACCAGAATACACTGGCCAGCCTTGATGGCAGCAATTGCCTCTTCGATAGTGTTAAATTTGTTCATATTTAAATAAATCCGTTTTGTGCTAATTTCTGCATGATGTCAGGCTTGCTGGAGGGAGTTACTCCCAACAGTTTCTCGACATATTTGGCAAGGATATCGTTTTCAAGATTGACCAGATCGCCCACACGGGCCTGATGCAAGGTTGTAGCTGCTTGCGTATGAGGAATAAGCGAGACCGCAAATGAGCGATCGTCAACGCGGGCTACAGTCAGCGAGACACCCTGAATTGTAATGCTGCCTTTCTCGATGATGTATCGCAACAAGCAACTTTCACATTCGATTGTGAGCCAAAGGGCTGTATCGTCTTGTCGGCGGTCTGAGATTCGGCCTGTTCCATCGATATGGCCCGAAACGATATGTCCACCGAGACGGGTTTGCAGGGACAAGGCTCGTTCGAGGTTGACTGGACTGCCTGCTTTCAGTTCTCCAAGGGCTGTGCGTTGTACGGTTTCAGGCATCACGTCGGCCGTGAAGCCATGGCCTGTCAGACTTGTGACAGTTAGGCAGACGCCATTGGTCGCAATACTGTCACCCACTTGGGTACCCTCCATGACCAATTTGGCATCTACTTCGAGCGTGAAGCTCTTGGCGCCTCGATGCAAGGATTTAACGTGTCCTACTTCTTCAACTATACCTGTAAACATAAAAGACTCTCTCTGCCCTTGGGGCACCTCCCCCGTGATGGGGAGAATTATTTAGTTATTTTTTTATACAATGAATTAATATATCCTCGCCAATTTGCTCTACGCTGATGGTGTGCAGCTGGAGAGCATCTTTGAGCTGAGCAAAGCCCTGTCCTTCAACAGGTGTTTTGGCATCGACTCCGCCCACTAACTTCGGAGCAATAAAGGCATAGATTTCGTCAATGAGTCCTTCGTGGAGAAAAGCCTCATTGATGGTACCGCCACCCTCGATGAGAATACTATCGATCTTGGCCTCGCCTGCTCGCTGCAGCATCTCGTCCAATGAGGTGCAGGCCCAGATTTGTACCCCGGCATCTTTCAGCTGCTGAGTCTTTTCGGGAACCTCCTTGTTGCATACGACAATGGTAGTGATCTGTTGGGCTGTCTTGACCAGCTGGCAATCGAGAGGGATGCGCAGGTGTCGATCCATAACGATTCGGATTGGATTACGAGCTGAGGGTTCGTCCGGAATGCGGGTATTGAGCATCGGATCATCGGCCAAAACCGTTCCTATGCCACAAAGAATAGCTGTATGAACCTTACGGAGCTTGTGGACATATTGACGGGATGAGGATCCGCTGATCCATTGGCTATCTCTTGTATAGGTACAGATCTTTCCGTCAAGTGTCATCGCGTATTTCGCAACAATCCAAGGTCTTTTGGTTGTGATGAATCGCAAGAATACCCGGTTCTGGAACTTCATCTCCTGTGCCAATTCCGATGTCTGATCAATAACCTCGACTTCGATACCTGCCTCAAGCAGTATTTCGATACCATGGCCAGCCACCAATGGATTCGGATCGAGTAATCCTACCACTACGCGAGCAATCTTATGTTCGATGATGGCTTCGGTGCATGGCGGTTGTTTGCCGTGGTGACAACAAGGTTCGAGTGTGACATACATCGTTGCACCTGCACAATCCACGCCACGGGTATCGGCATCACGGAAGGCATTACGTTCGGCATGCAGGTCACCATAGCGTGCATGATAACCTTGAGCTACCACGCTACCATCACGCACAATGAGAGCACCGACCAATGGGTTCGGATTGACTGCTCCTTCACCACATTGAGCCAACGTCATGGCCTGACGCAAGAATTCTGTATCTTTACTATTTATCATATTAAACCGTTCTTCCATCCAGACTTTACTGTCGGTACCGGAGTTGCACCGGTTCATGGCCAGAAGGCCTAGCGGACTGTACCGCCGATCGGGAATTACACCCTGCCCTGAAGAGTTATACGTTGCAAAGATAAAGTTTTTGGTCATACCTTCAACCATGCGAACCATATATTCACTATGTGTTTGCACAAAAAGAATTCTTTCGTGTAGAAACGGCAAGCCAAGTTGACATTTTTTTGTGCAATATGCTTACAAGTCTCCATGCCCGACCGAAAAGTCCTGCAAAACTTGTGTATGTAATATAAATAGTGTAACTTTGCGCGCAATTAAGACAAGATATTAATTAATTCAAATCATAAAATAATAATCAGTTATGTCTAAGAAAGCTCTTCTGCTCATCCTCGATGGTTGGGGATGTGGCGACGGTTCAAAGTCCGATGCAATTGCAAGTACTCCAACCCCATATTGGGATTCACTCATCGCTAATTATCCTCACTCAAAGCTCCGTACCGATGGCCTCAATGTAGGTCTTCCTGCAGGTCAGATGGGTAACTCTGAGGTAGGTCACATGAACATTGGTGGTGGCCGTATCGTATATCAGGATCTCGTTAAGATCAATATGGCTTGCGAGGATGGATCAATTGCTAAGAATCCAGAGGTTGCTGCTGCTTTCGCGAATGCTAAGAAGGGTGGCAATATCCACTTCATGGGTCTCACCTCAACAGGTGGTGTTCACTCATCATTGGCTCACCTCTTGAAGCTTATTGACCTCGCTAAGGAGAATGGCTTGGAGGGTCGTACCTTCCTGCACTGCTTCATGGATGGTCGTGATACCGATCCACGTTCAGGCAAGGGCTTCATCGAGACCGTTGCTAACCATTGCAAGGAGGTTGGCTGTGGCGAGATCGCCTCTATCACTGGTCGTTTCTATGCTATGGACCGCGATAAGCGTTGGGACCGTATCAAGAAGGCTTATGATCAGTTGACCGCTGGTGTCGGTGCTCAGTATGCTTGTCCTGTACAGGCTATGGAGGACAGCTATGCAGCTGGTGTAACTGACGAGTTCGTTGAGCCAGCTGTATTGGCTAAGGATGGCAAGGCTGTTGGTACTATCCAGCCTAACGATACCGTTATCTTCTTCAACTACCGCAACGACCGTGCTAAGGAGATTACCGCTGTCCTCACTCAGGAGGATATGCCTGCTGAGGGTATGAAGACCATGCCTCTCTACTTCTGCACCATGACTCCATACGATGCTAAGTTCCAGGGTCTCCACATCCTTTTCCCTAAGGAGAACGTAGAGATGACCCTCGGTGAGATCGTAAGCAACGCTGGCAAGAAGCAGCTCCGTATCGCTGAGACTGAGAAGTATGCACACGTAACCTTCTTCTTCAATGGTGGTCGTGAGTCTGAGTACGAGGGCGAGAATCGTATCCTTGTACCTTCACCAAAGGTTGCTACCTATGATCTCCAGCCAGAAATGAGCGCACTCATCGTTAAGGACAAACTCGTTGATGCCATCAAGACTCAGGAGTTCGACTTCATCGCTTGTAACTTTGCTAATGGCGATATGGTAGGTCACACCGGTATCTATCCAGCTATCCAGAAGGCTGTTGAGACCATCGATATTTGCTGTCACGACGTATGTGAGGCTGCTAAGGAGAATGGCTATGAGGTAATCATCATCGCTGATCACGGCAATGCTGACTACTGCATTAACCCAGACGGCACTCCAAACACTGCTCACTCATTGAACCCAGTTCCATGTGTCTACATCACTGAGAACAAGGCTGCCAAGGTCGCTGAGGGTCAGCTCTGTGACGTTGCTCCAACTATCCTTAGCATCATGGGCATTGCTCAGCCTAAGGAGATGACTGGTAAGAACCTGATTGGTTGATAGAAGGATTTGCGCATGTTGCAAACTACCTTTCGAACAAAAATAACAATCCTACTCGTAAGCATCCTGGCGCTGTTGGCAGTGCCAGGATGTGACGATTACAATACCGACGTGTTGGGTACAAAGTTTTTGCCACTCAACTCGTTGGTATCATCTTATGTGCATGCTGTCTATGTGGAATATCGTGACGGCGATGTTCGAATCTGGGGACCGAATGCTGATCTGGTAAATGCGCAAAAAGAGGGGGTAAGACTTTCGATTACCTCCAATGACGACAGTCTTGCGTTGGTGGTTTATGGCAATGCTGTCGGTGATTCTCTCAAACCACTGAATGGCCAGTTGAAAATCACTATGGAACATGACTTTGCTCTATATCTGAATGGTCTTTCGCTTCATTCCATTGAGGGTCCTGCCATCGAGATTCAATCTGATGAGCATATCTGTTATCTTGTTGTTCCAAAGAATAGCAGGAATTATCTTTCGGATTTGCTCTATGAGACCCAGTATAAGGATGGTTTCATTCAGGAGTCCGATGGATGCCTATTTACCAGCGGACAACTATATCTGGACGGTACAGGTTCGTTGGACATCACCAATGTGGCGTATCCTCGTTTCGATGCCGACTTGGGTGATTCCATTTATACACATGCACTTTATGCACGTGGAGGTTTGATATGCAATTATGCAATCACAGCTACGCTCAGATCCAAATATGGCGATGCCATCCACACCTCGGGTGCAGAGGTTAAACTGGTGAAAGGAACATGGAATCTCTATCCAGGTCGCGATACCATCAATACCGAAGAGGCTGGATTTACCATCGGAGAGGCTGCTAAAGTGTATGTCAACGACTCGCTTTTTACTCTTCCGATTGATTCTATTTAATAGATCTCATTCTTTTCTTTGACGTGTATCTTCTTTAATAAACGTAAGCTGTAGGTGGCCTTGGTGCCACCTTTTGTTATGCTTGCAGAGGAAGAAGAGAGACTGAATGTATGAAAAGCGTCGTTACATAGATAACGCAGATTGTCTCCATCGGCGTCTGTAAGGCTCAATATGGGCAGATTATAGTTCGATAGTATATTGTTTAAGGTCGATGCACGATTGCCCGCGTAGAGACTTCTTAGGGCATACGCCTCCTCTTTGGTTGGAATATGCCACTGACTGATTCTTCCGGACAATGTGCCTCCCTCCTGATAGGCAGAGGCAATGTCTGAGGCCTCTGTTCCATAATCAACAGAATTGGCAGAGTGGATAGATTCCCACTCGTTGATGCTCAATAACCAGAAATCAGCTTCATTATCTTCACCTTTCTCTTGATAGGCGACAATATGGCCGTCCCATATACCGGGTACGCTCGGCAGTGAAGCGAGGAAAATCGTGTCCTCTTTGGAAGTTCCATGCGATACGCTTGGGTCAATCAAGACATCATTGGCCAAAAGCCCCGATGTTGAGGGCTTCAGTTCATATTTATAACCTGCTTTGATAGGATAGGGTAGAATATAACCATAATTTAGAGTGGAATCTGTACGTATAACTTCCATACTGACAATCGTATTGGTACCTTGACCCGGAAAGAGATGAAAGGGACCTGCCTGCCAGGTGTTATTCTGTCTTTCGCAAGCAACAGAGAAAGCCTTTGGTTCTTCGTAGCTTGCCTGAAGGTTGACTTTTGTATAGAGGGAACTCAACTGGACATTGACTTGCTTGGTACTGGACGCAAGGTTTTTGCTAGCGATAGATATTTCGGCCGTTTGCGGCAACAGTTGGAGATACGTACGTGCCGTTTCAGAGGCTAAAGTAACATCTGCCTCTCCCATATAGAGTGCCTGAGCCGGGAGAGAACTCTTGGAGAGCGAAATCTGAGAATCTAAAGAGAATGCATTGGGAAGATTGTAATAGGAGGTTCCTGATAAGGCTACAATGCGGTAACTGCCCCACGTCAATGAGATTGGCATGGATGGCATGTCGTAGGTCAAAGTACAATCTTTGATTCGGTTGCCATCACGGTCAAAGATCAACAGATTAACCGGATAGGAAATGTAAGAGGAAGAGAAGACCGAAATCTGCAGATTGCAGAGGCTTCCAGCATTCTCTTTGTTTCCCTTTTCGCTCTCTACTTCGTCAATCGGATCATAACAGGCCGAGAAGAGGAGCAATATGAATAAATTAATCAGGTGTTTCATCGTATTAGCGGTGTATATTGATTATAGATTGTCGAAGAAGTATTGGGCAATCCTCGTCAGCAGATGAACACGGTCCTTGCCGCGCACATTGTGCGGATGGTTGGCGTAGAGCATGAAATCCGGATAGGTGCCAGCTTCAACTGAATTCTTTAGGAATTGAATGGACATCTGTGGGACAACAGTGTCATCCTGATCATCGTGTATAATCAGCAATTTTCCTTTCAGTTTACCAGCCTGTTTGATGAGGCAGTTCTTTTCGTAGCCTTTAGGGTTGTCTTCAGGAGTACCCATGTAGCGTTCGCCATACATTACCTCGTATCGGCTCCAATCGAGTACTGGTCCACCGCAAACACCTACCTTGAAGATGTCTGGATAGTTCAGTTTGAGGTAGGTAGTCATAAAGCCACCATAGCTCCAACCATAAACACCGATACGTTCAGTATCGATATACGGCAGAGATCTGAGCAGTTCGACACCCTTTAATTGATCGGCTGCTTCAGCCTCGCCCAAATTGTGCCAGATAGCCTGTTCAAAGGCTAATCCACGGTGTGCTGAGCCACGTCCATCGACGGTTAGAACAGCATATCCTCGAAGAGCCATGTAACAATCCCAGCCTGGTAGGTTGTGGTCAAGACCTTCAGTCACCAATTGGGCATGTGGACCATTGTAGACATAGATGATGGCAGGATATTTCTTGTCTTGGTTTTTGTCGTAATCCAAAGGTTTGGTCAGTCGATAATAGAGATCAGTCTCTCCATCAGCTGACTTAATGGTGCCGAATTCCACCTGTGGACGACGATAGTTCTCGAAAGGATTAGGAGCAATGTAGAGCACCTTGCGTTTCATGTCCTGCAAAGTGATAAGTTGGCAGACGCGTGGGGTGAAGACATTATTGTACGAATCATATACCTCAGTAAAGTCTTCATTGATCTTGATACGATGGTTGCCCTGTTCTGGAGTGATACAGACAGGTTTTCCATGCTTCAGGTTGAGGCTATAGAGATGATTTTCGCGAGGATCAGCTTCGGTCGAGGTAAAATAGAGTGCTTTGGCCTCTGGATCAGCTCCAAACAATTGCGTTACCTCGAACTTACCCTTGGTCAGTTGTCTGCTCTTCATGCCCTTATAGGTATGATACAGTTTCTGAGGCTTGGCTGACTCATAGGCGTGTTTAGTTGCGCTGAAATCGATCCCAGTAATATTATATAGATAGAGGTGATCCCATCCGTCGCGTTCATCTTGCCAGATGAATTGGTCGTTGCTGCCTGGCAGGAAATAAAGCGGATGCTCAGGCTCAACATATTTATCTGCTTTTTCGCTGAAAAGAGTTGCCAGATAGTTGCCCGAAGCGACATCATACACGTTTAATTCCATGTAGTTCTGCTTGCGGTTCAACTCGGCCACGAAGATCTGCTTGCCGTCAGGACGCCAAGAAACGCAGGTTAGATAATGCTCTGCATCGTTGAGTGATGCTTCGTCGTCAGAATCATGGTTGGGCTTGTCGTTGGTCTGAAGGTAGACGGTCTTGCGGCTTTTGCTGTCGTAGATGCCTATTGTAACCTGATGGCTGGTCATGCCTGCCATCGGGTATTTACGCCAACGAACGGTTGCCTCACGGTCGTCGGTCTGTACCAATGGATAGCTCTGTACCATCGACTCGTCCATACGGTAGAAGGCAAGTTTGCGGTTGTCCTTGCTCCAGAACAAACCTCTATCGATACCGAATTCGTTGCGATGTACAGATTCTCCATACATGATTCCCTTTTCATCTTTTGGAAGCTGATTGCGCCAGATTTCCTCCAATTCTGCTGTCGGTGATTTCTCTTTGGCAATCGCTTTTGCCTCCTTGACATCTTCGGGAAGAGTGTACTCAAACTTGCCCTCCTTGTTCCAACGGGTATTCAACAACGATTTTGCATACAGGAAATCCGGTGACCCGGATGTGAGTTGGGCCATCGAGAGCAATTTTTCGTTGTTGGTTGCAGAGGCAACAGTTGTTGATGCTAATAGCATAGCCAGAAAGGCAAGTTTGAGATTCATAAATGGTGTGATAGGATTAACAATCTAGTTGCTAACTTTCAATTATTTCTTGTCGTTGCTGAAATCAAGTACATGTTTGCTCATGTCGAAATCAGGAGAGAACATCGGACGGTTTGGATCGTATTCACGACGCTTGCGAGGTGCGTGTGGCTTCTCAGCACCCTCTTCTGCTTTCTTGAATGGCTTACGCTCCTTGTCAAAAGGTTTATGGTCTTTGTCAAAAGACTTACGTTCCCCTTTGGCAAATGGTTTCTTATCGCCCTCTTTACGGAATGGCTTCTTGTCGCCATCCTTGCGGAAAGGTTTCTTCTCCTTGTCGTCGGCTGACTTAGCCGAGATAGATCCATCTTTGTTTACTTTGTAAGCACGCTCTGTACCACTGTCCTTGGTGCGACGTGGTTTGCGATCTTCCTCCTTCTTGAACTTACGATCCTTGTCGAAAGGCTTCTTGTCTCCATCGCGACGAGGTTTCTTATCACCGAACTTCTTGTGCTGGTGCTCGAACTTACAATCCTCTTTCTCGTCTGCCGATTTCTTGTCCAGTGCCTTGCCGCCGGCACGGAACTCATCAAACTTACCGCTGAAGAGTTCGTACTTACGCAACTGGCAGTCAATACCACCGTTGTTGAGATCAATCTTGATCGATGGCTTGAGACCGATATAGTCGAATGGCTCAGCCTCAACCTTCTGTCCAGTACGTGGGTCTTTGACAGTTACCTTTTCTTCGCTTGAGATAATCCAAGCTTCAGCACCCTGGAACTGCTTCTTCAACACTGAACCAACCATGCGATAGAAGGTTGGAACGTCGGTAAAGAGACGTTTGCCATAAGGAGGGTTCGCAATCACCATCAAACCAGGAGCATCCTGTCCTTCGGCTTTGAGTTGCTGGGTGTATTCGCTCTGTGGAGCTTGTTTGGTATCCTCGAAGTCGCAAACGTCGAGGGTGATGTATTTTGACAAACCTGCAGCACGTACATTCTCGCGGGTTGCTTCAATGGCAACTTTCGATACATCGGCACCGAAGATGTGGAATTGGAACTCACGCTCCTGACTGTCGTCGTCATAAAGATTCTGCCACAACTCCTCGTCGAACGCCATGTCGCCAACGGTCCAACGCTGGAAACCAAAGTTCTTGCGATACAGGCCGGCTGGAGTGTTGGTCGCAATCAAAGCAGCCTCAATCAGGAAAGTACCCGAACCACACATTGGGTCAAAGAGGTCACGCTGACCATCCCAACCTGCCTTGAGCAGAATACCTGCAGCCAACACCTCGCTGATAGGAGCATCGGTCAGCTGTTCTTTGTAACCACGCTTGTAAAGTGGTTCGCCGCTGGCATCCAACGAAATCTGGCAATCGCTACGACCACCATTCTCATGAGCCTCAGCGGTATCTGCGATGTGCAGATTCAACTGAACATCAGCGCTGGCTACAGCTACCTTCGGACGTTTCATGTTGTGCTCTACGAACCAGTCGCAGATAGCATCCTTGGCGCGATAGATAGCGTAGCGGGAATTGCGGAAGTTCTCGCTGAAGATAGTATTGTCGATGGCGATGGTCTGACCCTCGGCTACATACTTAGACCAGTCAATAGCCTTGATGCAGTTATAGAGTTCGTCAGGATCACCTGCCTGGAATTTTTCGACCGGTTTCAGTACACGGAGTGCGGTACGAAGCCAAAGGTTGGCTTTGTAAAGTAATTCCTTATCACCCACAAAACTAACCATGCGGGTTCCGATGATGATGTTGACACCTCCCAGTGTCTCAATCTCTTTGGCCAGGATTTCCTCGAGGCCAGCCAATGTTTTGGCTACAATCTGAAATTTATCCATATAAAATATTTGGGTTATAATAATCTAATCTATCTCTTCTTATTTAGTTAAGGGTTGGGGCATATCCTGCTTGTAGAACAGCTTGGTGTTGGCAGGAACATCGCGGGTAACCCAAAGGTTGCCACCGATGGTCGATCCTTCGCCGATGGTGATACGTCCCAGGATGGTGGCATTGGCATAAACCACCACATTGTCGCCCAAAATAGGGTGACGTGCAATGCCTTTGACAAGCGATCCATCCTCCTCCTGAGGGAAGTTCTTGGCACCCAAAGTAACACCCTGATAGAGGGTGACATTGTGGCCAAGAATAGCTGTGGCTCCAATCACGACGCCAGTGCCATGATCGATGGCAAAGGAATGTCCGATGGTGGCACTTGGGTGGATGTCGATGCCTGTCTCGCTGTGTGCCAACTCTGTAATCATACGGGGGATGAGTGGACAATCAATCACATCCAGCGCATGGGCAATGCGGTAGTTCGTGATGGCTCTCATGCCCGGATAACAGAGAATCACTTCTCCTAAGTTATGGGCAGCCGGGTCATTACGATACATGGCAACAACGTCGGTGGCCAACAATTCACGAAGCTCCGGCAGTTGCTCTACGAACTTTTTGGCACGGCGAACGGCTGCATCGCGAACTACCTCCTGTTCGACGAAATCTTCGCCATTGGTAAAGGCTAATCCAGCCATGATCTGCTTGACCAGTTTCTCGTAGAGTCGCTCTACACCGACACCAATGTGATATTGGAGTGCTCCGTTGAGTACAGATTTGCCATAGTATCCCGGAAAGAGGACACTACGGCATATCTCCACAATATCGCGGAGTTCCTGTACCGAGGGGAATGGAACCCCCTCGATGCCATAATGATGTAATTCGCTGTTCGAGATGTCGCTCAGTTCAGCGATGGTCTTGTCAAAGTTATGCACAATGAAAAATGAATTGTCAAGTTATTAGTTACGAGTTATTAGTTATTAACTTCGAAAAACCTAACTATTAACTTTTAACTAATAACTTAATTTTCTCAAAATTACTTGATTCCGTACTTCTTCTTCAACTCCTTGCTGATAGCATTCTTGTTGACTACATAATTAATGGTCTTGGCAGCGCAGAATTCAGGAGTCATGTACCAGATACCATTGTACTTGCCGGTCTTGCCCCAAGAGTTCTTGATCATGTAGTACTTGTTACCCTGTTGATCCTTGGCAGTACCGAACAGGTGCATGCCGTGGTCATCTCCAGTTTCGAAGTTATCGAAACCACGCTGACGGCTTTCTGCTGTAACCTGCTTCTGTGGCAATGGCTTCTTGCTGATCTCAGCACCCTTAGCCTTACGGTCCAACTTCAACCAACGAGCCTGATCTGCACCTGGAGCATCTGGAGCATCCATGTCTGGATAAAGAGCCAAGCCATCGCGGGTGAAACCATCTTCGCTTACGTCACCACCCCAAAGAACAGTGTAACCAGCCTTGATGGCATCGTCGATGATCTGCATCATGTCGGCCAACTCGAGGTTCAGGCTCTCGCCCCAACGCCAGTTGTCCTGTACTTCGATTACAAAACCTTTGCCGAGGTTGGCTCCAGTAGAGTATGGATGATGGGTGAAACTGGTGATGCTTACATAGTCGTCGGCGTTCAAGCCTGTGCTCTGGGCAAAAGTCATTGGGGTATACTCCTTGCCCTCGTACTTGAACTTCTCAGGCAATTTGCCTAGGTAAATTTCGTGAACGGCACGAACGGCCTTCTTCCACAGAGCCTCGCCATCAGGGCTGAACTGAAGTTTTGTACTCTTGGCAGCAGCCTGAACGAGTGGATCGGTCATGGCACTCAACTCCTTGTGGTTTGAGAGGGAATCACCATACATAACACCTGCAGGCATCTCGCAATCAGGTACGAGGCCATAGTTGCGGAGGCAATACATGATATCGACAAACGAACCACCCTGAGAGAATGATACATCACCATGCATACGTACAGATTTGTCGGCACGGTCCATATAGGTATTCTCAACAACGAACATCTCTGCAAAATCATAAACCTTTCCGCTCTTCTTGAGTACCTCGCTCTCGAGGAAGCTCATACCAGAATAGCTCCAGCAAGTACCAGCATTCTTCTGGTTCTTGATAGGAGTGATTGCAATTGAATCGACGGTTGTAAACTGGAATCCTTCAGCAGAATCCTTCTTCTGTTCCTCTTGTGCGTAGACTGCGCTCGACATGGCGATAGCAGCAGCCAGAATCATCACTTTCTTCATAATAACACTTTATTTTTTTGATTTATTATTTTTCTTTTTGGTTTGTTTGGGAGCCGAAAGGATCTCTTTATAACGCTTCTCATCGCTCAAAAGACTGACGGCTTCGTGTACGAGGGTATCCTTCTTCAGCGTCTGCTGTATCATGCCGTGGCGGAAATGATAACGGAGCTCCATCTCCTGCTGGAGTTCATCCATAATCTCTGCCTGAAGGCTATCCAGATCATGCTCGAGGTCAATCTTCATCAACTTGAGTACCGTATCGCGACGAGTAGCTATCACTTCGCGCTTGAAATCAGCATAGATCGAGTCATCTATTACAGGCATCTCGGCATGTTGGCCACGAAGTCTGTTTGCGAAATGGAACAGCCTATTCTCGCGCTGCAGATAGAAAGAGAGATTACTGATCAGCTGAGGTTTGACCTCGATGTCTGGCTTGATGCCACCACCATCACGAACTTCACGTCCTGCAGCAGTGTGGAAGACGTGTGTCAGGGAATCAGGAATTCGTCCGAGGTCAGGTGCATCTTCGCCTGCCTCCCAACGGGCCACACGCTTTGCCTGATAATCGATGGCTTGAATACAACGTCCGCTTGGGATGTAGTACTTGGCCGAAGTTAGTTTGATGAGGGTGTTGTATGGCAGTGGACGGGTGCTTTGTACAAGGCCCTTGCCATAACTGCGTTCGCCCATAACGACTGCGCGATCCAAATCCTGAAGAGCACCACTGGTGATCTCACTGGCTGAAGCCGAACTGCGGTTTACTAGTATAGCTAACTTCAGATCTGGTTCGATCGGAGGGGTATTGGTTCGGTAAGTACTGTTCCAATCGCTGATTTTGGCTTTGGTTTCAACCACAATGCTGCCCTTAGGCACAAACATACCGACAATTTTTACAGCCTCATCAACCAAACCGCCAGGGTTGCCACGCAGGTCGAGTACGAGACCTTTTAGTTGTTTCGGGTTTTGAGTTTCGGGTTTTGAGTTATCGTTCAGTTGGCTCAGGGCATTCTGTACTTCGAGAGCCGCCTTGTCGGTGTAGTTGCTGAGCTGAATATAGGCGATGCTGTCGTTCAACCATCCATAGTAGGGAACAGCATCCATGACAATCTTACGTCGGGTGATGGTAACTGTGCGTGGTTCTGCCTCGCCTGGGCGTAGAAATTTCAGTTCGAACGAAGTGTTCGGCTGTCCGCGCAGGTGCTCACTGACGTACGAGGTTGTCTTCTTAATCATGTTTTCCCCATCGATGGCAAGCAGGCGGTCACCTGGCCAAAGTCCGACCTCCGATGCCGGCATCTTGTCGTAAGGTTCGCTCACGCAAACGGTGTCGCCCATTTGCATAATGATGGCTCCGATGCCGGCATATTCGCCTGTGGTCATGGTCTTAAATTCTCCTTGATCCTCTTCGGTGTAGAACTGGGTATAGGGATCCAATTCCTCGAGCATGGCATCGATACCTGCGGTAAGTACACGGCTCCAATCCACACTATCGACATAATGTGTCTGTAGTGTGCGAATTGCAGAACCTAAAATTTCCATGTATTGTTGGGCATTCAACCGATTGTCAGTTGTTTTCTTCTCTGGGGTTGAGGGCTGTTCTCCGGCTTGTACTGGTTGACAAGTCAGCATCAAAATGCACCATAACAGAGCCCATTTGCCCGTAGTTAATCCTTTCATTCTATATAAATAATGTGTGGCAAATATACTTATTTTTTTAGAATCTAGAACTTTTGACTTCTATTTTTTATACTTTTCGGCACTTTTCGTTTGGATTTCTTGTGTTTGTCAATGGAATATGCTAAATTTGCGCCAAAAAGTAGAATAATGAAAAATATTTTTCTCTCGATTTTAGGAGTTATTACTACGATTTCTGCTTGGGCACAAACCCAAGAGGAGATGAAGATTGTTTACGAGGAGGCGCAGACTCCTTACAAGTATGGTTTGGTCGTTGCACCCAAGGATGGTGACCATATGACCGACTGCCCGACGGTGTTCCGATTGAACGACCGTTGGTATATGACTTATGTCATCTTCGATGGCAAGGGTTATGAGACCTGGATGTCTGAGTCGGACGATCTGCTCCACTGGAAGGAGGTGGGTTGTCTCCTGCCATTCCGTCAGGGCACCTGGGATAAGCAGCAACGTGCCGGTTTCCCGGCATTGACCAATTGGGAGTGGGGTTCTGACCAGCAGGGCCTCGGCCAAGTGGATGGCAAGTACTGGATGAGCTATTTCGGTGGCGAAAACAAGGGTTACGAGGCTCAGCCACTTCATATCGGCATGGCTTATACCGATGCCTCAGCTTTCGAACAAAAGCTGCGTTCGGGTAGCAAGAACCTCTCCTGGTCGGTGCTTGATGCTCCAGTCCTTTCGCCCAAGGATAGTACGGTGCAATGGTGGGAGACAGGTACGCACTACAAACCATTGATTTATCGTGATCCGTCGCGTACGCTGGGTTATGATTATATTCTATATTACAATGCCTATGGCAAGCATCCTGATACTGGGTTGGGTGCTGAACGCATCGGTATGGCATTGAGCAATGATCTGGTCCATTGGACCCGTTATGCTGGTAATCCGGTTTTCCATCATGAAACCAAGGGTACCATTACGGGCGATGCTCAGATTGTGCGTTTCCGCGAAGGTTCGGCCACGGAACAACCGCTTTATGTGATGTTCTATTTCCGTGCTTTCGATCCTACCCGTAAATATTCGGCCTATAATACCTTTTCGTGCAGCCACGACCTGGTTCATTGGGAGGATTGGCAAGGACAGGATCTGATTTGGCCGACCGAGGCATATGATGATCTTTTCTCGCACAAGACATTCATTCTCAAATGGCAGGGTGTTGTCTATCATTTCTTCTGTGCCGTCGATAAGGACATGCGTCGTGGCATTGCTGTGGCTACATCTAAGGATTTCGGCAAGTCGGACATTCACTTCTATCATCCTTTCCGCATGGGCAATGGCTTTACCAGCCATGCTGTCCTGCAATCCAACACCATCGTGCCTCTTTGGGGCGAAGCTCCTGTGGGTGCCGAGGTCGAGGTGACTATGGGAAAGGAGCACATCATGACCGTGGCCGATGGTCATGGCCGTTGGGAGGTTCTCTTGCCGAAGCAGAAGCCTTCGGTCAAGCCGGTCAAGATTACTGCTACTTGTCAGGGAGAAACTTGCGAGATTCTGGATGTAGTTTTTGGTGATGTCTGGATGGGTGCCGGTACGGCGATTGATTCCACCAACCTGCAACGCCTGAACATCTCTTCGGCCGATACTGAGGTTCGATTGCTGTTTGCCCCAACTTCGGGCACTGCCTGGAGCGATTGGCAGAAGGCTCCTGTTCGTACGCATGGCAAGGCAAAGCGTGTGGTGGGCATCATTTCTGCTGGTGTGGAACGTGGCAAGATCAAGTCGTGGTCAACTCCTTCGGGCAAATGGAACAAGCGCATCCTCCAGCCTCTCTCTCCTTATCCTCTGCGTGGCATCCTCTGGTACGATGGCGCCAATGCTGCCACTCCCGAGGATCTCGAAACGCTCAAGACCCTCTTCCGCGAGTCTTTGGGTGCCCCTAACGCTGAGTTCAGGAAGTGAACCTCCTTCGGCAGCATCAATGTATTGTCTCAATGATTTTTATTTAATGACCTCAGAGAAGAGGAGAAGAAAAGAAGATTGTTTAGCGACAAATGCTTCTACTTTTCAAATCTTCTTTGAGGATAATAATTCTATGGCTCTCAGAGTGTAAAAAAGTGTAATGGAGAATTATAGGAATCACTTCATTTCACTCCCTTAACTCTGCGAGAGATAGTAAACTTTCTTCTACTTATGTTGACTTACTGCATACTACTTGCATTGCATTCCATGGCCGGAACTTTTGGTTTTGATGCTATTACGAATATGCCGACATTTTCGCTCGAAATAGGTCGGATGGCATATTCTCAACTTGAGGCTAAAGGCTAAAAGTAAAGGTCGCTACAACAGGTCACTACCCAGGCAAAATGAGGCTCTGCAGTAGCCTCTCAGGTGGAGTCCGCTCTCCGGAAAAAGGTATTAAAAATCCTTTTTGACCTTAATGACCAATGACCACGGACAAGTGTTGAAATGAATAAAGTGAGGGGAAAAAGAGGACATTCTTGGTAAAAGGTATTGCGGGAGTCAAGAATAAACCGTATCTTTGCACCACTAAAAAAGAATCCTATGAGCATTTTCGATAAAATCAAATCCTTCTTTGCGAGCGATGAACAGCTGATGGCTGCTAATGGTCATGCTGCCTATCGTGTTGATCAGGCAACATTTGTGGTTCCTGTAGAGATTACAGAAGAGGCTGTCTATGCCGCTTTGGTAGAATATGGACGACAGGCAGGGTATATTGATCCACAACGTGCTGTGCAGCGGAATAGTGATGCGCTGATGGCTTCGGTCAAGAATCAGGTCATCAAGATGCACGAGGAGATACTGAAGGCCTACGAGAAACAGAACTTGTCGCCCGATGAGAAGCTGCTGAACCGTCTGACCATCGAAAATATGTTTTTCCTCTCGATGGGTACTGCCATCCTGGCCAAGGTCAAGAAGACCAACCTCATTGCCCAGGGATTCTTCGGTAAACTGCTCAAGAAGTCTGGCCCTGAGTTCTTCTATCGCGAGGTTTTGGCGATGGCTGGGCATAAGTATGGCGACGAAACGAGCGAAGCCATCCACACCCATGTACAACGTGCTGCCTACCTGCTACTGTCCAGCTTCGACAACCAGTCGGATCGCCGCTCGTTGGCCATCGTATGCGCCAAGGCCATGTACATGTATGGTTTGGCAGTCACTCTCCGTGTGAAAGAGTAGAGATACTCTATTCCTTGAAGTCATCGACTTCGACAAGGTGATACTTTTCGCGTTCGTCGGGAGAGGTCAGTTTCAGGGTGACATTTCTCAAGGTCAACGAACGGATGTGTTCGGCTGATAAACCCCAAGCCGGCTGGATGCCGTGAGCTGAGGGTTCTGGGTAGTGAGGATCATGTTTCTCGAAGAAACGGTTTCTTCCCTTTTGCGTCCGTACATCTTCGAGGGTTATTCCTCCACGGAATTCAACCATGATGTTTTCCATCCAGATGCTATCGATGGGATTCTCCTTCTGCCCGCTGAGCAGAATGGCATAGCGGCTGTCGCAGTCTTTGGCCGTGATGTTGGTCAGGCGGATATTCCGGAACTTCGAGGCAGGAGTTCCCTCTGGGGCTCTCATTCGTCGGCCAAGAACCATGTAGATAGGAGAGTTGCAGATGTCCTCCATCAGGATATTGTCCACGAAAACATTCTCCAGTATAGCACCATCCACCGTTTCGAAGGCCAATCCTCGGCAATGTGTCAGTCGGCAGTTGCGGATCGTGATGTCGCGGAAGGCGGAGTTACTCTCTGTACCAAGTTTGATTCGACCAGTAGGACCATCCTGATCCGGTGCAAGCAGTTGGTTGGTCGTCTTTGTACCATCGAAAAATGTACCGTTATCAAATCCCGATACCTCGCAATCTTCAATCAAAACATCGGCGGTAGGTTTCATGAATCCCAAGGCGTATGAGCACTTCAGCACGATGGCATCGTCGTTGAAGGTATTGACTTTGCAGTTTCTGACCACGACATGTTCGCAGCAGTCGATGTCAAAGCCGTCACGGTTGGTATCGACCATGACTCCCTCGATGAGAAGGCTGTCAACGCCTGTGAGGAGCAGGGCGAAGTGTCCGCATTGCGACAAGGAAATATCTCGGATGGTGATGTTCCGGCAATTCTTCATGGCAATGGCTTTATTGGCCGCTTTCTGATCCTTCCGGTGTCCACGGGTCAGGACATCTGTACCATCGATCAGGCCTTTGCCCTCGATGGTGACATGGGTCAGATCCTCGCCCCATAGGAGCGAGTTGTGCCAGTGGCTATGACCGAAATCCTGGTAGGTCTTTCCGTCGAAAGGTTCTGCCTCATCGAAGCTGTTGATGCTGTCGGGTGCTGCTGCCTGGATGATGGCACCCTCCTCGAGCCGCAATGTGATATGGCTCTTCAAATGGATGGAGTGGCACAGGTATTTCCCTTTGGGAATCAGCACAACGCCCTCTTTGGCTTGGCTGGCTGCTTCGATCGCTGCATTGATGGCTGTGGTTTCGATATGGACGCCATCTCCTTTAGCACCGTAATCCAGTACGTTGTAGTTTTGTGCAAATCCGCTGATGTATGCGGCTGTCAACAGTATGAGTAATTCCAGTTTCCTTTTCATAGTTTCCTTGTTTGCGTGAATGCTTTGCCGAGATTAGCGATGATATCGGAGGGCAGGAGTGACTCCATGCTTTGGCCTTCATCGAGGGCAATGTCGGCAGCAAGGGCGTGAATCCAGACACCGAGAGTGGCGGCTTCAGTAGCTGTGTAATGTTGCGCCAATAGGGCAAGGATGATGCCCGTCAGGACATCGCCACTACCGCCTACCGCCATGCCTGCGTTGCCGTGCTGCGTATTGACGAAGACTTCGCCCGAAGGAGTATAGATGTGGGTATGATGACCTTTGAGGACAACGACCAAAGACCCACCCCGTCCCTCCCTCGTAGGGAGGGTGTTTAATGCTGATGTCAGTCGTTTCCATTCTCCTACATGAGGGGTGAGGATGGATCCTTGGGGAATCAGATCGATCCAATCGGGATGCAGAGCCAGGATGTTAAGGGCATCGGCATCGAGCACCATGGGTTTCCCCCATTGCTGCAGCAGCTGATGAAGTGCCTCTTGTGTCTCTGTGGCTTGACCCAACCCAGGGCCAATTCCAATGACTTCGGTGTCTTGGGGTACAATGATATGGGTATGATGCTGAGGATCTTTGTCGCAATCACATTTAGCCTCGGGAATGCCTAACTGCAGAATATCATATCCGCATCTGGGTACACGGACGGTGAGCAGTCCTACACCACTACGCATACAGGCACGCGCAGATAGAAGTGCTGCTCCCATCATGCCTTGGCTGCCAGCTACGAGCAGTGCTCGTCCATAATCACCTTTGTGGCTTTCTGCTTTGCGTAAGCGGTGGATGCTATGTATCAGTTCGGGGGTGATGATTGTTTCCATATTTTTGAATTACAATTCTACGGCATAGACATTATCAAAGCCTTCAAAATTGGCACGGAAGATGATCCATTTCTGGTCGGGACTGACGTGTACATTAGGCTCCAGTGAATAGTCGTGCCTCTGCATGTTGACCAGTTTTTCGGTGCGCAGCTGGTCGGTCTTTTTGCCGTCGCTGTCGAAAGTGTAGTCGTAACGGTAGATCCATTGGTCTTTGTCTGAGTGTGCTACCGAATTGGGTGATCCGCCATCTCCTACCAGGAATGTTTCGTCCCACGAAGTGGTATAGTGTACAGCCCACTCATCGCGAGTCAATTCATAATCCTCCTCTTCGAGTGTTTCAAGATTTACTTTTCCGACATAGAAAGTCTCTCCGCGAGGACGTTGCAGATCAAAGTAGAGATATTTTCCTTGGGCACCAAACCACTCGTGTCCGGCAATCTCTCCATAATGCTTCTTGCCATTTTCGTCGGTATATTCGTCGATGAAAAGGGTACGCTTGTGCATCAGTACAGGTTTGCCAGTACGGATATCAACATTCCAGATTCTGTCCACCTTATGCCAGGGTCCCTCGTGGCAGAATAGCAGGCGGTTTGGGTCTGTAGGCGAGAACTGCAGATGATTGAGCCAGGCATGGTCAGTCCATACATCCTGGAAACTTCCATTCGAAGTATTGATCACAAAGATGGTTTTCTCCAATTTTGCCTCGAAGATAAGGTTGAAGAACTCTGATTTCTTAGGATGCTCTTTGAGAATTTTGCCCTCTTCAGGATTATTGAATGTTCCGGCCAGAAGCGTACCATCGCAGTTTATACATACGATATGCCCCGTTTTTCCCTCCGGCAAACGGGCAATGAGACGTGGTTGGGCAATGGCATCCTTCTGGGTGCTGATGGCAAAAATGCTATCTTGACGCTGGAAGAAGATGTCGCCTGTCGCTGCACAAACAATCTCAGACGACACACCTTGAGGAACATCGGTAAGCTGGCGGATGTCAAGAGTGTTCAAATCTACGGCATACATCTGCTTTATACTTCCGGCTGTTGAGTTGATTCTCATGTCGGTCGATGATTCGACCTTGTCCGAACCTACAAACACCATTTCTCCTGTGGCCAAGAAAGGGTTGTTATGGAAGTAGAACGAACGGTTCGCTCCCTGTCGGCGCGACAACTTGATTACACGGTGGCCAGTATCTTGATCAATCCATTCGTTAGGCATTACCTGTCCACCTGTTTCTATGGTCGGGATGTTTCGGAATGGTTCCAGTTTCTTTTTATTGTTCACCAGATCGCTCAACTCCTTGTCGCTGACGGCATAGTCATAAATGCGGAAATTGGCCACTTTGGTGTTTGCCAGATATTTGTCTCCCTTGAAGGGGGCTCGTCCTATCCAGCAACAGGCAGGAGCTTCGGCAAAGATTTCTGAAAGAATCGGCATGTTTTCGTTACGTCCGATAAGTTCGCCGTTCAGGAATAGTTCACCGATTTTTCCCTTCTGGCGGAACAGGGCATGAATCCATACATTGCGCTCTGGTTTCCCTCCCTGCATGACAATCTCTTCATGGTTCCAGCCTCCTGTTGAGGTCTCAAATCGTTGTTCGTTGAGTCGCATAGCCATGTAAGGTCCCTCTTCGGCTTGGTTTTCTGCCAATTTGGAGAATGCAAAGAGAAAATGTCCGTAGCCATCTAATGTATTGGTAGAATCGACCATATAATTGACCGAAATACTGAAGTCGTTGAGTTTGCTGATCTTTTCACCAACTCTTGCAAGGTCATAGTAACCGTCAGTATTGCCCAGATTCAGGACAGTCATACCTTCCAACTTTTCGATGGTGGCACCATTGCGGACATTCTCCCTGTCCCACCCATATTCGGTCGAAGATTTGATTTCTGCACATGCAGCAAGGATAAGGCTTGCTGATAGCATCAAAAGTTTTTCACATCTCATGATAATTAGGTATTTTCAGTTTATTGTTACAATTAAATGATTTCTTTGGCGCAAATATAATTATTTTCGATCGATTCTGGTATTTATGTCACGTTTTATTTTGATTTTTGCAGAAATTCAGTTATCTTTGCACCCATAAAGACATTATATCTATAATAAACACTCATTACGCTATGAAAAAAAGTTTCTCTCTGTGTTTGTTTTTCGCCTTAGCAGCCTTTGTGCATGCTCAAGATTATAAGATTCTGGTATCGGAGGCTGATGAGCCGATGCAGACGGGTCAGTTTACACCCGACTGGGAATCGTTGCGTACCTACCAGGTGCCCGATTGGTTCCGCGATGCTAAATTCGGTATCTGGGCTCATTGGGGACCTCAGTGCGTTGAGGGATCAGGCGACTGGATGGGCCGTATGATGTACATGGAGGAAAACGATAAGTATAAATACCATTGTGAACATTACGGACATCCATCGGAGTTCGGATTCAAGGATATTTTGCCTCTTTTCAAGGCCGAAAACTGGACACCCGAGCAGTTGGTGAAGTTCTATGCCGAGGAGTGTGGAGCACAGTATTTCTTTGCGTTGGGTAATCATCATGATAATTTTGACCTTTGGGATTCTAAGTATCAGGAGTGGAATTCTGCGCACATTGGTCCTCACCGCGATATCTTGGCTGAATGGTCGAAGGCTGCCAAGAAGGCAGGATTGCCTTTCGGTATTTCGTTCCATGCTGATCACGCCTGGATTTGGTATGAACCCAGCCGGCGTTTCGACCTCAAAGGCCCCAAGATTGGTGTGAAATATGATGGCTGGCTCACCAAAGAGGATGGCTATAAGCCCAATCCGGATGGTACTGAGAAATGGTGGAAAGGACTTGATCCACAGAAACTCTATGCCCAAACACACGATTTCTCGGAACGCAGTTGGGATGATAATGGAATCCACAACCAATGGGGATGGGAAAATGGCGCAGCTACGCCATCGCACGAGTTTGTAACCAATTTCTACAACCGTACGCTCGATGCCATCAACCGCTATAACCCAGATCTTCTGTATTTCGATGTGACTGTTTTGCCGTTCTATCCGCTCAGCGATGCGGGCATGAAGATTGCCGCCCATCAGTACAACAAGACGCAGGGACAGGGCATCGTGTTTGGCAAGATCCTGACCGACGAGATGAAGGAGGCTCTGGTATGGGATGTGGAGCGTGGTGCTCCGAATAAGATCATGGAACGCCCATGGCAATGTTGCAACTGCATCGGCGATTGGCATTATAACAACGGTATCTACGAGCGCAACCGCTACAAGTCGGCTGCTACAGTAGCAAAACTGCTTGTGGATATTGTTTCGAAGAATGGTAACATGCTGCTCTCTGTGCCATTGCGTGCTGACGGTACGCCCGACGAGAAGGAGCTGGCCATCATGCGCGAGTTCGGTGCCTGGATGAAGATCAACAGGGAGAGTATTGTCAAAACTCGTCCTTGGCACATCTTTGGCGAAGGTCCTATTGCCCAAAGTGATGTCAAGATCAATGCACAGGGCTTCAACGATGGCAATTATGTCAAGGCAGGTGCGGACGAAATACGTTTCAATCAAACCGATAAGTACCTCTATGTCTCGGCCTTGGCTTGGCCGGCAGATCGCACCATTACCATCCGTTCTTTGGCTGAGGGTAGCGAACTTTTTGCCAACAAGATCCGAAAGGTGGAGCTCTTGGGTTATGGCAAAGTTGCCTTCCAGCGTACGGCCGATGCTCTTATCGTCACACTGCCTGAAACACCACTCAACAACATTATGCCTGTGCTGAGAATACAGAAATAAGAAGAGATTTATTTCTTTGGAGCATCTCCCTGTGGTTTGCCTTTGCGATGGCTGTGACCATGGGGAGATTTTGTATGATTATGTGAACGGTTACCGGAACGATGTTCTCCATGATTACGTCCACTGTGCTGATTGACGTTAGCCATCACTTCTGCCTCGTTACAACCACCTAGGGACTCCGGTACTGGGATGCGTTCAAGTGTCTTCCCGAGGAACTGCTCGAGCTGAACGAACTTCTGCAATTCGCGACGGTCATTGGCCGAGATGAAGGTGACACTTTCTCCATCGGCATCAGCACGGGCAGTACGGCCTACGCGATGCACATAGTCCTCAGGGTCGTGTGTCATGTCGAAGTTAATGACCAATTGAATGCCTGTGATATCAATGCCACGGCTGACAATATCGGTAGCCACAAGGACATTGATGCGACCAGCTTTGAAGGCATTCATTGTTTCTTCGCGCTCTTTTTGTTCGAGGTCGCTGTGCATGGCCGAAACCATGAAACCCTTCTTGCGCAGAGAGAGTACCACATCCTTGACCTTCAGTTTCTTCGAAACAAAGACCACAACGCGTTTGTCTGGGTTCTGCAGAAGAGAATCCTTGACGAATCCATCCGGCTTGCCACCGAAGAACTGCTTCAGTACGCGGATAATCATATCCACCTTCTGAGGCTCGTAGCAGATGCAAGCCTGTTGGCGGATCTTGTCGGCTGGCTTCGAAACAGCAATCTTGACCATGGTAGGTTTCCACATGATTGCTTCGGCCAGTTTCTGGGTCTTAGGAGGCATGGTGGCGCTGTAAAGGATCTTCTGACAATCGGCAGGGAGCAGTTTGGCAATGGCCATGATATCGTCGTAGAAGCCCATGTCCAACATACGGTCAGCTTCGTCGAGTACAAAGAAAGCCACCTGGCTCAAATCCACATAGCCGAGGTTGATGTGCGAAAGCAGACGACCAGGAGTGGCGATAACCACGTCGGCACCCTTGATAAGACCGTTCTTTTGTTCGGCAAAATCTCGTCCCTCGCCACCGCCATACACAGCCACGCTCGAGGCATCAACATAGTAGCTGAAACCCTGCATCTGCTGGTCAATCTGCTGGGCAAGCTCGCGGGTAGGAGCCATGATAACGCAGTTGATGGCATCCGACGGATAGCGATAACGGTTCAGGTTCGAAAGAATCGGAAGGAGGTAGGCGGCGGTTTTGCCGGTACCGGTTTGTGCTACAGCGATTACATCATCGCCAGCCAACACAGGTGGAATGGCTTTCTCCTGCACAGGAGAGCATTCCTTGAAATGCATGTATTCGAGGGCTTCCATCACGCCCTCATCCAGGTCGAGTTCGCTAAATTTCATCTTTTTTCGTATAATTTCATCGCAAAGATACTATTTTTTCGCGTATTGTCAAAATATCTGTATTGCTTTCATCTGTTTCAAACAAAAGACGTTCCAGAGGAATAAGTCTTGCCACCTCGGGATTGAATTTTTCGCCTAAAGAGATCTGAAAGCCTGCTTTGAGCAGCTGCTGAGCTAATTGCGGCCCTTTGCGATAGCCGTGGATGATTGCCCCACCCCATTCCTCTCCCGTCGGGAGTGGGTAATATTCTTTGACATAAGCCATCATTTCTGCCCAATATCCCACACAATGGATGATGACGGGCAGATGCATTTCTTGCGCCACCTGAAGTGCTGTCTTAAAAGCAGTTAGCTGAAGCTCTAACGGCACACCACATTGGTTGTCCAATCCGCATTCGCCAATGGCCAGCAGATTGGGATTGCCTGCCAGACGTTGGGCGACCTTAAGAAACTCCTTTTCCTTTATCCCTTTTCCTTTATCCTTTTCTATCTGCCACGGATGCAGTTCAAGGCTGAACGGGGTTTCGCAACCCGATAAGGCAACATCGGCAGGAAGGGACAATAGTGCCTCTTGGTGCCCTGGATGATGGGTATGGATGTCGAGCAGGTTTTGTATCTTCATGCGGTGCAAAGGTAGGGATTTTCCGTGATTTCGCCAAATTATTCATCTTGAATGTATATTTTTTCGACCCTTTATTTGGAAAATAAAGCAGAAATGATTATCTTTGCGCCCATAACTGTAAAACACTCCTTATACCGTCAATCATGCAAGAAGACGAAGAAATCATTAACAGCAACGAAGAAGAAATAAGCGAAAGCAATACCAGTTATATGCCACACAACGATGATGAGGTCGGCGAAGACAAGATCCATCACTTGGGCGGTATGTATCAGAACTGGTTCCTTGACTATGCGAGCTATGTTATTCTGGAACGAGCCGTACCGCACATGGTGGATGGCTTGAAGCCAGTGCAGCGTCGTATCCTACATGCCATGAATGTAATTGATGATGGCCGTTACAACAAAGTTGCGAACATTGTCGGACAGACTATGCAGTATCACCCTCATGGCGATGCTTCCATCGGTGATGCTCTGGTTCAGATGGGCCAGAAAAATCTTCTGATCGATACGCAGGGCAACTGGGGCAATATCCTGACGGGCGACGATGCTGCCGCTCCACGATACATTGAGGCACGACTCTCGAAGTTCGCGCTCGAAGTGGTGTTCAACAACAAGATCACTCCATGGCAGTTGTCGTACGATGGCCGTAAGAAGGAGCCTATCAACCTGCCAATCAAGTTCCCTTTGCTGTTGGCGCAGGGTGTTGAGGGCATTGCCGTAGGTTTGTCGTCGAAGATTCTGCCCCACAACTTCAACGAACTGTTGGACGCCTCGATTGCCTATCTGCGTGGCGAGGAGTTCCAGATCTTCCCGGATTTCCCGACCGGAGGTTTGATTGATGTCAGCAAGTATCATGACGGACAGCGTGGTGGTTCGGTCAAGATCCGTAGCCGTATCGAGAAGATTGACCAGAAGACACTCCGAATTCTGGATGTTCCATTTGGCAAAACTACCGACTCTCTGCTCGAATCGATCAAGAAGGCCAACGATAAGGGCAAGATCAAGATCCGTAAGTTCGACGACTTTACGGCCGATCATGCCGAGATTGTTGTACACTTGATGCCGGGTGTATCGAGCGACAAAACCATCGACGCACTCTATGCCTTTACCGATTGTGAGGTTTCGATTTCTCCGAACTGCTGTGTTATTTACGACAAGAAGCCGCACTTCCTGACCGTGAGTGAGGTGCTGCGTCGCTCGGCCGAGAATACCAAGGATCTGCTCCGTCAGGAACTCGAGGTGCAGAAGGGAGAGTTGCTGGAGCATCTGATGACGATCTCGCTCGAAAAGATCTTCATCGAGGAACGAATCTACAAGGACAAGGAATTTGAGTTGGCCAAGGATATTGATTCAGCTTTGTCGCACATCGACAAGCGCTTGGAACCTTACAAACCGAACTTTGTTCGCGAGGTGACACGCGATGACCTGCTTCGATTGGAGGATATCAAGATGGCACGTATCCACCGTTTCAGCAGCGATAAGGCCGACGAAGATATTGCCAACACCAAGAAGAAGATCAAAGACATCGACAAGAAACTGAAGCATCTGGTCGATTATACTGTCGAGTGGTTCGAGCATCTGAAGGAGAAGTATGGTAAGGATCATCCACGTCAGACAGAGATCCGTAACTTCGATTCAGTAGATGCTTCGAAGGTCATCGAGAGCAACCTGAAACTCTACTTCAACGAAACCGACGGTTTCATCGGAACAGGTTTGAAACCTTCGGAATCCAGCTTCATCTGCAACTGTTCGGAGATCGATGAGATTCTCGTCATCTATAAATCCGGTCAGTACAAGGTGGTCAAGGTAGCCGACAAGATCTTTGTCGATAAGGATGTGCTCTACATCAACGTCTATCGCAAGAGCGACCAGCGTACCACGTACAATGTCGTGTATCGCGATGGTAAGGGCGCCATGGCACCTTACTACATCAAGCGTTTCAACATCACTTCGGTACAGCGTGACAAGGTCTATGACCTGACTTTGGGCACACCGGGATCGAAGGTGGTTTACTTCTCGGCCAACCTGAATGGCGAAGCTGAGGTGCTTAAGATAACCATCAAGAGTTTGAACAAGGTGGCTCATACCAAGAGTTTTGAGCGTAACTTTGCCGAGGTACCGATCCGTGGACGTGGTACCAAGGGCTTGCTTCTGACTCGTGCCGAAGTGAAGAGCATTACCGTCAAGGAGCATGGTGGTTCGACCTTAGGTGGCCGTCCAGTATGGTGGGATAGCGATGTACATCGCATCAACTACGACAAACAGGGTCAGTATCTGGGCGAGTTCCAGAGCGATGACCGTATTCTGGTGGTATTGGATAACTATGAGTATTATCTCACAACCTTCGATGATTCCAACCACTACGAGACGAACATCTACCGTATCGAGAAGTATGATCCGAACAAGGTTTGGACTATTGTCATGAAGGATTGGGAGACTGGTTTGCACAACCTGAAACGATTCACTCTCGATGCCAAGCCTACTCGTCAGAGCATGTTGGGTGAGCCTAAACGATTCTCGTTTGGATTCTTGACCGATACGCCATATCCACGTCTGAAGTTCACTTTCGCCAAACCGGATGATTTCCGTGCTCCGATTGAGATTGAGGCTGAAGAGTTCATTCAGGCTAAGAGTGTAGGCACCAAGGGCAAGAAGGTGGCCAACTGGAAAGTCGCATCGATTGTAGAACTTGCGCCAACCCGTGTGCCTGAAAATGAGACCGAAACTCCAAACGAAAACGAAAATGCTGATGGAGATGAAGAAACTCCTGCTGATCCTGAGTCTTTGTTCTAATCTTTGCCAGTTGGCAGTGGCCCAAGAGGATGAACTTGATCCTCTCTTTTCCCGTGGACCCGTAGAACGACCAGTTACTTCTTCGCTCTCTATGGGTGGCGGCAAGGGCAATCAGCGTGATACCTATCTGACTAACTTGCATTACGAGGGTGTTGCGCTGGATGTTCATTATGACCGTACCAGAATGATGCGTCAGATGCGCTGGAATAATATCCAGACCATCGATGTCTCGTTGATGGATGGTGATGATCAGCAGGCCGGTCTTTCGTCTGTTATGGCAGGCCGGTTTCGTTACCGCTTTGCTATGCACAAGGTTTGGTCGATGGATCGATACAGTTTCTTTGTGGGACCTTATGCGGGCTTGGATCTCGGCTTTAATTATAATCTCAAGATGGCTGGCGGAAATAATCCAGCTACTGCTCGTTTGACTGAGAACTTCGGTGTATCAGGAGGTTCCAGTTGGACGTATAGCATTCGTCGTCAACCTTGCAAGCTGGACCTCATGGTGCAGATGCCTCTTGTAGGTAGTGCCTTGGTGCCGGAGTATGGTGCTTCGTACTATGAGTCTTTCTATCTTGAAGAACCCACCAAAGCTTTCCATTTTACTTCATTGCATAACCAGCAGGATCTGGATGTTCGTCTGACGACAGATTTGCCTGTATCTATTATTCCATGGTTCAGTCGCTATGGTAATTCCTTGCGTGTTGGCGTTGCTTATCATATCGAGACCATGGATATCAATAATATCATTACACGTTACTCTACTTTCCAGTTTATCTTGGGTTGGACGTGGCAGTATTTACCCTATAAAACTCCACGTCCATGAAAAAGACTTTATGGTTTTCGTTATCGTTAGGGTTATCGTTATCGTTGCTAACCTCCTGCTTGGACGACGATTCGTTGGAACAGGAGAATTCCTATGTGGGTAACTTCGAAGCCTGCTGGCAGGCAATGGACGAACACTATTGCTTCTTCCGCGAGAAGAATGTAGATTGGGATGCTGTCTATCGTGCCTATAAACCCTATTTTAGCGATTCGGTTCAATCTCAATATGAAGAGTTTTCGTTGATGGCTCAGATGTTGGCAGAGGTACGTGATGGTCATGTCAATCTGTATAGTCCTTTCAATTCAGCACGTTATTGGAAATGGTTTGAAGATTATCCTCAGAACTTTGATGAAAATCTGCTGAAGCGCTACTATCTCGGGTCGAACTATTTGATGGCATCGGGTATGCAGTTCGGCCAGTTCAAAGATACGATTGCTTATCTGCGTTACCCCTCGTTTTCATCGACAGTTGGAGCAACCAATCTGGATTATGTCCTGTCGCTCCTGCATAATGCAAAAGGACTTATTATCGATGTACGTGACAATGGTGGGGGTGCATTGACCAATGTACCTATTCTTGCTAACCGCTTCTGTACAGATAAGACGATTTATAGTTATATTTGTCACAAGACAGGTAAGGGTCACGACGAATTCTCCGAACCACAACCACTTTATCTAGAACCGCAATCGGATCGTGTTTCGTGGGATGCCTCCGTCCAACCAGTGGTTATCTTGACAAACCGCTCTTGCTATAGTGCCACAAACAACTTTGTGGCTGCTATGAAGTCGTTGGATGGAACTATGACCCCAGATTCGTTAGGCCAGATGTACCCGAAAATGATTAAGACGCTGGGTGACCGTACTGGCGGTGGTGGTGGAATGCCATTAGAAACGGTTTTGCCCAATGGTTGGGTGCTGCGTTTCTCGGCTTGTCCAATTATGGACAGCAACAAACATCAGGTCGAAGAGGGTATTGATCCGGATTTCAAAGTCGATATGGATAGCCTCAGAATGTTCAATAATCATATTGATGATATTATTGATTCTGCTCGCGCGTACATTAATGAATATACGCGTAAAGAGTATCCAAAGAAAAAAGACGCCAAATAATTTGGTAGTTTCAATTAATATGCGTATCTTTGCGCCCACAAAACTCCTGCGGGAGTGTTGAAATTGGTAGACAAGCCAGACTTAGGATCTGGTGCCGTGAGGCGTGTGGGTTCGAGTCCCACCTTCCGTACAGACCCCATACCTGCATTGGTATGGGGTTTTGTATTTTTGGTTCCGTGAGGCGTGTGGGTTGCTCCCTTTGGTCGCGCGCAAGCGGAAGCTCCCTTTGGTCGCGCGCTTTGCGGAACGAGTCCCACCTTCCGTACAGACCCCATACCTAGAATTAGGTGTGGGGCTTTTTTTTGTGTCTCTGGTGCCTTTTTACCTATTTTTGCGTATTGTACTAACTAAAAATAAGCCGTACCTTTGCGCCGTCAAAATCAATAATAATTATGAATTGCGGAATCAAAGGTATCATAATGGCCATTGTAGCCTTGGGAATCGCCACACCTGTGGCAGGTGAGGAATCGGCCGATCAAGCTATAGAAGTGGATGCTGTCACTTCGGCCACACAGCAAAAGCGTCGTCTCACATTGGGTGGTTATGGAGAGGCCGTGATGACCCGTAACTTCTATTCCGATAATATCTATCGTTATTCCCGTCCTTATGAACATAAGGATGATGATTCGCATGGCCGTTTCGACTTGCCTCATGTGGTGATCAACCTTGGTTATGACTTTGGCAAAGGCTGGACGATGGGTACAGAAATAGAGTTCGAACATGGCGGTACGGAATCGGCTGTCGAGATGGATGCGGACGAAGCTGGTGAATATGAAGCCGAGGTTGAAAAAGGTGGAGAGGTGGCTTTGGAACAGTTCTGGATTAATTATAAGTTCCAGCATCTTCCTCTGAATATTCGTGCGGGTGAGATTATTGTTCCTGTGGGTGCTGTGAATGCTTATCACATGCCTAACGAGTTCTTTACGGTTTATCGTCCGGAGGGAGAGGCAAACATCCTTCCAAACACCTGGCATCAAACAGGTATCTCGTTGTGGGGTCGTACCAAACAATGGCGTTACGAGGCGCAGTTCCTCTCAGGTTTGGATTCAGAACGTTTTGGTTCGGATTGTTTTGTCCACTATGGTGCTAATTCTCCTTATGAATTCAAGATTGCCAATACTTATGCAGGTGCTTTGCGTATCGATAATTATAGTGTCAAGGGATTGCGTTTGAGTGCCAGTGGCTATGTTGGCAATACGTTCTCGAATACTTTGCGTAGTCGCAGCAGTAAGTACGCAGATGTGAAGGGAACCTTGTGCATCGGAGCCTTCGATTTTCAGTATAAGAACCGGCACGTTACCTTGCGTGGAAACTTTGATTGGGCACACTTGAGTGATGCCAATCAGATTACCGCTTTCAACAAGAACTTCCCAACTCATTCTGGACAAGATGGTTCGCCGTCCAAACATCAGCCAGTAGCCAGCGATGCTTGTGCTTATGCCATGGAGGCAGGATGGAACCTGTTTGCTTTGGGCGGTGTCTCGAAACTACAGAACCAGAATCTGTACCTCTTCGGCCGATATGAGTACTACAATTCGATGCAGAAAGGCCAGCAGAGTGATGCCTACGGGTGGTGCCAGAAGAAACGTTTGGCTGTGGGTATAAATTATATGCCGATCAAAGAGATTATTGTCAAGGCAGAGTTTTCGGAACGTTACTTTGATCATACAGGCCGGAACTATACCACCTCTTCGGGGGCAACTTATCCTTTGGAATACAACAACGAACCCAGTGTGAGCGTTGGTATTACCTACTGTGGTTGGTTCAAATAATGTCAAAATCAATTAAAAAAATAATTACAACAATGAAAATGAATTGGAAGAATCTGCTTACCATGGTCTTGATGACCGGTGCAGCTATGAGTGTAACCTCATGTGATGACGATGATGTGAAAGAAACAGAAGATCAAGCACTCAAACTGGTTAATGCTAATTTTGTAGATGCAACCGTTGTCCCTACTTATAATGGATTGGTTGAAACTACTGCCGAGATGATCAAGGCGCTCGAAGCCGGCAAGATAGCAGAGGCAGGTCAGGCTTGGAAACAGTCACGCCAGTATTGGGAGTGGTCGGAGGCTTTCCTTTTTGGTGCCGCTTCCGGTTATGGTATTGATCCGCACATTGACACATGGCCATTTGATGCAGCCGCATTCAATAACAATATGTCGAAGTATAACCCTTCGGAGAATGAAGCTGATGCAGCTAACATGGAGGAGATTATTGCTACAGGACAGGGTTTGACCGGCTTCCATGCCGTAGAGTATATTCTGTTCCGTGAAGGACAGATTCGTACAGAGTTGTCCGATAATGAATTTTGGTTTGCTAAAGCTGCCGCTAACGATCTCTATCTTTCTGCCTTGAAACTTGTGATGGCTTGGGGCGGTGAGCTGACCAAAGAGCAGGAGGCAATCCTTGAGGAGGCAGAGTTCGAGTGCGATGATTTTTGCGAGGAGTTCAAGAATGCAGGTCAGGCAGGTTCACGTTGGAAGACCGTCACGGGTGCCTCTGTGCAGATTATCGAAGGTTGCCAGAACATTATCGACGAGGTGGCTCATTCCAAGATTGGTGCTCCTTATACTGGCGAAGATACCAACTATATTGAGTCGCCACATGCCTACAATTCTATTCAGGACTTCTACGACAATATTCAGTCTTGTCGTCATGCCCTCTATGGATTGACTCCTGATGCCGGTAATAATGCTACGCCTGCTGCCAAGTCTCTGATCGCCTATACATTGGTCAAATATCCGGCTGAGACGGCCAAGGCTCAGGCAGCACTCGAAGCCTCTTTGCTTGCCATCAATGCTATGCCAAAGCCTTTTGTGCTTAATTTTCAGGATCCCAAAGTCGGTCTTGCTATTAAGGCCCTCGAAGAGTTGGATGAAGCACTTTCTGAATTGAAGAGCAAACTTGCAGAATAAATACTACTACAATACCTATTTTTTTCGCCACCAGATGCCTTTCTTGGGCATCTGGGTTTGGTATTTTTTTCGATCGTTCATTAATACTTTTTATATCTATGAAGATTTTCAACTATTCTCTTTTTGTTTTGGTAACAGCCTCTTTTGCTGTTGCCTGTAGCGATGATGAAAAGCCATCGGTTGTAGAATACAAATCTGACTCTTTTGTCAAAGAGGAGATTTATGCAGGTGGTGAGTTAGGCACAGTTTTTAATGCCTCTACTTATGCGTTCCAACAGCCAACGCCAGCGGCTGAACAAGGAGGATTCAGCCAATCTTTCAAACTGGGTGAATATCTGTTCGAGAAGGATTTTAACACCAATACCGAGGGTGCTTTTGCTGGTTTAGGTCCAGTTGCTGTGCGTCCAGGATGCCTCTATTGTCATCCGAATTATGGTCATGGAAAACGTCAGGAGGAGTATAACGCCACGAAGCAAGGCAATGGCTATCTGTTGGTGATATACGACAAACAGACGGATAATTATATCTATTCTGTGGCTGGTATGCCACAAACATTGGCTTATGGCCCATTCAAGGCTCCTATTGACGAAAAGCAGATTACCATCGACTGGAAGAACTATACTGATGATTGGGGCAATAAGTTCCCCGATGGCGAAAGCTATAGTTTGATCTATCCAGAGGTCAATATCCCTCGTGAAGCTTATTATGCTCCTATTATGGCCAACCGTGGGGGCAACTATGTCGAGATTGGAGTGGACGAGGTTGTTGTTGCTCTTGAGTCAACCATTGGTGTCTATGGTACTGGTTTGACCGATGCTATTCCAGACGAGGCCATTACTGCACAATGGGCACAGGAGGAGCAGGCTTATAAGAAAGGCTATCTGAAACATTGGAGAGATGCCTGGTTTGAGAATGGAGAGTGGAAAACCTATTATACCAGCACCTCCGTCAATTCCGACAAGAAACAGTATGTGCGTCGTTATACCTACGCCATGAGTCGTGGTCCTATTCTGGATGCAGCAGGTTCAAATGCAATCTGGAACATAACCAATGTCACACGTTCTGATCGTCGTTCGCTATACTTGGATTTGGCAGGTCAGTTCTATGCCCGTCAATCCATGAATGATCCCGATGTACAGGCAGGTTTCCCAAGTTGGATCTCCTCAATTGATCCTGACAAGAAACATCCCTCTTGGCACATTGCCCGTACTGATTCTGCCATTTGGAACTATTTGACAGCAAAGGATCATGACGCAGAGATGAGCGACAAGGACTATCGAGACTTTATGGTATGGCATCGAGGATTAGCTGTTCCTGCAGCTCGAGATCTGGAGGATCCTGAGGTTCAATTGGGTCATGACAAGTTTCGCGAGATTGGATGTGCCAACTGTCATCGTCCATCGTGGAAGACTGGAAATGATGATATTCATGATCCTTCTGGTTTCTTCACCAAGAATACCGACATGCCTCGCTATCCGAACCAAACCATTTGGCCTTATACTGACTTCGTGCAGCACAAACTCTGTATGATCAACGATATCCGTACGGGATGGTGTCGAACTACTCCACTTTGGGGACGAGGATTGTGTAAACTGGTCGAAAATACCGAAGATCGTTTGCATGACTGTCGTGCACGTAACACATTGGAGGCTATCATGTGGCATGGTGCTAAGGAGTCGGATGCTCGTGCTTCGGTTGAGAATTTCCGCAATCTTACCAAGGAGGAACGTGATGCTGTTGTCAGGTTTGTGGATGCAATTTAATCATATTTGGTTATAAAATAGTAAAATTCAATATGCAAAGATACAACATAACCATTTTTGTTGTATCTTTGCACTCAAGTTGATAAAAGGTGATTTTTCATTTTTCCTTTATCCTTTATCCTTTATCCTTTAAACTATGGGTCATAAATATCGTAGTAACGACAGCTTGGCTGAATTGATATCGGAAGACTCTCGCCTCCTCCAGGTGATGAGCCGATTTGGTATTGCTCTTGGTTTTGGTGATAAGACCGTCGAAGAGGTCTGTCATGAGAATCAGGTGGATACCGATACGTTTATTGCTGTTTGCAATTATATCTCTCAGGGTATTCGTCCTTCGTTCGATGAATACTCTCTGCTGAAAGCAAGTTCATTGTTGGTTTATTTGCGCAATTCACATAGTTTCTTTCTCGATTTCAAATTGCCTAACATCCGGCGTAAGTTCGTGAATGCGGTCGATTGCAGTACCAACAACGAGGTGGGATTCCTGATTCTGAAGTTCTTCGATGATTATGTGTCGGAGATCAAAACGCATCAGGAGTATGAAGCAGAGCATTTCTTCTCGTATGTTGAGGGATTGATTCAGGGCAAACGTAGTGCAGAGATGAGCCTTCAGCACTTCGAAGAGGATCAGTCGCACAAGGAGCATGATGAACTGATTGCCCAGCGTATGTCCGATCTGAAGAATATCATCATCCGTTACTCTCCATCGTCGCTCAACAAAGAGTTGCTGAACGATGCCTTGTTGCATCTGTTTGAGTTCGAAAAGGACTACGAGAGCCATACTTTGGTCGAAGATACATTGTTCTTCCCGGTGGTAAGTGTACTGGAAAGCATGGTGGATATTGACGAAGAGGAGGAACTGTCGGTGTCTGACAATCACGAAGTTTTGAGCCAGCGCGAGAAGGATATCATCTTGGGTGTTGTGCGTGGACAAACCAACAAGGAGATTGCCGACTCGCTGTTCATCTCGATTCACACGGTACTGACGCATCGTCGCAACATTGCCCGTAAGCTGGAGATCCATTCTCCAGCAGGTTTGGTTATCTACGCTTTGGTCAATGGAATAGTGACCATGGACGATATCAAGGAGATTCCTTATAGTTGATATTATGAGGAATGTACTCAAGATAACAGCTTTTGCATTGTTGGCAATCATCATTTTGGTGATGGTGGTGGCTACTTTGGTCGAAAAGTCGGCAGGTAGCGCCATGTTCATCTATGGCTCTTGGTGGTTCGCCTCTTTGTGGGGCGTACTGGCCGTTGTCTCGTTGATGTATATTGGCTTCCAGAAGCTCCAGAAACGTCCGGTTGTTTTCATGCTACACCTTTCGTTTGCCGTAATCCTGATGGGAGCACTCATCACTCATGTGTGGGGCAAACAGGGTATCCTTCATTTGCGATTGGACGAGGAAACACATATTTTCGCGCTCGAAAATGGCTATGGTTCGAAGTTCCCTTTTGAGGTATGCCTGAAGGAATTCTCGGTAGTCAATTATCCAGGTACAGAAACAGCTATGGATTATGTTTCGGTCGTCGAGGTCAAGGAAAAAGAGACACCCACGGCAGTACTGACTATTTCGATGAACAAGATAGGGCAGTATGGCGGTTACCGATTCTATCAATCCTCCTATGATTGGGATCTGCAAGGTTCGGTCTTTTCGGTTGCCTACGATCCGTGGGGAATCGGTGTGACTTATGTCGGTTACGCCCTGCTTTTCCTCTCAATGGTGCTCTTGCTGGTTCTTCCGGATGAAGGCTTCCGTCGGGCATTGAAACGATTGTCGGTTGTAGCGTTGTTGGCTCTGATGGGCATGGATAGCTATGCTGCACCAGCTCAACCCAAGGTGTTGCCCGATAGTATTGCCCAGCAGTTCGGACATCTTTATGCCTACTACAATGGTCGTATTTGCCCGTTGCAGACAGTTGCTTACGATTATACTACCAAACTGTATGGCAAATCTTCGTATCAGGGATTTTCGGCCGAACAGGTCTTTACGGGTTGGCTCTTTTACCCCACCAGTTGGGTCGATCAGCCACGCAAGGCAACCAAAGGTCCTCGCTATCAGGAGGAGCAGGATGCCATTGTGCAGATGATGCTCTCGGGGCAGTTTATGCATATTTTCCCCTATCGGGATAGCCTTCAGAACATCACATGGTATTGTCAGGGTGACAATCTACCGATGACCATGGAAGAGAATACCTGGTTCTTTGTCAAGAAGTCGATGGATTATGTGGGCGAACTGGTCGTGATGCAACGATATGATTCGCTCGGATATACGTTGCAGAAGATTCGTAAGTTCCAGCAGGATCAGGCAGGCGAAGTTCTCCCTTCCGACCTGCATTTCAAGGCAGAGCAGACTTACAATTCCATGAACCTTGTGCGACCTTTGGCCATGTTCTTTGCAACATTGGGTATTCTGCTGTTTGTCTTCTATGTGCGTTTCTGGCTCAAGAACCGGAATAACCCTTTGTGGTTGACCATTCCTGTGAATGTGCTATTGGTACTAGTCATTGCCTATCAAACAGTTTTTCTGGCACTCCGGTGGTATGTATCAGGGCATTTGCCACTCTCCAATGGATACGAAACGATGCAGTTCCTAGCGTGGGTAGTCATGATCCTGACTTTGATCATACAACGCCGTTTTGTGCTGATGATTCCTTTTGGTTTCCTGCTGATCGGGTTGACTTTGCTCGTTTCGATGATGGGACAATCCAATCCGCAGATTACTCCGCTCATGCCGGTTCTTTCATCTCCGTTGCTTTCCCTTCACGTATGCATCATTATGTTAGCTTATGCCTTGCTTTCCTTTATTTTCTTCAACGGATTGACATCGTTGTTCCTGAAGGATGAAAGTAAGATTATAGCCTTGTACGATGTCTCGCGTGTCATGCTCTATCCAGCCTTGTTCTGTCTGACGGCAGGTATCTTTATAGGTGCCATTTGGGCCAATGTCAGTTGGGGCAGATACTGGGGATGGGATCCCAAGGAGGTTTGGGCCTTGATCACGATGCTTGTCTATAGTTTTGCTTTCCATGCCCAAAGTTTGCCTCTCTTCCAGAAGCCGAAGTTCTTCCACCTCTACATGGTTCTTGCTTTCCTTTCGGTTCTCATGACCTATTTCGGTGTGAATTTTCTATTAGGAGGCATGCATAGCTATGCCTCCTAATAAAAATATAGGATATATTTGGATAATTGATAAAAAATACCTATCTTTGCAGCCGCAAACCGATAATTTGTACGTATGAAGACTCAAAAATACATTTGGGAAGATTTGGGCACCACAATCGAGTTGTCACTTTTTGTTCCCGATACAACCAATCAAACACAGGAATCTGTCTGTGAGGAGTGCCATGCAATGCTTCACATTGAACCGCGAGGAGAACTCTTCGAGGGACAGTTGCGTCGTGCCTTGTTGGCTGAGCAGCGGATGTTAGAGGAACTGCACGGGTTCCAAACTGTCTTCAAACGCTATTTTTTGAGTGATGCGACCAATCAGGCCCCTTTGTTGCCTATTGACAATACTATTTCGGCTATTCAGCAGCCTCCATTGGATGGCTCTAAACTGGCAGTTTGGTTCTATCTGCAGAAGGGATCCAAACTTCAGAATAAGGAGGGAATGACTGTCGTTGAACATAATGGATATCAGCATCTTTACAAGTGGGGACAGGTTGTTCCTGAGGGTGATAGCTATCAGCAGACCAAGACACTTCTGGAGCAATATGAAAGTAGTTTGAAATCTTTCGATGCAACTCTTGAAGCAAATTGTGTCCGAACCTGGTTCTTTGTCCGTGATGTCGATACGCAATATGCAGGAATGGTTAAGGCACGTAAGGAGAATTTTGTTGAACAGGGTTTGACCGAAAAGACACATTACATTGCTTCGACCGGTATCGGAGGTTTACCTGCTGATACCAAGGCCATTGTTCAACTGGGTACCTATGCCTTAACAGGATTTCTGCCTATGCAGCTTCAATATCTGTATGCGAAGACACATTTGAATCCGACTTATGAATATGGTGTTACCTTCGAACGTGGTACTGCGGTACATTTCGGCGATCGTGACGAGATTTACATCTCTGGAACTGCCTCAATCAATAATCGTGGCGAGGTAATGTATGTTGGCGATATCGTGAAACAGACGGAACGAATGTGGGAGAATGTTGATGCTTTGCTCGATGAGGGGAATGCGACCTTCGATGATGTGGCACAGTTGATTGTATATCTCCGTGATATGGGTGATTATCCGGTGGTTAAAAAGATGTTTGACGAGCGTTTCCCGAACGTGCCTCGTGTCTTTACATTGGCTCCTGTTTGCCGTCCAACTTGGTTGATTGAGATGGAATGCATCGCTATTCCTCACCGAAATAATGACAACTATCGACCATTATAGTTCTTTTTAGTAAGAATTTTCATTGAAAATTTGGTTGTTTGCACAAAATAAGTTAATTTTGTGCCCATGAAAAGCATTTTTCCATTCTTGTGTGGCCTACTGACCTCAATCGTTTTATTCTCCTGCTCGGAGACTAAGTTGCGCGTTGCTGAAGGTGCTCCATATACATTGACTGGCACGCTGTGGCAGGATTCTACAACTATCGATTCTTTGGTTACATTGATTATTGATCGTCATGAGTTTTCTTTCTCTGCTGAGGGTGACTCGATGCCGGTCTACGAGGAGTTGTCGCTACCTGTCGTTGAGGGACATTTTTCATACCAGGGCAAGGCTCCTCTCGATGTGGATGAACTTTACCTCTACGATCAGCATGGACATATGGCCCGCTTGTATGGCTCTTCGGGTGCTAATATACAGGTTCAGGTACTGAAAAATGGAACGGTTCAGCAATCTGCTCCTGATTCTTCAGATCTGATGCGTACTTTGATACTTCGTGATTCTATTCCTTTGCTGAATGATTCTTTGAAAGTGCGTCGTATCCTGGGTGGTCTGCCAGAGTCAGCCAAACCAGAATGGCTGATGTCTTCGATCAACACGATGCTTGACCAGATGTCAAATAAAATGGATAAATCGACACGTTTGCCACGTGTTGATCTGCAACTGACTGATACTATCTATTCGCTTCTGGCTAATCGCTCGGAATATCTGTTGCTCTATTTTTGGTCGGAGTCAGTTCCTTCGTCCGTAGATTCGCTTCGGTTATTTACCTCCATTGCTCAAGATTATGGACTTTATTCTTTTGCAGACTCGTTTGTGAGTAACAAATCAAAGTCTCGTCGAGAAAAAGCACGTCGTATAGAACTCATTTCTGTTTGTATGTATGCATCTGATAGTGCTTCGTGGAAGGCTACTATTAAAAACCTTCCGGGCAAACATACTATCTTGCAAGGAGCTTATGCGCATCCGCTGGCATCAGTTTGTAGAATCCATCAATTGCCGAGTTTGATATTGGTAGACCGTTTTGGAAACTATCAGTCACGTGATGTTTGGGGCACGGAACTCTATAAGTGGCTTGATCGGGCTCCATTCAATAGCGATATCAACAAAAAGCTAAGCAAATAACTCAACAACTAATAACTATCAACTATTAACTTTCATTCAATACCATGGTTGTTCGTACTATTTCTGCTGCTCTGCTGGGGATTGACGCTACACCGGTCTATTGTGAGACCGCTACGGCTCCTGGTTGCCGTATTCTCTTGATCGGATTGCCTGATGCGGCTGTCAAGGAGAGCCGTGACCGCATGGAGAGTGCTATGCGAGAATCTGGCCTTCGTCCGCCAAGAAAACAAGTTACCATCAATCTCGCTCCTGCTGATGTCCGCAAGGAGGGTGCTCTCTACGATGTCCCGATTGCAGTGGCTGTTTTGGCTGCTGGAGAACTTATTCCTGCCAACAAACTGGAGAAATATATGATTGTTGGAGAGCTGTCACTTGATGGTAAGATCAAGCCTGTAAGTGGTTGTCTTCCGTTTGCAATTCTTGCTCGGAAAATGCAGTTACAGGGCATTATCGTGCCTCGTGAAAATGCGCAAGAGGCTGCTGTAGTTAATAATTTGGATGTATTGGCTGCAGATACTTTGTCTGAAGTGGTTGATTTCCTTTGTGATCGTGGCGTGCTTGATCAGGTTTCGGTCAATACACGAGAAATGTTTGCCAAGGCAGAACGTATTTTCCCAGCTGACTTTGCCGATGTGAAAGGACAGACCCTCGTTAAACGAGCATTTGCTATTGCTGCAGCTGGTGGTCATAATCTGATTATGGTTGGCCCTCCTGGAGCGGGCAAAAGCATGATGGCTAAGTGTTTGCCAAGCATTCTTCCTCCACTTTCTCTTAGTGAGGCTTTGGAAACAACCAAGATTCATAGTGTGGCAGGCATACGAGCAGAATCGGGTTTGATAACACAACGTCCGTTTAGAGCTCCTCATCACACGATTTCGAGTGTCGCCTTGATTGGCGGCGGCTCGAACCCAATGCCAGGTGAAATAAGCCTTGCGCACAACGGGGTTCTCTATCTCGATGAACTTTTGGAGTTCAATAGAGCAGTCCTTGAAGTGCTTCGCCAACCCTTGGAAGACCGTAAAATTACCATTGCACGAGCCAAGAATACAGTTACCTATCCATCGTCGATGATGCTGGTAGCCTCCATGAATCCCTGCCCATGTGGTTACTATAATCATCCGACTCGAGAGTGCACCTGTACAGAAACTCAAGTTCGAAAGTACTTGGGTCGCATCAGTGGTCCTTTAATGGATCGTATCGACCTTCAGATCGAAATTCACCCTCTCTCTTTCGATGAACTCTCTCGTACTCATGTAGCTGAATCCTCTGCCTCTATCCGTGAGCGAGTACTCAAGGCTCGTCAGATACAAACCAAGCGATTTGAGGCGTACAACAATAATCTCCCGCCCTATGAGGGAGGGATGGGGAGGGTCTCTTGTAACGCACAGATGACTCCTGCTTTGATGCGAGAGTTCTGTGCCCTTGATGATCGTTCTCTCAAGATGCTACAGAGTGCGATGTCAAAACTTGATCTCTCAGCCCGCGCTTATGATCGCATCCTCCGTGTTGCCCGCACTATCGCCGACTATGAAGGCTGTGAGAATATTATTTCTACCCATATCGCCGAAGCTATCTCGTATCGTAACCTCGACCGTAACAACTGGGGACAAGGATAACCTTATTACAGCAATCAATTTATATGACTTCGCGAGAATTTTTGGAAATCCTGCATATTACAGAACGCCTCAAGGATACGCCGAGGCATTGTACAACATCAAAGGGTAGAATTGAGAGCGTAGCTGAACATAGCTGGAGAATATCTTTGATGGCTTTTCTGCTGAAAGATGAATTTCCAGAGGCCGATATAAACAAGGTGGTTAGCATGTGCTTGATTCATGACTTAGGCGAATGCTTTACGGGTGACATCCCGGTGTTCAACAAAACAGATCAGGATCGTGAGCATGAGGAGCAGTTGCTTGATCAATGGGTAAAGACATTGCCGTCCAATGTATCTAAGACAATGTCAGATCTTTATGCGGAGATGAATGCTCAGCAGACGCTTGAGGCTAAGTTATACAAGGCATTGGACAAGCTTGAGGCTTTGATCCAGCACAATGAGTCCCCAATCAGTACATGGGCCGAAAATGAGTATCAGCTGCAGAAGACCTATGCTTGGGGTAATGTGGATTTTTCTTCGTGGCTGAAAGATTTGAGACAAGAGATTTTGAAAGATACGTTTCAAAAGATTGAAAATAAAGAAAAAATATGGCGGAACATTTAGACATTGTACAAGGAACCAAGAATGAGAAGTATGAAGCACTTTATCCTCAAATAGAGGCAGTGGTAGGTGCCGAATCAGATCCGATTGCCAATATGGCGAACATGGCATCTATGCTTCATGAGACCTTCGGATTCTGGTGGACGGGCTTCTATCGTGTGATAGATGGAATGCTTGTGTTAGGTCCATTCCAAGGGCCATTGGCTTGTACCCGTATCAAAAAGGGTAAAGGTGTTTGTGGAACAGCTTGGGCAACAGAACAGACGCAGGTAGTTCCTGACGTTGATCAGTTTCCGGGGCATATAGCTTGTTCTTCTGCTTCGAAGAGTGAGATAGTTGTACCTATTCGAAAGGATGGTGAAATCATCGCTGTATTGGATATTGATAGTGCAGAATTGTCAACCTTCGACGAAATCGACCAACTTTGGTTGGAGAAGATGGTTCAATTATTGGCATAATCTCTCTTTATTATATAAAATGAAATAAACCAAAAATTTTAATACTTATGAAATTAGCTACACTTATTACTTGTTGGAACGGCTTTGAAGCCGAAATTATTCGCACAAAGTTGGATGCCTCCGATATTCCTTGTGTATTGCAAGGAGAGGCTGTGTCGAGCGTACAGATTGGTTACGGATTGGGCAATCGCGCTTTCTCTGTTCAGGTTCTTGTGAAGGAGGAGGACTTGGCCAAGGCTAAGGAACTTATTGCAGAGGATTCTGATAAATAAAGAACTAAATAGCTGGTTGTCTTATGAAAGCGCTTTTTATAGGTGGAACTGGAACTATTAGTTCTGCCATTACCAGACTTGTGGCACAAACTCCCGGGTGGGAACTGTTTTTGCTAAATCGAGGTAATCGTAATGATGAATTACCCTCTTCGGTCAAGACCATAATTGCTGATATCAACGACGAGGCAAACGTGGCCAAATCTATCGATGGAATGAGCTTCGATGTAGTTTGTGACTTCATCGGTTTTGTTCCAGAGCAGGTTGAACGAGACATACGTCTGTTTGAAGGACGAACTCGTCAGTATATGTATATCAGCTCGGCTTCTGCCTACCAGAAACCTTTGTCCTCTCCTTATATTACCGAGGGGACACCACTCTCAAATCCACATTGGGAGTATTCTCGCAATAAGATTGCTTGTGAAGAACTATTGATGCGACAGTATCGTGAAAAAGGTTTCCCTATTACTATCATCCGTCCAAGCCATACCTATTGTGAACGTTCCATTCCTGTGGCTGTTCACGGTACGAAAGGCAGTTGGCAGGTGTTGAAACGAATGCTTGAAGGCAAGCCTGTTATCATTCCCGGCGATGGCACATCCCTTTGGACATTGACGCATAATAGTGATTTTGCCAAAGCATTTGTTGGATTGATGGGTAATAAACATGCCATTGGCGAGTCTTTCCAAATTACAGGCGATGAGAACCTGTCATGGAACCAGATTTATGAAATTGTCGCCTCTGCTTTGGGCGTTGAACTCAAACCTTATCATGTTGCTTCCGATTTGTTGGCTCAAGTGGGTAAACAATATGACCTTGAGGGCAACCTCATTGGAGACAAGGCCAATACAGTTGTCTTTGACTGTACTAAGGTGAAACGTGCTGTTCCGGGTTATGTCGCTACTACTCGTTTTGACCAAGGCGCTCGCATGGCGATTGATCATATTCTTGCTCATCCAGAGTTGCAGGTAGAGGATCCAGAGTTTGATGCTTGGTGTGATCGAGTCATTAATGCCATTGAACAGGCAAAGAATTCATTGATTTAATACTATTTCTACGATGAAAAAGATAATTCTCTTCATCTGCATTCTCTCTAAATAGAAAAAAGCAGTCAAATGTTTGTTTGGCTGCTTTTTTATTTGTCCCTTTCATCGATTAGAGATCAATACACTGAAATCTTCTTTCGTCCGATGAGATAGATTCCAGCTTGTGGAAGTGTGAACGATGTGATTCCCTTGGTTGCCGTGTGGCGATATACCAAGTGTCCGCTGAGGGTGTGAACTTGAATATCGACAGGTAAGTCGAAAGGAGACTCAACAACGATGGTTCGTCCACGTACCGAAATCTTCAGATTCTCGATTGCCTCTTCTGGTTCCTCCTCTTCTTCAATAGTTTTTTGATACCAATCTTCAATCAGCAGACGGTGTGGTGCAGCCATACTGCTAGCTGCTGTGATGTAGGTGCGGAATGGAATCACCGTTCCATTCTCCTGATCGAAGGCATTGCCTTTGGCATCCAGGGTGTAGTCACCAGTCGTATGGATGTAGGAACCGATATGGCTGAATCCATTGGCAACGGAGGTTTGATTCTCCTCGTCACTAACAGCAATACTTACATTCGTGTTCTCGAAAGTGGCTGCCTGAGGATTGCCCGTTTTGCTGTGAGTGTCCAACGAATAGACGCTACCCTCCATCGAGAACTCGTAGTAGTCATTGCCAGGAAGTGCAATGATATAAGGTACACTTGCGGTCAATGGAATGTAGTCGGCAAATGTAACATCATCGTCGGTGGCAGCATCGGCATAGTGCTTACCGAAGTTTGGATCTCCATTATAATTGTCCAAGCTGGCAAAATAGGTGTTCTTATATTTGTACTCATCGATGACCTCTACCTCTTGTCTGTCATCGACAAAGGTACCCTCCGTGCCCTCTTTGCCCACTCTACTGAAGGTTGCCTTGTCGTCTGCAACGGCAGTCAGGCCTCTCAACCAGTATTCGTGGTTCAGAACGCTATTGCCATAGAAGTGGCTGATCTCTCCGTTTACATCTGCCTCAACGTGTGTTGCTGTAAATGGCAGACAAATACCTTCCCAGCCATTGATGTCTCCACTACGATAGTTTTGAGGCATACGCTCGTACCAAGCACGCGTGTTGACACCGAATTCGATAGGTGCATTGAAGTCCTGCTTATCGACAAGGTGGAAGTAGTCGGTACTTCCGTTGGCAATGTTATGGTATGCCACATCTGCCTCATCGCTATTATCGGTATCACTGTAAGCAAATACATCATCCTGTCCAGCATTATACACCAGCAAGTTCTGACTGACGTGACCAGTAGTCTCGTTGCTATAAGAACTATAATCCTTATTACTATCAACGCTGAACTTAGTTGGCAAAGTGACGGCACCATCACCCTCAGCAGTCATTGTTGTATAGTCGATGGCTGTGAGTGATGGATTGAGAGCCCAAGCATCCTTGTTATAGTGGAACTTCTGGTCTGCCTTGCTCTGGTAGAAGCCAGCCGTCTCATACACACGGTTGCCACCCTTCGTTCCATCAGCATCGCCATTGGCCACAGGCTCGATATGCACAGGATAAGCATCGGCATTGATCTTATCAAGGTGCTGACCGAAGAAGAGATAGTCGTTGGCGTAGTTGGCTGGGAGACCACGGTATGTGAAGTACTCCGTACCATTACCACTGACATCAACAGTATGGTCGGCAACAGCCGACGTGCCATCGTGGAGAGGTATGTTCGTATCGGCTTCCCCATCATTATCGGTATCCTTCCAACGTGCAGCATCGTGGGTGTGCAGTTGGTCGTGATGAGTATCCTTATGACCATAGTTAGGAGCACTTGTACGCAATGACCAAACGCGGTCGGTGGTAGCGTACTGGTAATCACCGTTGGCGTAGCGACCTTCAACGTAGCCATCAGCGGTAGGAGTGAAATAATGGCTCAACTTGTAGGCAAGGCTGCCGTAAAGGACTTTAGAGTCATTAAGGTCCTTAGAGTCTTTAAGCTCGTAGCAGTTGGTGCTCGTGCCAGTAGAGGCTATCGTGCCACCTACAAGGCCAAGATTATAGACATTGCCGGTAAGATTACCGCCAAAGAATGAGTCGCCATATTCGCCCAGCTCGATACGGTAGCCATCGCCATGGAAGTTACCGGCAAATGCTTGGCTGATGGCAGGCAGAGGCTCGGTCAGCGTTATATCCTTCTGCAAGATGATATCAAGACCATCAAGTCCCACTGGAATATTCTTCACATTTCCCTCTGTAGCCAAATTCAGATACTCGATGAACGCATGCAAGTCAGCTTCATCCTCGATGTAAAGCTTAGCCTCTGCGAACTTTGGATGGTATGTGTGTGCTTGGTTGTCAGGGATGGTTGAAGGCATAGTCTCAATCAGGAGGTCGCGAATGACATTGCCACTACCATCGGTCACGAAGACGTCCTTCATGCGGTGGTAGTTATGCACCACAATCATACGGTTCTCCTTCGGTATGGTAACCGTCTGCTCTGGCATAACCGGGAAGTCGTAGCCACCTGCGGTGAAGATATAGGCGATGGTGTACTCATTCTGCTTGTAGTAGGCAGGGATGGTACCGGTGACAATAGTGTTGTTCTCGTCATCGGTTTTCTCTTCATAGCTGCTCTTCGGGATAACGATACCGTGATCTATATCCCACTTCCATTCGCCGTGCTCATCGATCTCACTCAGAGGAAGTATCTGCCATGAAGCAGCGGTAATAGGCATCAACTCAGGAGTCTTGACCTTCAGACCACTGGTAGAGAAACCGATGAGCTCACCAGGAAGGGCACAGTTCTCTATCTTAACACCTCCCGTTACGGTAGGACCTTGCAGATAGACGACGTTGACCGTGATGGTGTATTCGTAGGTCTGCTCCACGCCGTTGGCATCGGTTGTCTTACCTTCGAAGTAGATCTTTACCAATTCCGGTTCATCGAGGTGATTCTTGTATGCCGCATCACCGCTGTTATTCAACTTATCCTGCAGACGGATGTTGAACTGCGGCAGGTGGTCGTTCTGGACGGTCTTACCCGTAGTGAACGAGCCACTGGCAGGTACGCTGTATCGAGGCATATCGTTGTGCCAGTCGTCAATGTCATTACCACCGACAAAGATATCGAACTCATAGTCGCTTATCTTGTCTATCGTATTTCCACCATCATCAGTTTCTGTGTCTGTGGAAGGCAGTACTGGTTCGTAGTTGTTACGGTGGAAACCATCCTCGGTGCTGAGCCACTCAATTTTCTTAATATTGAGCCTACTTCCATTCTCCATACCTGATAGCACAATATTCGGGTCGGTCTTGATAAGATCGAAGTCGAGTTTGTGCTGATAGGTAAAGCCTGTGAGTGTGGTATTGAAGAAGTACTTGTTGCCCTCTACATACCAGTAGTGAGCCTCATCAAGGTGAGGTTTGCTGGCATCTCTTTGGGTGATATTGCCTGGTGTACCAAAGTGCTGAACGAAGCAGTCATCGACGATGTACTGGTCACCAATATTCTCATGAGTTATAGGATCCTCACCCTGATCAATAATACCCGGGAACACAAAGTTACCAGAAGTCATGAGGAAGTGGTCCTCGCCTGTTGCAACGTCAGGATTCTCGTGGATATTGTCGGCATAAACATAACCACCACCTTCGCCCTGCACCAGGGTGAGGAGTTTGACCTCACAGACACCCACGATAGGACCATAGTAGGTCTGTGACTGGTGTGCTCCGACATACTCCTGGTTCTGGATACGGAGGCAGTAACCATTATTGATACCGATGGCATTACGTGCCGTAGCTACGTTGCGCTGCTTGAATGTTGTGGTAGCCTCGGCTGTCTTGTTGCCTTCGGCATCGGGTGTGGATTTGGTGTAGTTGGTGATGAAATCAAGCTTTTTGCTAAAGTAAGTGCCCGAGGTCTTTGCACCTTGGTTGTTATGGAATCCATCCGTGAAGGCATCGTTGGTTACAATAGAACCGAGATAGTGCACATTATTGAAAAACGCCAGATAGTTTCGCTGCTTCTTGGTGTCGAATTTAGTGCCTTCCCCGGAGCCGCTGTGCGCACTGATCTCGCCAAGCGTAGCATCTGCATCGAGCGTAGAGTTGAGGCGCATCTCATTGATACGTGTGATACTATAGATGGTAGCATCGATCTGGTCGGTAGCAAAGTCCTGAGCGCCCTGCAGCATGAGGCAGCAGTCGTTGACCGATAGCAAGTCCATACGCTGGAAGGTATTCATCAGGATTGGATGCTTGGCAGTACCATCGGCCCAACCGTAGCGGGTAACATCTGCCGAACGGAAACCTTCACAGAAGGTCAAGTGACCGTCGCCATAGATACCACCATCACCGGTAAGGGTGTAGTAGGTTGTGCCGCCCACGGGAGTGTGGTCACCCTGGTGAGTATAAACCTCTTTGCCGCCGACAGTCTCCTTGATGAACTTACCAATAACAGAGCTGGTAGCAGGGATATTAGCTACAGTAGCTTTGAGGGTAGAGACACGGATATGGTCGCGGTCGGTATAAGAAAAGTTGTCAGGATCAGTCGCATCCATATCGCCCAGCATCACACTGGAGTTACCGCCATAGCCCGCAAATGTCGGTTCGTCGTAGCCATAGCGTCCTGAGAAGTTGTGCGGATAGATATCCGTAATGGTTGGTGAATCGTCAAGCAACTTATATGTAGTCACAGAACCTGCCGAAGCTGCCATACTGTTTTCCAACGAGTAACCGCCGCCATAGATGCCCTTACCAATCTTGATGGCAACATCGTTCCAGGTGGTGCCGTCAGTCTGATGCTTGGTTGTAGGAGTGACAACAACTTCCTCAAAATTGCTGGCGTAGTCTGATGTCTTGGCTATTATCTGCTGATATACATTATCCGGAACGAGGTCGCCCTTCAGATACCATACGCTTGGCTTGATAACAGGGTTACCGTCACCATCTAGTTTTGTAGTGTTCCACTTGTCGGCACGATCGAGAGCATATTCACCCGATGACAGACACTTGTAGTATTTAGGATAGCCCACGATGACCTGCGTGCTTCCATACATATCTGAGGCGTAGCAGCCGCCCGCCACATCGGTATAGACAAGGCCGTTGCGAATCTCGACTGTTGTGTTGCCGATAAGCTTACCGTTACGTCCACCGCCAATGACGTTGTTGAACGAAGGATATTGATAGGCATTGGCAATGCCCAAGAGGTTATTTGCTGGAGTCGTACTATGCTGGATGTCCCAATTGGATTCATCACCCAGCAAGGTCGTTAGCTCTGCACTGAGGTTAGAGTTAGCAACAAGATTGCCCATCGTACTTGTGTCGAGGCAACGATCCATATTGATGGTGACATTACCCCACACGTGCGAGTTCTGTCCGAAGCCGGCACCATACACATTGAAGCAAGGGATGTTGTTGGCAATGGATTTGTCAAGGTCCTCCTTATCGACATAGCGCAGCATGTTGCTGTATATGTTCAGCTCCACATCGCCCTCTACCTCGCCCGACTGGTAGCAACCGCCATAGATGTTGCACGAAGGAGCATAGACACCATCGGCAATCTTCCAGATGTGGTCGCCGCCTTCGTGTTCAAGGAATTCTTCATCAGATGTATATTCGGTCTCAAACAGTTTGTTGAACTCCTCGTAGGTGTATTTCACACCCTTCTGACGGTTGTCATAGAGGAAGCCGTGCTTCTTCGCTGTCTCGAAGTTCTCACCATGACTATTTTTGGTAGCCGGGTTCTTGTCTGCTGGCACGTCCATCACCAGTGGCACGAACTGCGAAGCAATGTCGAGCTTGAACTTCTTGTTTCCATAGGTCGCGTTGTCGGAAATCTTACGGGTGTAACCGCCCATGGAGTATATTTTCTTCTTGCCATCATTGAATTCAATGTTAGCATCCAAACAGGCTGCCACAATCTTATCATAGATGATAATGTCGTGATGGAATGGCAGCGTGACGGTCTTATCTACCAGCATTGAACCACGGTTACCACCACCGCAATAGGTACCGATGTGTGCCTCCTTCAGTGGCAGGTTGAGGTTGAAGTCCTTTGGTTGTGCCTTCATATCGACCGCCATCATGTAGATGTTGAGCAGGATAGGATTGTGAGACTGGTCCAAAGACTTTCCATCAGTATAGTCAGGGAAATCACTTGCCTCCGTATCGGCTCCCATATCGTCGAAACCATTCAACTCAGCGAACCTGGCAATCTGATCATTTTCGGTATAAGCCTTACCGTCGGAACCCATGAATACACCATTGAGCGTTACATACGAGCCAATCTTGAATTTCGTGAAGGACTCGTCACCTATGATGGTAGAAGCATTACCACCACAGAACACGTTACCCTTGACGTAGGCAACACGCTTGGCAGTAGAGTCTGCGCCGTGTTGGTCTATATAATGATAGTTCTCTACACCTGCTACATTGAGGAAGGCCTTATCTACTGAAGGACGATAATTATTGATTGTGAGAAGTTTCTTGGTGTCACTTGCTGTGTCCCATCCTGACTTATCCCCTGTCGGTTTGACGTGATATACAAGTTCCTTGAGTTCAGTGTTGAACTCCTCAATCACGTCTGACTGATAAGGATTTTCGGTATTGCTTTCCCAATCGATGTCCTTATCCCACTTATACAGGTAGAAGCCGTTGCCTGAACCATAGACATTGCCCGATACGGCACCAGAGATGTTTACATTTGTGCCGTGATATACCTTACCTGAGATATCGTTACCACCATAGACGTTCTCTATGTAGCCATCGGAGATGTTGACGGTAGCACCGTAAAAGTCCTCACCGTCAGTTCCCTCAGGCCAGGTCTTCCATTCTCCTTTCTCTGCCTCATCATAATCATCAGGTTTTGTATCGTTAGGCTTCACATCACTCAATCGGCATCCTCCGAAGAGCGAACCGATATAGATGTCTGGCTGGTCGATGGTGATACTGAGTCCACGAGGCGAGTAGTTGGCATTGCTGCCATCGGTATTATTCTCTACACCTGCGCTTTCTCCGATTGCTCCGTTCTGGGTTGCCGGTTTACCCGCTGGATTATAATAGGTCATATCACCCATGTTGCCGCCTGAATATACATTCTCCAGTCGTCCGTTCTTGAGGTTCCATGTTGGCTGGATATCCATTGTGGCGAGGTTGTTACCACCGAAGAGACGTGCCACATGGAAGTTATCCATCGTCAGCTTGCTTTCTTCCCACTTATAACCTACCGTCACATCGCGGAAGAAGATGTTCTGCACGATGTTCTTCTGGTATTGCGTAAATTCAACTTCTGCGAAGTTTTTACTCTTGGCATCAGTGAAGATGAAGGTAGAATCGGTTACGGTTGCCATATTGCCACCACCAAAAGCGCGAAGCGTTGAGCCACCGTCGATTTCGATAAGCGCCTTTGCCACATTCGGTTTAGCACCACTCTCCACTTCGGATACCCAAGCCTCGCCATTACCTCCGGCGAATGCACTACCGACGAGAGGGAAACCACGGTCGGCAGACTCATCATCAGCAGAAATCTCCACGTAGGTATTGAACGTATGTCCCGCGATTGGCTCACGGGTATTGGACCATTTGGCCTCAGTGAAATAGGCTGGCATCGTACCGTGAATAGTACCTGCAATATCATTGCCACCATAAAGGTTACAGATGATGAGGTGGTTGGCATTGGCGATGCCACGAGCCTTACCATCGTATGCCCATACATGAGTTGCACCCATAATATCTGCCTGACGGCTACCGCCATAGACATTGTTCACGAAGCCCTCAGCCAGTTCCACAAATGTATTACCATTGATTACGCCCTTGAAGCCACCTCCATAGAGCGAACCAAGAAGCGTTCCCTGCTTACCAACGGCATAATACACATTGACGTTACCATCCACCTCACCCATGTTCGAACCACCGAAGGCATTGAACATGTACGGGAAGTGACCATGCGTATCATCATCACCACCGGCATCCTGCTCAATAGCCTTAATGGAGAGATAAACGTCGCCCATGGAGTGTGTATCGGTACCATAGCCAGCGCCGTAAGCGTTGAGGGCATTGTTGCGCTCCACGTCCATGGCAACATCATAGATTTTCAGGTTATTATCCTTACTGAAATAGGTAGCATCGGTACAGTTCGGCGAAAGCCAGCAGTTGTAATCCACCCATGAGTCACCCTCCACGAAGCCGGAAAGGAAGCAACCGCCAAACACGTTACCGCCATGTAAGTATGTGCCTTTTGTATCGGTCAGTACCTCAGGTTCCATAGCACACTGAAGGTCAAGGTGAAGAAGAACCTTGTCCTTGTTGGCTGTGAAGAGCTCATCCGCATTCGCTTCTCGTTTAGGGTCATCATCATTCAAAGGCTCGAAGTATGACGTTGCATATCTTTTTTTGCGTTCTGTGTCTGAGATTCCATCTGCTCTTGGGTCAGCATGCACCTGATGGATATGGTGACCCACAGGACTGGCGTTCACACCCGTACTGTTTTCTGAGAGGATGCCACCATTGAAGTTGTAGCGAAGAATACTTGTGATCTTCGTTGGATCATCAGGATCCTCATGGAGTTCGTCGATATACTCGCCAGCACCTGCAGGGTCATCAGGATCGACCTTTGTCCAACCACCAGGAACCTCCGTCGCATAGTCATAAACGCCATCATTATCACCATCGATAAAGTTATCATGAGTGTCGGATTCGAAAAGATGATACTTTACATGCGCATTATACGCTCCACCCACAACAGTGTGACCAATGGTTACACCTTCAGGCAGTACATAGTCGAACGTACCCTCGGCAGTCTTTGCACGCATCGAACCACGGAAACCACCGCCCACGAAGTTTGCGAGCCATACATCCTCAGCAGCACTGCCATCGTGGTTGTTGATTCTGAGGCGCACGTCATCCGTCCATATCATCACGTTGTTCAGGTAGGCTTGGAATGGCTTCAGCTGTTCGGCACGGGTCATCTCTTTACCTAATTCGTCACCCACGGCAAAGCCAGGATAGTACTTTCCTGCATTATAGTTGTAGTAGTGGTGATAGTAGTTGTCGTGTTCGTAGTCACCATTCTGCGTAGCAAGGTTTCGACCGGAGCATCCCATGAAGAGACCTGATACATTCTCGCCATTATCTATATAGGTACTACCATCAGCCGCGTCAGCCAACTCCGTGTGCGTACGACCAATGGTGACGTGTGAACCGATATTGACATAGAGCTTACCGCCACCTTGGAAATAGTCAGGGTCATCACGAGTAAGGTGAGGGTCACCGTGGTACTTGCCTTCTTCTGCCAGCATGGACTTGTCCCATGCACCAATAGTACAAGAGTTTCCACCACCGAACACCTGACCGAGCACCTTAACGCGCTCTGCTTCGGTATTGCCTTCGAGGGTAAGCTCTACACCGCCAATGGTTTGCGGACGCCCTACATAGGTATTACCCTTAGGACCATTATTGTGTGTAGAGTGATCCACATAGTAGTAATTGGCTGTGCCATGCGCACCCATGTTGTATTTCAGTTCATTAGGAACATAATAGCCTACGTGGTTACCATTACCCGCGCCATAAACCTGCCCCTGAATAGTACCGCCATAGATGGTAAGACTGGCCAAACCATTGACAGTACCCGACACGTCGTTAGCACCATACACGTTGCCACCGATAGTAATTTCGTTCTTATGATCAGTGTAAGTATAACTACGGAGGACATAGCCATGCTCGTCATCAAGGTCAACAGAGGAATGACGTCCTGCACCCCCATCCTGCAAACCGATGACGGTCTTTGTAGCATATAAGTTTACATCTGGCTGTGGATTGCCCTCACCGTCCAGAATCAGGTTGCCGTCATTATCTCTCTTGTATGGCGTGATATTACCCATCACCGAACCACCGAAAACATCCTGAACGATGGTGCCACGGGTAATATTAAGTTCTGTCTTCTCACATGGAGCATAGTAGCCACCGCCATACACGTGGTGAACGCGCGACAGAGGGTCATTGCCCACATGCACCTTACACATACCGCCCACAGGACCGTTCATACCACCACCGATGATACTGTGGAAACCAGTACCGCGGACGAGGTTGATGTCGCTAAGGGCGTTACCATTGATCTTAGCATTGATACCGAAACCTCCGCCGAAGACAGAGAAGTGAGGCTTTGCAACATTGGCAATACACTCCTTGTAATAGTCGGTAGTGCTGAAATCTGCAGGTGCTATTGGTGCACCAGTCATATATACGTGCGAGTTACCCTTCACGGTGCACGCCATATTACCACCGCCATAGAGGTTGTGGGTGATATCGCTCTCGGTGTTGCGCTTGTCGCTAGCACTACTCTGGTCAAGGAAGCGACCTGTGACCTCTGCGAGCATCTGCTCATAGGTAGCATCCGATGGCAGGAACTCACGTGGCTTCCAGTATTTGGTGTACTCAAGGTCTGCTTTCTCCAAATAAACGTAGGTGTTGCCATAGATATCGGCAGAGGTTACATTAGCGTCGCCTGTGCCTGGGTCACCACCGAAGCCACCGCCGAAGATATCTTTTGCCACCATACCGTCGAGGACAGCCACATTGGTACAACCATCGGTTACGCCAGGAACCATAGTTCGTCCTGATTCGCCTTTGGATGCAGCAATCGTCTGACATGTAAACACCATACCCATATTGCCACCGCCATAGACATGGCTCCACACCTTGGTGCCATTGAGCGAGACATTGGTGCTACCACAGACAGTACCAACGAACATCGACATCGTCATCTGAGCCTTCGTACGACCGTTGCCGCCACCGAAGACACTACCGAGGATGTTGCCACCATTGAGATTCAGGGAGGTGGTATAGTCGAGTGTGGCAAGACTGTGGTTCTGCTGGGCAACATGGCCTTCCATCTGAGGACGAGCACCAACGTAGTACCAACCAGTATTGGCAATGTCACCGCCACCATACACGTTACCATAGATGATGGTAGTGTTACCACTGATAGCGACATCCGTCTCTCGCATCACCTGCGCTGCGTAGGTGTATGGCAACTTGACTTTGCCTCCGCCACCAAATGGGCTATCTATTTCATCCTCAGCCTCAATACCAGCACCACCGCCATAGACGCTACCATTATACAATCCGCCCTGGATGTCCACCTTCGTAGCACCATAGACAGCACCAACATAGCTATTAACGCCACCCGTAGCATCAGCACCAGACTTCGAGCCCAATCCGCCACCAAAGACATTGAAGACGAAAGGTTGTCCCTGGATGGTTATGTTTGTCTGGGAGGTATATGTTGTCTTTTTATAATTGATTGCATGGGTTGGATCTGTGTTATCCTTGTCGTATGAATCCTTATCGTATGCACCCACCGTTCCATCGAAGCCACCGCCATGAACAGCAGGAACGAACTGCTCGGACAGTTTGGTGTCTGGCTTCAGACGAAGAGCCAGTTTATCGATAGCCTCCAGTTCGTCATGCGTGAAGGCAACCCCATCGGCAGGTTTGATGCTGGCAGTGCCTGGAATATTGATATTGACATTTGTGTTTCCTGCCACATCAGTATGCGCACCGTAGCCTGCACCGAAGACTGAGCAGATAGGTATCTTCTGCTGGTTAGGCTTCATGGAGTTGTCATAGAAGTAACGCCATGCTGCCATGGCACGTAGGTCTGACGTGAAACTATATGCCGTGATCATGCCCTTTGTCATGGTAACGTTGGTACTGCCCGCCACATTACATGCCATATTGCCACCGCCGTAGATATTGCGAAGGTTATCCTCATCGCCAATAACATACACAATCTCACCACCATTGATGGTGACATGGGTGTCGCCAGTGCCCTCCTCGAGTGTACCGTCAACTTTGTGCGTACCGATGTCGGCAGATGACTTGACGGAGCCATCGTTATTGAGTGCACCATTACCGCCACCGAAGATGCTACCTCCGTACTCACCCTTGTTGATGGTTACGTTGGTATTACCTTTGATGGCAGCTTGATCGCCACCACCATAGACGTTGCCATGAATCTTGATCTTGCTTTGCCCTCTCGCCGTAGTTGCCATGCCTACGGTCAGGAGCAATATCGAGAGTATATGTAATGCTTTGCTTCGCATAATCTTTTTTATTTAGTTAATGACCTTATGGTCTTTAAGGTCTTTAAAGTCTCTAAATCTAAGGACTTTAGAGTCTTTAATTATTATCGCCTATCTTCACATTCGTGTCACCACTCACAATGGCCTCGTTGCCACCGCCGAAGACATCGCCGGTGATGGTTACGGCTACTTCTTCCGGGGTTGTGGTGTCGTTACCACTGACGTGCTTGTTTGTGGTCTTGAGTCCGATATTTACTTCGGTGTTTCCGTATACAGCGCCAGCATTACCACCTCCATAGATGGTGCCGATAGAACCGACTTCATCCGGGATAGCAATGGTGTTTCCGGTCTTAGTGATGCCGTATGGCAATGTCGCTGTCTCGGAGAGCAGTTTGCGCTGATCCTTATCGTTGAGCACATAAATAGGAGCAGTAGTCTTATCTGCAAAGATACCTTTTATCGGATCCACATTAACCTTTGTATTACCATAAACCACTGCAGTTTCGCCAAATCCACCGCCGAATATCTTACCGATACGGGTGAAGGAGATAAGATTGATGGTAGGATCGCCGTGCAGAGGAGAACCATTGGTCTTGCACGAACCGTCATCGTTGTATCCATAAACTGAGTATGCCGCTTTATTACCGCAAGCATACAGTTCGCCAATCATCACTGGCCAACAGCCGGTCTCATCTATATTAATTGTGATACTACCATAGACATTTCCACTTTGGTTATTGCCACCGAACACCTTTCCGAAGGTTCCGCTGGTGATGATAAGGTCGATGTCTCCATGAATGTCTGCATCACTGGAGCCTGCATATACCACGTCTGCACCCTCAGAACAGCTCAGCGTTACAGAACCTCCACAGTACATTTCTGCTTGGTTACCGCCAGCATGTACTTCTCCCAAATGGAGCTCACATACCGTACCCACATAATCGTCAGGAACATTAAGCACCTCTACGTAGGCATGCTCACGGATATAACCAAGGGTATTACTACCACCATAGACATTATTCACTGTACCTCCATAGATTTTAATATCTGTCTCGCCCGTACCGTAAGTAGGAGTACTCGCATCGGTCTGGCTGTAGTAACCCTTGTAACCGATGTCGGCACCAGGGTTGTCTGCACCATAGCCGTTACCACCAGCAAACGCATTGTTGATGGCATTAGCACCATAGATAGTAACCTTTGTGGCAGGCACAGGAGCAGCGTTACCACCACCATAGACATAGTCGATAGAGTTATCGCAGTTCTCGATGAGCACTTCGGCGAAGCCATTGCCTGCTGCAAAAGTCTCATCAGAAGGCACATAAGCAGAGAGGTTGCCACCGCCATAGACGGCAGGGACATCGTAGTCTTCACCATCGCGAGAAGTAGTTTTTGTTACATGAACCTTCACGTGTCCTGTAGGTGTACCATTCAAGTTGTTGGCTCCGAAGATACCTGTCTCTGTCACCTTACTTCCATCCAGATGCACGTATGTATCACCATAGACCTTAGCTGCAACCTCAGCAGAGCCCAACGCACCACCATAAGCTCCACCCACAGCACCGCCCGTCAGGTTGACAGTTGTATTGCCGTTGACATCAGCTAATGCGCCACCGCCATAAACATCGTGGGTAACGGTACCGCCACTGATGTTTACGGTAGGACTGCCTTTGGTCTCTGCCAAACTACCGCCACCGAATACATTATTGCCAATACTACCACCTGAGATGGTGACTGTAGGATTGCTGGTCACGATAGCTGACGCACCAAGGCCACCACCGAAGACATCGTTGGTAATAGTGCCACCGATGATGTTCACCTCAGGATAAGTGCCGGGAGTAGTAGGGGTATAAGCCGCATCCTGACCACCGCCATAGACGTAGCCTGCATGAAGTCCGCAGCCGTATTTTGTTGTGTTCTCTGCGATGTTCACCGTGATGCTACCAGCCACATTACCGCTAACGTTGTTGCCACCAAAGATGCGATCAATCTTACCACCTTCGATAGTGAAGGCGATATCTCCTGTAATATCTGCTTCACGCGCACCACCAAAGAGGTCTCCAATGCCTTCAGTATCACTTCCGGTACAACCGATATCAAAGGTGCCGGCTTTGCCGTCTGCTTGGTTACCTCCGCCATAGACTTCGGTTACATGTAGTTCTGCAAGAGCATCGCCCGTTTTCACGATGGTCACAAGCTGCTCGCCTGTGATAGTTCCCTTACTATTACTTCCTGCAAAGGCTTGTGTTACGCTTCCACCATGGATAGTCAAATGCGCATCGCCACTGACATTAGCCTCGGTCTGTGGTTCAGCAGTCTTATCACCATGACCACCAGCAAATGCCATCGCAGCAACGCCGCCATTGATAATGACATCAGTATTGGTTACATCTGCAGCATTACCACCGCCGTAGATATTAGCAACTGTTCCCTTATCAAGCTGCACCTTGCCTGTACCAACGACATTGGCCGCATCTCCACCGCCATAGACATCGCGAAGGGTCAGAGCCTTGTCATCAGTCTTGTTTACGTATGCCAAAGGATTACCCGTTACTACAGCCGTACTACCACGACCACCGGCAAAGATGTCCTTCACCGAACCGTAGTTAGCATTGACTACGGGGTTACCAGTAACAGGAGCGGCATCACCACCGCCGAAGATGTCGCCAGTAACTGTAGCACCGATGAGGTTAACAATCGGATTGCCCGTCACGACAGCACCCTCACCATAGCCGCCACCATATACGTTTTCACTTACTTCACCATTTATAAGATTGACGGTAGGACCTTCTTTTCCATCGGGAGTTGTGTAAGGTGCAAGGTTACCGCCACCATAGACATTAGTAAGGCTGTTCGTGCCACATGCCTCAGGTCCTGTTGCCCAATCGACATTAACAGTGATAGTGCCATCAATAGTTCCGCTCTCGTTGTTTCCACCAAAGGCATTACCAATGTTACCACCATTAATGTTGAGAGTGATATCGCCAGTCAGGTTTGCCATGTGCGCACCACCATAGACGTTGTCAATCTTACCTTCGCCAGTGCAGGTGATGTTGATGGTTGCAGCTTTTCCTGGGGCCTTCTTGCCACCTCCATAAAGCTCGGCAACGTCCATAGTACAAATTCCTGCGGCATTGACATTCACCTCTGCATGGTCTTTGATGTAGCCCAAGGTGTTACTACCACCATAGACGTGATGAATCGTACCGCCCTGAACATTGATTGTAGCAATACCTGTTCCGTATTCTGTAGCAGCGCCACTGCTGAAGAAACCTTTGTAACCGATATCTGCACCGGGGTTATCTGCACCTGCACCATTACCACCTGCAAAGGCATTGTCGATAGCATTGGCACCCATGATGGTTACCTGGGTTGCAGGCACAGGAGCGGCATTGCCACCACCATATACATATTCGATACTGTTATCGCAATTCTCAATGAGGACTTCTGCGAAATTCTTGTCATTGTCTTCAAGTGTTTCATCAGAAGGAATGTATGCAGCGAGATTTCCACCGCCATAGACAGCAGCTACATCGTATTGTCCAGAAGTCTGTCCATCGCGAGCGGCTGTACTCAGCACATGCACTTTTGCATGTCCCTGAGGTGTTCCATTCAGGTTGTTACATCCGAAGACATTGCCAAGGACTATAGAACCGTTGAGCGTTGTTGTTGCATCGCCACCAATGAGGGCTGCTACTTCGTTGGAACCAAGCCCACCACCGTATGAACTACGGATACTTCCACCTGTGAGGTTTACAGATGTATTTGCACTTACATTCGCCAGCGCACCACCTCCATAGACATCCTGTGTGACAGTGCCGCCAGCGATATTAACAACAGTGCTACCTGTGACATTCGCTAGCGCACCACCGCCATAAACATCCTTAGCGATAGTACCACCAATAACATTGATGGTAGTATTACCCGTCAGCACGGCAGAAGCACCATAACCTCCGCCATAGATATTGCCATTTTCTGAGCTTTCTCCTTCTGAGATGCCACCACTCTTTACGTTAATGGTTGTGCTACCCACCACCTGAGAAAGGTTACCACCACCATACACATTACCCTTGATGATTTGGGCAAAGGTAGGAGCGGCGGCTCCCAAGAGGAGCAGCATCGCAATAATATATATGTAAAGTATATTTCTATTCATCGTCACGAGGTATAATCGTTTCGTTGTTTTTTTCGGGGCTTTCGGTTCTTAAGGACTTTAGAGACTTTAAGGTCTTTAGGGTCTTTAGGGTCTTTAAGGACTTTAGAGTCTTTAGAGACTTTAGGGACTTTAGGTTCTTTAGAGACTTTAAGGTCTTTAGGGTCCTTAGGTTAGGTCCTTAGTTATCTTTTCCTGTTTCGTGGATGATTCCTGCAGCTGAAACAAGGTTCGTCATTTGGCAGCACAGGGCATTTGGGGCATACCGGGTTGCCGTCGCGCCATTTGCTGCGGGCAGCAAACATGGCTTCTTTGGTGCCGCCTTCTTCCACGAATTGCTGCTGCGCAGTCTCCAGAAACTTATGTATCAAGTAGTCTGTCTGCTTGATGAGCATAAGACATAAGTTTGCAAGCTCTATGTCTTTATGTTCTATGATGCTTCTGTCTATCAGCGGATGAAACTCAGTAGATTCGCTGTGAACCATACAGAAGTTATATGCCTTATCAAAGTTGGGATCTCCCTTCTGCCATGCTGTCACTCGTCGTACCCTTAGGTAGTCGGCATAGTCCTCGAAGAGTTCTGCAAGACTGCCTTTCGCTACATTGACGAGTTTAATCATCATCTCCTTGGAAGTGACGCCATCTACGATGCCTTCGGCGATGTTCTGCTTGCCAGAGCGTGCTGCCTGTACCATCTGATCAATGGTACGGTCGCCTTTCTCGAAGAAGGCGTTTGCAAAGGCGTAGGTGATATCATAGAGTGTCTCAGCTTTCTTATAAAATAGCTGGCTATGATAGTCGCCAGGGGCATGAAGAAATTGGCTGTTTGGCATAATGGATTCTATGTTTGGTTAATTAGGGACTTTAGGCCTGGTTAGGGACTTTAGGTCGGGTTAAGGACTTTAAAGTCTTTAAGGTCTTTAGGTCAGGTTAAGGACTTTAAAGTCTTTAGCCTATTGCTGCGGATCTGTGCCTACGGTTACATTGGTCTCGCCTGTTACCTTGGCTTTATCGGGGTGCCCAGATTCCCCCATGCCAGCTCCGAAGACATTGCCATTGATGGTGCCACCCTTGATGATGACGTTGGTTGCGCCTTCTACTGCACCGAGGGCACCTCCGCCATAGATGTTGCCTTCGTAGGTCCAACTTTCATTAGGACCTGTGAATTCAGGAACATTAGAGTCACTCCATTCTGCTCGGGGCTTGAGATTCTGTGGGTCGATGAGAACATTGGTGTTGCCATAGACCTTCGCAATATCGAGGAACTCTTTTGGGTCTCCGACATTTCCTGCTGATTTCAAGCCGGCACCGCCCCCATAGATACCTTTATCATCAAACGTACCGCCGTAGATATTTACGTTGGTGTTGCCATAGACGGATGCAACAGTCAGGAAGCCTGCTTTCTTTGCAGCTTCCGCGTCATTATAATAAGTTGGGTCGCCTGCACCTCCTCCATAGACTCCACCATTGATTGTACCTCCGTAGACATTTACATTAGTTTCGCCCCAAAATGAACCTGCACCTGCAATGGCACGTGCCGCTGGCATTTCAGGAGAAAAACCATAGCCACCGCCATAAATACCACCATTGATGGTACCGCCATAGATGTTCATTTGGGTGAATGTTGTGGTGAGGTCTATTGTTTCACTTGAACCATAGAGGGTTGTTGTGAATGTAGGCATTACCTTAGTACCGCTTTCATCGTATGGCTGGTACATGATGCCCATGTAGGGATAGTTCTTATATGTGTTGGTGTTATCCAGATATGGAACAAACTTATCAATAGTATGGTGGGTTCCATCTGGACTTTTCAAACCAGTAATGCCACCTGCAGTGGCGTACACACCAGATTCTATAGTTCCACCATGCATATTCAAATAGCTTTGACCATAGAAGGCTGCATTAGAGGTTCCTAAAGTTGCCGCATTGTTTGTGTATCGTCCAAAGCATGTGGCATAATAACGA
>JAZQOK010000004.1:0-72548 GCA_045627865.1 Bacteroidales bacterium
CAAATAAAGGACTTACAATCCAAGGTTACCCCTCCCTTATCGGCATCTATACCAAATTGCATCGCAATTAGAGAACCGCCGTATGCCGAACGGCACGTACGGTGGTGTGAGAGGTCGGAAAACGAAAGTAGGAAGAAAACCACTTCGTTTTCCTCCTACTCGATTGAATCAGATTATTTACTTCATCTGAACACCTGCAGCATTGTAGCTGCGACCGTTGCGGATAATCATCAACTGACCATTGATCATCACCTTGCGGGTATCTGTCATCTCAAGTTCCTGCTTGATTGCCTCGATGCCTGTAGGCTCAACATACTCAACAGCCCAACGTGGATCACCAGCACCAATCTTAGCAGCATAACTTGACTCTCCTGGGTGGAAGTCAATGCCATTAGCGAAGGTGTAGTCGATGTTCATAAGAGTATCGACAGTAGCCCACTTGCTTGCATCGGTACCATCGACATCGTTGACACCACCACAGATGGCGTTGTCTGCAACATCGAAGTTACGGGTTACGTTTGAACCGAGCTTGTTGATGCGCCAGCTGTTGGCGAATACATTACCCTTGAAGGTGAAGGTGGTAGCTGCTGTATTCTTGATGTTGTTCGAGAACTCCTTGTTGCCACAGAGGTTTACGATAGTGTTGTTCTCAAGAGTCCATGTGTTCTGGTCCGCGATGTTCTTATTGGCATCAAGACCGTCAACGAGACCCCAAACACGATATGGATCCACCTGTGCAGTGTAGCGATGGAAATATAAAAAAAGTGCTTCACAGTTTTGTGGAGCACTTATCTGATATGGATGTTGCATTCTTTATAATGCGAGTTGTTTGAGTACGTTGCCGTCGAGGTCTCTGATGCAAAGTGTGAGATCCTCTTCGATTGTAGCAAAAGTTGGGACATTGCCACCCTTGGGGAAAGTGATGCTTCCTGTGTTACATATAAGGACTCCTTCGGAATTTCGTTCCAGTTTCCAAAGATGGGTGTGTCCATAGAGAAATGCATCCATACTCAAGGCCGGTATCCTCTCTTCGTTGTACTGATGTCCATGGGTCAAGAAGAGTCGTTTACCTTCGGCGATAAGCAATGAGTAATCACCTAAACAGGGGAATTGGAGGAGCATCTGATCCACCTCTGAATCGCAATTGCCTCTGACGGCCACAATCTTGTTGGCTAAAGCGTTGAGTCTTTCGGCAATACCGGGAGCATTAATACCCTCAGGAATACCGTTGCGTGGACCATAGTTCAGAATGTCACCGAGAATGAGGAGCATGTCGTAGTGCTGCTCTTCAAAGAAGGAGAGCACTTTCTCTAATCTCGGCAATGAGCCATGGATATCGGAAACTATAAGATATTTCAACGTCTTCATCAAATCTTAATAACTTTACATCTTCGCACCTTCACATCTGAAAATCTTTCCGCCTTGCACGTAGAGTCCAGGAGTAAGATGTCCAGAAACTGCTCGTATACCGTTCAGGTTGTAGATCGGAAGGGCAGGGGCCGAACTCTTCTCTGTGATGATATCCAGATCGGTGGAAGAGGCATCGCCCAAAGAGAAACGGAGCTGGCTGGCACCTGTTGAGCCTTCGATGGCAGGAAGCGAGACAATCCAGCGGTGAGGCAGTACGGTAGTTGTGGCGCTGATGCGGCCCAACTTTCCGCCACCCAAAGCCCATGATGAACCCCACTCTGCCAATTTTTCTATGTCGGTAGGCATTGTTGGATGATCAGGATCATCGCTTTCAATCATGGTTGATGTAAACGATACTCCGGCGAAATCGTTCCATTCAAGTGAGTGCGGAGTGTCATCCTCTTTAGGTAGCAATACATTTTGAAGTGAGAATGTAATCTCTCCTGTTTGATAATCGGATACGAGGATGAGCGGCTTGTCGATAGGAGTTTTATCCCAACCTGGGAATGGCAAGAACTTGAGATTGTAGACGCCATCTATTGTTTCCAGATAGCCAGCTTCGTATAGTCCATAGGCGGTAATGCCATTGCTCTGCAAATCTGAGATTGGAATTGGGAAAGGAAAACAGGCAGAACGGGGACCATTGTGCGAAAAGTTGAGTGTTACGTCCAGGTTCTCAGCATAGTACGCAGGTCGGCTCAGGTTCAATAGATTGTCGTTGAACTCGGCGTTCTGAATCATTACCGTTAAATAAGCATAAAGCCAAGGTTCTATTGCTTTGACTTGCTCGTAAAGTGCTTCTGTGATAATAAAAGTACAACTTGAGAAATTGGCGTAATCATAGGTTTCTGGAATGGTTGTGGTTAAAAAGAAATATTTGGTCGTTGAGGTTGGTTGAGTTACTCTGAAAGTTTGCATATTTACGTTCGTGAAGTGAACTTCGTCCAATCCGTTGCAATTATAGAAGTTCGCGCTTTCAATTTTGTTGGCACCTGTATTGAATATTCTCAAAAATTGGGTATCGTTGATGGCTCCGAGCTCAATTTTTGTAACGGATTCTGGTGTCTCGTAGATTCCATCGGAGAAATACATGGCAGAAGGAAGTGCCACCAAGGTACTCATAGATTTGTCATAGAGTATGCCATCGACCGACATAAATTGCTCATTGTCTTCGCTAACATAAATCTCTCTCAGGTCTGGAGTGTTTCTAAAAGTCCAGTTTACGAATTTCTTGACGGTAGCTGGGATGCTGACACTCTGCAAATTATCATTGTAATAAAACGCCTCTTGATTGATGCGTGTAACTGTGTATGCTTGCTCATTAACAGTAATAGTCGATGGAATGTAGATATCGCCATAATAGGGATTCCTCTGGTTGCTGGCAACCTGAACTTCACCCTCTACAGGTCCATTTGTTTCGTAATCCCAAATGGAATTATAGAGCAATGGAGTTGTGTTGAAGTCCGCATCGGCATAACCCTCTTCTATGGTTTTCGTTCGGATGACATCTTGATTCCATCCAGTAGGTTTTGGTCCAACGGAACTAGATACCTCATAAGTTGAATTCTCATAGAGGGCGCGGCTGCCGAGGGGGATATAGAGTTTAACATTTGGCATATCGTCAAACACACCTTCAATGTGAGGTGCAGTTTCCCGACTGGAAAAATGAACTTCTCTCACATTACAGTAGCTGCTGCTTTCTTCCGATAGAAGGAAGACAGGAGCTTGGAAAAATTCAACGCTTGCGCCCAAATTGAGTCGCAGCAGATTGGTGCATCCTGTGAAAGAATAAACGCCAATATTTTTGGTTCCATCAGGTACCGTAACCTCAGAGAGACTCCAAGCGCCCATAAAGGCATAAGGTCCCACCGAAATTACCCCTTCTGGAACCGTATAAATATTATTTTTTTTCCCGCTTGGATAGCAAATAAGTTTGCTGTTCTCGACATTGGTTGAAATCAGTACCCCATCAACAGATGTGAAGATGGTATTTTCCTCTTCTACATCGATATAGCTCAGTCTTTCGCAATTATTGAATGGATTGTATCCTATCGAAGAGACCGAGGAGGGGATGGTGATTTTTTCCAATTTGTTACATTTTGCAAAAGCAAAAGCCTTGATTCGTTTCAGCGTCGATGGCAAGACGAATTCGGCAACATTGGAGCTTCCATTGAATGCACTTTCGCCGATGGAGGTTATGGTGAATGTTGTTCCGTCGTTGTCGATAGTAGAGGGAATCTGCACAACGCCAGAGAGGGTAGTTCCCGCACTAACACCGGTTATTTCAAGATTTGCTCCACCTTCTGTTGCGTCAAGTTCATAGGTGAACTCAATCTCCTGCGCAAAGAGCGAAGCGGTCATTGCGAGTATGCAAGTGAGTGAAAATATCTTTTTTGTCATAGTGTACATGTTTGGAGTGTGTATTAATCGACGATATCGATTGGTTCGTCCGTAGTCTGAATGTTAAGGATTGGCAAGCCCTCACCATCTACTGTGGTCGAAAGTTTGACGATGTAGTGGTAACCCTTTTTGCCCGTCAAATCGAGGTCGAAATGGCCATAGGCTATGCTGCTCGAAGTGTAATCCCCTGTATAGCCATTCAAACTGCATCGTACCTGATAATTCTGTGGAATCATGAATGTCTCAGCAGCGGTATAGTATTGCAAATCCGTGCCTTCGGGAGTAGCCTCCAGATTGTGTGATGGATCTGAAACATATCGGATGGGGTCTACTTCGGGAGTTGTAATGTCGAAATCTGCTGGGAGTTTCTCCGATACGACCCAATAGCCACCCGTAGCGTTGTATTTATTGCATTTAGGACCAAAGATTTCCAAACTGAGGTAGTAGTACTGGAATGGATTCTCCAAAGTTTCGCGGAACGCATACTCGAAAGTTAGTTTGGTCAAAATGTGTTTGAATACCAATGGCAGGCTTCCGCTGTAAGTTTGGCGGCTGATGCCTTCATGTGTGGCCAGCATCAAGTCGTTGTTATACTCTAATTGTTCAGATCTGAAATCAAATACGATTGAATCGACCTCGACGATATTCAATTGATCCTCGTTGATCGTTGGCGAAACTGCATAGAAGTCCAATGGGGTGGTTTTGTCCACCCAGTTATGTGTGTACCCATATCTTGAGTTGCAACCGCCACCCAATGGATCGTAATCATAATCATCGGAAAAGTATAACTCCGTCGATGTCCCTTTATGTCGCAAAGCGAACAAAGAAAGTCCATAATCCGACAGCATGTCAAATCCTTCGGTACGTGTAAACGCGGTGGCAGTAGCGCTCACTTCGATGGGTGATTCGGTAGATTCTTCTGCTGGAAGAGGTGTGCCCTCCTCCGAACAACTTGTCAACGAAATGATTATGCCCAATATAGGTAAGTAGTTCAAGTGTTTCATTTGCTGTTATGGTTGCTTATAATAGCGCAAAAATAAGGAAAAAATGCGAAGATACCAAAAAAATGCCTTTTTTCTTACGAAAAAAGGCACTTTTATCTATAAACTCAGTTAAATTGGTTACTCCGGTTGTGAACGACGATATTCAGCTGGTGTATAGCCGGTCTGTTCCTTGAAGACACGATTGAAGTATTGCGGTGTTGAAAAACCGCAGGCATAGGCGATCTCTGCTACCGATAGGCCTGGCTTCTCCTTCAGGAGTTGCTGGGCTTTTTGTATGCGCATCTGACGGACCAGTTCGACTGGGGAGAGGTCCATGGCCGACTTGACGCGTTTGTAGAAGACTGGATAACTCATATTCATGAGTGCAGCACATTGTTCGACTGTGAAATCTTCGTTCAACATATGTTCCTGAACGAGGGCAATGAGTTGCTGGATAAAGATTTCGTTCTCGGGGTTCTTTTGCTGGGTTGCTTCAGTGTAGAACTTGACCTTTGCTTCTGCTAACTGATTCTCCATGCGCGCCTTGCGTCGACGGTCAATGCGACGGAAGATGTACAGACAGCTATAGCCAAGAGCTCCAATCAGAAGCGCCCAGAGCAGAGCGCGGAACCAGAGTGTTTCGTAGAAATAGGGTTCGATGACGAGTGTCAGTCGAGCTGGGAGTTCACACCATTGTCCATCGGCATTGGTGCTTCGAACTTCAAGTTCATACTGTCCGGCAGGAATGTCAACGAAATGGATAGCTGGTGATTTCTGCAATGGAATCCATTTGCCTTTTGGACCATCTATGCGGTACATATATTGAATGTCGGACTGACCTGCATAGTCTAGAGCAATACATTGGAGGGTGAAGTTGCGGTCATCGGCTGCCAATGTAATCAGTGTGTCGGCAGGGGTCAGATTCTGGATGACCGACATCATATCATTGCGATGAATCGAGAGGTCGGTGAAGACAACTGGAGGCTGGAAAGAACTATGCTGTCGATTGTGGTAGAGGAAGCACAGCATATCGTTTTTCGAAGCAAGGTACAGATGGTGTCGCAGAGTGTCGGCCACAGGGATAGCCTCACTGCAAGGTGTTCCCTGCAGGAAGGTGGATTGCAACTGGAAATCTGGGGTGTACTTGCGCAAAGAGTTCTCAGACATGACCCAGATGTCACCTTGGGTAGATTGCAAGGTAGCGAGAACGACATCCGGTACATCGCCATGGCGGGTGTCATGGTGTTCGAAATGCAGGGTGTCGCTCAACTCAAAATGAGCAGGCAGAATATTGACGCCACCTCCGAAGGTGCTGACTGCAATTCGCCCATCGCGCAATTCGGTTATGTTCATTACACTGTTGCTGGCCAACGAGTGAGGGTTTTGTGTACAATGATTGTGGAAGAAGACCAGACTGTCGCTGTCAAGATCCGCTACCATCAATCCATTGTTATGGCCCGCCAACAGTCTGTGATCGGATGTTTCACAGAGGGTACGGATATAGCTCTCGTTGATAGTCAGTCCCGGTGTATGGATGAATCGGAGGTGATCGAATCCCTGACTGTCATCAACCAGATCGATGCCTTGTCCATAAGTGCCAACCCAGATACGTCCGCGGTGGTCTTCGAGAATGTCGTAGACCGAATGGGCGGCCAAGGCATCATCACGATTAGGCAGGGGCAAATAGTTGGCTACACGGAATGAAGTCCCCTCTGTGTTGCGTGGTTCCAGCAGATAAAGGCCTCTGGTACGAGCTCCCAACCAAACACGTCCCTTGCGGTCCTGATGCATCGTATAGATGTTCGCCTGGAGTGATCCCTTGGGAGAATCCAGTAGACGGCCATCTTCGGCGATATAACCCAACAGATGGTGCAAAGAGTCATACAGGGCAATGCCGCCCTCGTCGCTCTTGTTGTCACGATGCCAACCGACCCACAGGCGATGTTGACTGTCAAGCATCATGGCTCGCGCACCCATGCCACTCTGTCGACCGCCCATTTCGCTGATAAAATCAAATTCCTTGTTGCTGAAGGCAAAATAGCAGAAACCTACTTCGTCGATATTGCCCCATAGGTTGTGCTGCTTGTCGATAGCGCCACTGCGGATGTAGAACGAGAGACGTCTACGTCGTCCGTTCTCGTAGGTGTAAGCCTGTTCCAGCCGGTCGTTGCTGTCATCGTAGAAGGACAAAGGAAGGCTGCCTCCAGGTTGTATCCAAACGGTGCCATAATCATCTTCGAATGCAAATTGGAAAGCTGCCGTCGTCGCCTCGACTGGTTGTCCGTGGTAGGGAATGGTTCGAAGTTTGTCCTCCTCGATCAGATATACCTGATCTTCGTTGCCCAACAGCCAGAGACGATGGTGAGAGTCTTCGAAGGTGTAGCGTAAGATCGCTGCGCTGAAGGGGTAGGTTTGTGACTCACTCCGGCCCTCTCCGCTCAGAGAGGGAGAGAATATTGAGACATGTCCACGTTGGGAGAGGAGGATGCGTCCGTCGGACAGTAGTTGCATATCCTCAATCTCTGCCGGAAGGTGAATCTGCTGGTCAATGAGCTCCTGTGTTGCATAGTCATATCGATAGAGGCGTTCACGAGTGGCAAGATAGGTTTGATTCCCCTGGCTGACCATGAAACGATAAACTTCCTCTCCGACGCTTTGCCCAAGATTGTGGATATAGGCTCCGACATTCGTTAATATCCATTCATTGCCCAGACTATCCTCCTTGATGTTGTAGACCTTTTCGAAACAGAAAGGTAGTGTGGTCTTCGAAACTTCCCATTGGCTATGTCCCTTTTCTGTGATGCGGTTGAAGGTGCTGTCTCCGTCGAAGGTCCAGATAGCACCATTGTTTAAGGTGTATAGCTGAAGAGCGATGTTCCCATGTTCAGTAAGAGGATTGCAGAAACAGTTGCGTTCGGTGTCGAAAACATAGCAATGACGGCCGTAGGTCGAGACCCAGATATTGCCCTGCTTCGAGAGCAGCAGTCGCATCACGCGGTGGTTCTCGATGTGGACACTGTCTCCTGGATAGGTCTTGTAGAGCCTTGTCTGTCGTCCATCGAAACGCACCAATCCATCCCATGTCCCGAACCAGATGTAACCATTGCCATCTTGCACGAAATGGGATATTTTGGATTGCGAGATCTTGTCCTGGGTAGGGTAAAGCTTGACATTCAATGCCGAACAGACTCCATTGTCAGCACTCGCTTGTGTGGCGAATGTAGCCGAAATGAGCAGACACAATATGTGCTGTCCGCATTTTTTTGCAATCGTAAAAATCTTCTTCAATTTATTAGCGCTTTTTAGTATAGTCTAAAGAATGTTTTTGTTAGCGGGAACAAGGTTCCAGAAACTTATTTCTTGGATTTGTTCTTCTCTTCCTTCAACTTCTTGACATAGGCTTTGTACATTTCGTGCCAATTGCGACCATGGGTGTTGAAGTAGAGTTCGCATTTGTCTTTGGCCATACCGAAGATTTCTGAAATCTCCTTCATGGTCTTATAATCGATGGCCATCTCGCGTGCCTCGCAAAGGTAGGCATTGCAGACACTGTCTTCGAGAGCGGTCATGTTAGGAACGATGTTGTGATAACCCTTGAGGGTGAAAGCCACCTTGCCGATGGTGTATTGGTCGAGGATGCAGATGACCTGTTCCTCGGTCAATTCCTGACGAAGACCATTCATCAATGTCTCGTGGATGGAACGAGGCTGGGCGCCGTCGGCAATGATCTGGAGATCAACAGGACGGAGACGTTCGCCTGTGCGAGGATTGATGCCTTTCGGACAGTCATTGACATGGGCATTGTGCCACTCGGTAACCGCCTTCAGGTGGTTGTGGATCAGTTTGCGGACACGTGCTGTTTTTTCTGCATCGTCGAGGTGCAGGCTATCTGCCCACTTCTGTGCTTTTTCCTGCAAGCCAGCTGCCCATCGGAGGTCGAAGTAGGTTTGACGAGCCTCTTTGTCGAGGTTTTCTTCGATGAGGGCTTTGATATTGGAGTGTGCTCCGGTAGGGAACTTCTCGATGCTGCCGAAGCTTTGGAGGGCAGCTTCGGTCTCTATGGTTACCTTGCTTTCGTCCTGCATCTGTTTGGGCAAGTTCCAAATTGAAGCAAAGAAATCGTAAACTGGCTGACGTTTGCTGAGCTTGAAGTCGTGACGCTCGCCTGGGAGGAAAACGTTCTGAAGCTGGTCTTCGGCTCCATAGAACCCATAGATACGCTTCAGGAATGGAACTTCGAGCGTTGGATGTGTGTGTGTCCAATCTCCTTCGTCGCCTACCATCATGACTGGTTTTGGTGCGAATGTGCCTAACAGCTCGGTCGCGCAGGTTCCGCCCCGGCTGTACATAATAGGCATACCGCTTTCGCAAGGACATCCGCCATCGAAATGACTGCAGATGGATACGACTGGGCAGCAGGCTGTGATGCGATCGTCAATCACAGCCATCAGTACGGCATGTGTGCCACCGCCTGAACCGCCATTGGTGCCTACTCGGGTCGAATCAACGTCTTTGCGGGTGAGGGCATAATCTAACAGACGGACGGCACAAAGGGCTTGCCATACATGAGCAAGACTAGATTGGTGAGCCGCTTTGCTGACCTGCATTTCTGATTCTCCCCAACCGAAGGTGTCGAAGCTGATGCAGATGGCTCCCATACGGGCCAATGTGCCGAAACGTGTCTGCAGGGCATCATTGTATCGTCCGTTGGCCCAATGTCCATTCGGGCAGATGATGACTGGATATTTACCCTGACGAGCTACCTGTTTCTTGGCGGTAGCGTTGTTTGGAATATAGATGGAACCGCAAGTGTAATAACCAGGAGTTAGTTCGAGCGCTATGTTCTGAACCGTGTAGCCATTCATTTTGCGGGCTTTGCCTAAGATAGGCTTGAGCTCAACGCATTTGGCGAGCAGGGAGTCGATACCGAGTCGTTCGCGTACCTCTCTGCGCAGACCTTCACGACGAGGTTCCCACTCCTCTTTGTTGCTATACAGCGATGAGAGATAGTTCAGTTTGGCTTCACCATCGGAGTCAAAGTGCCGCATGTACTCGTAAGGCTTGATCTTCCAGGTGTTCTTGCCCTGATTCCATGCCACGAAGTCGAAGATGCTAAGTACGTTTTTGAGCGATTCTTCCAGGCTCCACGGACGGATGCGGCTCTGTGCGTAGGGTACAACCAGACCGGTTGTGTCGACGTTGTACTTGAACTTGCACCCGAACTGTTCGCTCAGATCGTTCATAACGTCACTCAATGGTCGCTCCATCTTATTGTCTGATACAGGTTTGGTTTCGGCCAAGAGAGGAGCCGAAGCCAGCATCAAACTTATAATTCCAAAAACTATCTTTTTCATTCGTTCTTTGATTGACTATATATAATTATGGCGCAAAGATATGAATTATGTGCGAGATTTCCAAAGAACATACCCACATAATCGTTATTTTTGCTCTTTTACTGCCTGTTGTGGTTCATTTCCTTGCTTTGTTGCCAAGGAGTGTGCCCATTTCCAGAAAATCTGGCCGAAGGCATAGACCTGAGAATCTTCGACGAATCCCAGTTTGCGGTAGATACGCTGTGCCTCCTCATTGTCAGGATCGACCAGCAGGGTCGCCTTGTGGAAGCCTAATGCCTTGGCTCGTTCCAGCTGGGCCTGCATCAGTCGGAAGCCAATGCCCCTTTTGCGCCACTGTGGCATGACCGCCAATGAATCCATATAGTATTCGCCGGCGACGGCTTCATCCTCGGCATGCTCCAAATCCATCTCCTCGTGGCTCGGTTCGTGTCCCATCAAGGCTTCAAACAACGGGAAGGTTATCTGTCGCATCTCATGGTACTTGCCACCATCGTAGCAAAGGCAGAGACCAACTGGCGTATCACCTTCCCATGCAATCATGGCGTGACGATAGGAATACAATACGTCGGTGCGTTGACAGATCTTGGCGATGCCCTTCAGCATCGGCTCCTCTGGCATCATGTGGAGGGCCATGCAAATGCCACGAGCTACAAACTCGCAATCCTCAATTCTTGCATCACGTATTGTTTCCATGGGTAGTTATGCTTTTGGAGAAGGAGGGTTAGCGGATAAACATAATCTCATTGGCAGAGGCCTTGATAGCGGCCTGACCATCGGCGGCAACCTTGAGGGAGCTGAGTTTCTGGAGCTCGCCAGACTTGCTTACCTTGTATAGCGTGTGCGAGCCAGGACGGAGCTTCAGGGTAGTCTCGCCCTCCTCGGTAAAATAGAGAAGAGAGGCGTTGTCATTGTTCAGCAGTTTGGCTACAGGAGCATCGGTAGGACGCATGGTGGCAAGTTCCTTGCGCAGAGAAGTATCCTGAATCTGGACATTACAGCCAGAACCGCCTGCCATGAGGATGGCCCAGCCGAGGTCCGGATAGTTCTGCGCATAGAAGGTAACTGCTTTATCCGGATACTGAGAGGTGTACTCGTAAACGCTCTTATAAGCCTCGGCAAAACCAGTTTTCCCTACTGGTTGCTTTCGGATATGCTGTCGAGGAGCCATGTTGAGACCTCCTAACGGATCCCAGATCTCCTTGGGGTTACGTTTGTCGGGCTGACGGTAAAACCAGTATTGAATCTGGATGATGTCGATGGCTTTATTAAGCTTAGGATCGGCCAGAAGCGAATCCTGAACATCTTTGGTGCAGGCAAGGGCAACCTTGACGTCGTTACCGGTTTCAGCCTCCCATTCGGCAACGCATTCGAGCCAGAAACGGGTGAAGTGCAGAGGTCCGGTGTATTCGTTGCTGATCAGATGAACGGCATTCGGACAATCGCGGAACTGTTCGAGGTTCTGACGAATGTATTGACGATGCAATTGTCGCATGGTAGGGTTCTGTTCGTCGTAGAACCACTCTGCCACAAAGACTCGTTTATCGCCAGTGAAAGGAACCGGTTCGGGGAAGACGGTCTCATTGATGTTATTGACTGGACGCCAAGGCGAATCGACCCAATGTGCTCCCGCTTCGAGGATGTTGTGCTGGAAGTAGTGCTCGTAGTAGAGCAGGCGGTCGGGCGCTTTTTGGCAGAACTCGCGCAGACGGTCATAGTACCATTGATTGGGTTGGGTGAGATCGTAGCGGGACAATCCCTCCCAGGCAGTTCCCTCGCCGCTGCGAGCCCAGGGCATTTCGTAAAATGGGGCCCAGCATTCAGCATCACGGCGACGGATGCGTTCGTGGTCATCGCGACGACGGTCGTACCAAAGTCCGTAGCATTGATCGTAAGCCAGTATGCTCTTGTCCTGCATATAGGCGACTACGCTATCTACACGGTCTGTCAAGCCTAGGCCTTCACGATCAGGAACAAAGCGGGTTAAGGCAGGCTGTGCTTTCTTTTCGAGATAGTTTGGGCGAAGCTTGCCGTTCCACCAAGGGGCATCGTATTTGCCGCCCAGAGCCAATTGATCATTTAGGAGCATCTTTCCATGGGTAATCTCGAACGATGTTTTAAGATTATTGGCTGCTGAAGCTTTCGTCTTAGGGAACTTGGTCTTGGCAGATTCGTCCTTAGCGAAAAGTTCCTTCGTCTGAATGTCTTGAATCCACTTTTCAAGCGTCAGCCTTGGTATCTCGCGAGCCTCTTTGGCTGCAGCCATAGCAACCTCGACCGTTGGGCTGGAAGAGGCTTCTGTACTTCGGGGCAGGATATAAGGGCTTGGGGCAACTATTGCCGAATTGTTCTCCTTCAATCTGGCTTCGAGTTGTCCGTAATACAAAGAACGTGGCGTTACATGGTTGTTGGTGGATTTCCAGATGCCGTTACCAACAAACTGACACCAGGTGCCATAGGCGCGGTTCACATTGACCGTGTCAGGACTTGAGCAGAGGATGCGGGCAGCTGTGCAGTTCCAGAAGATACCATTGGCAGCGGTCCAACCGGCACCATTATTATCCTGATTGATGTTTGCCATTACCAAATCGTGGCCATCAATATCAACAATATCCATCAGCAGCCCCGTGCTCCAGGCATCGACAGCACCACTATAGCTGAGGGCCTCACGTGCCTCACATTGAACGAAAGCGTTTGGCCCTGCAGCTCCCCAGCCAGTAGCAAAGGCATGCATGGCGTGGTCGGCCAGACAGCGTTGAACAAGCACTTGCTGTCCCATTACATAGAATGCATTGCGGCGATGGTTGGCCTCCTCGCTGACTGGGTTCTGGTAGAGGCAGTCCTGAATGGTAATACGTTGGGCGTCTGGCAAAACGATGACACCGCTACCAGCCAACTTCTGAAAGTTCACGTTACGTACCCAGCAATCCTCGGCATGATCAATGCTAATGCCCGTCCAGAGGTGCAATTCGTCTTTGGGGTTGCTGCTTTGAATCTCTGCCTCGATGGTAAGTCCCTCGATGCCTACATGGTGAATGCGTCCATTATGGGCTACCGTTAGAGCATAAGCGTCGTCTGTTCCCCAGAACACTGGAATCGGAGCATCCAGTCCCTTGTCTGTGACTTTGCGACGGATGCAGACATCAACGTCTCCTGGTTTCCAACCCAAAGCACTGATGCCACCACCATAGATGTCGCATCCCAAATCTTTGATCCATTCTTTGGTGCTTGGGTGAACAATCATCACCTCGCTGCCCGCTTTCAGTCCCTCGAAATTTTGGCCTGTAGTCTTGAGCGTATCGGTAGCAAAAGTGGTTTCCTGACCCTCGATGCAGATGGCTGGTTGGCGATTATTTCCTTGCATGACGAGCCGTGTCTTGTTGGTACCAGCGCCACGTAGTACAACGCCCTCGGCAGCAATTCGCAAACGGCCCGCGAGTATATAGTCGCCCGCTTCGAGTTGGATCGCACCACGTAATCCATTCTTTAGAGGCAGGGATGCAACCTGATTGATGGCATTCTGCAGACGAAGTGTCTGGTCACCTTCTGTAAGTGCAAGATGCAGAACTGTAGGGACGCTTGGAAGTGAGTCTTCCGAAGCCATATATCCACAATAAGAATAATCAAAAGAAATCTCATCCAGCAAAGAGGCAGCCGAGGCATTGAGAGAGAATAATGCCAACGGGATGAGTGCTAAGTATCTCCACGTATGGTTCATAAGATTTATATTATTATTTGCCGCAAAGGTAGATAATTTTTGTAATCCTGCCAAATGTTTTGCCCTTTTTTTGATAAGGAGAGTCAAATATAGAAACGAAAATTTGGAGAATTGCAGGAAAAGCAGTACATTTGCGCCCGGAAAATTCGTGCGATATCGATACGTTTCGCTACGATAATAAAACCCGAAACCAAAACGAAATCGATATAAAAATATGAAACAGAGCGTAGAGACCCTCTGCCTCCATGGCGGATGGAAGCCAGCAAAAGGCGAGGCACAGCAGTTGCCTATCTATCAGAGTACAACATTCCGTTACACTACCAGCGACGAGATGGCCCGTCTGTTCGACTTGAAGGATGAAGGCTATTTCTATACCCGTCTGGCCAATCCAACCAATGACGCAGTTGCCAAGAAGATTGCAGCTATGGAGGGTGGTATCGGTGCAATGTTGACCTCTTCCGGTCAGGCTGCAAACCTCTATGCCGTATTCAATATCTGTGAGTGTGGCGGTCATGTGATTGCCAGCAATGCCATCTATGGCGGCACATTCAACCTCCTCGGTACGACCCTCAAGAAGATGGGCATCGAATGTACCTTCATTGATACCGATTGGAGCGATGAACAGATCGAGGCTTGTTTCAAGGAGAATACCAAGTGTTTCTTCGGCGAGACCATCTCGAACCCTGGCGGTAATGTCTTCGATATTGAGCGTTTCGCCAAGATGGCTCACAAGCATGGTGTACCGCTGATTGTTGATAATACCTTTGCAACTCCAGTGAACTGCCGTCCATTTGAGTGGGGCGCTGATATCGTTACCCATTCTACCACCAAGTACATGGATGGTCATGGCTCGCAGGTTGGTGGTTGCGTGGTCGATAGCGGAAACTTCGATTGGGAGGCCAATGCGCCTAAGTTCCCAGGTTTGACAACTCCAGACGAGAGCTATCATGGCATTATCTATACCAAGCAGTTTGGCAAGATGGCTTATCTGACCAAGATGACCAGCCAGCTGATGCGTGATATGGGCTCCATCCCTTCTCCACAGAACAGCTACCTCCTGAACCTCGGCCTTGAGAGCCTGGCTTGCCGCATGAAGCAGCATTGTGCCAATGCCCGTGCTGTAGCAGAGTGGTTGAGCAAGAACCCAAAGGTAGGTTGGGTGAACTATTCTGATCTGCCAGGCAGCAAGTACCACGCTCTCCAGCAGAAGTATATGCCAAACGGTACCTGTGGCGTTATTGCCTTTGGTTTGAAGGGCACTCGTGAGGATGCCATCCGTTTTATGGATAACTTGCAGTTCATTAGTATCGTTACCCATGTGGCCGATGCCCGCACCTGTGTGCTCCATCCAGCCAGCCATACACATCGTCAGATGTCGGACGAACAGCTCCGTGAAGCTGGTGTAGCCCCAGATCTGGTACGTCTCTCTGTCGGTATCGAAAATGTCGAGGATATCATCGCCGATCTTGAGCAGGCTATGAATAAGTAACACTTGCAAGCCATTTGCAAAGTTCGCCAAATCAACTATTAATATTTTGATGTTTCGTAAAGTTTCATTATCTTTGCACCCGTAATTAATGCAAAGATGATGAATATGAAAAGAAACACATACAATATCCGGAAGCAGGTAGAGCAAATCTCCCTGCTTCTGTTCGTATCTGCCTCGACGCTGTTGGCTGGTTGCCACGGACACGAGCATCATGATGATCACGATCATGACCATGAGCACGAAGAACATGAGCATCACAGTGCCAATGGCGTAGAGTTCTCGCACGAGATGAGCGAATCCATTGATTTCGCAGTCGCTCCTGTAGAGATGCGCCAGATGGGCAACGTAATCCGTAGTGTAGCTAAGGTAATGCCTGCTCAGGGCGATGAAATGATTCTGACCGCCAAGGTGGATGGTATCGTGCGGTTGAGCAAAAGCGGATTGGCTTTGGGAACCGACCTTCGGGCGGGAGAGGCTATCTGCAGCATCAATGCTTCGGCTACGGCCGATAATAATCTCGAGGCACAGCAAGAGCAGGCTAGGGCAGAGTGGCAACGTGCCAAGAGTGAATTGGAACGAATGGAGTCACTTCGTGCCGATCAGTTGGTGCTTGAAAGTGAATTACAGCGTGCCCGTGCCGACTATGCACAGGCTGAGGCTCAGTACAAGGCACTGCAGAAAGGCTTTGGTCTGGGGTTGCAGAGTGTCGCAGCTTCGCGTGCCGGGTTTCTGAAGGAGTTGCGTGTGCAGGAGGGTCAGTTTGTTCAGACGGGTGATGTTGTGGCGGTTGTAGCCCAGAACCAGCGTCTGCAGCTACAGGCGGAAGTTCCTGCTCGTCGTGCCTCGGATCTAAGGAAGACGATAGGTGCAACCCTCCGTCCAATGAATAGTTCCGATATACTCTCTCTTGAAGATCTGAATGGAAAATTGCTGGCTTATGGACGTCAGTCGGTGGGCAGTAGTTCCTTCCTGACGGTTTCGTTCGAAGTAGATGCCATCGACGACTTGGTGGTTGGTTCGATGGTAGATCTCTATATACATACGCAGGGCGAAAAAGAGTCGCTTTGTGTGCCAGCTTCCTCTGTGCTCGAGGAGATGGGCAACTATTTCGTCTATGTACAGGTGGAGCCTGAGTTCTACGAGAAACGTCAGGTGCGTATAGGTGCGACCGATGGTCTTTATACCGAGATCCTCTCTGGACTGGAGATTAACCAGAAGGTGGTCAGTCGAGGCGCTGTCCTGGTAAAGTTGCAGCAGGCATCGGGTGGCATTGATCCACATAGCGGACATAATCATTAGACCCTCTCCGCCCCTCAAGGGGCACCTCCCCCATAATGGGGAGGAAAGTTACAACTGGAGGTCAATGGGTATTGATAAATAGAATAAGTACTTTTAATTCTCCTTGCATTCGTGATAGATAGAATAATATATTTTTCGTTGCACAATAGGGTAGCGGTGCTTGTAGGCGCCCTGCTCGTCATTCTGGGTGGCTTGTTTGCAGTCCAGAAGATGGATATTGATGTCTTCCCGGACTTGACGGCACCCACAGTGGTGGTTATGACCGATTGCCGTGGTATGGCATCGGAGGAGGTGGAGCGTCTCGTGACCTTCCCGATCGAGACCGCTTTGAATGGTGCAACCAATGTGCGTCGCGTCAGAAGTGCCTCGAACTTCGGTAACTCTTTCGTTTGGGCAGAATTCGACTGGGGTATGGATGTGTTCCGTGCCCGTCAGATCGTGAGTGAGAAGATGGTCACATTGGCTGAATCCTTGCCCGAAGGAATCACTCCGCAGCTAGCCCCACAGTCGAGTGTGATGGGAGAGATTCTTTTTGTCGGATTGCGCCTTTCAACCGGTAATGATACGCTTCGCAATGATAACCACGGAACCTCGATGATGGATCTTCGTTCTTTGGCCGACTGGGTCATTAAACCAGCTATCCTTTCAACGGGCGGAGTGAGTCAGGTGACCGTAATAGGTGGTGATTACAAACAATATCAGGTATTGGCAGATCCGTTGCGAATGAAGGCCTACGGCGTTACGATGGATGTGCTGGAACAGGTTGTCCGAACCATGAGCCAGAATTGCGAAGGTGGCGTGATCCGCGACTTCGGCAATGAATATGCCCTGCGAGGCATTGGCCGTACCAACGATTTGGAGGAACTCCGAAACACTCCGATAGTAAACCTTAACCCTAACGATAACCCTAACCTTAACAAATCGGTGTCCATTGTGCTATCGGATATTGCCGATGTGGTAATAGCTCCTGCTGTCAAGATGGGAACTGCCTCGATGGATGGTCAGCCAGCGGTTATCCTCTCTGTCAGCAAACAGCCGAACATCAACACGTTGGAGGTGACCCGTAAGATTGAGGAGAATCTGAACGAGATTCGTAAGTCGTTGCCAGAGGATGTCGAACTCAATACACATGTATTCCGTCAGGCAGACTTTATCGAGGCTTCGGTTAATAACGTCGGACATTCACTCATCGAGGGTGCTATTCTTTGCATTATTATATTGTTCCTTTTCTTGGGTTCTATCCGTACTACAATCATTTCGGTGCTTGCTATTCCGCTTTCATTGCTGGCAACTCTGATTGTGCTCTGGGCTTTGGATATGGAAATTAACACCATGACTCTGGGCGGTATGTGTATTGCCATTGGAAGTTTGGTAGATGATGCAATCATTGATGTCGAGAATGTCTATAAGCGGCTCCATAACGGCGGTTATTCGCATAACGAAAGCTACGTTGATGTCATCTTTAACGCCTCGAAAGAGATCCGTTCCAGCATCATGAATGCTACCCTGATTGTTATTGTCGCCTTTACTCCGATGTTCTTCCTGTCGGGCATGGAGGGCAGAATGCTCAAACCTCTGGGCATTACCTATATCATTGCTCTGGCGATGTCGCTCATTGTAGCGATGACGATTACTCCATTGCTTTGCCGACAGTTGTTGGTAAACAAGCGAGGTGAAGACGAAAATAACAGCTATGGTGAAAGGGTATTTGTCCATCGCATGAAGTCAGTTTACGAGCAATCGCTTCGTTGGGTATTGGATCATCCTCGTGGTGTATTGGGATCTACCATTGCGATGTTTGTCGTTTCAATCTTTGTTCTCTGTACGTTTGGCAGCAGCTTCCTGCCAGCCTTCAATGAAGGAGCATTGACAATCTCAGCTGTCTGCAAACCGGGTGTTTCGCTCGAAGAAAGTGATCATATCGGTCGATTGCTCGAGCAACGAATCCACGAGGTGGCGGAGGTGACCAGTACAAGCCGACGAACCGGCCGTGGCGAATTGGACGAGCACTCCCAAACTACCAATTCGTGCGAGATTGATGTTACTTTCGATGGTTCAGAAACCGGCCGTTCGGCAGAGGAGATTACACAGGATATCCGTCACGAGATGTCGCACGTTCCAGGTGTGGCTACTATCGTGGGTCAACCTTTGGGACATCGCATCGACCACATGATCAGTGGTACACGCGCATCGATTGCCATCAAACTGTTCGGTACAGACTTGAACGAGATGTATGCAACAGGTATGAAGATTAAACAGGCAATTGGAGAGATCGACGGATTGGTAGATGTGAATGTCGATCAGCAGGTTGAGACCCCACAATTGCACCTCCGTCCAAACCGTTTGGCTATGGCCCGTTATGGCATCTCTATGGAGAGTTTCAATCAGCTGGTGATTATGGGCTTCAGTGGCGAGAAGATTGGCGATATCTACGAAGGCCAGCGCTGTTATGATCTGGTGCTGCGTCTTGCCCCACAATACACAGGTAGTATCGAGGGTGTGCGCCAGGCGTTGATTGATACGGGCGATGGAGAGAAGGTTCCTCTGCAGGAGGTATGCGAGATTGTCTCGACCTCTGGCCCAAACAATATCTCGCGAGAGAATGTACAACGCAAACTTGTTATTGCGGCCAATGTGAGTGGACGAGATGTGGTCAGCGTGGTCGAAGATATTCAGCGTACCATCGATGCCGAGATTCATCTGCCCGAAGGTTATCGTTTGGAATATGGCGGACAGTTTGAAAGTTCTCGTAGTGCCACTCGTACATTGATTGTGGCTACGTTGCTGGCCCTCTGTATCATCTATCTGTTGCTTTATGCCGAGTTCAAGAGTTTTGCCCTCTCTGGCATCGTGATGTTAGGTTTGCCTTTGGCCCTGATTGGTGGTGTGCTGGCAATTGCTCTCTCTTCGTGGGTAATGAGTATTCCGAGCATCATTGGATTTATCACTCTGTTTGGCATTGCTACACGTAATGGAATCCTGCTCATCAGCCGTTATCGCCAAGGAGACATCATAGCCGGTAGTATCGATCGTCTCAATCCTATTCTGATGACTGCTTTGACCTCTGCCCTGGCGCTGATTCCAATGATACTGGCCAGCGACAAGGCCGGCAATGAGATCCAGTCGCCTATGGCTGTGGTCGTGCTGGGTGGTTTGATCTCTTCTACATTGTTGAATCTTTATGTAATGCCGATTATCTATGAAATATATCGCAAGCATACTACTCCTGCTGTTGCTGACTAACGGCACACAGGCACAGGATTTCTCTGCTATCCTGCAAAGCATCGAGGCGAAGAGTACCCGCCTTGAGGTGGCTCGTGTCGAAGCCGAGGCACAGAAAACCGAGAGCCGGGAAATTTCTGCTCTGGCCGATCCGGAAGTGGGCTTTAACTACCTCTTCGGTCGGGATGGTATAGGCAATCGCTGGGACCTGAATGTATCGCAGTCTATCGACTTCCCTTCTGTTATAGCTCATAAGCGTAAGTTGGTTCGCGAACTGCAGCGTGTTAGTGATCTGCAGTACCTCTCAACCCGACAGCAGATTCTTCTGGCTGCGCGTAAACTCTGTATCGAGGTGGTCTATTGCAATGCTATGATGGAACACCTGAACGAAGATCTTGAGGAGACTCAGGCTATGTCGGAGGCTTACGAAAAACTTTTCGAGAAGGGTGAGGCTACTATCATTGATCGAAATAAGGCCCACCAGGCAGTCCTGCTCTTTCATGCCGAGTACAATGAGTTTCTGGCGATGAAGGAGAACCTGTTGTCGGAACTGAAGTGTCTGAATGGCGGAGAAGTTGTGCAGATTGATGACTCTGTTTTTGTACATAATCCATTGTCTCCTGATTTCGATCAGTGGCTATCGGAGCATCTCGAACAGCATCCGGATATGATGTTGGCTCAAGGCGAAAAGGAGGCAAGTGAACAGAGTTTGAAGATGGAACGTAGCAAGTGGGCCCCAGCTTTGCGCGTCGGATACATGGGCGAGTTTGCACGTGACGAGAAGTATCAGGGTCCATCGGTGGGTATCTCGTTACCTTTGTGGCGCAATAGCCGTAGCGTAAAGGCGGCCCGTTTGCATCTGTCGGCCGCCGAGACGGCTGTAGCAGATACCCGAATGCATCTTGAGACACAACTTCAGAATGTTTATAGGGAAGCCCTCCATTTGCAGGAAACCTATCAGCAATTCCACAAACATCTGACGCATTGCGATAATACCGCACTTTTGCAGAAAAGCCTTGAGGCTGGGCAGATTACATTGTTAACCTACCTGCAGGAACTCCAGTATGTGCATGAGATGCATGAGAAGCTGATGGAGACAGAAAGGGATCTTGAGCTCCGCAAGGCAGAACTGATGTTCTGATGCATTTCTGATCCTGAAAATGTGCAAAAACGTGTTGGAAATCGTTGAAATAGAGCAATATTTTGACGAATAACGTTTAAATGTAAACGAAAACTATTGTTTTTTGCATTTTTTTAGGAAAAAAATTTGGAAATGTTATCAAAACCTTATATCTTTGCGGCGGAAAAACAAACAATTTTACCACTGCTATTATAAACCAAATTATTCTATGAAAGAACATTTGATTCTATGGGCCGCTTTTTTGGTAACCTTACCAATCATGGCTATTACCATGGTACTTAAAGGTTAACCAACCAAAAACACTCTTTGTTCGATTTGAACAATCTTTTGGGATTAGAAAAAAGCTAGCAAATCCGTCTTTCCAGGTGAAAGGCGGATTTGTCTTTTTGTTGGCTAATGGCTAGTGGCTATAGGCTATTGGCCGATGGTCCGTGTGCTGGAACTGTGTTGTTTTTGACTTTTGTGCTGTCGATGGTTGGAATAACCTTGCGGATTGAGCCATCAGGATTGTAGAAGAGAGAATCAACACAGACGTTGCGACGTACTCCGCAGTGGAAGTTCGGAGCTTTGTAGCGACTGATGTCGGCAGTGTGGTAGAAGAGATAATCCTGTCCCTTATAATTGACGATGGAATGGTGGTTCGTGCCACTATTGACTGGATCTAGAATGACACCCTGGTAGGTGTAAGGACCCAGTGGCGAGTTCGAAGTGCAGTAGGAGATTCGAGGCTCATGGCCAAAGAAAGGTCCGTCGGAGTAAGACATATAGTAGGTGTCGCTGCGTTTGTGTACCCAGATGGCCTCGAAAAACTCTTTGACACCCTCGATGATGTAGACACCATGATTTCCACCCGAATGGTCGTATGAGATCATGTCATCGTTCAACTTGACAGCACAGACGGTGTTTTGCCCCATGAATAGATAGGCTTGTCCATCGGTGTCGATGAAGACGCAAGGATCGATGAAGTCTCGGTCACAGATCACACCTGGGGTGTCGATGCTGATCAGCGGATGTCCCAATGGGTCCTGGAAGGGACCATGAGGCGTATCGCTGACAGCTACACCAATGTGTTTCTTGTCGGTGGGGTAGTAGAGATAGTATTTCCCGTTGTGTTTGATGCAATCAGGCGCCCAAGCCTCTTTCTTGGCCCAGGTGGTCTGTGTCGTTGGATTGAAGATGACTCCCCAATCCTTCCACTCTTTCATATCGGTGGTTGAATAGACGTGGTAATCCTCCATCGAGAACTTGGCAGCATCGTCCTTGTCGTGGCTCGGATAGACCCACAACGTATCACCGAATACGTGTGCCGAAGGATCGGCCGAATACATGTGCGTGATGATGGGATTCTGTGCGGCAAGCGTGTTGGCAAGGAATGCCATTGTGAGTAATACTATTTGTTTCATGTTCTGTGCAAATGTGATTTGAATCGGATGCAAAGATAAAGTTTTTTTGCGAGATATTTGGTTATTCAATCGAAAAAATGTACCTTTGCAGAAAATAAATCATTTCAAAACCTGTTTTCATTGGCAATTACGAAAGAATCGATCGAGACAGCCTACTGTTTCCTGCATCAGAAAGAGCGTGTCTTTCGCTACTCCACTATGGATTGGCAGAAAGAGGACATTGAGTATGCTATTGCACAATATGTGGACAGCATGCCTCCCGAACTGTATGCACAGCTTGCTGCCGACCGTAAGGATTATCTGCTGGATCATGCCCGATTCTTCGACGACATGAACGATGCCCTCGAGCAGTTGGAACAGATGCTATAAAACAAAAAGTTGCTCCCAATCGGAAGCAACTTTTTTTTATTTCTTGTTGTCGTTCTCGCGAATCTCTACACGGCGAATCTTGCCGGAGATGGTCTTGGGGAGTTCATCGACGAATTCGATGACGCGAGGATACTTGTAGGGAGCAGTTTCGCGCTTGACGTGATCCTGCAGCTCCTTGATGAGATCTTCGCCAGCCTTAGCCTTCCACTCAGCACCCAAGACGATGGTTGCCTTGACTACCTGTCCGCGAATTTCGTCAGGTACGCCGGTGATGGCACACTCAACAACTGCAGGGTGACTCATGAGGGCAGACTCGACCTCGAATGGACCGATGCGGTAGCCCGATGACTTGATGACATCGTCGGCACGGCTGACGAACCAGAAGTAACCCTGCTCGTCGTAGTTAACAACGTCGCCAGTATAATAGATGCCGTTGTTGTGAGCCTTCTGGGTAAGTTCAGGATTGCGGTAGTATTCCTTGAAGAGGCCCAATGGCTTGCCGTTAGGGGTGCGGATGATCAGCTGGCCGTTCTCGCCTGGAGCAACGCGGTTGCCCTCTGCATCCACAACATCGATGTCGAACTGAGGATTGCGAACACCCATGGAACCTGGATGTGGCTCTACCCAAGGATAGGTGCCAACCACGAGGGTGGTTTCGGTTTGTCCGAAGGATTCGTAGATCATGATGCCTGTCTTTTCTTTCCACTCAAGGAAGACGTTCGGGTTCAATGCCTCGCCTGCTGTGGTGCAGTACTCCAAGGCCGAAAGATCGTACTTGGAGAGATCTTCACGAATCATGAAACGATAGACGGTAGGTGGCGCACAGAACGAAGTGACCTTGAAGTCTGCCATAACCTGCAACATGTTCTCTGGGATGAAACGTCCCTCGAAGTCATAGACAAAGACGGTGGCTCCGGCAATCATCTGACCATAGAACTTGCCCCAAACGGCCTTGCCCCAACCGGTGTCGGCTACAGTGAGATGCAAACTGCCTTCGTGTACGTTGTGCCAGTATTTGCCGGTCAGGATGTGAGCGAGCGGATAGGTGTAATCGTGCATCACCATCTTGGGTTCGCCCGAGGTTCCCGAGGTGAAATACATCAGGAAGTTGTCGGTGGTTTCGTTCTGACCCTTCTGGCTGACGAAATCTGGAGCCATCATGGCACCCTGCCAATAGTTCTCCCAACCCTGCAGGACAACAGGACCGATTGAGATACAATGCTGCAACGAAGGACAGAAGGCACGGGCTGCGGTGATGTTGCGAAGTATCTGGTCATCGCCTACGGCAACGATGGCCTTGATTTCGGCTTCGTGGCAGCGGTAGATGATATCTTTGTCGGTCAACAGGTGTGTGGCAGGAATGGCAACTGCGCCAATCTTGTGGAGGGCAACCATGGTAATCCACCATTCCAGACGACGCTTCAAGATGAGCATGACGCAATCGCCGCGCTTGATGCCTAATGTCAGGAAATAGCTGGCAACCTGGTCGGAATAACGCTTGTAATCTGCATAATTGAGATGCTTGACCTCTCCCTGGTCATTGGTCCAAAGTATGGCCTCTTTGGTCGGATCGGATTCAGCATAGGAATCGACCACGTCGTAGCCAAAGTTGAAGTGCTCGGGAATAATGACTTGGTAATTCTTCATAAAGTCCTCGTAGTCGGAGAACTGTGTTTGTTTAAGGAAACGTTCAAGCATTGTCGTAATTGTATTAATTGTCCAACCTTTGTGGTTTGACGATGCAAATATACACATTATTATTATATATGCAAACACTCTATATTATGAACGGCTCCTTTTTATTTTTCTTTTTGATTTTTGGGAATGTGTTTTGAAGTACGATTCTAAGATTTTAACAAAAAATAAGATTTCGGCTCTTTTGAGATGCCTTTCTGTCTCTTTTTTCTGGTAAAAATGGCAAAAAGTATTAAAAGGATTAACAATTGTTGTCGTAGTTCCCTTTGGTTTTGTCGTTTTGTTGCTCCCGAAGTTTTCGGAACGAGCAAAATTTGCGTCGCGTTGCTCCCGAAGTTTTCGGAACGAACAAAACTCGCGTCGCGTTGCTCCCGAAGTTTTCGGAACGAGCAAAACTCGCGTCGCGTTGCTCCCGAAGTTTTCGGAACGAGCAAAACTCGTGTCGCGTTGCTCCCGAAGTGTGTGGAAGTGTAAGGTGTTTCTCGTCTTAATAATAAAAGTAAGTTATCAAATCCTCTATATTCGGGAATAATCAGTGCCTGCTTGGTGCCTCAGTTTTCTTATCTCCAAACTCAGTTTTATAGGGAGAACCATATCATGCATTTGGCTATGAAGATCAAGACTAGCTGGTGTGTTAGGAAAATTTCAAAGGTATAATTGCCCAGAGAAACCATATAGGGATGACAGAGGAGACGATTGATGAAAGGTGAGAAGGAATGATGATTGGCGATGACTAAACAGATAAAAGGCCAAAAGACCAATGCGTTGCATAACTGTGATGGCAAGTAGGGATAGGCACATAGAGAAGCTATGATGCCCAATAATCCAAGATAAGCAAGAAGAGTGGCGTGGAGTGGCTTAGACGATGATGGGTGTTGTTCCTGCTGCGGCCTGCTCCACAGAAAAAGGGCCATACCGAGAGCAAAATCGACAAGCCGGATTGGCGGGAAGACATAGAGCCAGGCGTTGACCTTGCCGGCAGGGACGACGGAAGCGACCCAAAGATAACAGGCCAGAAGCAAGAAAATACCGTATCGCGCTTTGACCAACCTATAAAGCCATGGCAAGGTCAGCCACGCCAGAAATAGCGCGGAGAGAAACCAGCCCACGGCATTTCCGCCGAAATAGAACTGCGGATCGGGAATCCAGCTTTGCACAAGAAACAGAGACGGCACAGCATGGAACAAATGATCAAGATTATGCATCAGCAACTCTGCAATAATCCAGGTTATGAAATAAAGAGGATAGGTGCGTTTGAGATTGTTAAGTAGGTAATCCCGATGGCTGAAAGTAGCGTCCTCTAACTGCGAGTGCCGGCTCCTCATGGTGACATATCCACTTAACAAGAAGAAAAAAGCCACGCCACAATCTCCACCGGCATCGAATGAAGGGAAACCGATCACCGATAGGTGAGAGGCGACAATCAGTAGCATAAACAGCAATCGGAGAGACTGTATCTGAGGGATTTTCATTAATAATTCGTTTGAATTTCAAACAATACCCCAGAAACGCTTTGCTTCTGGGGTAGTTTGTATTGTTTGTTGTTTAGCCGGAGCTTAGAAGAAGATCAACTGAACGATGATGTAGATTGGCAGGAAGATGATCAACGAATACTTGGCCATGTAGCCGAAGAATGAAGGCATCTTTATGCCGCTCTGCTCAGCAATCGACTTGACCATGAAGTTAGGACCATTGCCGATGTAGGTCAATGCGCCGAAGAATACAGCACCCACGGAGATAGCGCCGAGGAAGGCCTCACTGGCAAGACCAGGAATGCTTGCGTTCTCAGGAGCCATGGAATTGAAGACCATGGCAGTTGGTGCATTGTCAAGGAAGGCAGAGAGAATACCTGTGCAATAGAGGTACTGCCAAGGCTGTGAAAGAACCTCCTGAATCTGAGTCTTCATTTCGCCGAGGAACATCAGGGCTGGGGTCATGGTAGCGAAGATGCCGACGAATACACAAGCCACTTCGAGGATTGGTGTCCAAGAGAAGTTATTGTCCAGACGTGTCTGCTTCTTGGTGGTCAACATACTTGCAACGATGATGGCAATGAATACCCACTCACGGAGTAACTTGATGTAGAAAGGAGCGTGATGGTCAGCCATGCACTCGATGTACTTGCCATTGATGAACATAGTAGAGGCGATGACGCAAAGCAACCAGAAGATATTAATCAAACCACCGAAAGAGATGGCTGTAGTTTGCGAATTGTCTGCCTCGAGGTTCTCCTTGGGTTCCTTCTTATAATAATATGTATCCATGCAGAAATAGGTAGCCAGCAACAGGATGCCAGTAACAGCCCACTCAGGGGTAAGGCTGAAGAACCAGGTGAAGTCAGCGCCCTTTTGGAAAAGAAGGAACAACGGCGGGTCACCTAGTGGAGTCAAAAGTCCACCGCAGTTGGCTACGACTGCAATAAAGAACATGATGGTGTGTACCTTGTACTTGCGCTCGGAGATGGTCTGAATCAGCAGACGGATCAAGAGCATGGCAGCACCGGTAGTGCCCATGAAAGATGCCAACACCCAACCGATAGCCAGGATGATAGTGTTGGTGATTGGCTTGGCCTTGAGGTCTCCCTTGATGCGGATACCGCCGGTGGTAACGAACAATGCCATGAGCAAAAGGATGAACGGCACGTAGTCGTAAATCATCTGATGCTCCAACTCGTGGCTCATGCCGTTGGCGCAGAGCCAAATTGCTACAGGTACGCCCAGAATGAGCGAAACGTAGAGCTTGTGCAGATTGTGTTCCCACCACTCCTCCAACTTGGTGAGTGGCAATATGGCGATGCAAAGGAGCATGACCACAAAGGGAATCAACATCCACGCAGGAATTAAGTGTTCCATAGGACCCTTCCCCGGCCCCTCCCATTTCGCTTCGCTAGGGAGGGGAGTAGTTACCTTCTACTTACGGGGATTAATTTTGGTAATTATTAATAATTGTTGTTTGTTTTGTTTTATTGAGAATTTCGACCCATGTCTTGTCGCAATACACTCCCTCCCTTCTCAAGGGAGGGTTGGGGTGGGTCTTTCTTAGTCGAGTTTCAAAACTGCAAGGAATGCTGTCTGAGGTACTTCGACTTTGCCAATCTGCTTCATGCGCTTCTTGCCTCGTTTCTGAGCCTCGAGCAGTTTGCGCTTACGGCTGACGTCACCACCATAACACTTGGCGGTTACATCCTTGCGCACCTGCTTGATGGTTTCGCGGGCAATGATCTTGGCACCGATGGCAGCCTGTACTGCTACATCAAACTGCTGACGAGGGATGAGTTCTTTCAGCTTCTCGCACATGCGACGACCGAAACGCTCTGCATTGTCAACGTGAGTCAGGGTGCTGAGTGCATCGACCTGTTCGCCGTTGAGAAGGATATCGAGCTTGATCAGCTTCGATGGACGGAAGTCGTGGATGTAGTAATCGAACGAAGCATAACCCTTCGAGATGGATTTGAGCTTGTCGTAGAAATCGATGACGATTTCGCCCAAAGGCAGGTCGAAGTAGATCTCGACGCGGTTGCCCGAGATGTACTTCTGTTCCACCAGTACGCCACGTTTGTCGAGGCAGAGCTTCATGATGCCACCGATGAACTCTGTTTGTGTAATGATGGTGGCACGGATAAATGGCTCCTCGATATGCTCGATGGCCATGATGTCCGGCATGCCCGATGGGTTGTGGATTTCGGATTCAACGCCATGTTTGTCGAAAATCTTATAGGATACGTTCGGCACCGTAGTGATGACATCCATATTGAACTCACGACCCAGACGTTCCTGGACAATCTCCATGTGGAGCAAACCGAGGAAGCCGCAACGGAAACCGAAACCGAGGGCCAACGAAGACTCCGGTACAAACGAGAGCGAGGCATCGTTAAGCTGCAGCTTCTCGAGCGAAGCACGCAGGTCTTCGTAATCTTCTGGGTCGATAGGATAGACACCGGCGAAGACCATAGGTTTGACCTCCTCGAATCCGGCAATCGCCTTGTCGCAAGGACGTGCCTGATGGGTAATGGTGTCACCCACCTTCACTTCGGTCGATGTCTTGATACCCGAGCAGATGTAACCTACGTCACCGCACTTGACCTCGGCACGAGGTTCCATGTCCATACGGAGGATACCAACCTCGTCTGCATCATATTCGCTGCCGGTATTGACGAACTTGACCTTGTCGCCCTTCTTCATCGAACCATTCACGATCTTGAAGTAACCGATCACACCCTTATAGCTGTTGAATACTGAATCAAAGATCAAAGCCTGCAATGGAGCCTCCGGGTCGCCCGAAGGAGCAGGAACTCGTTCGACGATAGCCTCCAGGATCTCAGGAACACCGAGGCCAGTTTTGCCCGAAGCACGGAGAATCTCTTCGCGCTTACAGCCAAGCAGGTCGATGATTTCGTCCTCAACGAGTTCGGGCATGGCCGAATCCAAGTCGCACTTGTTGATGATTGGAATGATCTCGAGGTTATGGTCGATGGCCATGTAGAGGTTCGAGATGGTCTGTGCCTGAATGCCCTGCGTACCATCCACGATGAGCAGAGCGCCCTCGCAAGCGGCAATCGAACGTGAAACCTCGTACGAGAAATCGACGTGGCCAGGGGTATCAATCAGGTTCAGAATATATTTGCCTGCCTCTTGTTGCTGGCCGATGTGCATGATCTGTTCCTCCTCGTTCAGTTGGCGAGGGGTGTAGTTGTAATCCATCTGGATGGCGTGGCTCTTGATGGTGATACCACGTTCGCGTTCCAGATCCATGTTGTCGAGTATCTGAGCTTGCATGTCGCGCTCGGCTACGGTCTTGGTACATTCCAGAAGGCGGTCGGCCAAAGTGGATTTACCGTGGTCAATGTGTGCGATGATGCAGAAGTTGCGGATATTCTTCATATTTTGTTTCGCGTTGTTTACGTTGTTATTGTTGTTTGCGTTATTTACGTTGCTGTTGTTCCCAGTCCAAGGCTGTTATGCCCTCAGGATGTTCGTGGTCGAAGAACTTCTCTGTCTGGAGAAAAGCTTCGTTACCCACACTGCGTTCGTAGTCGATGTGCCCCTGTCGGCTATGTTTCCATCGGTCATGCGACCAAAGCCAGTAACTTGGTTGCTCTTTGATGTTTGCCTCCAGTCGACGGCAATACTCTTCGGTGATCCAATGATCAGGCATGTGCTTCGAATCGTTGGTCATCAGCTGGAACTCGGCTACGTAACGACCACGGCGTTTGCGGCGTACGTGGATGTAGTAGCAATCCATATCCATCTTACGGGCGATGCGTTCAGCACCATCCAATACCGGAGTATCGATGCCGAAGAAAGGTAACCAGTAGTTGATGTTGTTCCATTTCGGTGCCTGATCGGCTATGAAGCCCACAACCACAGGAACACCCTCTTTCTGATATTTGACGATGTGGCGGAGCGACTCCTGCATCTTGATGTTCGTCGAACCGGTTCGTTCGCGTACATAGCCCATCAGCCGGTCCATGGCCTTGTTCTTGAGCGGATGGTAGAGCTGCAGGCATTTGCCTACCTGTGGATCCACCCAAAGTGGCAGAGAAGAGATCCACTCCCAGTTGCAATAATGGCCCAGATAGCAGGCGCATGACTTGCCTTCGCGCAGCGACTGATGCAGTCGGTCCAATCCCTTAAACTCCATGCGATAGCGAAGTTCGGATTTCGAGATGGAGAAGAACTTGATAGCTTCGACGATATAGTCGCAGAAGAAGAGATAGAATCGGCGTTCGATCTTGTTGCGGCGATGCTGGCTCGATTCCGGGAAGGCTCGTTTCAGATTCTCTCTAACGATGTTGCGTCGATAACGGATCACATAGCGCAAGAACAGATATAGGATGTTCGCTCCCAGGTAATGGAAGACCATCGGTAGCACCGAAAGGAGCCACCAGAATCCGAACATGATATAATAGAGAATCTTGTGCATAGAGATCAGAAGATTGGTAGTTTAAGAACCTGCTCGATGACAGGTGCCATGTCGTAATACTTGTATTGGGCAAGACGTCCGCCGAAGAGGATTGTGCCTTTCTGTCCCACCTGAATGGTGTTGGCGTCAATCTCCTCCGGGAACAGAATGCCCGATTGGTGTGCCAATGCACGGTACTGGGCAACAAGATCGTTGTTGCGGTTGTCGTTGACTGGATAGAACGGCTCCATGCCCGGTTCGTATTCGGTCGAATACTCCTCGCTGATTACCGTCTTCGGACAATCATAAACCTCCTGTCCGAACATCTCGAAATGTTTGTGTTCGATGACGCGGGTGTAAGGTTCGTTGTGGCTCGTGTAGTTGACCACGGCATTGCCCTGATAGTTTGGGGTGTCCTCCGTGCGTGTCTTGAAGGTGACGGTGCGCCAATCCAATCGTCCCAGTTGATAGTCGAAGAATTCGTCGATGGCGCCTGTATAAACCAGATTGTCGGCCACTTCCTGCCAATGGTCACGCAACGAGAAGAAATCTTTTCTGGTTTCGGTATCGATGCCATCCAGCAATTGTCCAATAAGGGCATTGTAGCCACCAATCGGGATGCCCTGAAAGCGGTCGTTGAAATAGTTGTTGTCGAAGATCAGACGAACCGGGAGACGCTTGATGATAAAGGCAGGCAGCTCCTTGCAATCTCTGCCCCATTGCTTCTCGGTGTACTCCTTGATCAGTTTTTCGAAGATATCGCGTCCCACCAGACAGAGTGCCTGTTCCTCGAGGTTTCTTGGTTCCTCGATTCCCGCTTCCTGAAGTTTCGCCATAGCCTCCTTGCGCTGCTCCTCGATGCGGGCTTGGGCTTGCGCCGGAGTATGAACATCTGGCCACATACGGTTGAAGGTGTTCATGTTGAAGGGGAGGTTATAGAGCTCCCCCTTGTAGTTGGCAACCGGGCAGTTGGTGTAGCGGTTGAATTCCACAAGCGAGTTCACGAAATCCCAAACCTCTTTGTTGTTGGTATGGAAGATGTGTGCGCCGTATTTGTGCACGTTGATGTTCTCGACCTTATCGCAATAGACATTGCCACCCAGCTGCGGACGTTTGTCGATGACAAGGCATCTCTTGCCCGCCCTCTTCGCCCGATAGGCAAAGGTGGCACCAAACAAACCAGATCCTACAATCAGATAATCGTATTTTGGTTTCATTACAGTAGAGATGCTTTTTCGTTTCGAAACTTTATAAATCCGCGCGCAAAGGTACAAAATTATAAGCAGAAATCAAAACAAATTGCGGAGAAAAGTGTTTCTCGCTTATATTTTCTTGTATTTCGGTTTCGCCAAACCTAATGTCCAAAGCAATTTATTGATATGCTTTTCGAACCAGTCGCCCCATTTGCGGACAGGTTTATAGTGGGCGAAAGGAGTTGCTGCCAGATACTCTGCGTACAACTTGGCCAGTGGATGGTAGCACTTGTAATCCCAAGGTTTGTGTCCGCCGGTGTAGTGTAGGATGGCTGGCGTCCTAAGGTTTGCGTCCACCTCGGGGATGAGATGCTGTGGGAGGAATTTGCGGCGACGACGATAGAATCCGTCTTGCATGTTGTACCGGACAGGCAACCATATCTTGCGATTGTAAAAAATGCCGTTCAGGATGTCCTGATCGTTGTATTTGAGTACCTCCTTGTATTGACGGATAAAATCCAGCGAGAGCTGCGAAACGTTCATCTCCCGCCAACGATCCATGTTGATGAGAAGTACACCGGCGTTGAAGTAAGAATAGCTGGCCGGATAGCCCAATCTTTCATCCTTGATGCCGTTCAATGCCCACATATCTTCGACCACACCGACCACAGCATCGCCCATGTCGAAACGCCAGAGTTCGTCCAAGTTGTCTGTAACGAGCAAGTCGCAGTCGATGTAGAGTGCCCGATGGATTTCGGCCGGAAGGACATCGCTCATGAAGCAGCGGTAGAAGGTGGCTGTCGAGATGTGTCCCGTCAGTTGTGGCAGATTGCTTTCGACCCAGTTTCTGTCTAAGGTGTAGAAGGAAACCGGTAGGTCCAGCGACGATGAATAACTGGTGATTGCCTTTTCGGTGTCGGATTTCAGTCCTGCGGAAAGTATATGTATATGGAACGGTGTTTCGGGGTTGTTCTTTCGCAGCGAACATACCGTTGTCATATAAGGCATCACATAGTTATCGTCAATATTGCAAATGATATGAATAGTGTCCATACACGCTTGTATTTTTGTGCAAAGATAGATATTTTATAGGTGAAATCAAAACAAAAGGGCTGAAAAACATCGTGAAGGAGTGAAATTCATGTACATTTGTTGCAAATGCAGATTTTTTTGCATAACTTTGCCGCAATAATCAATTGAATACGCGTACAATTCTATGAATCTGTTCCTCAAAATACAGTTCAATAACAAGGCCAAGAATGACATCGATGTTCTGATGGGCCAAAGCGGTTTCCGTAATGTCGCCGTAGGCTCCGAATGGCATGGTAAAGTGGCCCGTTTCTTCGCTAAATTATTATCGGTCTTCCTGCTCGTCTTCCGGGTTCATCGCGGCGATGTGCTTCTCGTTCAATATCCCTTCAAGAAGTATTATCCAACCCTCTGCCGCATTGCCCACATGCGTGGCGCTAAGGTTGTAACCCTGATTCATGATCTGGGATGTTTTCGTCGTAAGAAGCTGACTGTCACCGACGAGGTTAAGAAACTCAGCATGACCGATGTGCTTATTGTTCACAATGAGTCGATGCAGCAGTTCCTGTCAGATCATGGTTATCAGCGTCCGATGCTCACCTTGGATATTTTCGATTACCTGGCTCCTGAAGAGCCGGTAGCAACTCCGGTACATGCCGAGGGTTCCCCATGGTCCGTTGTCTATGCCGGAAGCCTTGCCGAACGCAAGAATAAGTTCCTCTATCTGCTCGACGAAGCCTTGCCTGCCGATTGTGCCTGGAAGCTCTATATTCATGGCAAGGGCTTGGACGAAGAGAAAGCCGCCCATTGGCAGCATATCGAGGCACGAGGTTTCATCAAATCCGACGATTTCGTGCGCGATTCCATCGGCCATTTCGGTTTGGTGTGGGATGGTTCTTCGATCGAGGAGTGTGCCGGTGACTGGGGTGTTTACCTCAAGGTCAACAATCCGCACAAGACCTCTTTCTACCTGCGCAGTGGCAAACCTGTCATCATGTGGCGTGAGGCTGCTCTTTCGGCCTTCGTCGAACGTGAGGGCGTAGGTATCGTGGTCGGTTCGTTGACCGAATTGAACGAGCGTCTGCAGCAGCTCTCAGCCGCCGAATACGAGGCGATGGTCAACCGTGTACAGCGAGTCCGCAAGCAGTTGGCTGCGGGGTATTATTTCAACGAGGCATATCTCCAAGCGCTCAAATTGCTGTAAGGTATGAAGGTTATTGTTGTCGAATTCGGTAACTGGCACGATGAATGCCTGTATTCCCCTTGCCTCATGTTCTCGAAAATGGGCTATGAGGTGGTTTTGGCGGCCAATAGCAAGTTGCGTGGACGAATTGAGCAGGAACTGCAGCCGGTAACTGTCGAGCAGCATTATTTCGACTTCGGAACCCGTCTTGTGGATTTGAAGGTGCTTTGGCAATTCCGTAAGTTTGTGATTGAGAGTGGCGCCGATGCCCTCCACATCAATACTGCCCAGGGAACCCTGGCGTGGAAGTTCTTTCTCCTGCCATTGCCACGCCGCATCAAGGTGAGTGGTGTGATGCACAATGTCGCCAAACTGCGTAGCAGCTCCGGACAGAAGTTCATTACCCGTCGCATTGACCGATACATGTTGCTCAGCGACTTGCTGATTCCCGCCTACAAGGCCTCGGGCTGTACCGTGCCATACGTGGTTAACTATGCCATCTTCCGTGCCCAAAATGGGGCGTTGGATGCCCACGTACAGAAGCCTGCCGACGAACTTTGGCTGGTTGTGCCAGGTGCGGTCAATTACCATCGTCGTGACTACGAGGCATTGCTGCACCTTGACCTGCCCTCGTCGGTGAAGATCATCATTCTGGGAAATATCAATAAGGAGGATGGATTGGTATTCAAGGCTCAATTAGAGGCAATGCCTGCGGATTATCAGTCGCATTTCGTGCTGTTTGATAAGTTTGTGCCCAACGAGACTTTCGATGCCTACATGTCGCAGTGTGATTTCCTGTTGCCGCTGGTTCATACCAGTCGTGGCGGATTGGGCAAATACCTTACTGACAAGATTTCTGGAACCTACAACCTGGCGGTCATTCACCGCAAACCGATGTTGTGTCCGCAGACGCTCAACGGCCATGGCGATATGCACGATGTTGCTTTGTTCTATGCGTCGGAGGAGCCCGAGGCCCTCTCTGCCTTGCTGCGGTTAGAGAAGTTCGATACCCGTGGTTTATTCCAGTCGGAGAAGTGGAGCGAGCGTTATCAGCTCCAGCAGATGCGAGCTGCTTTTAGTGGTCGATAAAGATTAGTGGCGTTTCTTGAATCGTCTCAGGAACGCCTTCTTTTGTTCAAAACGGTTAACTGCATCGTTAACCTCTTTCAATGCCTGATTTTCGTCCCATTGGCGAAGTCGGGCATAATTTCGTATGATCAGTTCCATGACCTGACGGTTGTGCGTCAGACGGAACAGGTTGTCGAGCGACTCCTTGCGGTTTGCCGGACGACCCAGGAACTTCGAGCGGTTCACATCGATTACCGCGAAGTGGTAGTTGCCATCGCCCTCCTGGTGCCATAGGAAGTTCGAGAGATTGGTGTCGCCATGCAGGAAGCCCTTTTCGTGCAGCGTGACCAGATATTGCGCCAATGCCTCGGTGAGCGGCTCTTTACCTTCGAAGTCAGGTTCCAGCAGTACCCAGCAAGAACGGTCATTGTTCTCGGTGCTTGCAAAGTAATATTGACGTACCCAACCGAAGGCATTACGCAGGGTCAATGCGCCCAGCGGACGAGGGGTATCGATGCCCATAGCCAGCAGTTGTTCGGCGAAGAGGTAAGCCTTCTCTGCCTTGTTGTGCCAGAAGGTGCTGTAACTGAGGCCCTGGAAGAAGTTCGGACGTTTGTAGCGTTTCACGATGATCGATGCCGGCAATCCCTCCGACGTTTGCGAGAAACGGCGGATCTGGTTTCTTTTGTCGTAGAGAATCTCACCCTTGCCATCGGCAAAGTTCTTGGGGAGGCTCTCCATGAAGGAGTGCATCTTATCGTCGCAACTCAAACAATACATTGGCTTTTACTTTACAGCGGGTTAGAGATGTTGGATGCCGTTTGGGGTCTTGATGACGTGTGCCTCGCGGGTGTGCTTGCGAATAGCACGGTTTGTGGCCATGGTTTCAGGCGTCTTGTACGGACGCTTGTGGTCCAGGTGCATGACGATGGCTGAATATCTGATCTGGATTGATTTGATGCCGAGGTTCCAGAGTCGTTCGCCAAACTCGCGATCCTGTCCGCCGTAGTGCATATCCTGGTTGTAGCCATTGATTTCGAGCATATCCTTGCGCCAGCCGGAGGCGTTGCAGCCGTTCCAGGAAGCGGCAGCTGGGGTGATGTGATTCATGAACCAGGCATAGCCTCTGCTGCGGAACAGCTTGGTGAGTTTGAACGAGAGGGGTTGTCCCTTGCTGCGCAGCCAGCTGATGTTGAATACCTCCTTCGAGAGGATCTCCTTCTCGGTTACCTGTTGGGTGACAGGCATCGTCATCTTGAAGTAACCACCCGAAAGGAAATACCCCGGACGGGCATACTGCTCGTGTACCGCAACGAAGTCTTCGCGTGGGATGCAATCCTGGTCGGTGAAAATCAGATAGTCAGCTTCGGCGGCTACCAGTGCCTTGTTCAGGATTTCGCTCTTCTGGAAACCACGGTCCTCGTGCCATACGTGCTTGATGGGCAGACGGTCGCGATAGCTGTCAATCAGCTGTCTGGTTTCCTCTTTCGAACCATCGTCGGCAATGACTACTTCGTCCACCTTGCGTGTCTGATGACAATAGCCCTCGAGTGTCAGTTTGAGATACTCGGGCTTGTTGTAGGTCGAGATTACTACTCCGATTTTCATAGCGGTAGGGGGATATGGTTTATGGTTTGGTGTTACTTGATTTTGTCAAACCCTTCGCCGAAGACACCGTGGCAGAAGCTTTGTGAAACCATGGCGTTCGGGTCGATGGCCTTGATGAGGTTGAAGAGGTACTGGCTCTCGTATTTGCGGCAGAGGACCATCACCACCTTGACTGGTTGTTTGCTGTACCAGCCCTGTCCGTCGAGGATGGTCACACCGCGGTTCATCTGTTGGTTGATGGCATCAGCCATCACTTCGTAGCGCTTTGAGATGATCAGGAACTGAACCGTCTGGCGGTTACCATTCACGACATAATCCAGCATGATGCTTGCCGACACGGTGAAGGCTACGCCATACACAATCAGCTCGGCCGATTGGAACAGGATGTAGCTGGAGCAGATGATCGTGATGTCGAGGAACTGCATGATTCGGCCCATGCTCATGCGGCTGTATTTATTGACGAGTGCCACGATGATGTCGGTGCCGCCGGTCGAACCATTGTGGGCGAAGACGATGCCCAAACCGCCGCCACCCATCAGGGCTCCGATCAATACATGCATGAAACGGTCTTCGCCCGGTGTGATGAGCGGGAAGGCTTCGAAGACGTTCTGCAGGATACCAACCATGGCCGAGAGTATCGTTACGCCTACGATGGTGCGGATAACGAATTGCCGGCTGAGTGCCTTGAACGAAATCAGGAGGAGCACTACGTTGATTGCCCAGATGGTGATAGCTGGGGAGATGGAGAAGGCATAGTAAAGCAGCGACGATATACCAGTCACTCCTCCCTGTACCAATTTTTCGGGCAATAAGAAAGCCGTAAAGCCGACGGCATAAAGACTGATGCCCAGAAAGATGAAGATGTAATCTTTGATGTATTGGGCACGAGTGCGTCTGTTGACTAATTCCAGTAGATTTGCCATATTATTCAATTATTGCGTGCAAATATACTGAATAATTTTTCAGCCGCCAAAAAATGTCAGAAGAATTTATATTGAATACCAATCCCTAAGCACAATATGTCACTCAAAGTTATCTTTTCGTTGGGGATAGCAGAGATTACGGCGAGGTCGTAGGTTGAGAGAAGCCCATAGAGCGAAACTTTGTCGTAGTGCGAGCGTTTGTCTTTGGGAACATTGAACGACAGGCGGCTGCCGATGCCGAAATGTACTCTCACTTTCGACGAGAAACGGTAATAGTCGCCGCCATTGTATTTGTTGGGTTCGTGCACCCAAAATTCATCGTCGAAGATTGAGTTGATGAAAACTGAGCAGTAGAAGGGTTCGATCGAGGCAAAGGCACGGCGGTTCCATTGGAGTTTCTCGCCCAGGGTGCCGATGCCCTCGGTATCTGCCCAGCTGCGAGGGCCCAGGCCGATGCTCCAGGGGATATAGTTCTCGCGCAGGGTGAAGGTGAGATCCCACTTCTGGGTATCGTATTTCGGCAGGAATCCCACATGGATGGTGGTTTCCCACTGGTCGCGTTTGCCATAATCCCAGCCGAAGCCTGCCGATATCAATCCGATGTCGCCGGCATACTGTACGCATCCGATGTTTGGAATCAGCTTCATCCAACGCCTTTGGATGTGATCGACGCGCAGTTCGTGGCTTGTCATCTCAGCGCACAATGGAGTGATGCCAAGCCATAGCAACAGGTTAAAAATCAGTAGTCTCGATCTCATAGTTGTTGTCTTTGATAGTAATTGAATAGTATTGTCGCTTGGCGATGTCGCCGATGCCGTAGAAGAGGATGCCATCGTCGAAGAGCTCCAACGTTTGCGTGTGGTGATTGTGCCCATTCAGCACAAATGGGTTCGGGAACATGCGCAGATAGCGGTCGAAGGGGAGGTTCACGTTGTTGTTGAACTGTTCATCGCCCGGACGGGAGTGCATCACGACGATGGTGCGGGTGATGCTGTCGGGGTACTGCCGGTTGAGCTCGGTTATGTACGAAATCTCCCGTTCGAGGAAGTCAAAGTCGGGAATCGGTGTGGTGTAATCCAGCTCGAGGGCGACGGTGTTGAGCATCTCGAAGCGTGCGTGTCCGACGGTGAAGGAGTAGTTCAGCTCGCCGAACATCTCGCGGTAGATACTCTCTCCGTGGCCCAGATAGTCGTGGTTGCCGATGATGGTCAGCCAGGGCATGCGGAGGTTCTTGAGGCAATCTCTCATCCATTCGAACTCGCGGGTCAGTCCGAAGTCGGTCATGTCACCACCATGCAGCACGAAGTCGATGTCGCTGCATCGGTTGATGGCGGCCACTGCTTCGTCGGTTTCATCGTATCTGCGCTGGGTATCGCTGATGAAAGCGAACTTGAATTCATTGCCGAGGTGCTGGCTCTCCAATCTGTAGAGATTCTTCTGGGTCAGATGCGTCTCTCCCTTGATCTTGCCCTCATACGGATGGCTTTCCAGCAGGTCACAACCTGTTAGCAAAGCGAGGCTCCATAGCCAAAAAAATATGTACATTTGCGGTTTCATGCCGCAAATGTACATACATTAATTGTTATTAGCAAGAGAAATTAACCAAATTTGGCAATTTCTTCACTGAATTTCGTCCCCTCCCTTTACGGGAGGGTTAGGGTGGGTCTATTTGGTCACAATATTAACGATCTTCTTCGGAACGAAGATGAACTTCAAGATTTCCTTGCCATCAATCCAGCGTTGAGCCTCCTCGGTAGCCAGAACAGCCGCCTTGACCGCCTCGGCATCAGCATCAGCAGGGAGGTCGATGGTGAAGCGCATCTTACCACCAATCTGTACTGGGTACTTGACGGTGCTCTCGATGAGGTACTTCTCCTCGCATACAGGCCACTTGGCATCACAAACCGATGTGGTGTTGCCCAACTGGTGCCAGAGTTCCTCGGCAATGTGTGGAGCAAATGGAGCGATCAGCACGACGAGTTGTTCGAGGATTGCCTTGCTGCTGCACTTCTGCTGGGTCAGCTCATTGACTGCCACCATGAAGGCTGAGATAGCGGTATTGTACGAGAACTGCTCGATGTCGCCAGTAACCTTCTTGATCAGCTTATGGAGCGACTTGAGGTTCTCGGCCGATGGCTCTGCGTCGGTTACCTTGCTGCAGTTAGCGTCAACGTCAGCGTCGCCGTTAGCGTTGAAGAGGTTCCAGAACTTCTTCAGGAAACGGAAGGCACCATCGATGCCTGCTGTATCCCAAGGCTTAGACTGCTCGATAGGACCGAGGAACATCTCGTAGATACGAAGGGTATCGGCACCATACTTCTCGCAGATATCGTCTGGGTTAACCACATTGTACTTCGACTTCGACATCTTCTCAACAGCAGCGGTGGTCAGGAACTTGCCATCCTTGTTGCAGATTACCTCAGCGTCGTTGAACTCAGGACGCCAAGCCTTGAATGCCTCAACGTCCATGTCGAGGTTATTCACGAAGTTCACATCAACGTGGATTGGATCACATTGGCCATACTCAGCAGCGATGTCGGCGCTCACGAACTTGTTGGTGCCACTCACACGCATAGCGAAACGGCTTGAACCCTGAATCATACCCTGGTTGATGAGCTTCTTGAATGGCTCCTCGCTCTTCACCACGTTGATGTCCTTCAGGAACTTGTTCCAGAAACGAGAGTAGATCAAGTGGCCGGTAGCATGCTCTGAACCGCCCAGATAGAGATCTACATTATCCCAGTACTGGTTAGCCTCCTCGCTCACGAGGGCCTCGTTGTTCTGAGGATCGGTATAGCGGGTGTAGTAGGCCGATGAACCAGCGAAGCCTGGCATAGTGCAGAGTTCCAATGGGAAGATGCTCTTGTTGTCGATCAAAGACTTGCTGACCACCTTCTTGTTCGTTTCGTCCCAAGCCCAAAGATCGGCATTGCCCAATGGTGGTTCGCCGTTCTTGTTTGGCTTGAAGTCCGAAACCTCAGGCAACTCCAATGGCAGGCACTCGGTTGGCAAGGTGTAAGGCATACCCTCTTTGTAATAAACAGGGAATGGCTCACCCCAGTAACGCTGACGGCTGAAGATAGCGTCGCGCAGACGGTAGTTGACCTTCACGCGGCCGATCTTCTTCTCGGTCACATATTTCTTCATGGCAGCGATGCTCTCCTTGACCTGCAGGCCATTGAGGTTGATCTCTGCGTTGGCGGAATTCTTCATCACGCCCTCCTTGGCATCGAAGCTGCCCTCGTTGAGGTCGTAGTCACCCTCGATGAGCGGAATGATAGGGAGGTTAAAGTGCTTGGCGAAAGCCCAGTCACGAGAGTCGTGAGCAGGAACAGCCATGATGGCACCTGTACCATAGCCGGCCAATACATATTCAGAAACCCAGATAGGGATATTCTCTCCTGTGATTGGGTTGATGGCGTATGCGCCGGTGAAGACACCAGTCACCTCGTGAGCTGCCTGACGGTCACGCTCGGTCTTGCGCTTGCAAGCCTCGAGGTAGGCCTCAACCTCGGCCTTCTTGTCCGAGGTAACCACCTGCTGCACATACTTGCTCTCTGGAGCGAGTACCATGAAGGTAACACCAAACATCGTATCGGCACGGGTTGTGAAGATGGTGAACTCCAGGCCATCCTGAGTGGCAGGATTGTCGTTCTTGACCACCTTGAACTGAGCCTCAGTACCCTCGCTACGGCCAATCCAGTTCTTCTGGGTCTCCTTGATGGAATCACTCCAGTCGATGGTCTCCAATCCATCCAACAGACGCTGTGCATAAGCAGAAACGCGCAAGCACCACTGGCGCATTACCTTCTGTTTAACAGGGAAACCTCCACGTTCTGAGACGCCGTTTACAACCTCGTCGTTGGCCAAAACGGTACCTAATTCCGGACACCAGTTGACCATGGTCTCGCCCAAGTAGGCGATACGGTAGTTCATCAGGGTCTGCTGTTTCTCGACCTCGCTCATAGCCTTCCACTCGTCGGCGGTAAAGCTGAGTTCCTTGGTGCAAGCCATGTCTAATCCCTCGGTACCCTTCTGTTCGAAGCGCTTTACGAGTTCGCTGATTGGTTTGGCGCACTGACACTTGTTGCAATAGCAGCTGTTGAACATCTGAGCGAAAGCCCATTGGGTCCACTTGTAGTAACCAGGCTCGCAAGTGCGGACCTCACGGTTCCAGTCGAAGCAGAAGCCGATACGGTCCAACTGCTCGCGATAGCGGGCGATGTTCTTCTCGGTGGTGATGGCAGGATGCTGACCTGTTTGGATAGCATACTGTTCTGCTGGCAGACCATAGGCATCGTAGCCCATTGGGTGCAGTACATTGAAGCCACAGAGACGCTTGTAGCGAGAGAAGATATCGCTGGCAATGTAGCCAAGAGGGTGACCTACGTGAAGGCCTGCTCCCGAAGGATATGGGAACATGTCGAGCACATAGAACTTTGGACGGCTTGGGTCGATTTCAACCTTGTAGGTCTTCTGCTCTCTCCAACGCTGTTGCCAGGTTTGTTCGATTTCTTTGAAATTGTATTCCATATATGATGTTGTTTTGTTCTTTTGTTGTTTTGCTATATAACAGAGAACGTGAACGTTAAAAAGCGCGCAAATATATATATTTAAAACGAAAAAGGCAAAGATTTTCGCAAAAAAGTGAAAAACTTAGCCTTTTCTTTTTAATAATACATATAGAATGACCGGTATGCCGAACAGCGGAGTGAGTGCATTGATCGGTAACGACTGACCTTGATCTGGCCAACTGCTGATCCACAGACAGAGCAGACAACAGAGTGATCCCAGCAGCATCGAGGCGGGTAGGAGGGTGCGATGGTTGTCGGTCTTGAATAGCAAACGGGCCATGTGTGGGATGCTGAGTCCGACAAAGGCGATGGGGCCGCACCAAGCAGTCGTTGTGGCGCAAAGGAGGCCGGTAACCAGCAGAATGCCCCAACGGACATGCGAGATCGAAACACCCAAGTTGAGTGCATATAGTTCGCCCATCATCCAACCATTTAAGGGTCGTATTAAGCTAATTGCACCCACAAGACCAATCGTAATGAGTCCGCCATAGATGGCCAGAGAGCCCATGCCCACTTGTTGGAAGGTACCCATGCCCCACAGAAGCAAGGCTTGTACACCATCGGCCGAAGCCTGATAGTTCAATAAGGTCAATATGGCACTGGTCAAATAACTCAATAGAATGCCCACAATCAACAGGGTGACCGTCTGTCGGACCAGTTTGCTGATAGCAAGCAATAACAATAGCACAAAGAACGCCCCAGCAAATGAGGCTCCTACCAATCCGAATCCTACCTGAACTCCAGTCAACAGAATGACGATGGCTACAGCGAGGTTGGCACCACTCGTGATTCCAAGGATTGAGGGACCCGCCAACGGATTACGGAAATAGCTTTGCAGCAAAAGTCCTGCAACGCCCAATCCGGCACCGGTCAAGAGAGCGGTTACCATGGCAGGAAAACGCATCTCCCAGATGATGTATTGCCAACTGCTTTGCGATCCCTTGTTGCCTATCAATATGGAGAATACCTCCTCTGCCGGAATCGAAACCGATCCCGTAAAGAGACAGGCAAATGCTGCCACAATGATTGCAAACGAGATGATGCTATATTTCAAAATTAGAACTCGAACTTCTCGATCTTCATGTTTCCGGCTTCCTTAATAATGGCAACGCATTCCTTGAATTCGCGAGTTTCTGAGTGTTTGGCAAGTGATTCCTCATCCTTCCATGTTTCACAGATCAAGAAAACCTGACAACGGGTTTCGCTCGAGAAAACGTCATAGGCAATGCAGCCTTCATGTTTTTGTGACTTCATAGTTAGAGTAGTGGCTGCATCCATGGCTTTGTCATAGGATGCAGCATTGTTCGCTTCGAAGAAACAATTCAATCGAATCATGATGATATTTGTTTAGTTTAGAATTGGCTATTCCTGCACTTTGTTTTTGGGGCGGCAAAGATAATGACATTTTTCAAGATTCCAAAGGATTTCCTGAAATTTAACATGGTTTCTATATTTTTGGCCCACAAAAAGCTTATTGATTGAAAGTTTCGATGAATTTGTCCAATAAAGGAACCAGTTCTTGTAGCTCGTCGATCGACATACCACAGTTGACCACTTGTTGGGCCAAACAATTAGGCACCTCTTTGATCTGCTCCTCCAGTTGCTTTCCGGTCCGAGTCAGCGAGACGATTCGCTGACGACTGTCAGCCATACTCTTTTGTCGGATAATCAGCCCCTGCTTCTCCATGCGCTGGAGGAGCGGTGTGACCGTATTGGTCTCCAGATGCAGACGTTCGGTTATCTCTGAGATGACGAGATTGTCCTTCTCCCACAAGACCATCAGGACGAGGTATTGTGGATAGGTGATTCCGAACTTCTGGAAGTAGGGGGTGTAGGATGAGGTGACCAGACGTGCTGCTGTATAGAGTCGGAAGCAAAGCTGGTTGTCTAATTTGAGCTGCGGGTACATGGACTTATTTGTTGCACTTGAACTGATACTTGTCGCAGATTGATTGACGCTCCTCTTCGCTCAATGAAGCGAGATAGCCCTTCCAACCTGGACAGAAGTTAATGTGCCAACGCCAGAAACGGCCTAAGAGGGATTTTGGGTTGTTGTCATACTTTGCACGGAATTTGCAGTTTGCACAAGGTTTTTCGTTTGTTGCCATAATTAATTTGTTTTATTGTTCCACCAATTTTTCAATCGCTTGACTCCCTCGACTCCAATAATGGTCAGACCTGTGTATTGGAAGGTCTTGGCTAAGCCAAAGAAGAGGACCCAAAGTCCCGCTTTCGCTTCTGCGCTAATCGGCAAAGCCATCTGTGCGAACGAGATGATATAACATGGTACGCAAAGCAGCAGAATGATTACGCCTGTGCGAAACGAGAAGCGACGGAGGAAGGATTGAATTTTCTCTTTCATTACTTAAAGCCATTTCTGGATTTCTGCCTCGATCTGTTTTGGGGTGACAGTAGGAGCAAAGCGCTTTACTACATTGCCATTGCGATCCACCAGGAACTTCTCGAAGTTCCACTTGATGTCCTCCTTCTTCGTACTCTTGCCATTGATGCGAGAGGTGAGGGATATCAACGCACTCATCAGCCAGCTGCCACTACCTTCTCGATTGCTTTTGGCTTTCTTGAGGTAGGTGTAGAGTGGAGACTCGTTCTCGCCATTCACATCGATCTTCTTGAAACGAGGGAAGGTGGTGTCGTATTTGGCCGAACAGAAGGAGTTGATCTCCTCGTCATTGCCCTTGGCTTGCTCCATAAACTGGTTGCAAGGGAAGTCTAAGATCACGAAACCATCCTCTTTGTGATTTCTATAAAGCTGCTCGAGAGCCTCATATTGAGGGGTCAGTCCGCAAGCGGTAGCGGTGTTGACAATAAGCAGAACCTGGTTCTTGTACTCATTGAGCGAAACCTCGATGTCTTGACGGTTTTCGCGCTTCATTACTTTGATGTCGTAAATACTCATTGTTGTAATATCGTTTACGATTAATTGTTGATATTCTCCTGTCTGATTTATTCCAAAATCATTAATTGACGCTGCAAAGATAAGGATGAATATTTATATCGCAAACGATATTTGGTAAATTTTGTAATTGTTTTATGTATAGTATTTGTTTTGTTCGTTAGTTGATATCTGCAGCTCTCAAATCTTTCCTTTTAGAGATTCGATTACTGCATGTTGCAAGTTTTGTTTGGCCACATCCGGCCTCATCAGTTCAGCCAATGGACGATGATCATTGGCATTGATGCTAGCTGCCAGATGGAAGGCTTGGGCCAATTGACCATGCGGATCCTCGATGGCGCCCGATAGTAGGATAATGGGGACATCTGCTTTTTGACAACGTTTCAGCAGGCCATGTGGCACTTTCCCCATTAGAGTCTGTTCGTCCGATTTCCCTTCGCCGGTCAATACCCAATCCGTCTCGTTTAGCTGCTGATCGAAACCGACAATGTCCAACAGAATATCGATGCCCGACTTCAATTCGGCATGCAGATAGGCCATCAGTCCGAACCCCAAGCCTCCAGCGGCTCCTGCTCCTGGGTGTTCCATCATCTCACGGGTAGCAATACCCTTGGCCACAGCCTCTTCTGCGAAAGTTCTTAGACGTGATTCGAGCATGGGTATCATCTCTGGGGTAGCCCCTTTTTGGGGAGCAAAGATGGCTGAGGCACCCATGGGACCACAAAGTGGGTTGGTTACATCGCAGGCCACTGTGATGGGCGGAAGTTCGTTGTTCTTCACTCCTTGATCACGAATTGCCTGTAGCATCCCCATGCCTCCATCGTTGGTTGCACTACCACCAATACCCATGATGATCTGCTTGGCTCCTCGACGGAACGCATCCACGAGCATTTCACCTACGCCATAGGTGGTGGTCAGCATCGGGTTACGTCGGTCGATGGGCACCAGCGGCAAGCCGCAGGTCGAAGCCATCTCCATGTAGGCCGTTCTGCCGTCGGCCGAGATGATGTATTCGGCCGTGACAGGTTCCATGAGCGGTCCGTGGGCGCGGAGGCAGATGCTCTGCAGCTGTACGTCGTGAACAGCCGACATGTAGCCCTTCACGGCATGGACCAACCCCTCGCCGCCATCGCTCATCGGAATCTCGATGACCTGCGTCGAGGGGTGTGAGGAACGGATGGCCTCGGCCGCCGTCTGGCAAGCCACTTCGGCACTGAGGCATCCCTTGAACGAATCGAAAGCAACTACAATCTTTGGCATTACTCCTTCTTGGTGCTATACTTGTATCCCAGCTTCTTGTAGTGCTGTTTCAGCCAGGGGAGTCGCTCCATGAACTGATCGTAGTTGCGCTGCTCCTTCGGCATCCACTGTGCCTCGCAGAGAGCCGCCAGTCGGGGCAGAAGCATCCACTCGGCCTGCTGCGGATAGGCAATGTACTCTGACCACAGATTGGCCTGACAGCCCTTGATGTGTTTGGCCTGTTCGGGGGTCAATGACTCCGGTACCACAGGGATATTGTAGGCACGGCTGAGCGGTACATAGGCATCGAAGCTGAATGGCTCGTACTCATGGTTCTTGCTCTGATAGAAGTTCAGATAGCAGTAGTCGATCGGGGTCATGACGACATCGTGGCCTGTCTGGGCGGCAGCAATACCACCGTCCAAACCGCGCCAGGACATGATGGCCGCAGTCTGGCTGGCACCACCCTCCAGCACCTCGTCCCAGCCGATCATGGAACGGCCGTGCTCCTTGAGGAACTTCTCGGCTTCGCCCATCAGCCAGCATTGTAGCTGATTCTCGGCTGTGAGACCATCGTGAGTCTTGATGCCCAATGCCTGGATCTTGGCCTGGCACTTCGGGCATTGTTCCCAACGCAGCTTCGGACATTCATCGCCACCAAGGTGTATGAGTTCCGATGGGAAGACGTCGATCAGCTCCTGCAGGACATCGCAGATGAAGGTCAGCACCTTCGGATTGCCGGCACAGAGCACATCGTCGGCCACGCCCCAGATGCTCCAGACCTCGTAAGGACCACCGGTGCAACCCAGTTCAGGATAGCTGGCCAATGCAGCCACCATGTGGCCCGGCAGATCGACCTCAGGAACGATTGTGATGTGACGCTCGGCGGCATAACGGACCAGTTCGCGGCACTCCTCCTGGGTGTAGAATCCGGCATGGGGGGTGTCGTCGTAGATCGGCAGATTGTGTCCAATCACGGTATGCTTACGCACCGAACCCACTTCGGTCAGACGTGGATACTTCTTGACCTCGAAACGCCAGCCCTGGTCGTCGGTAATGTGCCAATGCAAGCGGTTGCAACCATGCAACGCTGCTATGTCAACATACTTCTTGAGCCACTCGAGCGGGAAATAATGACGGGAGCAGTCGATGTGTATGCCGCGATATGGGAACTCCGGTGCATCCTGGATCCTGACATAAGGTAATTGGTAACTCTCGGTCAGCTCCGACAGTGAAGCCTGTTCCAGCTGCAGGGACTTGCGCAGTGTCTGCTGTGCGTAAAACAGGCCAGCCTCGGTCTTGGCCGTGATGCTGACGCCTTTCTTGTCGACTACGATTTCGTAAGCCTCGTCCGGATTCGGATACGAAGCCCAGTGCTTCTCTTTCTCGTTGATGCGCATTCGGATGGCCGATGCGGCATTCTCGGGCGATAAGACGAAATTCCCCTCTCGCAGCTCGATGCTGCGAGGCAGAGGAATCGTCTGATAATTAGCTACCGTCTGGGCCGAGGCCAGCGCCATGGCACCAAACGATAGCAATAGGATAGATAATCTCTTCATTACTTTACGAGGATCTTAGTGCACTTGCCATTCTCGGCATAGTCGGAGGCTTTGCCCGATGCGGTGTAGGAACCGATGTTCTCGAAGGTTACATTCAATCGGCCGTACGATTGGGCCCTGAAGTAATCATTGACCGAGCCGTTCTCGCCCATGTGGTTGGAGGTGTTTAATCGTTCGCATATTACAAAAAGACATATAACCACTATTTTTCGCGCAAAAATAGCAAAATATATTCATTGTTTTCTGCTTTTAATAAAAAAGACGTATATTTGCATTGATTTTATACTATTGTATCTACTTTTGATACCTCATCGAGTCAAATTTACTCTCTATTAATTCTCTGCAAAAAGAACATCCGTACAGCATGAGTACAAAACAAACGAGGCACCTCGTAATGAGATGCCTCGATTTTATTTATGGATTCCGGTAACATAGTAACTGTTACCGAAATGAGAGACTGTCAGGTTACTTGATCATCTGACCAGCAGCGTTGAAGGTGCGGCCATTTTTAACGATGATGAATTTGCCATTGATCATGTACTTGCCGTCCTTGACTGAAGCTGCAGCGTTGATGTTAGAGAGAGCAACGAGATCGGTGAAGGTTACGGTAGCCTTGCAAGCCTGATAGAGTGCATTGATCTTGATGTAGATGGTCTGCTCTACCTGACCCTCGTTGTCGTAAATGCCAGTGTAACCAGTGCCCTGATACTCGATCTGAGACTCGGTCTCGCCAACGATCATGTAAGCTGATGGATAACCATCGAATGCAATGGTCATCTTCTTGCCAGCAGGAACTACGATGCTGTAGTAGTTAGCCAAACCACCATTGGCAATGCCTGCGATCTCGTTTTCGCCCTCTACGAGAACCTTAGCGGTAGCCATGGTCTCGCCCTCAGCATAGTCGCGGATTGAGAGGGTGAAGGTCTTGCCGGTAGCATCTTCCTGAGCAGTCAACTTGATGTTGAGAACATCGCCCTCCTTAACTTCGATCGATGAACCATAGCTGTATGACTTCTCACCAATGGTAACACCACCCATCACGTAACCGAGGTTAGAGAGGTCGAGCTTAACGACACCATCCTTGGTAGCGGTGTAAACATAGTAAGTATAGCTGTACTGGTAGGTTACAGGATCCATAACGCCCTGAGCAGGACCCTGAACTGGCTCGTCGGCGATGATGACGATTGGGTTCTCTTCTGTGCCAACTGGAGCAGGGATGTCAACTACGCAAGCATAAGCGCAGACGATAGCAGGAGCACCCCAGTTGTTCTCGGCCTTAACACCCTTCAGGTACTTGTAGTCAGCGATGTTGACTGAGTAGATGCCAGGAGCTGCGATGCCATAACGCTGGGTGAAGTCTGCTGTCTCGAATACTGAATCTGGGTGAGCATAGAGGGTTACAACCTGATTCTTGACATCATCCCAGAACCAAACGCGGAGAGCAAGACCGTCGGTGGCAACGCTGCCGCCTGTGCTGCCCTCGGTGATAACAAACGAGAGCTTCTCGTAGTCAGCGATGTTTACGTGGGTAGCCTCGTTGCTGCCGTCGCCGTCGCCGAATGACTCACCCTGAACTGCGAGAGTCTTTGGATAAGTTACTGAGTTTGCCCAGTTGGTGTTGGTGCCGGTCAACTCCTTGAGGTCGATATTGCCCTCTGGGAGTTCTGCCATCATCTGGAGGAGAAGGTAAGCGGCCTCAGCATCGGTGAGCACCTTGAGCTGCTCGGCAGAGATGAGTGCCTTAGCGTCGTCGTTGAGTGTCTGGTAAGCTGCACGAGCCTCCTCGATGCGAGCCTTGCATTCGTCGGTGAACTCAACGGTACCGATAGCGTTGATCTTGTTGACTACGATAGCAGCAAGTACCTCGTTGAAGTCACCATCGAAGGTGTGGATCTCGAGAGCGTAGAGACGTGTGCGGTTGTTGAGGGTGAGCTTGAGGTCACCCGTGCTCATGGCGATAGCGGTACGAGTCTGCTTTGAGGTCGAAGACTCGGTGATGCCCTCCATGAGGTCGCCAGTGATGACAGCTGCGTTGTCCTTGTTGTTCGAGCTCATCAGGAGCACGAGAGTATCACCTGCATTGATCTGTGGGATAGTCATATCGACAGTACCCTGCATCTGCATGTAGTACTCACCAGTTACACCGATCAGAATCTTGTCGGCTGCAGCCTTGAACTTAAGACCAGCGGTAAGACCGAGTGGTGATTCGCCGAGGAGGAGCTCCTCATTGTCGGTAGCAAGAGCATAAGAGTAGCGACCCTTTGAACTTGCGTTCCAGTGTGCTGCATCGTCGGCAATCTCTGGGTAGTTCTTGCCGTTAGAGAAGGTCCATGTACGTGGGCCAGCCTCCTTGACGGTCCAAGATGCTGAGAATTCAGTATTGAAATCACCGTTGGCATCCTTGAACATACCAGCAGGGATATTCAGGGTGTAGGTGCCAGGGGTATGGAGCATGTGATCCTCTGAGTCGAAGGTGAAACGAGCATAAACGGTTGTTGCGCCCTCCTCGCCCTCATAACCATATACATAGGCGTTGCCACCTACAGGCTGGTTGTTGGCATCGGTCAGGGTGATGTTACCCTCGTTGAGCGCGGTGATAGCGTTAGCTGCGGTGATTGAGAAGTTGTAAGCGAGTGCCTCAACCTCTGCGTCAGGAGCAACGTCTGCACCATTGACTACAGCGGTGATATCGAATGGCTGTGGAGTGCGAGTCTCCTTGATGGTCCAAGAGGCAGTGAACTCGGTGTTGAGTGCATTGTTGGCTGCCTTGAACATGCCAGCAGGAACGTGAATGGTGTAGGTGCCAGGAGTGTGGAGGCAGTGATCCTCCGAATCGAAGGTGAAACGAGCATAAACGGTTGTTGCACCCTCCTCGCCCTCGTATCCAAATACATAGGCGTTGCCACCTACAGGCTGGTTGTTGGCATCGGTCAGGGTGATGTTGCCCTCGTTGAGACCAGTGATAGCGCTGGCTGCAGTGATTGAGAAGTTGTAGTTGAGTGCCTCAACCTCCGAACCTGACTCAACTTCATAACCGTTAACAACTGAGGTGATAGCGAATGGTTCTACTGTCTCGCTCTCGATGATTACCCACTTTACAACGGCTGCTGCATTAGGGGCGCCATTCTCATCAACGAAAGTACCCTCTGGGATGTTGAGTACATAGGTGCCTGGGGTGGTGAAGTAATACTGCTGGAGTGCCATGAAACGGATATAAGCAGATTCTGCACCGAATGCCAGTACGCTTGCAGCACCGAAGTCCTTGCTGCTGTCTTCGAACAGCGAAAGGGTTGGGGTAGCGGTGCCCTGTGAGAGCTGCTTGCCAGTGGCGGTGATTGTGAACTGGTAGGCAATGCCGTCGGCCGAAGCCTCGACACCCATGATTGAACCAGCTACGCCGTTGTTTTCAACCGATGTCAAAGTGAATGGCTCTGCAGAACCACCACCGATGTTGGCATTCAATTCGATGGTTGGGATGTAGGCTTCTGCGTCATCGACCATGAATGTGCCATAATCCTCGATGTAGAGCTTGGTTGTGCCGGCAGGAATAGCTGCAGTATAACCATCCAAAGCTATGAATCCATCCAGGGTAATCTTGTTGCCCTCGATGGTGCAGGTTGAGCCATAGGCAATACTCCACACACCATACATCGCAGAGCCATCTTTGTTACCCAAGACCAGATAGGCTGCATCTTCTTCGCCAAGAGCGACAATAGAGGTTGCACCTGGAAGTGTGATCTGCAGGCCGTTGAGATCCTCAAGGCTTGTTACAACTTGGTCGTCCATCGAGGTGGTGACAGTTTCTCCGTCCCACGCTGTGGCTTTCGCGAAAATACTCGTAATAGCCATGATGGATACCATGAAAAGAGATAAAATTTTTTTCATTGTATCGAAAAAATTAATTAATGAATAATAGATATAGAGAATTATTATTGTTTGCGGCTTGTAATTAAAAAACGATGCAAAAATACAGAAAATATTCAAAAAGACCTAATATTTTGAAAAAAATCTTTATATTGTCGCATGTTTTTGTCTTTTATATTTGAGATTTGTCATGTTTGACTGTTCTATAATTCAAGAAAGAAAAAAGGAAAACCGTTGCCGATTTTCCTTTTCCTCGCTTGAATTAACAAACGGAGCGTTTTTCATTGTGGGTAAGATCTAAAGTAAAATACTAAAAACTAAAACTGAAAACACATTTGGGCTAAACATCATGGTTATTTTTTTAAGGTGGTGCAAAGATAGGGGGATTTTCTGAGCCCACCAAAAAAAAAGATATGCTCTACAACACAACAACCGATTGTTCTGCTGTAGAACATATAAAAAAGATACTATTTTGAATTATTTCTTTGGCTTTCCTACCGGATTGTTCATGATTGGGAGCTGCTTTTCGGTCAAACCGAGCAGTTTGCGAATGGCATCGGTGTCGTGGGTAGCACGAGGTACTGTGACCAGACCGACGGCCTGGCAATAGAGGTTAATGTTCTCGCTCACATTGCCTGCATCGACACATCCCATCATGAGTGCCTGCTGATCGTTGGAACCGAACTTGTCGAAGTCAATAACCATGAGCAGGGATACTGGAGCATCCATTACAAAGTCTTGCTTGAAGCTACCCTGCTTGCCTGCAATCAGCGCACGATGATCGCCCTGAGCCTTCGGGGTTAGCGTGTTGGCAACGGCATCGTATTCGAATACGCCCTCTTTCTGAAAGAGGAAAAGACGTATCTCGCGTTTGTTGCGGGCTGTAGGAGCTGTGCGGTGCTCCTTGTCACGGCTCATGCCGCAAGCCGCCCAGCAGAGGTCGCTCAGCTCTTGCTGCGAGAGTGGAGTAGCAGCATATTCGCGTACGGAGTGACGCGTCTGCAATGCCTCGACTACGGACATCGACTGAGCCTTCATGTTTGGTTTCGGCAGATTGATTATCTGTTGTGCAAAGGCACTTGTACCCATCAGCAACAGAGATAGCAGAAGAATGTTCTTCGTTTTCATAATGTAGTGTGTTTAAAGGATTATTATTGTTCAACTTTCGGTAGTTGACGGAAGTAAATAAGCGAATCGGTTTCGCCCAAACGGATGTGTCGCATCTCGGTGAGGATACGTTCGGGGTGGAAGGGGGCGACTTCGAAATAATCGGAACGGGCGGTGTTACAACCATAGACCTGTCCCGTCTGTGCCGCCTTGAACTGGCCATACAGCGGATTCTGGGCAAGCAGTGAGGCAAGTGTCCAGCTGGCTTCTGTGTCAAAGTATTTGAATACCCACACGTCGGCATCGCTGGCTTGTGCATAGACCGCTTCGGCTGATAATGCCAACGACCCACCATGCGTATCGTCGGCCCAAGGATACTGGAATCCAGCATCCTGATAGATCCAACTGGCCGAGCTGCGTCCGCCCGGAACATACCAGGTGGCGCCGTAGGGGAGGTCTGAGAGGATGGACCCCCCGTCCCCCTTTAGGGGGAGATCTGAGCTGTCGTTTTGGGATGCTATGTTGTTATATTTTGTTTCGATTTCATTGAATAGCTGGTCGGCTTCGGCCGCTTTGTTGACAAGGCGGCCATAGAAGCGCATCCATTCGGCTCGGCCCAGGGGAGAGGTCTCCTGATAGTCGGCACAATAGATGATGGGAATCTGGGGTAGGATGGCGGTGATCATGGCTTGCGAGCCGGCATCGTAGGGGGTGACCCAGATTGCCTCGCTGTTGGCCGAAAGGATAATCTCTGGGTTAGGTGCCATGCTACCTCCCGCCTCGACAATACGACCCGATTCCAATTGGGCCAGAACCTGCGGATTGAGGATATACTCGGCATCGCACAATACACCGACACAGTCGAGGGCTTGCAGCTCGGCATAGAGCGAGGCATGGCACGAGGCGGTCAACGTCTGTTGCCGGAGCGGAGTGTGCAGGGTCTGGATCCGTCCGTATTGCGCTTCGATTTCGTCCAGTTCTTCGTCGCTGAGGGTATCGCCCGGGATGAGCAGATACTGCATGGCGATACGTTCGGGTTGCCACGGATTGAGGATGCGGCACAGGGTCATGCCATTGTCCAAGTCCTGCATCTGCAGGAGCGAGGCGTAGCGGGTCGATGCGCCGGTTTGCTGGAGTGGCTCTTCGGGGGTGCGTTGGTGGCAAGCCGAATTCACTCCGACCACGCAAAGAAGTAACAATCGATAGGCGGTTTTTCTCATTGTTGTGCGTTGTTTGGGTGCAAAGTTGCTTATTTTTTGTGAGATGACCAAACAAAACGACGTTATTTTTAATTTTATCGTCGGTTTTTAAACCTTTCGACGATGCCTTTGTCCTACTCATATTATTATATATAATGGTTATATTTAATTTCTGCTTATTGTAATGAATTTTCGTTTCCTGTTGACCGTCATGTTGGCTGCGACAGCCATGTTGACTAATGCCCAATCCAAGTACACGATCAAGGGCTCTGTTATCGACAAAGAGACCAACGAGGCGCTGATGGGTGCAAACATCCAGGTGCTTGCTTTGCCTGACAGTACGCTTAAGACCGGCGCCATGGCCGACGATATGGGCGCCTTTACCATTCACAATTTGAACAAGGCTAAGTATGTGCTCAAGGTTTCGTTTATGGGTTACATTACCCGTACCATCCCGCTCAACCTGGCCGAGAAGAAATCGCACCAGGTGGATCTGGGTTATCTGACCCTGAACAGCGACAGCAAGATGCTACAGGAGGCTGTGGTGACGACAGCCGTGGCCAGGGTGCAGGTGTCGGGCGACTCCATCCAATTCAATGCTGCTGCCTACCGCACGCCCCAGGGTTCGACACTCGAGGCTTTGGTCAAGCAGTTGCCGGGTGCTGAGGTGGACGATGACGGCAACATCACCATCAATGGTAAGACCGTCAGCAAGATCTTGGTGGATGGCAAGGAGTTCTTCCTGAACGACAAGACCATCGCCATGAAGAATATCCCCGTCGATATCATCGATAAGATCAAGGCCTACGACAAGAAGAGCGATATGGCCCGTATCACCGGTGTGGACGATGGTGAGGAGGAGACCGTACTCGACCTTTCGGTCAAGAAGGGCATGAAGAACGGTTGGTTCGGTAATGCTACCGCTGGCGTTGGTACAGAGCATCGATACAATGCCCGTGGCTTAGTGAACCACTTCAACGATAATGCCAACGTCTCTGTTTTGGGCAATGGCCGTAATGTGCCGGATCGTCAGGGCTGGCGTCGTGCCAATGGCTTGAATAGCCACAAGGAGGGAGGCATGAACTTCGCTTCGAAGAATGTCAACATGGAAACCGGTGGCTCGGTAACCTATAAATACGACGGCTCGGATCTGTTGAGCGAATCGAACACGCAGGAGCTGAATGCCATCGAAGGCGCTTACAAGAAGAGCCGCAGCCAATCGTTTGGCAGCAACAACGGCCTCGATGCCCAGTTCAAGATGGAGTGGCGTCCGGATTCGATGACCACCATCCTGTTCCGTCCGAACTTCAGCTACAACCAGAAGAATAGCATGGCAGTCAGCCGCAACGGTTCCTACAACGAGGATGTTGCCAACATGGATCAGGAGGAGATCGAGGCTCTGGTCGAGGCTGTGCTGCAGAGCCGTCGCCGTTCGCAGTCGCATACCAATACGACCAATGCTTCGGGCGAATTGCAATGGACACGTAAGTTCCACAAGCCGGGACGAAATGTGACCTTACGCGTGAATGGAGACTACTCACATAGCGAGAGCAAGGACCTCTCGGCTGCCTATATGCTGGATAACGACAAGGCGGCTCCGGTGCTGAATAACCGCTATAACCTCACACCATCCTACAATTATCATCTGACCGGTATGTTCGTGTATAGCGAGCCTATTGCCGACCGTCTCTATTTGAACTTCACCTATCGTTATACCTACGGCTACAGCAAGAGCGACCGTCAGGCATTCGTCTATGCCCCAGAGGCTTATACTGCTTTGGCTGACCAACTGTTGTCCAGCCGCTATGATGTGGAGGAGGTGCTGCGAGTGATGCGTGAGGCAGATTACAAGATGCGCGATTCGCTCGAGTTGAGCCGCTTCTCGGAGTACCGTAACTACAACCAGCGTATCGGTTTGCAGTTGCGTCAGGTGCGCGAGAAGTATAATGCTACCGTTGGTGTCAATGCCTTCCCTCAGCGCACTCAGCTTGACTATCGCTATATGGGTAAGGAGTTCCCTGAGGTGAGCCGTCAGGTGCTGAATTTTGCCCCTTACATGAACATGAAGGTGAACTTCAGCAAGACTACCAACCTGCAGATGCGTTACAATGGCCGCTCGCGTCAGCCTTCGATGACTGACCTGCTCGACATCTACGACGATTCGAACCCGGAACGCATTACTCGTGGTAATTCGGGCCTGAAACCTTCGTTCGAACACTCATGGAACGCTAACTACAACGGCTACAAGCCCGAGACACAGCGTGGCCTCTGGAGCTGGTTCTATGGTAGCGCTACCCGCAACAGTTTCGCCAACAAGCAGACCTATTGCAAGAGTGGTGTGACCATTACTGAACCTATCAACATCAACGGCAACTGGAACATGGGTGGCGGTTTGGGCGCCAACATCGGCTTGGGCAAGGAGAAGCATTGGTCCGTGGGCGGTAATGTGGGAGGCGGTTTTACGCAGAATGTGGGTATTTTCGCCAATATTGATTCTATCGGAGATCCTGGTATCGATACCAAGACCATTACCCGCACGTCTCGTTTTAATGTGCGTTCGAATGTGGCTTACCGCAACGAATTTGTGAGCGTGGAGGTGTTGGGTAACTTCAACGAGGAGTATGCTCGCAACAATGTGAACAAGTCGGCCAACCGTAATGCCCAGAACTTCTGGTATGGTACCGATATGCGTTTTAATATGCCTTGGAACATGGAGATTGCCACCGATCTGCGTATGAACAGTCGTCGTGGCTATGTCCAAAAGGATATGAATACCGACGAACTGCTCTGGAATGCCTCCATCTCGCAATCGTTCCTCAAGGGAAATGCCTTGACCATCAAGGGCGAGATCTACGACATTCTGGGACAACAGACAGCCATCAGCCGTTCGGTTTCGGCCAATGCCATTAGCGACTCGCGCACGAACAGTATTTATCAGTATGGATTGATCAGCGTAATCTACCGTTTCTCAGTCTTTGCTGGCAAGAATACAATGGGTACTGCGCAAGAGAGGAGGTAAAATTATCCTAAAATGGGCAAAAATGAAGAAAAATGCCCGAAATTTGAAAAAAACTTTGAATTTTTGTTGGAGATATGAAAATAATCCATATCTTTGCACCCGAAAAATTAAAAATCAAAACAAAATGACAATAGTAAGCGCATATTGGTGGTGGCGTTGCTCATAACTTAATCGTTGTGGGTTGCAACCCTATGCACTTAAAGCAATATAGAAAAGGGCTTGCGAGACACAGCGTCTTGCGAGCCTTTTTTGTTTAATTTTAATTCCGGACAATCCGGGTTAATAAGATTATGAAAACTTATAACGTTGATGAAAACGGCTACTATGGCCAGTTCGGTGGAGCCTACATTCCAGAGATTCTCTACAAGACCGTCGAGGATCTGAAGAAGGCTTATTTGCCAATTATTGAGAGCAAGGAGTTCCAGGATGAATATCGTGCCCTTTTGAAGGACTATGTGGGCCGTCCGTCGCCACTCTATTTCGCTAAGCGAATGAGCGAGAAGTATGGTTGTCAGCTCTACCTGAAACGTGAGGACTTGAACCATACCGGAGCACACAAGATCAATAATGCCATCGGACAGATTCTGATTGCCAAGAAGATGGGCAAGAAGCGTATCGTGGCTGAGACCGGTGCCGGACAGCATGGTGTGGCTACCGCTACCGTATGTGCGCTGATGGATATTCCTTGTCGTGTCTATATGGGTGCCACGGATGTGGCTCGTCAGCGTCCGAATGTGGAGCGTATGCGTATGCTGGGTGCTGAGGTTTTCCCTGTCGAGAGCGGCAACAAGACCCTCAAGGATGCGACCAATGAGGCTATTCGCGACTGGTGCTGCCATCCAGCCGATACATTCTATATTATTGGTTCGACCGTAGGCCCACACCCTTATCCTGACATGGTGGCTCGTCTGCAGGCAATCATCAGCGAGGAGATCAAGTGGCAACTCCAGGAGAAGATCGGTCGTGACTATCCGGATTACCTGATGGCTTGTGTGGGCGGTGGTTCGAATGCTGCCGGTACCATCTACCACTACATCGACGACGAACGTGTGAAACTCGTGCTCGGTGAAGCTGGCGGTATGGGTTATGAGACAGCCGAAACAGCCGCTTCGATCACCATCGGTACAGTAGGTATCCTGCACGGTAGCCGCATCAAACTCATGCAAACCGAGGATGGTCAGATCATCGAACCTTATTCCATCTCTGCCGGTTTGGATTATCCAGGCACAGGTCCAATCCATTGTAATCTGGCTGATCAGGGTCGCGCCAAGGTATTGCCTATCAACGACGATGAGGCGCTTCGTGCAGCCTTCGAGTTGACCCGCATGGAGGGTATCATCCCAGCACTTGAATCCAGCCATGCTTTGGCCATGTTGCCTAAGATGAAGCATCTCTTCAAGCCTGAGGATGTAGTCGTACTGACTGTCTCTGGCCGTGGCGACAAGGACCTTGAAACCTACTTGAAGCACAAAGAGACCCTCTAAATCTCCCTTTAGGGAGACTTTTTGGAAGTTACATAAGAACTAAGAAATGACAATGTTCAAATATCATACAGCATCGAAAACGATACTTGGCGATCTTTGTACTCCGGTATCTGTATATCTGAAGGTCCGCGATGCCTATCCGCAGTCGGCTCTGATGGAGTCGAGCGATTATCATGGGGGCGAAAATGCCAAGTCCTTCATCGGCTTGCATCCGATTGCCAGCGTTTCGATCGCACATGGCGTAGGTATTGCCAAGTTCCCCGATGGAACCGAGATCTCGCACCCAATCACCAAGGAATATGGTTCGGCTCAGGTGATCAACGACTTCCTGGCTTCGTTCGAGGTATCGGGCGAAAAGAGCAACTACTGCGGTTTGTTCGGCTATACTTCGTTCAACGCAGTACGTTATTTCGAAAACATCAACGTGAAGGATGAGACCCAGTCGGAGAATGATGCACCTGATCTGCTCTATATATTATATAAAGATGTAGTGGTGTTCGACCATTTCCGCAACGAAATGATCCTGATCGAGCTCTTGAGCGAGGGCGAGGAGGATGACCTGGATCAGTTGGAACGTGACTGCCAGAGCCGTGCTTATCAGACCTACGATTTCCATCCGGTGGGTGACTATTGGTCAACTTTGACCGACGACGAACATCGTGCCAACATCCGCAAGGGAATCCAGCATTGTCTGCGTGGTGATGTGTTCCAGATTGTTCTGTCGCGACGTTTCAAGCAGAAGTACGAGGGCGATGACTTCAAACTCTACCGTGCGTTGCGTAGCATCAACCCAAGTCCATATCTGTTCTACTTTGATTTCGGCGGCTTCCGTATCTTCGGCTCAAGTCCTGAGACCCATTGCCGTATAGAAAAGACCCCCCTGCCCCCTTTAGGGGGAGAAGGAACCTCCCAGACAAGATATACCGCCTACATCGATCCGATTGCGGGTACAACCAAACGTACTGGTAATGCGGAGCAGGACCGACAGAATGCCCTCTATCTGAAGAATGATCCGAAGGAGAATGCCGAGCATGTGATGCTGGTGGATCTGGCTCGTAATGACCTGAGCCGTAACTGCCATGGTGTGCATGTGGACTTCTACAAGGATATGCAGTTCTACAGTCATGTGATTCACTTGGTGAGTCGTGTGAGTGGCGAGTTGGACGAAGGTGCTGATCCAATCAAGGCCTTCATCGATACTTTCCCTGCAGGAACCCTGAGTGGCGCTCCTAAGGTTCGAGCCATGCAGCTCATTAGCGAATATGAACCACACAACCGTGGCGCTTATGGCGGCTGTATCGGATTCATCGGCTTCGACAAGAGCCTCAATCAGGCCATCACGATCCGCACTTTCGTGTCTCGCAACAACGAACTCTGGTTCCAGGCGGGTGGCGGTATCGTTGCCAAGAGCGATGTAGAATATGAACTTCAGGAGGTGAACAATAAGTTGGGTGCCCTCCGTAAGGCAATCTTAATGGCAGAGAAGCTATAGACCCTCTCCGCCCCACAAGGGGGCACCTCCCCCTTAATGGGGAGGGGAGTATGGTTGATGCTGGCAAGAGGGAAATATAGTTGAATTATAAATAAAAATTTGATGAATAATAACGACAATAAAATACAAACTATTTCTCCCTCCCCATTAAGGGGGAGGGCTGGGGAGAGGGTCTCAGTCGTCATCATCGACAACTACGATTCGTTTACCTACAACCTCTCGCACCTGGTCAAGGAGCTTGGTGCCGAAGTGACTGTGTATCGTAACGATCAGTTCCAGATGGAGCAGTTGGAAGCTTTCGACAAGATCATCCTTTCTCCAGGCCCAGGCATTCCATGTGAGGCAGGATTGTTGCTCGACGTGATTAAGGCATACGCCGGCAAGAAACCAATTCTGGGCGTTTGTCTCGGACATCAGGCCATCGGCGAGAGCTTCGGCGGCACGTTGACCAACATCGGACAGGTCATGCATGGTGTGGCAACTCCATGTCACATCACTAAAGATGACTATCTCTTCGAGGGTTTGTCTAAGGATCTTGAGATTGGCCGTTACCACTCGTGGGTAGTTGATCAGCAGAACTTCCCGGATTGCCTGGAGGTAACCTCCGTGTCGGACGAGGGTTACATCATGTCGCTCCGTCACAAGGAATACGACATCCGTGGCATCCAGTATCATCCTGAGTCTGTATTGACTCCTGATGGCAAGGCTATATTGAAGAATTGGCTATATGGACCCTCCCCCGAACCCCTCCCATAATGGAGGGGAGAGGTTTGAAACGTGTGGTCGAATTCCTAATGGAGCAATCCAATACCTAAATAATTAACAATTGACAATTAATAATTAACAATGTTACCAATCCCCCGATAGCAATAGGTAACTGCTCCCTCCCCCTAAAGGGGGTCGGGGGTCCGGGGTGGGTCTTTATGAAACAATTTTTCTGCAATTTGCTAGCTACAGTAGTTTGCTTTTCTGTTGGCTTTGTGATCATTCACTATTTGTTCGTTTGGTTCGGTTGGAGTCAGTCAGAACCACTCCTCAATACTTTGGCTTATGGTGCAGGAATGGGTGTGTTATACCAGATTACCATTAGTCTATATTATTTAATCAAGAAAAAATGAAACAATACCTTTTGAAACTCATCGCTGGTGAAACCCTCTCACAGGAGGAGACCCACCAGATCATGCTCAACATCGTTCAGGAGCAATACAACGTACAACAGATTGCAGCTTTGCTGATGGCTCTGCAAACCCGTGGAGCAACCGTCGATGAATTGCTTGGCTTCCGTCAGGGTCTTCTCGAAACGGGTAAATATATTAATGTAGAGGATTATAATACACTCGATATTGTCGGTACCGGTGGCGATGGTAAGAATACCTTCAACATCTCGACCTGTTCGGCTTTCGTCATAGCTGGTGCTGGCTACAAAGTCTCGAAGCATGGCAACGGAGGAGCCACTTCTGTATCGGGTGCATCGAATGTACTGGAGGGTCATGGCGTGAAGTTCACCGACGACGAAAGCAAGTTGCGTCGTTCGTTGGAGGAGGCTGGTATCTGCTATTTCCATGCTCCTTTGTTCGCCTATGGCATGAAGTTCGTGGGCCCTACCCGTAAGGCTTTGGCTGTGCCTACTTGCTTCAATCTGCTGGGCCCATTGGTAAACCCTTGTCATCCGAAGAATTCGTTGCACGGTACTGCCAATCAGAGCCAGTTGCGTCTCTATACCAATATTCACCAGAAGATCGGCGATAACTATGGTGTAGTTACCTCTTACGATGGCTACGACGAAATCTCCCTCACCTCGGGCTTCAAGATCTGCACCAATAATTTCGAAAAGGTGCTCACTCCTGTCGATCTGGGCTTGAAGTATGTCAAGCAGGAGGAGATCTTTGGTGGCAATACTGCAGCCGATGCCATGAAGATCTTCGATGCTGTGCTGGATGGTTCAGCTACCGAGGCTCAGAAGAACGTGGTGATTGCTAATGCTGCCTGCGGTATCAGCGTGATGAACATGAACCTCTCGATGGAGGATTCGGTTGCTGCTGCCCGCGAATCGTTGGAGAGTGGCAAGGCTCTTCAGGTATTCAAGAAGTTCGTTGAGATTAACAGTTAAAAGCCCCACACGACCCCCTCCCAGCCTCCCCGTGGGGAGGAGTGGGTAGATAGAATGGGTGTTCGGTTATTTATATAATAGTTAAACGATAAATCACTTACCCTCCAGTGGTGTCAAAAAACTCCTCCCCTCGGGGAGGTCGGGAGGGGGTCCTATGAAAGATATTCTCGAAGAAATAGTAGCCAACAAACGTGAGGAGCTGGCTGTAGCGATCAGCGATCTGCCGTTGGAGACGTTGAAGAAGTTCACCGAGCAGAAGATCGCTCGCGATGGCGCTCTGAAACTCCGTTCCATGCGACAGAGTCTGGCTCAGTCGCAGAGCGGTATAATCGCCGAGTTCAAACGCAAGAGCCCAAGCAAGGGCTGGATTCATGCCGATGTTGAACCCGAAGATGTAGTGCCTAAGTATGCCGAAGGTGGTGCTTCGGCCAGCAGCATCCTGACCGACGAGAAATACTTCGGCGGTAAACTGGAGTTCATTCAGCGAGTACGAGATCTGGCTCCAAATCTGCCTCTGCTTCGCAAGGAATTTATCATCGACGAATATCAGCTCTACGAGGCTCGTCTGGTTGGTGCTGATGCTGTGCTGCTTATTGCGGCCGATCTGCATCCTGCTCAATATGGAGAACTCTTGCAAGTGGCACATAGTTTGGGCTTGGAGGTTCTGCTCGAGGTGCATGACTCTGCCGAACTGGAGTATCTGAAGGCTGGTGTGCCAGACATGTTGGGTGTCAACAACCGTTCGTTGGGTACTTTCCATACCGATGTGCAGCACAGTTTCGATATTGCGATCGAGATGCAACGTGCGGTCAAGGAGTTGTGTTTGTCGGACGAAGAGGCTCCGCTGTTGGTCAGCGAATCGGGTATCGGCAATCCTTCGGTTGTCAAACTGTTGCGTGAGAAGGGCTTCCGTGGCTTCCTGATCGGAGAGTGCTTCATGAAGGAGGCTGATCCAGGTCTTGCTCTGAAAGAGTTTATCCAGCAGACCTTATAGACCCACCCCTAACCCTCCCTCGTTGGGAGGGAGAGGTTTGAAATAATGGGTCAAAATTATTCTCTATACCTTGTGGGTGGAGAGGGTCTATTTTAGTAAATAATAACTTGTTACCAATCCCTCGATAGCAATAGGTAACTGCTCCCTCCCCCTAAAGGGGGGCGGGGGGTCCGGGGGTGAGTCTTATGATTGTAAAAGTTTGCGGCATGACAAGTGCCGATAATATAAAAGCTGTGGAGGCTGTATTGGCCGATACACAAGCAACTGAGAAGTGGATGGGTTTCATCTTCTGGGAGCCATCGAAACGTAATTGTGCCACCAAGCCCGATTATCTGCCCGTGGATTGCAAACGCGTAGGCGTGTTTGTGAATGCAGAGGTCGAGGAGGTTGTGAAACGTGCGGTGGAGTTCGGTTTGACCCACATCCAGTTGCATGGCGACGAGAACCGCCAGTACATCATGGCTTTGCGTCAGGCTCTGGCTGCTGCCAACAACAAATGCGTCATCATCAAGGCGTTGAGTCTGAAGGTAGCCAACGATGTTGAAAAGTGCGAACCCTACGTCGGCTTTGTCGATTACTTCCTGTTCGATACGCCAACCACAGGCCGTGGCGGTAGCGGTAACAGCTTCGACTGGAAACTGCTGGAGGGTTACCGCATGATGACTCCTTTCATTCTGAGCGGTGGCATCGGATTGGATAGTGTCGAATCTCTCAAACAGTTCAGTCATCCCTGTTGGGAGGGCATCGACCTCAACTCTAAGTTTGAGTCGGCTCCAGGCATCAAGGATGCAAAGAAACTTCGTGAATTTATAGTAAATATCAATTAAATATAAAACCATTTGCCCTCCAGTGGTGTCATTAAACACCTCCCCACGGGGAGGCTGGGAGGGGGTCTTTATGAATAGAATCAATCAACTTTTTGCCAATAAACCACAGAATCTTTTGAGTCTGTATTTCTGTGCCGGAGCTCCTACGCTCGATGGTACAGCCGATGTGATCCGTACGCTCGAGAAGAACGGAATCTCGATGATCGAGGTGGGTGTGCCATTCTCAGATCCTATGGCCGATGGTCCTGTGATCCAGGAGGCAGCTACCAAGGCTTTGCGCAACGGTATGTCGTTGCGTCTGCTGTTCGACCAACTGAAGGATATTCGTCAGGATGTCACCATTCCTCTGATCCTGATGGGTTATCTGAACCCAGTCATGCAGTATGGCTTCGATAACTTCTGCAAGAAGTGTAATGAAGTGGGCATCGATGGCGTGATCATTCCAGATCTGCCATTCAAGGACTATATGGAGGAGTATAAGCCTATTGCCGACAAGTACGATATTCGTATTATCATGCTCATTACTCCAGAGACCAGCGAAGAAAGAATCCGCTTCATCGACCAGAATACCGATGGTTTCATCTACATGGTCTCTTCTGCCGCCATTACGGGTGCGCAGAAGGAGTTCAACGATGCCAAGCAGGCCTACTTCAACAAGGTACATGCCATGAACCTCCAGCATCCAACCATGATCGGTTTCGGTATCTCCAACAAACAGACCCTTGAGTCGGCTCAGGCTAATGCCAATGGTGCCATCATCGGTTCGAAGTTCGTGCAGTTGCTGGATGCTGCCAATGGCGATGCACAAGTCGCTATCGACCAGCTTTATGATGCATTAAAGCAATAAAAAACGTCAATTTTTTTTCAAAATTAACAAATTTATCAGCATTATTGTCTTTTTTTAAGTTTTTTTGCATTGTTAATGGAAAAAATGCCTATCTTTGCGTCGTGAAGATTTAACATCTTGACGTCTTGACGTCTTGTACCAAATAATGCATATCCAATCACAATAATAATGTTTATAAATTCTAAGATTATGAAAAAAGTTTTTTTCTCGCTGATGGCCCTTGCAGCTGTTAGTCTCGGTTTTGTTGCTTGTGATGCAGATGACGCAATCATGGGAAAACTCATTGAACTTGTTGCTCCTAAGTATTCTAATCAAGCAGGTGTGTATGAGTCAGAGGATGGTTTTACCATTGAGTTGACCGAAAGTGGTAATTATATCTATACAGGCGCATCTAATTCTGAAGCTGCTGCTGTTCGTGGTGCAGGTGTTCAGATTTACACGGGTACCTTTACCGTAACTGCGGATGATGAGATCATCCTTGAAGGTGATATTAAGGGTAACGTCAAGAATGGAAAGGTTGAAATCACTGAGGTTGGTGGTGACGCTGCCAAGATTTCTTTGCACAAGAAGGATAATGTCACTATGGACGATTCTGAGGAGGCAATGAAGCTCTGCCGTACTTGGAATGTAGAGGAGAAGGCAGAAGTTGATGGCAAGCGTGTCACAATCTCTGATGCTGCTTATGCAAAGTACTTCGGTTCTTATGGCTATCCAAAGCAGCTTATCATCTCTCGTGCTGGTACTTTCTGCGTTGTATGCGCTAATACCACCTACGCTGGTACCTGGAAGCTGAATGGCAAAGGTAAGATGATTGTTGAGGGTACTCCATTGGAGAAGGGTATTCCTTACAACATCGGTGAGAAGGTTACAATTGACTTCGCCATGGTTGATGGTGGTACAAAGCATGTCGTTAAGGCAACTCTCAACGAGGTTAAGTAATAAGATTTGAAATATTGTTCTGGGGAATGCTCCATTTTGAGTAGTCCCCAGAATCTTTTTATAAACCACTAATTGATGATTTTAAATGATTTATTACATATTGTCATTTAGCCATCATCATAATAATTGAAGATATAATATGATCAAGAAATTATTCTTTCTGTCGTTGGCAGCCTCTATCGCGATGACCGGTTTTTCGCAGAATGAGAATATGGAGGCGTTCAAGCATCTGGGCATTGGCGCTGAGATAGGCTTGATGGGTGCTGGTATTCAGGTTTCTATGCCAGTTGTGAGCAATCACCTCGTTGCAGTTGTTGGCTTCAATAGCTATAGACTTTATGGCCTGGATAAGATTGATTATGATTTTGACCTCTCTTCTGGCCGTATCAACGATGGTATCCTAAAGTTGAACAAGGAGATCGACGACCACAATGCAAAGAATGGTACCTCTATCAGAAGGGTCTCTCATTCTTTGCCTGACGAATTCACCATTTCGCTGAATGCCAAGATTAATCCAAACGTCAAGGTTCTTGTAGAATGGTATCCTTCGGAAAATCATACCTTCCATCTGACAGGTGGTTTGATGTTCGGTTCAAAGTCTTTCCTGTCAATCTCTGGTGAGGCCGATGAAAATGTTCAGCGTCTTTATACAGATGCCGTTCAAGTTCAGAAAGATGCATGGGATGCAGGAGCCATTGCTAAAAGCGATAACTTCATTTTCGACAAACTTAGTTACTCAGTCGATCACAAAACCTATGCCATCAAAGAGCGCGTAAAGGTGGCTTGTGATTTGCAAACCAATGCTGTCAAACCATACTTCGGTATTGGTTTTGGCCGTTCAATCCCGAACCATCGCGTTGGTGTGCAGTTCGAGATGGGAGCTTGGTATCATGGCAAATTCTCGATCGATAGCCCTAATGAAGTCCCTTTTGATGAGTATGCTGATTTGAACGAAGATGTTGACGACATCATCAAAGTCGTCAAGGGAATTGCTTTCTGGCCACAGATGACACTTCGTCTGACAGGTCGTATTTTCTAACATTCAAAACAACGAATGACTCAAGCAGAATTGAATGCCCAGGTGGCATCTCAATATAACGATGAACGCAGCAAGCAGTTGGCTACCCAACCGGTAGGCCGACTGCTTCTGCAGTTTGCTACCCCCAGCATTATTGCTATGGCAGCCAGTAGCATCTACAACTTGTGCGATAGTATTTTCATTGGACAAGGTTGTGGAAAGTTGGCAATTGCAGGTTTAGCCTTGACTTTTCCACTCATGAACATTAGTGCCGCCTTCGGTGCTATGGCAGGTGTGGGTGGCGCAGCTCAGACCTCAATCCGTATGGGTGAGGGCAATCAACGTCAGGCGTTGATGATTTTCGGTAATGTGATTCGTTTGGATCTTACCATTGGCATCATCCTGACTACTTTGGGTCTTTTGTTCATTGATCCGATCCTCCGTCTTTTTGGAGCCAGCGATGCCACTCTTCCTTATGCTCGCGATTACATGCAGATTATTCTGATCGGTAATATCATCACCCATACGTTTTTGGGTATGAACGACCAGTTGCGAGCTATCGGTAATCCTCGGCAGGCGATGATTGCCCAGTTGATTGCCGTATTCAGTAACATTGTGCTCGACGCCCTGTTTATCTTCGGATTCGGATGGGGCATGCGTGGTGCCGCTTTGGCAACCATTCTCGGACAATTGCTGGCTTGGATCTATAATTTCCGGTTCTTTTTGGACAAGAGCCGATTTGTGCACTTCAGCAAGGAGGGTCTGATCTTCCGTTGGGACATCATCAAGGAGATCCTGTCCATTGGTTTGAGCCCATTCTCGTTGAATCTTTGTGCCTGTATTGTCGTCATCCTGATTAACCGGACCTTGGTGGCTCAGGGTGGGGCCGATGGCGATGCCTATGTGGGTGTCTATGGAATCGTGAATCGTGTAGCCATGTTGTTGGTCATGTGCATTATGGGCTTTGGTCAGGGCATGCAGCCAATTGTCGGATTCAATATGGGTGCCAGACTCTTCCATCGTGTGGTCGGTACCTTGAAGTTCGCTTATATGCTGGCTACTTTCATCATGACGGCTGGCTATGTGCTGATTGCAGTTTTTGCCCGTCAGATGGCTGGCTTCTTTACCACCGATCCCGAGATGATTGCCCTTTGTGTGCCTGCCATCCGCATAGTGCTCTGCATGTTCCCATTAGTGGGTGGGCAGATGATTTCCAATACCTTCTTCCAATCTATTCGTCAGGCAAAGAAGAGCATCTTCCTTTCGACCACACGACAGATGGTCTTCCTTGTCCCTCTGCTTCTTTTCTTGCCCGATGTCTTTGTCGATAAGGGATGGAATGGAGTGTATGCTGTCTGGTGTGCCATGCCTATTTCGGATTTGATTTCAGCTGTCCTGGCAGGAACCCTGCTTTACTTCCAGCTCAGGAAGTTCAACCGACTCATCGCTTTGTCGTTAAAATAATAAACTTATAATCTCATGAAAAAGAAATTTTGTGGTGTGGTAGTGCCGATGGTTACTCCCGTTACTCCACAGGGAAACCTCGATGTTGAGGCTGTTGTTAGAATTATCTCTCTGTTCGTCAAGAATCAAGTCAATCCATTGCTGATGGGAACCACCGGCGAGGGTAACTCTGTGAGCCAGGCTGATGCCCGTCTGATGGTCGAAACTGCCGTCAAGGCCGCTCAAGGCAAGATTACCGTCTATGCAGGTCTGACCGGTTGCTGCATCAGCGAACAGATGAAGCAGGTCGATGCCTTCACCCAAGCTGGAGCCGATGTGATTGTGGCTACTTTGCCTTCGTACTATGCGCTCACCCCCGAACAGATGTACACCTACTATAAGAATCTGGCTGACTACAGTTCGAAGCCGGTCATGCTCTATAATATCCTGGCGACTACCCACATGACCATTCCTGTCGATGTGGTCAAGCAGCTGGCTGATCATCCGAACATCGTTGGTCTCAAGGATAGCGAACGTGATCTGGAACGTATGGCACAATGTATTGCCATCAGCAAGGATCGTGCCGACTTCAGTTACTTCTGCGGATGGGCTGCCCAGAGCCAGTACAGCTTGTCGTTGGGTGGCGATGGTATCGTGCCCAGTACCGGTAACTTTACTCCTGGCATGTTCCGCGATTTGTACGAAGCAGCCGTTGCCGGCAACATGGACAAGGCGATTGAGCTCCAGAACACAACCAACGAGATTGCCAAGATCTATCAGGCAGGTCGTACCTTAGGCCAGTCTTTGACCGCCCTCAAAGTGATGATGCAGACCGAGGGCCTCTGTACTCCAGATATGCTGGCTCCATTGACCCGTCTGTCGGCCGAAGAGGAGGCTGAGATTGCTGCCAAAGCTAAGTCAACCGTTCATTATTAATTCTTAATACCATCCTCCCCTATGAATTCCCCCTAAAGGGGGTTAGGGGGTCTTACTATGTTACACCTTATTGATTATATCATCGTTATTTTCAGTATCCTGCTGGCTATTGGTATGGGTGTCTATTTTGCCCATCGGCAGAAGGATACCTCTGCCTACTTCAAGGGTAGTGGCAAGGTTCCTGCCTGGGCAGTAGGCATCTCGATATTCGCGACCTTGATTTCGAGTGTGACCTTCCTCGCCTATCCAGGTGCTGCCTACAAGGGCAATTGGATCATGCTCGTACAGGGTCTGATGGTCCCTATTGTGCTATTGGCCTTGATTGGGGTGCTTGTGCCCTTGTTCCGTAATCTGATACATTTGTCGACCTACGAGTATTTTGAACGTCGTTTTGGTGCTCCAGCTCGCTATTATAGTTCTGTTGCTTTTGTGTTGACACACTTCACGAAGATGGGTTCTGTGTTCTATCTCGTAGCAATGGCCATTGCTGCCTTTATGAACATCGATATCTATGTTGTGATTGGTGTATTGGGCGTCACTATTATCGTCTTGACTCTTCTGGGAGGCATGGAGGCTATTATCTGGATGGATGTTGTGCAGGGTGGCTTGCTCATTGGTGGCGGCTTGCTCTGTCTGGGCCTGCTCCTGAGTGGCATCAATACCCCTTATGGTCCTGCAGAGATTATCGGCAAGGCATGGGAGAGTGGGAAGATTGATGTCGGTCCCTATGACTTCAACTTTGTCGAAACCACCTTCTGGGTAATGGTACTTAATGGCATCTTCTATGCCCTGCAGAAATATGGTACCGATCAGACCATCGTGCAAAGATATCTGACCGCCAACAGCGATCATGAGGCCAAGAAAGCGGCCTATATCGGCGTTTTCCTGAGCGTTCCGGTTTGGACTATGTTCATGCTGGTCGGATCGCTCCTGTGGGCCTATTATCAGTTCTCTCCCGATGCAGCTATCGAGGGCATGAAACCCGATGCGGTCTTCCCACATTTCATCTCAACACAGTTGCCGGTTGGCGTAAGAGGTATTATTATTGCCGCAATTGCTGCCGCTGCGATCTCATCGTTGGATTCTGATCTGAACTGTCTTTCGGCCATTGCTGTCCAGGATTATCTGGTCAAGCTTCGTCCGAATATGACCGACAAACAGAAACTCGTGGCTGGACGTTGGGCGGTGGTCATTGCAGGCTTGGGAGCCATCGGTATTGCGATTGCCTACTATCAGACCAATGGAGGAGCTGTCTTGAATACCATCTTCGGCTTCTATGCCATCTTCTCGGCAGGCATTGTCGGCATCTTCCTGTTGGGTCTTTGTTCGAAACATGCCAACAGCAAGGGACTCTATGTCGGACTGGTAGCCTGTATCCTCTTTACGGCTTGGGGTACGTTGATCTATCCGATCAACAAGTATATGATGGGTGTCTATAGTCACCTGATTGTGCTTGTAGTCGGTTATTTGGCCTCTTTGTGTTTCCGTCATACCGAGGCCCACGACGAACTGACCATCTATGGATTCTTGGGCAAGGGTCATCGTGAAGTCTGGAAGAAAGCAACCAAGAAGGTTGCCCATTTGGAAAACCATAAAAACAAGTGATTTTGACTTATGAATACAGTTACATTAAAACAACCTCAGCGCATGGTGTTCGGTACAGGATGCCTTTCACAGTTCGCTGATGAATATATCAAGTTTGGTTTTAAGCAGTTATTTGTCCTGACGGCCGATCCTATTCTGCCCATGTTGCAGCCTACGCTCGACCTCTTGGCACAAGCCGGAGTGAAGTATCAGGTCGAGACCCGGATCATGGGTGAACCGACCGTAGGCGACTTCAAGCGTATCTTACAGGAGGCTCAAGCCTTCGGGGCAGATTCTGTGATTGGCGTAGGTGGCGGTTCTGTCATGGATGTGGCTAAATTGGTGGCTACCTTCCTGCACAGCGAACAGAAGATCGAGGAGTGCTATGGCATCGGATTCGTCAAGGGTCGTGGTGTGTGGATCGCCTGTATGCCAACCACCGCAGGTACTGGTAGCGAGGTCTCTCCTAATGCCATCCTGCTCGACGAAACCGACAATGGCAAGAAGGGTATTGTCTCTGACTTCCTTTTGGCCGATGTTGCCTATTTGGATCCCGCTTTGACCAAGACTGTTCCTGCCCGTATTACAGCCGAGACTGGTATGGATGCCTTGACCCATTGCATCGAGGTCTATACCAACAAGTTCGCCCATCCTGCCGTCGATCTCTATGCCTTGCAGGGCATCCGACTGATTGCCCAGAACCTCGAACGTGCTGTGAAGGACGGCTCGGACATGGAGGCTCGTGAGGCGATGCTCTTGGGTTCGATGTATGGTGGTTTGGGCTTGGGTCCGGTCAATACCGCAGCTGTCCATGCCTTGGCTTATCCGGTAGGAGGTATGTTCCACAAGAGCCACGGCCTGTCGAATAGTGTCCTGTTGCCAACCATCATGAAGTTCAACATGTCGAGCAACGTCAAGAAATATGCCGAAGTAGCCTTGGCTTGTGGCTGTCAGCCTGGTGCGAACGACGAGGAGACTGCTCTCCGTGGTGTAGCGTTCGTGGCCCAGTTGAGCAAGAACTGCGGTATTCCTCAGACTTTGGCCGAGATCAATATCCCTCAGAGTGCGGTACCGGAGATGGCCAAGGCAGCCATGCTTCAGCAACGCCTCCTGAAGAACAATCCACGCCCTGTCACCGAGCAGGATTGTGCCGACATCTACAATTCTCTGTACTTCAAAGACTGAGACTCTCGGTGGAGGTACAGCCCTACAGGCTGGTGAGAGTGGTAGGGCTTCGTAATCCGAGGGCGTTGCCCCCGGTTACTCAGATACAGCCTTCCAGGCTATTACCAGAATTACGCGCTAAAACAATTATTTTCAACATCGTCAAGCAAAACGAATGTAAAAGTCTGGAAGGCTACACTATGAGTAGTAATTGTGCAAGAAAAGTCTGGAAGGCTACATTATGAGTAGTAATTGTGCAAGAAAAGCCTGGAAGGCTATATCTGAGTAACCGGGGGCAACGCCCTCGGACTCAGAACAATAATAATAACCACAGCCTGGAGGGCTGTACCAAATACTTATGAATGGTATCCGATGTTTGACGGATGGGGAAACGGCTATGCTGCCTTTACGTATAGTGTGAACGAGCGTCCGACTGTCATCGAGTACATCAAGAATCAGAAAGAACATCACAAGGTGAAGACCTTCCGTGAGGAGTATGAGGAATGGCTACGAGAGATGGGGTTGGATCCGGAGGATGACTTGTTCTTCAATGACTGAGACTCTCGGTGGAGGTACAGCCTTCCAGGCTGGTGAGAGTGGTAGGACTTCGTAATCCGAGGGCGTTGCCCCCGGTTACTCAGATACAGCCTTCCAGGCTATTACCAGAATTACGCGCTAAAACAATTATTTTCAAAAAAACTCATGTAATATTTGGTACTTTCACGAAAACCCCGTATCTTTGTGCCCGTATGTCGATACATAAGTATTGGACAAGCGCATATACTATGAAAAAGAGACCCAGTATTTTTATGGAAGAAATACCCGAATATGAACTGCTCGACATAGAGTG
>JAZQOK010000005.1:0-266961 GCA_045627865.1 Bacteroidales bacterium
ACAGCAGCGACAGTAGCATCTTCTTTCTGTTCTTCTGTTGTTATATCTTTTTGGTTATTTGTTACTAATGACAGGGGTGTACGTTCGTCTTCACGTTGCATTGTACGTTCGTCAGCACACCCATACGTATATACGCCCGCATGAAAGCAGCTCTCGACGTAGCCACTTGGATTCAGTTGAAAAAAGCCATAATTGAAGAGTATCTTACGCTTGAATTTCAACGATATGTTACCGCCCATAATGCCGAAGATTGCTTCCGGAGTCGGAGAGAAAAGATAACAATGTTCTAAGGCGATAATCATTGAGAGCAGAACGCCGAGACCTTTATATCCCGTCTCGTCAATCAGTTTCTGGGTTCTCTGGTCTTGCATCAAGCCCAGCGGAATCCACATCTTGTAGTCTTTCTTGTTTCCCATAGGTTCCATTTTAAAAATTAAAACAATAATTCCAGCCAATCCATTGAGATTAGCTGGAACAAAGGTAGTGAGAAAAAAGGACAATTTTCGGTTTACCGTAATTTGTCGTAAATAATCCAATTTTTTTACGGTAAACTCAATTTTTTAAAAGATTCTCTAAGACAGGATATAATCAGAGCTTTCATCGGTCTCCACATTGCATCTTGAACATCTTTGCTCGTTTTGAATCGAGACAGTTCCCGGTGTCTGATCAGGTAATCAACAATCAGGCTCTTCTTGTTCGCCATGAAGATTTCCTCGTTGATCAGGTAGTTCAGCACCTGCAACCATTGGCGTTCCTTGAGGTTTCCGTTTTGGTCCGTAATCCATCGGATGAACTCCTCCTGTTCTGCCAGTCGGATGAAGTAGAACAGTACCTGTGTCACGTTCTTAGGGGCAATAATCCCCTCTGCAATGGCCTTGTCATCGACCAGCGCTGTAATCAGTCTGCAGTAATGCAGCTGACCGTTGCATGAAAATTTTGTTGGCATTTCATCGAGTGATGGCAATGCCAGGCCTGGGGCAGTCTTACATCGTTAACTGCCTGAATACAGGAGGACCCACCAAAAATACCTGCCTTAGCAAAGGGCGGGAGATATATAATGATCACCACCTGTACAACAAAATATTGTACAAGCAGTGAGTAATTTCCATAGTCATAGTTCTGCCACATCAAGGCAGAATTTTAGCTTTGAAATAAATATTTACATTTGGGAATAGTGTGACATCACTTCAGGTAATAGCGTTAAATAGTGGCTATTTAATAAGTGCCGCAAAGATATGTAGTTTTTGAATAAAATCCAAATTTTTATCTAAAATTTTTTAATTTTCTGTTTTGAGTTTTGAGTTTTCGGTTGATTGAATAACTCGCATAAAAAAGTTTCTCAGTTTCTAGGTATTTTATTATCAATATCCGTGTTATCCGTGTCATCCGTGTTCCTTGATGGATTAGCTTGTTGAATGCGAATTGAAACGGATTGAGATTGTAATACAAACATGCCACAAATTGTGTGTTTGAAACAAAACCAATTATATAAGTTCTGTATTATTCAAATTTGATTTGAACTGTCGCTAATTCTTTTTATTTTTGCGCACGATGATAATATCATCATTTCGCGGTTTTATGGGCTTCACGATGTGACAGCCCAGGGCGAAGCCGTAGCTGTGCAGGCGCTAATACTATACTTTTCAAAATCCTGGAAATGAAGAAATATCCAATAGGTGTCCAAGCGTTTGAGAAACTCCGAAATGAGAGTTTCCTGTATGTCGACAAGACAGATCTTGTCTGGCAGTTGGCACAAATGCACATCTGCATTCTTTGTCGTCCCCGCAGGTTCGGCAAGTCGTTGCTTATCTCAACACTGGATTGCTACTTCCGAGGCAAGAAACATCTGTTCGAGGGATTGAAGATTATGGAGATGGAACAGGATTGGAAGGAATATCCTGTGTTCCGTATTGATTTTGCAACAGGAGGATTCCATCAGGACGGAAAATTAGAAAGACTATTGGAAGGCTATGTAGCTGGATGGGAAGCACAATGGGGCAAGGATCCTTATCAGGAGGATTTAGGTGCCCGCTTTGTATATGTACTTCGCCAAGCTCACGAGAAGACAGGTCTGCGTTGTGTCGTATTGATAGATGAATACGACAAACCGTTGCTCGATGTATTGGACGAACCTCAGGAATCCGAGAACCGCAATGTCCTCAAAACATTCTATGGCACCTTCAAGGCAGCCGACGAACATTTGCGCTTTGTACTCCTGACTGGTGTGACCAAGTTTAGTCAAGTGAGTGTGTTCTCCGGCTTCAATCAGCCCTATGACATCTCATTGGACTCCAAATACGAGAAGATCTGCGGCATTACGGAGGAGGAATTGCATACCTGTTTCGCAGAATCTATTGCCGAAATGGCTGCCAAGTATAAAGTAGATGTGACCGAGATGAAAAATCTTCTCAAACAACAATATGATGGGTATCACTTCAGTGAGAATCTGACAGATATTTATAATCCCTTCAGCATCGTGAATGCTTTCAGTGAGTTGTTGCTGAAGAACTATTGGTTTGTATCGGGCACACCTACCTATCTCATAAAACTTATTGGAGGCCATCATGTTAATATTCAACGAGAATTGGATCGAGATTATCGTGCAGAGGATTTTGCGAATTATCGAGCAGATAGTCAGCTGCCAATCCCAATGCTCTATCAAAGTGGCTATCTGACAATCAAGAGCTACGATTTATGGAGCCGTACATATAAGCTCGATTTTCCGAATCAGGAGGTGAGAGAAGGATTCCTCAGTCTGGTTGCTACCGATTATCTGCGTTCTGCGGAACTGGTGGATAACTGGATTATTAATGTCGGAAGAATGTTGCGAAGTGCTCGTTTGGATGATTTACGCGATGCTTTTACCTCTTTTTTAGCAAGTATACCGTACGAAGCAAACAAGAATCAGATTGCCCTCAATTACGAGACCCACTATCAGTACACCTTCTACTTGATCTTCCGACTCCTTTCCTGCTACACAACCCTCATAGAGAAGCAAAATTCCCATGGCCGAGCTGACATCGTCATTGAAACTCCGGATTATGTCTATGTCTTCGAATTTAAGTTGGATGGCACTGCAGAAGAGGCACTGAAACAGATAGAAGACAAAGGCTATGCGCAGCCTTATCTGTCCGATACGCGTCCACTTTATCGTATCGGAGCGGTAATCAGTAGCCAGACAAGAACTGTCAGCGAGTGGAAGGTTGAGTCTTAAAATCATGTGTATTTTTAGATCGTGCTAATCGTGTGGGAGGAGGTTCCAAGATGACAGTATCTGTTCTGGTTCCGGTTTATAATGTTCAAGAATTCTTGCCTAAATGTATTGAGAGCATCTTAGGCCAGACATATTCGGATTTTGAACTGATTCTTGTTGATGATGGAAGTACGGATAAATCCGGACAGATCTGTGATCAATATGCCGCAAAAGACTCTCGCATAAAAGTTTTTCATCAATCTAACCAAGGAATTTCAAGAACTAGAGAGTTTGCGTTGCAGCATGCCTTGGGAGAGTATGTGATGTGGGTGGACAGCGATGACTGGATTCGTGTGGATGCCATAGAAGTACTCTATGCAAGTGCAAAAGATGATGATGCCGATGCCGTTAGGTATTGGCTAGAAATTATAAATCCAGATTCATCTAAGATAATCAATCCCAAATACGAGAATAAGGACTCTCTATTGAGGGATACATTAGCAAGTCAATGGGCTTCGTTGTGTCTGACTTTTACTCGAAAGAAATTGATTGAGAATTTTGGATTGCATTTCCCTGTTGGTATCAACAATGGTGAGGACTACTATTTTGTGAATAAGATTATACTATGTGCAACCAAGATTTCTTTTGTAAACGAAGTGTTATACTTTTATAATCGCAATAATCTAGAATCGACTATAGCAACACCAACGATAGGCAAGACTTATGAACAGATTGAGTCGACTCGATTGATAATTAATAATCTTAAAACTCTTTGTCTTTATAATAAGTTTAAGACAGAAATCAATTTCCGGAAATATGTAGCAAAAGAGCCGTTATGGGTACAAAATCGGCTTAAATGGTTTGTGATATTTCCAGAGGTGAATCATATTTGGGTAAAAGCAAAACTAGGTAAATGGAAAAGGAATCTGCTATAAAGGATAGACTGACATACATAGATGCCGCAAAAGGCATTGCTATGATTCTTGTGGTCATGGGGCATGTCCTCTATTTCTCAATCAGCAGAAGAACGGATTTCGCATGGAATTTAGAAGCCTTGAATGTAATAGCTCATTATCACATGCCTTTGTTTGTGTTTCTTTCTGGACTCATGACAAAGGCTGTTGATATGCCGTATGCCCAGTTGTTTAAGTTATTCAATTTCAAGATACTAAAAATCATTGTTCCTTTTTTGTCCTTTGGATTATTATATACATTTGTTTCAGATACGGGGATTGCACATTTCTTCCTCGATGTCATGAAACATGGATATTGGTATCTCTGGGTCTTAGCGGAATATTATGTTTTCAGTTTTTTGTTTGTCTGTTTTTGTAAATTCCCTCATGGAAGAATAATTGGAGAGTTGATATTTGGAGTCGTTGTGTTTGCTTCTGTTAAATATATGAAGGGTGCTCTCACTCCTGACTTTAATGGTTTCTTCTCTCTACACAATTTTATATCCTACTTTCCCTGCTTCTTCGGAGGATTGTTAATCAGGAAATACCAGTACGTGGAAAAGATGATTACACCCTATTATAGTCAATTGATTGTAGCTCTACTGGTTGTCATTGGGTTAATCTTCCCCTCTTTGCCATTAGCCAGGTATTGGCATCTTGCTGCAGTAGTTCTATTTTCAATACAGATACTTTATCTAATGGAGAAGTGTGGAATTAAATTAATCTGCTATCTTGCTTCTGTCGGTCGTTCCTCTCTGGATATATATTTATTGCATTATTTTATAGTGGTTCCTCTTTCTCTCGTTTTTTTACAACCTTATATGCATGTTCCTGGGTGGGGAACTGTTGTCCAAACTTCTATGTCTTTTGTAATAGCTTTGCCAATATCTGTTTTTTGTATGGTCGTCGGCAAAGTACTCCATAAAATCGAATTCGTTGAATCTTATATTTTCTGCAAGACAATAGGAAAATGATTCCAAAGATAATCCACTTCTGCTGGTTAAGCAACGATCCGTATCCGGAGAAGATTCAGAGATGTCTTGATTCCTGGAAGAAGAATCTTCCGGATTATGATTTCGTGCATTGGAACTTTGATCGATTCCCTCGAGGAAAATCGAAGTGGGTAGATCAGGCATTTGATACCCATAAGTACGCCTTTGCTGCAGACTATATCCGTTTGTATGCCCTTTACAATTATGGAGGAATCTATTTGGACACCGATGTTGAGGTATTGAAGTCATTCGATGATCTTCTTGATCTGCCATACTTCATAGGTAAAGAACCCTCGGAAACAGGCGTGGAGGCTGCAGTTTTAGGATGTGAAAAAGGGAATACATTGATAGGAGACATGTTGGAAAGCTATAAGGACAAAGATTTCATTTCACCAGATGGTGATTACAATGTTTATCCTTTGCCTTATCGCTTCCGAGCTTGTATTGAGTCTCAATATCTCTATCATCCCATCGAACGAAAAGAGGACTTTGTGCACGACGAAAATGTAATCAATATCTTCCCCGAAGACTTCTTCTCTCCTAAGGACTTCCATACATTGGAGATTCACACGACAGAACGTACATATAGTATTCATCATTTTGCAGGATCCTGGATGGCTCCAACAAGTGTAGCAGAAAATTGGAAAGAAAAGAAAGCAATTATTCGTAGATGGATTCTCAAAACGATTGATTGGCGGAAAAACGTCATTTTGATGTCTAACAGTAATATCGACTCGATGTATGATGTCAGTTTCTCGCGGACGCTTCATTCTCCGTTATATACTGCCCGTTTGTCGCAGGAAGACTTCATTGCATTTTTGAAACTAAAGGAGCATTGGCAAGATTTGAAACTTGTCCAGATGCGACGCAAGGAGTCGAAGTATAAAGACAAGATTCAGTCTTTCTATCCGATTGCTCGGATCGAAGGCACAGAAATAGAATTGCATTATACTTCGAACTTCTCGATGGAGCAGGTGCAAAAGATTTGGTCAGAGGGGATGCTTTTTCTTGTTAACGCTAATGTCCGTATCGTCTTTGCCAGCAATGATCAAGAGAATATTGAAAAATATTGTCGATTAGAAGAACAGAAAGGTATTATTGTATCTTCTGATAGACGTATAAAACAAGCTATTCATGTCACTAACCTTCGGGCCTGTGAAGAGAAATCTGTAGGAAGAGGCAAGTTGATGCTCCAGATATGTAAGAGGGTGAATTGGTAATTATGTTGTTAGTTCCTCGATTTTATTGTTAAAACATCTCATTAGAGAATAATAGAATGTATCTATCAATCGTATCACCAATTTACAGAGGAGAGAAAATGTTAGATGAATTTATTTCACGCATAGAATCTTCTGTTTCGAGAATTACACAGGACTATGAGATAATCCTTGTAAATGATGCATCTCCTGATGATTCTTGGCTCGGTATCACGCGTATTTGTAGCCAAGATAAAAAAGTAAAAGGTATCAATTTGTCTCGCAATTTCGGACAACACTATGCGATTACAGCAGGTTTATCTAAAACTAGCGGGGATTGGGTCGTTGTACTGGATTGCGATTTGCAGGATCGTCCAGAAGAAATTCTGAATTTGTATGCAAAGGCAATGGAGGGTTATGATTCTGTTTTTGCGCAAAGAGTAGAACGTCAAGATTCCTGGACAAAAAGAATGTCCAGCACCGTGTTTTATTGTGTGTTTTCTTTTTTGACAGATTCCAAGCAAGATAAAAGTGTTGCAAATTTTGGTATTTATCACAGAAAAGTAGTTGATGCAATTCTGTCCATGGGAGATAGTATACGTTACTTCCCTATTATGGCACAATGGGTAGGCTTCAGAAAGTTTTATCTCCCTGTTGTTCATGCCGAGAGTGAACGCGGAAAATCAAGTTATAGTTTATTCAAGTTATTGAAATTAGCAAGTGACAATATGATCGGTTTTTCCGATAAACCTCTGCGATTGATGTTACGTTTTGGTTTTTATGTCGTTATTGTCTCATTAATTTTTGCGTTGTGGAATTTTGTGAAGTGGGCGATCGGATGGATAGAAGTGGATGGTTATACTACAATTGTTATTTCCATTTGGCTGGCCGTTGGAATCATGTCAATGATGCTTGGAGTTACCGGTATCTATATTGGGAAAATTTATGATCGAGTAAAAGGTCGTCCTGTATTCATCGTCGCAGAAACCTTAAATTTGGACAAATAATGACAATTCAGTTAGCTCAGTGGGATACCGACCATTTTGGAATGAAAATTGGAACCCTTTCTAGCGAGGAAGATTTTTCGGAGTCTGATTTTCTTAGTATAATTGAGAATGCTCGGAATGAGGGGTATCAGCTATTATATGGTAAGGGGATTACTGTTCCAAAGGAATACTTAGGGGATGACGTTTTTTTAGCAGACGAAAAAGTAGTCTATTCGCAATTCGTGAAGAATAACAGAACTGTGGCCTCCGCAAATGTCATTAGCTTGTTGAAGACTTCATTATCTGCTCAAGCATTATCATTGGCATTACAGAGTGGAGGACATTCACGATATTATCAAGATAAACATTTTTCAATCAATGTGTTTATAACTTTATACAAGGAGTGGATTGAAAGATCCTTGAGTGGAGAAATTGCTACCGATGTCCTAGGCTATCTAGATGGTACTAAACTACTTGGCATCCTGACCTATAAGATTGAAGATAATATAGCTACAATTGGTCTTGTCGCGGTTGATGATAAAGCTACTGGCAAAGGTGTCGGAACGAAACTTATGCAGTCTTTCTTATCAAATATGCCAGATGGAATAATAGTGAATGTTGCGACCCAAAAGTGTAATGATGCAGCATGCCATTTTTATGAGAAAAATGGGTTCTTAGTGGACTCAATCACAAATATCTACCATATTTGGTTATGATGAAGAACATTATGGTTAAGAAAGTGCTCATTGCAACACTTGCTTTTATTGTATATGCTTGTTCCTCAATTTTTAGTAAGTTCGCATCTTTACATGACTTTTTATCTTTGCCTTACCTCTTTTTTTTAGGATTAGTTGTATTGATGCTTGGATTATATGCATTATTATGGCAAAAAGTCCTTTCAATGATTGAACTCAACCGAGCATTTTTATATAAAAGTTCGACGATTTTGATGATTTTGAGTGCTTCGGTATTTGTATTCGGAGAAAATATCAGTAGGAACAACATTGTAGGAGCATTGTTCATTATCTCGGGGTTAGTTGTTTTGTCATGGAAAAAGTAACAATTTATTTTTGTCTTGTTCTTGCAGGAATTATAGCCTCTTCTGCTAGCCAGATATTGTTAAAGAAAAGTGCGGATGATAGCTCGAAGAGTTTCATTCCTTCTATGCTTAATTGGCGAGTGATAATAGCTTATTGCATCTTTTTTTCATCCCTTTTTATCAACATCACGGCGATGAGTAATGGTGTGAACTTAAAGGATATCCCTATTTTAGAGTCATTAGGATACGTTTTTGTCCCGTTACTTTCATACATATTCCTTAAAGAATCAATAAATCAAAGAGTAATTGTTAGCATGGTTCTAATCTCAGTAGGGATCTTTATTTTTTATTTGTAAATATTGTTATGATACCATTTAATAAACCCTTTTTAACAGGAAAAGAAGCACATTATATGTACCAGGCTGTTTACACGGGGAAACTGTCTGGTAATGGCGTGTTCACAAAGAAATGCCAATCCTTTTTTGAGCAGCGCTATGGATTCAAGAAGTGTCTGTTAACAACGTCTGGAACAGATGCATTGGAGATGTGCGCCATGCTCTGTGACTTGAAACCAGGAGATGAGGTGATTGTTCCTTCATATACCTTTGTTTCTACCGCTTTGGCATTTCTTCGAGAAGGCGCAAATGTGGTGTTTGCGGATTCTATGGATTCAAATCCAAATATTGATGCCGATAAGTTGGAATCTTTGATTACACCTAGAACCAAAGTGATTGCACCTGTCCATTATGCGGGTGTTGCATGTGATATGGAGATGATTATGAAGGTCGCAAATCGTCATAATTTAATCGTCGTAGAAGATGCAGCTCAAGCCATTGATAGTTATTATTTGATGAAAGAGGGAGACAAATTCTCTAATTCACAAATTCTTGATAAGACAAAGAAAAAGTTGCCACTTGGATCTATTGGTCATCTTGCTGCATTCTCATTCCATGAAACCAAGAATATAACAGCTGGTGGTGAAGGAGGTCTGCTGGTTGTCAATGATGATAGGTTCATGCGTCGAGCTGAGATTATTTGGGAAAAGGGAACCAATAGAGCCGAATTTTTCCGTGGTGCAGTCAACAAGTATGGCTGGGTAGATATGGGATCTTCTTTCCTTCCGGCTGAGATTAATGCGGCTTTTCTTTGGGCACAATTAGAGCATCTTGATGAAATTCAAAACAGAAGAAAGTCCATCTGGAGCTTATATTATGATGGCTTGCTGGAGATTGCAAACAAGGGCCTAGTTCGATTGCCTGAGATTCCTGAATATGCATCCAATAATGGACACATGTTCTATCTCGTTTGCAGAAACCTTGAAGAGAGAAGTGGTTTGATCCAGTTCTTGAAAGAGAAGGAGATTCTAGCACCATTCCACTATTTGAGTTTGCACAAGAGTGATTTCTATAGGTCGCACTCAACGATAATCCCAGATCTTCCTCAATGCGATATGTGTGCTGATTGTCTGGTTCGTTTGCCAATGTTCTATGAACTCACGGATGAACAGGTGATTTGTATTGTCGGTTTTATTTCCGATTATTATAATACAATATAAAAGCGGTAGAGAATCGAGCTATATTGTTTTGAGAACATATACTCTAGTTGTCAAACATCTGCGATTCATTAATCGGAAAATGGTATTTTTATTGTCTAAAAGATACTTGTCATTGGCTATAATAATTTGTTCAGTGCTTATTCTGTCTATATTGCCAATGTCCGGTTTTATCATGTATGCAACTCCAGATGATAACATGTATTTGTTAATAACGTCTGGTGCATATACAGGAACTCCTTTACCATATACAATATTTGAAGGATTTTTGTATAGTCAATTAATAGCGTGTCTTTATAAAAACTTTGGTCTTTTTGAATGGTATAGTATTGCTCATTATTTTCTATGCATTTTGTCTTTTGTAACAATGATGGCGTTTTTGCTTAAGAGCAAGATTAAAATGATTGAAAAGTTATCGTTGTATGTATTGTCTTTCCTTCTTCAAGTTTATGTATTGATTTCTCCTCAGAATACACTATTAGCAGCGGAACTATCTCTTGCTTCAATAATTATTTTGAAATTTGCTACTTACAAATGGAAATATATTTGGTCTCTCCTGTTTTTTGCAATTGGTTCAGAAGTTAGGTTTGAGGGTGCCATTCTTGTTTTTCTTGTTGGTTTTCCCTTTTGTCTTTTCCCTATCAAAAGTATTTGGGATACTCATTTTTATAAGAAGTTAGTTGTATTGTCTCTTTTCATTGCTGTCTCATGCTGTCTAAAATATTGTACAATATTAGAATATCAACAGGATGAGGATTGGCGTTATTATAATGAATATAATTCCGCAAGAGGATATATCAATGATAACCCATCCTACAAAAATGGGCTTAATGCTTTATCAACGGATATTGAAAAACTAGAATATTTACTATTAGCAGAATACCGTGTAAATGATGGAACGATTATTGATGCTTCGAAACTTCAAGAATGCAAGAAATTCTTGCTTTTATCAAAATTAAACAATATCAAGAGTAATCTTTTACCATATTTTCAGTTATATAAGTCTTTAGGTTTTTATTGTCTCTTTTTTCTTATTTGTCTTTTATTTATACTAAGTTTTCAAAGACGCGATATTTCTAGAATTTTTTTATTAATTTCTATTATAACAATGGCGGTAGTAGCATCGCTTTATCTCATGTCTTGTACTGTTGCCAAAGAACGAACGGTACTTCCAATCTTTGTTATTGTTGTGTTTGTTTTTATGAATGTATTATTGAAAACTGAGTTTAGGTTCAAAAAAGTAATCTTTCTTTCTTTTATTCTTTGTTTTGCGTTAATAATAATAAATAAAACTGGAAATGTTTGTCAGATAAATAGAATCGAGATATCGAAGACTGCGGAAGTCAACAATTTATTGTCTCAAATTCAATATAATAAAGTGTTAATACACAATAATGTGCCAATATCAACAGAGGCATTTCATAGCAGCCAATGTCCAATTGGACAAAAGATGGTAAGAGCAGGATGGCTTATTAATTCTCCATTAACACGTATTTATTACAAAAACTTTACTTCTTTAGTCAATGACTTACCTATGCTCGTTAGTAACCGAGAATTAGATAGAGTTCTCTCTATGGAAATTTTACTTAAAGAATACTACGGGATTGAAACTCAATCCAATGTTATTGCAGAAAGTGATAATTATAAAATTCTTCAACTGGCGCGAAAATAATTAATATCCTACATGATTGATTGAAAAATAACTGTAATGAACTATGAAAAGAGAGGAATTGTTAATAGAAACCATCAATATTATTCGAGAAGGACTTTTTCCTCTCATAAATCATGATTATGTTTATCTTGATCTTCCGTATCATAGTAATATCGGTGATACTTTGATATGGAAAGGAATAGAAACATTTTTAGCTTCTCTGTCATACAAATGTCTGTTTCGTTCATCTAATGAAACATTTGAAAATATATCAATTCCAAGTGATGTAATTATTCTCCTACATGGTGGTGGAAACTTTGGAGATCTCTATGCCCCTCATAGTGAACTGCGACGGAGAGTTGTTCTGAGTTATCCTAATAATAAAATAATTATTCTGCCACAAACAGTATATTATGAGGGTGCTCGAAATGCTCGTCTTGATGCAAAGATTTTTAGGCAGCATAAGCACCTCACGATATGTGCCAGAGATCAATATAGTTATCGGTTCCTTAAGGCATTTGGATTTTCGAAAAACATTCTTTTGATTCCGGATATGGCATTTTGCATTAACAGAGAGGAGTTGATGCAATATAGTCGGCCTTCCCTAAATAAAGATTTGTTCTTTAAGCGAGTAGATAGAGAGAAATCAGATGGTATTGACATTAGTTACTTGCCAGATATCTATGATACAAGTGATTGGCCAAATTATGAAACCTCAGAGCCTATGGTAGAACACCTATATGAACTAATAAATAATCGACAATTCAAAGAAGCTGACGAATATGCAGTATCCACCTATCTGCCGCAGAGAGTTATTACTGGAGTAGAACACATTTCGCAGTATAATCAAGTGTTCAGTAATAGACTCCACGGAGCAATACTTTCAATACTGTTAGGGAAGGATGTTTATATATTAGACAATTTTTACGGAAAAAACAGCCAATATTATAAAACTTGGTTGAAAGATTTTGAGAATGTTCATCTTTTGTCTGAATCGTATTCATTCAATTTGAAAAGGAAACTTCGATTCTTTATTCACTGGAGCATCAGTTGTGTGGAACGGTTATTGTAAGAAGGATAACGAATTAGGAACCGATTAATAGTGAAAAACTAAACCCGATAGTTTGAGCGAACTCAGGGACTACCGGGAATCAACGATGCAAAGGTAGTATATTATTTCTAATAATGCAAGGAAATTGATAGAAAAAGTATATCAACGATGAAATATAAGGAATTTGAGGCTATTTTGTCATCTCAAAGATTGCAAAGATATGTAAATTCTTGCTCTGGAGATACTCGCAAGGCAATGACATTGTATAGAGAGAATTTGCATTTGTCTCAAGAAATGTTCACAATAATCTCATGCTTTGAAGTTGCATTACGTAATGCCATAGATCAAAGGTTGATTGCAAGTTTAGGCCCTGATTGGTTAAGAGATTCTATTCTTCCTGGTGGCATTTTTACGGCACCACAGTTCCATGCCACTTATAGAATTATTCATAAGGCATATTCTCGATTGCTTAATGAAAGTGTTTATTCTCATACTAAGTTGCTGGCTGAAATGGAGTTTGGAATATGGAAATATATGTTCTCTAATCCTCAATATAGGGCTACTGGTAGAGTCCTCTTATCAGTTTTTCCGGATAGACCACGTTCTTCAGCTTCCATGCAGTATAATAACGTTTATCTTTTTAATGAACTTGATGGCTTGAATACAATTCGCAATCGGATTGCGCATCATGAACCTATTTGCTTTTTATTGGGCGCAGAACAGATTGATGTAGGTTATGTAATTCATCAATATCAGCGTGTTCGAACGTTATTTTTATGGATGGGCATTGATGCTTGTGCGATGTTATATGGTCTGGATCATGTTCAAACAGAGTGTGACAAAATATTGTTATTAAGATAATTATTTTCTGGAAAGGTGTTAGTCTCTATTATAATACCCGTATATAATGTTCAAGACTATTTAGTCGAGTGTTTGGAATCTGTGGTTGCACAAACATATACGGGGGCTATAGAGTGTTTGATAATTGATGATTGTGGGCAAGATAATAGTATAAATCTTGTAGAGGAGTTTGTTGTTTCATGTAAGAGCGCAATTACCTTCAGAATTATACAACATGAATGCAACAAGGGGCTATCTGGTGCCAGAAATACTGGTATAAGGGAGTCTCATGGTGATTATCTCTACTTTTTGGACTCAGATGACAGAATTGATCCTAATTGCATAGAGCTGATGATGGAATTAGTTGATAAGTTCCCTCATGTGGATATGGTAACTGCTGGCGCAAAAACAAATGGATGTAATCTCGAATTTCTGGATTATGAATTAAGAGGGACTGAACTGCCTGATTTTTGCAACAAAAAAGAGGCGCTACAGAAGGCTCTACTTGATAGAAGGATTGCTATGACAGCATGGAATAAACTTGTCCGTAGAGATTTCATTGTTAGTAATAACCTGTTTTTTGTGGACGGGGCTATCAATGAAGATGAACTTTGGAATTTTGATATGTCCAAGTATCTTGGGTCTATGGCTGTCCTTAAGCAAAATACATACAATTATAATTTGAGAGAAAATAGCATAATAACTTCTTTGTCTGAACTTAATAGGGAGAGAAATTGGATTTTCTTAACACAGCATATGACTGAATGCATTTCAAAAGAATATAGAATAATAGAAAGTGCTGCAATTTTTCTCCATATAGTAAAACTCAATAATAAGTGGGAGGATAAAGGTCTGATATCAGGATTGGACAAAGTTATTCTTTTGCTTGTAAGGAAGGCGACAGCTACCCAAAAGGCTGGATTGCTATTGTATTATTGGGCTCCTCGAAAAGTTAGATTGAATGATTTCTTTAAGAGAATCATTTTTAGGCTGACAAGATGTCATGAGTTGTTAACTTTTTGCTTTGGATATAAGTCTTGCTGAAAATGAAAAAACAACTCAATTTTGTCGCAGAGTGGCATGGTGATGACCGCAAAAAGGTTTGGTCTGGGACGACATATTCACTTTTTGAAGCATTGAAACAACACTATGATGTTGTAGATGTCGATGTAACGAATCATATTGAAACAAGACTTGATGAATGGATAAACCGTATTCATGGATTGTTGCATATAAGCAGGTTGAATGATGGAGGAAAACGATGGGTCAGAAATGCTGGCAATTATGTAAAGAGCCTTAAATTGTCATCTAATCTCTATTTCCAGTTTTGCGAGTATGTTGATGATCAGAAGGGACGAAAAACTTATTGTTTCCTTGATTTAACAACGGATTATTTGTCTGATCTTTCTATAAGAGATTCTGGTTTATATGCTCAATCCAATTTTCGAAATTATCCGCCAAAATTTTTTAGACGCAGGAAGGAATATCAGAACCGATATTTCAGACAATGTGCAGGTGTTTTTACTTTAGCACAATGGACTGCAAAAGATATGGTAAATCGTATGGGGCTGAGTCCAAAAAAGGTGCATTTTGTGGGTGGTGGCATTAATATTGATTCTAGTAATATAGATTATGCCGATAAGACTGGAAACAAACTACTTTTTGTGGGCAGAGATTTTGAGCGCAAGGGTGGTTTTATTGTTTATGATTCTTTTGTGGAATTGAAAAAGCGAATGCCACAGGCTGAACTATATGTAGCTGGTCCAGAAGAGAATCCAATAAGTAATCCGATTGAAGGGTACCATTACCTTGGAAATGTAAAGCCTAATGATTTGCCCGCTCTCTACAACAAATGTGATGTTTTTTGTTTGCCATCATACTTTGAGCCTTGGGGGATTGTTTTTGCTGAAGCCCTTGCGTTTGGATTGCCGTGCATTGGTCGTAATTTTCAGGATATGCCATATTTTATTGATCATGGTAAAACGGGTTTTTTATTGGACGATGATGACAAAGCAACATTGGCAAACTATATGTTTCAATTGCTGTCAAATGAATCGTATGCTCACATTGTAAAGGCTCAGAAAGATTATTATTTGCAAGAATATTGCTGGAAAAATGTCGCTCAGCGAATTTTCGATATTATTGAAAACGACGGCAATAACAATTAACCCAATAGATGACATCCTTCTACATATTCCCTGGTACGAACGAGTTGTTCGTGAAACTCTTTGAGGAGATTGTGGGCAAGGAGGGCGTGACTGTGGCTCCGTCAATCTTTCGCAAAGGAGTGAATCGTAAGAATCTGTTGCGTCTTAGGGCACATCAACCTTCGGAATGGGTGGAATATGTTTTGACGAAGATGTTCCGTTGGGATTTTATTCCTACATATGATCCTAGTACTACCAATGTGCTGGTGTTTTCGAATATTTCGGTGACGGATCTTGGTGTGATTCACTTAAAAAAACTGCAGCAGAAGGGGTATAAGTTAGTCCTTTATTTCTTGGATAGCATGTCAAATGTGGATTATACAAGAGAGGCTTTTGATTATACAAAGAGGGTCTCGTTTGATGTTGTCTATACTTTTGATCTCGGGGATGCAGAAAAATATGGATTAAAGCATGCTTTTACCATGTACTCTTCGTTAGCATCTGGTAAGGATACTACAATCAAATATGACTACTGCTACATCGGAAGCAACAAGGGCCGTTACGGAATGGTACGAGACTTTGTCCGTCAACACCAGAATGCGCAGGGTTTTGTCTCTATGTTTCAAGCTTCGGATGAGGAGGTTCGCGAAGGAGGATTTGATGGGAATCTCTCTTTGAGTTATGAAGAGGTAGTGAAATACACATTACAGTCGAACTGTCTGTTGGACATTGTCGCACATAAGGGGCAGTCGGGGCTCTCTATTCGTCCCTATGAAGCGGTTGTGTATAATAGAAGACTTATTACTAATAATCCTTCAATCAAGGACTTCCCATACTATAATCCTAATTATATGTTATGTGTCAATGATCTAAAGGAAGTGCCCGATGATTTCCTTCAGGATCGTTCTCCTGTTGATTATCGATACAGAGGAGATTTTTCCCCGATTCGTTTTTTAGAGAGGATCGATAGCGATATTCGATGAAACGTATAGCATTTTACCTGCATAATCCAGGACTGAAAGGTGTCGATTGTTCTGATATTTTCCAATCTAATCCAGGGATTGGAGGAACAGAGCATGTCATGCTTTTGGTGGCATCGATGCTGAACCGGCAGAAGGGTCAGTATGATGTAACTGTCTATATGCAGGAGCCTATGGTTGGGCTTCCCGATCTCCATATCGAACAGGTCGGTGGTATTGAAGAGGCTATTTGCAAGGCTGAGGATGCGGGTGTGGAAGTGCTTGCATTCAAGTATATGCCAGAGCATACTCAGAACCGAGCATTGGATTGCCATTCTGATAGACTATCGCTTATCGCTTGGGTTCATCTATTCCCTAACCGTAGGGATTTGGACTACTATTACGAGAATCGCAATATCAAGCGTGTTGTCTATGTGGGTAGAGAGCAGAGAGATCTGTATATTGACCATCCTTCGATGGCGAAGAGCTGCTTCATTTATAATACACTTAATACAGATGCGGAAATTAAGCGATTGGTGGCAGGTCATCCATACTCGGAACGAAAGCATGTGGTTACCTATATTGGAAGCCTGCATATCGAGAAGGGTTTCCATTGGTTGGCTCAGGTTTGGAAGGAGGTATTGCGAGAGGTGCCAGATGCGGAACTGTTCGTGATAGGATCTGGCCGGGTGTATAATCGAGATACAAAGATGGGGCAATATGGATTGGCAGAAGATTATTATGAGCCCATGTTCATGCCATATCTCTTAGATAATAAGGGAGAGGTGATGCCCTCTGTCCACTTTATGGGAAATATGGGTCGGGAGAAGAATGACATACTTCTGCGTACGAAAGTAGGTGTGCCGAACCCACAGGGCCTCAGTGAAACATTTTGCATCTCTGCAGTTGAGATGCAGTTGTTTGGTGCAACGGTGGTGGCTGGTCAGTGTCCCGGATATTTCGATACGTTTATTAATGGTCGGGTGTTGCCCAATCTCTCGCAATTGAAGGATGCGATTGTCGCTCAATTGAAATCGCAACAGCCTGTTGTGGATTATGAGGTGACCTACGATGAGATCGTTCGTCGCTTCTCCAATGAAACGATCCTTCAGGAGTGGAAGACGTTGCTTGAACATATTGATGAAAATTTGCCTGCCGTTCCGGAGTACCGCAACAAGAGCTATCGTTTGAAATGGCTAAAGATTGCTGTGGCTAAGGTGAAGTGTTATTTGCCGTTTACGAAAATACTTATTCCCGTTGAAACAATTCTTCAGAAACTGGATTACTGGAGGGGGAAGAGAGCCTATTGATTTTTGTCTTGATTTGCCATCACATTTTACGAGATGAAATTATCAATCATCATACCAGTCTATAAGGTTGAGCAATACATAGAGCAGTGTCTTGGTTCTATTTTGAATGATGAGACCCAAGGCCTTCCTTTTGAGGTGATTGTTGTGAATGATGGCACCCCGGATGGATCGATGGCTATTGTAGACAAATTCGCCTCGGCCTATGCAAACATAAAGATTCTGAACCAGGAAAATCAGGGCCTTAGTTCTGCTCGTAATAATGGTCTGGATCTGACTGCTGGAGAGTATGTCTGGTTTGTGGATTCTGATGATTGGTTGTCTGAGGGTGCTGTGTCTGAGGTAATCGAGATGATTGCAACTCATTCTGGTGTGGATGTACTCTCTCATCCTATTGTCTGGAAGCATGCTTCTGGTGATGTCGTTGATTGGGAAGAGAATAAATTTACAATCTCTGGTATCGCCTACTTGAAACAAGGAGTATATTGCACCCCAATACAACGTTTTATTTTCCGAAGAGAATTTCTTGAGTCAAGCGGCGTGAGTTTTTTTCCAGGCATTTATCATGAGGATGTTCTTTATTCTAATCTCATCTTGTACCTTGCTCGTGATGTTTATTATAGTGGAAAGCCATTGTATCAATATCGCCAGAATGTAGAATCAGTTATGCATTCCATCAAAATCAAGAATGCATATGATATGATTACGGTTCACAAGCAGTTGATGGCATTCTTGCAAGATGGGCATATCCAGGAGGCAGATAGAGTATGGTGGCAAAAAAGAGCCCTTCTAGTGCTCGAGGAGTCATTTTCCCATGCTTGGTTGTTACGTGGTACGGAAGATTATAACCGCTATGTTGTAGATACGAAAGAGTACAGAGAGAGCCAATGCAACGCTTGTGGGGAATTGGGAGATTGGCGATGGAAGATTAAGTGCTGGTTGCTGAAACATCCTGTTTTGAATAAGTACCGTAGAGAATTGATCTTTAAGCTAAAAAGGAAGACCGAATGAGCTGCAAGAAAGAAATAAGATGTCTATAATTACCATTTCTTATTCGAAGTGAGGTAAAAGGTCTTTTAGTAATAACCTTTTTACTAAAAAGTTTGTTACATTCATTTTTTTATAATCAGGAGCAATACTTTTACGAATGATTTCCATTCTTGTTCCAATCTATAATGTAGAGCAGTATTTGAAACGCTGTGTCGATTCTGTCCTTTCTCAAGATTTCAAGGACTATGAATTGATATTGGTGGATGATGGTTCAACAGATAGGTGCCCGGCAATTTGCGATGAATATACTGCAAAGTATAACAATATTAGAACTGTTCATAAAGAGAATGGTGGATTGCCCTCTGCCCGTCTTGCAGGGTTCCGAGAGGCAAAGGGTGATTATATTGTCTTCTTGGACTCAGACGATTGGTTGCTGCCTGATGCATTGCAGAATTTGCACGATTCGATAACATCGGATGGTGGTTATGATATTGTTAGAACCCGTGTTAAGCGTGTCACAGAAACTGGAGAGGAGTGGCTGGAGCATCATGATATTGAAACTGGAACGATAGAGAGCTCTGAGGATTATAGGAAAGCTATGCAGAATGATCGTATGGCTCCCTATCTACATAGTGCTATCTACCGCAGAGAACTTTTTGATGAGAACTCTTTCTTGCCAATTATTGAAAATCGGGTGAGCGTAGGAGAGGATTGGTTTACGAACTATGCCATCTCTCCTCGTGTCCGCCGATTAAAGTTCATTGATACTCCATCGACCGCCTATTTCCTGAATTCATCGTCCATGATGGGGGGCTCTATCTATGGCTGGGATTATCTGGAACGTCTCAGAATGTGCCACCATCAGATCAATCAAAACATTGGATTCGTTGAGACGGATGAATACAAGGCAGACAGTATGCTGGGGGATCTGAAATACTTCTTTGTGCCAGAGATCCCTTTCCGGATGGATGAATTCAAGCGGATGCAGCCTTGGCTGATCAAAGCTATAAACCGGGGAGAGAAGTGGTACAATCATCACTATGGGCATTTCGTCCAGTGTGCTTGGGCATTTTGCCTCTATGCGAATCTCTACAAGGTCTTGTTCTGGGTGTTCAAACTGAGATGTCATTCTCGTAAGGTCATCAAATAAAATGAATTATTTGGACAGAATGGGAGATATGGAGGAGATCCGAAAGATTCCTTCGGTCAATATCTTCAACAACTGGACGGAAGAAATCCCCAAGTTCTGCTTTATCGTACCGACTTACAAGAGAGCAGATTTGCTTCGATATGCCTTGGATAGCATTCTCGCTCAAGAGACAGATGTGAGGTTTGAGATCCTTGTCGTGGATGATAATCCAGAACGAGGAGATGAAACGGAGCAGATGATGCAGATCCGTTACAACTGTTCGGGCGTCTCATACTATAAGAACTCCAAGAACCACCGTCAGGAGGACAATTGGAACAAGTTATTTCTCCTTGCTCGTGCTGAATGGCTGATCATGCTTCATGATGATGACATGCTCTATCCGGACTATATGAAGTATCTTCTGAAATGCATGAGTTTATACTCAGATCAGATTGGCGGTTATTTCCCTTCTTTTCTTGAAAAAAACTTCATTGATGGATGTCTGGGTTCGCGTGAGAAGTGTCCAATTCAAGCTCGTGTCATTAAGGAGGTTGACTTTATGCAGGGGTGTATCTTAGGGGCTCCTGTGGGTATGTGTGTGCGGAGAGAACTTGTGAATCGGTTGGGAGGAGTCAATAAGAATAGCAGTGTAGCAGTCGACTACGATTTCTATAACCGCCTGGTGCGAGTTGCTGATGTCGTGAAGATGTATGGCTATCCAACTGGTGTCTGGCGTGTGATGAATACGGTTAACGTCAGTCAGCATAAGGAGACCGTCCAATTCTGCATAGAATGGGGAGATGTGCTCAAGCTGGAAACCTTGGAAGATTGTGGTCTTGGGTGGCTTCGTCCGTTGTTCCTCTGTTATCTGAGAGCCTTCGATCGTCAACATATGGAGAGCTGGTTCCGTCAGATGGGCAAAGGAACACCATCGGAGGGTGATTTAAGAGAATGCTCTTTGGGGGATAAGATTGTATATATACTGTTCCGCATAGGCTTCTCGATAAACCGTCGTTTGAGGATAGGAAACAAAACAATTCAAGTAGCGTGAAGAATCCTGTTTTCTCCATCATGAAAGGTGTGGCTATATTGGGGGTCGTCCTAGGCCACTGCTGTGCATATGGGGGGACTGCGATGTTCGTCAACCAATGGCATTTGGCGGTTTTTTTCTTCGTGTCTGGATATTTCGCCAAAGAGGTGTCATCTGCAACAGAGTGGAAGAATGCGGTATGGAAGAAAATCCGGCATTTGTATCTTCCCTATGTTGCTGCATGCGTTGTTTGTATCCTGCTTCATAATCTTTTCACGGATTGGCATATACACTATAACTATATAGGCGCGCGTGAGATGCTGCATTATATATATATGGTATGTGTGAGACTACATAGTATGGAACCAATGATGGGGGCTATGTGGTTTTGCCCTGCGTTGTTGTGGGTGTCCGTCATAGCATGTGCTGCTTTATGGTTAAAATCTAAGACCCATTGGTTTGCCCTGTCCTTGCCATTTATTATCGGTTCTGTATGTTTGTATGTATTGCACTTAAAGAGTCCTTACTGCATCTGGCAAAACAGCATTGTGACGGGAATCTTCTTTTGGGGGTATAGTTTCCGGTTTATTGAGCGACAGGTCCAACAGGTTTGCTTAAGAACCATTTGGATGCAGGTTCTTACATTCGTCCTATTAGGTGGAATCGTTGTGCTATTAACCTATGCCGGAATCTTAGGAAAGCTGCAGCCAGATGAGATTAATATGGAGAACCCATTTGCGATTCTGGCGGTTGCTGGCATTGGCTCTTTGATGGTATATGCGTTTTCTTTGTTGGTGAATACGAATTGGATTGGAAAGGTTTTCCAGCTGCTGGGAGATTATAGTTTCAGCATCATGATGTTACACTTTTTGTGCTTCAGGGTTGTAAATCTGATGCTATGCTGGATATATGGACTACCAGTGAGTAACATGGCCTCATTCCCGACTATTCCGCATAACGTAGGCTGGACGGTTGTTTTTGTGGTGATAAGTATTGGCCTATCAGTAGGAATCGGTATGATGTTTGAACGAACCAAAGGTTTTATTTTCGATAAATATGGTAAAGCAAAGAGAGACTAACATAGAATTGCTTCGTATTTGGTCGATGCTGATGGTACTCCTCATTCATTATCATGAGGCAATATTTGGAAGGGTGACACATCAGATGGTAATGGAAAGACCTTGGACGGCATTGGCTGTGGCAGGTATGTCCAGTCTGAGTTTCGTCTGCGTGAATTGCTTCATTATCATTAGTGGATATTTCGGCATACATTGGAGATGGAGAGGACTTCTTAACTATCTATTCCAAATATCTTTCTGGGGCGGAATGGTTCATCTCCTGGCTGTAGGACTGGGACTCACGGAATTCTCGGGTCTGCACATGTTAGACAATATGACCCTGTTCCTAGTGAATGGAAACTGGTTCTTTGTGACTTATCTGGGACTCTATTTGTTTGCTCCGATCCTGAATGCGTACATCGAAAAGGTTTCGAATAAGGAACTCGGTTGGATGGTATTGGCATTTTATGTGATGCAGACCCTGTTCGGGTGGATCTTCAAGAACTGTATAGTGTTTAATCAAGGTCTATCGTTTGTGAGTTTCATCGGGCTGTATCTGCTCGGCGCATATGTTAGACGAACCGACCTGAAATGTTTTCGATGGAGTTCGATCATAAATTTTGGCGCATATTTGGGGATTGGTGCAGTGTGTGTCGCCATTAGTCTTGTATCGAATCTCATTGGATACCCGAAGGATATATTTAGTTATATTTCACCATTCCAGATTTTGCAGACCCTGTTCCTGCTACTAGCTTGTAAGAATCTAAAGATGAAAGAGAACGAGAAGCGAGATAAGGTAATCCTGTTCTTTTCTACAAGCGCCTTTGCGGTCCTGCTGATGCATTCTTGGGATGGCTGCGGTTTATATTGGGGTGGTCTTAGTTGGATAAATGCAAACATGCAATTGCCCTTCCTCTCTTCGGTGGTATTTATGCTGTTGTTTTTCTGCACTGCCTGCTGTTTGGACAAAATTAGATTGTTTTTTAGTAAGAGACTTCTTGGATGAACCCAATAATGACAAAACACCCAATGCTTCGGTCTACAAGTGATAAAATAAGAGTAGCTTCCTTTATTGCGACCATTCTGGTTGTGTTCAGACATGCTGTTAATCTTCAAGCTTTTGGCGTATCTGGTGTCGCCTCTTTCATTGAAAATGGGTGTTCATTCATGACTGATGTAGCTGTGCCTTTCTTCTTTATGGCCTCAGGTTTCTTCTTTTTCCGGTATTCCTATGGCTCTGTGCCGGTCTATTTGAATATGCTCAAGAAGAAAATATCTACACTGTTGTTGCCATTCCTGATTTGGAATCTGGTGGGTGCGTTGGTCCTGTTGATTTATGATAAGCATGGAATGTTGGGAGATTCTTTCGGTGGATGTTTATATCATCTGTTCATGAGCCATTGGTATGGTCCCTTGTGGTATGTTCGGGATATTATGATCATGATGGCTCTTGTTCCATTGTATGGATGGATAGTAGATAAAAAACTCTTGTTCCTTCATGTCGCTGCTATCTGTTTGATTGCATTCCGTTTTTGGGCTCCTGGCTGGGTGACGCTTTTAACAGGAGAGGGTATTACATTCTTTCTATTAGGCGGATTGATTCATCACTTTCCATCTATTTTGGAGAAACGAATCCCAATTTGGGCGATTTTGCTTTTATTTGCTGTATGGGTTTACCTCTCTTTCTTTGTTACTGTGTGGGATAATATTATTCACAAGAGTAGTATCCTCATTGGTCTTGTTTCGTTCTGGTTTAGTTTGGACATCCTTCCTCGAAAGATCTATGATTGGGGCTTGAAACTCAGTAGCTTCTCATTCCTCATTTATGTAACCCATGCGAATGTCCTGAAGTTTGTGAAGGTGGTCATGGCCCATTATTTTGAAGGGAATGAGGCTGTTGCATTGCTTGCTTTCGCTTTTGTGCCACTCGCGGTTGTTCTCATAATAGTGGGCGTTGGTTCCTTTTGGAAAAAACAAACCCCAGATCTGTACAACCTTTGTATAGGTGGGCGCTCCTAGCACAAGTCTTGTCGTTCCTGCGTGATGAAAATTCTTTATTGCAATCCCTGCTTCTGGGATTACCGTTTACCTTTTTTTGAACGATTGAACCATTTGTTCAACGGGAATTTCCATGTCTTATATTCCTCCAGAAGATATTTTGGGGAACATCATGAGATGCTGGAAAGAATTTCCCAAACTCTGAAGCAGAATGCTCATCCCTATGATAACGAATGGATGATCGTTAGGGGCACTATTTCGTCGAAGATTACCCAAGAAAGTTACCGCGCTATTCCGTTCCCTTTCGGACTACTTCCGAGAATATGGAAGCAACATCCAGATCTTATCATTACTGAGGGATTTTTTCAATGGACACCTTGGGTGCAGTTGTATGGTATCCTGACCAGAAAACCTGTTGTCGTAGCCTATGAGAGAACTCTTTGGACGGAAAGAAATAATCCTGGCTGGAAAACACAATTGCGAAAGCTGCAAGATAAATTCGTTGCGGGGTATCTGGTCAATGGCAAGGAGACTAAAAAATATCTTTTGTCCGTGGGAGTACGGGAGGAGAAGATCAAAGAGGTAGGTATGCCGGCAGACTCTGTCGGATTGAAAACTGCAGTAAATCAATTTCGGCGTTCTTCGGACTTCTCTGTTTTTAGAATGAAATATCATTTTGGGAATGGCACCGTCTTTCTCTTCTGTGGCGTATTGAACGAACGGAAGGGTATTCTCCCTCTATTGCGAGCATGGGAGAAACATGTTCTGGTTCATAAGGAAGATTCTTTGATTGTTGTTGGCGGATCAGAATATGCAGAAGAGGTCTTGTCTCCTTATAGAAAATTGAAAAATGTTCACATGATTGGTCGTGTGGATTATGCATCTGTTCATCAGTATTATGCTGTGGCAGATGTGTTCGTTTTGCCAACGATCGAAGACAACTGGAGCCTGGTTGTCCCAGAGGCAATGGCTTGCGGGTTGCCGGTGGCTACTTCGATTTATAATGGTTGCTATTCGGAACTCATTCAGGAGGGTGTAAATGGTTATACTTTTGACACTTTTCAAGAAGAGTCTATTCTGAAAACTTTAGATGGTTTTCACCATGTGAATCTAGAGAATATGGGTAGCCATTCAATCGAGATAGAGAAACAGTTTGATACAGAACACTGCGCTCAAAGGGAGTACGATTGTATCATCGATTTGTTGTCAAGATGGAGAAACAAGTGATTCATATATTCCACATTATTTCTAAGTTCGATTTGGGTGGCGCAGAGCGAGTTGCCCTCAACATCAGTAAATCCTCGTCTTGCCAATACCAGTATCATCTGGTCGAAGTTGCTCGTTTAAGAACCGAATATAGCTCTGCGTTCATACGAGAGGCAACTGAGTCAGGAGTAATCATTCATGAAAGTCCAATACGGAATATAAAACTGGCTGCTTTGCTTTTCCCTTTCTGGTTTTTGAAACTCTACAAAGATTATCATCCTTCAATCGTTCATGTTCATACTGAAATTCCTGATTTCGGTGTGCGCGTTTTCTTTAGCCTTTTCGGCTGGCTGTTGAATAAGTCCACTATCTTATGTCGAACGATTCATAGTACGCAGCTATGGAATGGCTGGTCGTTGGTGGGATCCTGGGTGGAGAAGAAATATTTAGAAAACAACCGCAGTATCGCCATCTCTGCCTCTGTGAAGACGAGATACGAGGAGATATATCATATTTCGGGATTGCCAATTATCTACAATGGTGTTTCGGAAATTGAACAAATCGCTTATGATGGCATTAAGAGTGGTCGTTGCAATATACTGTTCGCTGGTAGATTCAGCGAGGAGAAGGGTGTGAAAGAATTAATAGAGGTGGTTAAGCACTTTGAGAATGACGATCGTTACTGGTTCCATCTAATTGGGTCCGGCACGATGTATGCAGATATAAATCAAGCTCTGGCGGAAGCCAATAATGTGACCATCAAAGGTGCAATCTATAATATCTCTCGCTATTTGAACAGTTTCGACTATGTCCTGATGCCTTCTCATTTTGAGGGCTTTGGATTGATGTCGGTGGAATGTTCGTTTAGTAAAACCCCTTGTATCATCAATGATTGCCCCGGACTTCGAGAAACTTTGCCAGATGATTGGCCTCTTGTTGTCCCTAATAATTCCGTTCCGAAGTATATTGAGATTATTGGGTCTTTAGCAATCCAATGCGATAGAGAATTGCTGGCGCAAAAGGCCTTTGAGTATGTAAATTCTCATTTCTCACAAACAAAGATGCAAAAGGAATATGAGGAATTTTACAAAAAATGGTTGAATGAATCCCCTAAGATGAATTGATATGTGGAGTTTCTTGACATATATAAGTCAACTGATCCTATCTGTATTTCAATCGAAATACAAATATATAGTTTTCTTCTTTTTCCTCTTGCTGTACAGAATCGAGTTCATGCCTGATATGGGTGGAGGATTTTCGAAGTTGCTTCAGACGGTAGCATTGTTTGCAATCATCTTATATATTTTTTATTATTGTCCTCAGATTGCTACGATTTCTTTTAGGTCAACTACGGATTCTATTAGCAGTTGCTTGCTTTTGTACTTTTTTGCAATCATCAGTACGGCTTGGGCCTATGTCCCTACGTTTGCATTGTTCCTGTCAGTGCAAAATGTGGTTTTGATTCTTTTGTTTGTCTGGTTTTTCTCTCTGTTCAGTACATTTGATTCTCTAGAACGAGCCTTTTTGATGGTTTGCGTTACGCTGCAATTGTTCCAGCTATTTTGTACGAGGCTATCAAGCCCCTCTTTGTTCGTCCACTTCCTTCCAGGCGCCTCGGTGGCGGCTTTTACATTGTCTTATTGTGCCGGTGAGTATATGAATATGAAGGAAAAGAATGGCATTCGGTTGCAGTTATTCAAGTATGTGGCCATTATTTCTGCATTCAATTTGGTTACATGTACAAGTGGCGGTGCCAATGCCGCTGTTGTATGTGCAATTGGCGCATCAATGTTTTTCGGAGATAAAAAAGTATATGCATTCTTGCTCGTAATATTAGGTTTTTTTCTGTTCTTTAACCAGCAATTTGTAGATGATATTATCCTGACGCTCATGCCGGGCAAGAATATGGAAACCATTCAAAGTGGTAATGGTCGAGAGGCTATTTGGGAGGCCATCCTGGAAAGTGCCTCAACTCGTCCGGTTTATGGTTGGGGGTTTGCATGTGCTGAACGTACTGTATCCGATGTTATTCGTGGTCAGATCTTGAATGATGCCCACAACTCTTATATTGGTATCTATGGTGGACTTGGATACATTGGGTGTGCCCTCTTGGGTTATCATTTGGTCAGAATGATTTTGGATATTTTTCCATTCATCAAGTATCCCGGTTATTTGGGGCTCTTTTCGTTGTTCGTCTGTGCTTGTGTCAACATGTATTCCTATGGCTTTTTGTCTGGTAAGGCCTGCTCCAATACGATGGTTTATTTTATGCTTGTGGCTTTGACTTTCCATTATCGAAGAGTTTTGTCTAAATGATTGATTTGTCTGTTGTCATACCGGTCTATAACGGGGAGCTGTTGCTCTGTAGATGCCTGTATTCTGTTGTGAAGCAGAAGACGAAATATTCGTTCGAAATCATCGTGGTGGATGATGGAAGTAGTGACGGAACTCTCGCTGTTGCAGAGAAGTTCCGGAACGAAACGCTTCGCTACGATAACGAAAACAGAAATTGCTTGGGGATTAGGATTCTAAAGCAAAAGAATGAGGGACCTGCGAAGGCGAGGAACTGGGGCATGAAGGAGGCGCAGGGAAGGTATGTCGCTTTGCTTGATGCCGACGATTATTGGGAGGATTCCTATATCGAGAAGACGGTACGATTCCTGGATGAAAATCCCCAATGTGTGGCGGTGAATGTGGTGTGCAAAAATATCGCGGTCAGTGGGGTGAGCTATACGCCGAGTAATCTTAACCCTAACGATAACCCTAACCCTAACCTTAACGATAGTGAAAAAAAATATACTTTAGACAATAAAATTAAAAAAGCTCCGTTTATCATAGATAAATTCTATTCGTATTGGGCAAAATGGTGCCATGTTGGGACCTGTTCCACTACGATGAAGGCCGAGGAGGCCCGGGCTGTCCTGATGCGGGAGGATCTCAGAATTTCGGAGGATTATGAGTTCTGGCTGATGCTGGCAGGTCGTGGCCCATGGGGAATGATTCCGGAGCCGCTGTACGTGAGTGATGGAACTGCTGCCATCGATAGTCAGGAGGCCTGGATGAATAGAATGAAACGACGCTGGGAGAATGCTCCCTCGCTGGAGAGCTGGGAGTCCAGAATCGTGAAGGCCTACCCGGACCTGAAGAATACGGAAGATTTCCGTTGGGCAGAGGGGCGTGTTGCCCGAAACCTGACTTACTGCCAATTGCTGAGCGGTCGTGATCGTCTGGCTCGACAGGAGGCTTTGAAATATGGTGCCTATTTTGTGAAAGATCCCATCGGCAAGCTGATGAATCTTTGCAAATGGACACCCCTGAGTTGGAATCTATTATGCCTGTTTCTGCGTTACCGCGAAGAGCATAGGTTCGATTAATGATTCGCGATTAATGATTAAAGATTAATTGGAATTTAGTTTACGTAAATGAACGAAACGAATAACATAGATAGTCAAAAGAAACCTACGGTGCTGTTCATCATGCACATGCCTCCGCCGATTCACGGAGCAAGTGTAATGGGACAATACATCAAGGATTCATCGTTGGTGAATGAGGCTTTTGACTGCCATTACATCAATATTACGACTGCCAAGAATCTGGAGGATATCGGCAAAGGTAATTTCAACAAGTATGGCATCTTCTTCAAGAAGGTGATTCAGGTGGTACATGCTATTTCGAGCATGAAGCCTTCGATCATATACATGACTCCTTGTACGACAGGAGGACCATTCTTCAAGGACAACCTGATGCTGAACTTCGCCAAGATTGCAGCAATGCTCCGCAGCCGTAAGAGTAAGTTCGTCATCCATCTGCACAACAAAGGGGTTCAGACCATGCAGTCCGACTGGAAGTACAGCATGATGTACCGCTACTACTTCTCGAACCTGAAGGTGATCCTGTTGGGCGAGAGTTTGTATCATGATGTGTCGACTTTCGTGAAGCGTGAGGATGTGCTGATTTGTCCGAATGGTATTCCAGATACGAACGTTCATCCAGAAGAAAAGAAGATCAACAAGGTGCCACGCATTCTCTGGTTGACGCACATCATGAAGACCAAGGGATTGATTGAGTTCCTCGATGCGCTGAAGATCCTGAAGATGAAGGGGCTGCCGTTTGCTGTGGATCTCATTGGCGGTATCACGGGCGAGATTACGCAGGGTGAGTTTGAGGACGAGATCGAGATGCGTGGTTTGTCGGACATTGTGGAGTATCATGGCAACAAGTATGGACAGAAGAAGGATGAGTTCCTCCGCAATTCGGATATCTTTGTCCTGCCAAGTTATACCGAGGCATTCCCGCTGACGATTCTCGAAGCGATGCAGTATTCGTTGCCGGTCGTTGCCTCGAATGTAGGTGGCATCAACAGCCAGGTGGAGGATGGTGTGAATGGCTTCCTGTTGGGTGGCACAGAACCTATCATGCAGAATACGTTCCGTCCGGATTCTGTCGAATTGGCATCGAAGCTGGAACTGCTGATCTGTAACCCAGAGATGCGTCAAGCTATGGGAAAAGAGGGCCGTCGCCGATTTGAAGCCCATTTCACCCTGCCGGTATTCGAGCGTCGCTTTACCGACGCCCTTCAATATGTCGTTAAATTGCAAAAAAATAAATAATAACCCAAATAATTGTTCTACTTATGAAGAAGATTTTTACAATTGTATCAGCTGTGTTGCTTGGCTCTTGTGGAGTTGCTATGGCACAAGACGTAGTTGATGTTCAGGTACCAGAGACTGCCACTCAGGATTCTGTCGTGGCGCCTCAGGAGACTATCGTTGCCGTTGAGGAGGAAGAGGACAACCTCTTTGCGGAGAAAAAGGAGAATTATGGAGAGAGCATCACAAAGACTTGGGAGTGGCGCGTATTTGTTACTGCCAATACCTCTTCGGGAACCTCTTCGATTACCAGTGATGAGAGTGCCGGTCTGGAACTCGGCGTTGGTTACAACCCTACCAGTTGGTTGTATACAGGTATCTCAACCGGTGTAGTTCACGACTTTGGTGGTACTTCAGGAATGGAAGCAGGTGATATCATCCCTTGGTTGGCCGATCTGCAGCTCCGCTGGAATATTAAGCGTAAACTCTCTCTGTTTGTTCAGGGTCGTGCCGGTGTTTTCTGTAATGTTACTCCAAACAATAAGAAGGCACTTTCTAACAGTAACGTTGTTACAGAGTTCGAATATCCAAACTACATGTACTACGATCTGCAGCCTGGTTTCCTGTTCCGTATTACAGAGAAGTGTGATATCCGCCTCTCGTTCGGTTATGGCTATGCTAAACCTTACAACGAGACTGAAGGCTTCGAGGGTCGTACCTACGATGAGACCATCCTGACTGGCAAGTTCGGTTTCTCTTACCGTTTTAGATAATCTCTTTCTGATTTGAAATACAACAAGTGGGTGGCTTGCTGGGGCAATGCCACATCAATCACAGACCGCAAGGAATGCGTCTATGCCAAGGATGTCACACTGCGATATCCTGTTCAGATGTGTTTCGGCGGCAATAAACTAAGGTTCCGATTCTCGAATCTGACAGGAACGGAACCTGTAACCTTGTCTCCCTTCTTTGCCTTGAACCGAGGCGAAGAGGGAGATTATTGTTCTATGCCCATTACTTTCGGCGGGGCAGCCCAGTTCACCATTGCACCTGGCGAGGAGGTGAACAGCGATGAGATGCCTTGCGAGGTCGCGGCTGGCGATCTGCTCGAGGTCAGCATCTATCTGCCGACCTACACCCAGATGAATGCGGGAACGCTGATTACCGGACCTTTGTCGAAGGGAAAGTACAGCTATGGCAATTTCGCCCAGCAGAAGACGCTTCCTCTGGATCTGACCCGTTCGACCAATTGGTTTTATTTCCTCAACACGATCGATATCCTGACCGAAGAGGAAAATCATGCCCTGGTCTGCTATGGCGATTCTATTACGGCCCAGAGCTGGCCGGATTATCTGACACTCCGTTGCCAGAAGGAGGGGTACAAGCATGTCTCTATCATCCGCCGCGCGGTGAGTGGTACCCGTATCCTTCGTCAATATGATTGCATCACCTATCAGGCCTATGGCTTGAAGGGGGCAACCCGTTTCCCGATTGAGATGAATGTGGCTGGTGCCCGGGATGTCATCATCCAGCATGGCATCAACGACATTATTCATCCTGTGGGGGCAGAGGTTAATCCGTTCCGTCCGTGGAGCGATATGCCTACGGTCGATGAGATGAAACAGGGAACAACCTCGATCTATGTGGAGCCTGCCCGAAGGATGGGACTCCGCGTCTGGAGTGGAACGCTGTTGCCGATCGAGGGTTGGCGAACCTACAACATAGAGCGTGACCAGATGCGCAATGCCTTCAATCAGTGGCTCCGTACCTCGGAGCAGTTCGATGGTTGCATAGATTTCGATCAGGCTGTTTGTAATCCTGATCATCCGCAGGCTTTTGCTGAGGGCTTTGACTCGGGCGATCATCTGCACCCTAGCGAGAAGGCATACGAGGCGATGGCGCAAATTGTTCCGTACACTATTCTAACTTGATATATACCTTATGAAACGACTATCTTTATTGATTTGCACTTTGGGATTAAGTGCTGTTGCATCGGCAGCTGAATGGATTGATGTGACCAAGTACTATGTGGTTAATCCGGGCTATGACGCCAATACGATGGATGGCTGGACCTGGGATGGTTGGGCCAATAGTTCAAATATTGATTACCATTGCCAGGAGTTCTGGAATGGTTATTTTGATTACAACCAGCTGATAAGCGGTCTGGAGAATGGCAAATATCGCATCAGTCTGCAGGGTTTCTACCGCATCGGAAACTACTCTACCGCTGAATATAATAATTATGTGCAGGGCAGAGATGAATTGACTGCCTACCTGTATGCCAACTCTTCCAAGACTTTGCTGAAAAGCATCTATTCTGAGATTTCGACCTATTGGTATAATGGCGCTGTCCAGATGGGCTACGGCTATATCCCGAATTCGATGTCATGTGCACGTTCCTTCTTTGACGAGGACCGTTATAACAATGCCCTGGAGGTGAATGTTACGAACGGAACCCTCCGCATTGGTGTTTCCAACGATGTTTATGTCAATTCAAACTGGTGTATTTTTACCAATTGGAAGCTGGAGTATTATACTACTCCTCAGAAACTGACATCGATTTCTTTTGATCAATCGACATTAAGCCTGGGCAAGGGGGAATCCTACACTTTGAAGCCAAACTTTACACCAGACAATATTCCTTCGCTCAAATACAAACTGGTTTGGTCTAGTAGCAATACTTCGGTCGCCGCTGTCAGTCAGGAGGGACTGGTACGCACCATCAACAATGGAAAGACTGTTATTACCTGCAAAGATACCGAGTCGGGACTCTCTGCTTCGATTACATTGACGGTGGCAAGTGCAGAGATGACGGCTTCGACGGTTGTCATCAACGAGATTCAGACGGCTAATATTGATCAGTTTATCGATCCGTCGTTCAATTACGGAGGTTGGGTAGAACTCTATAACCCTGGCGAAATTGCTGTCTCGTTGAATAATGCATACATCAAGGATGCTAAGGGACATAGCTTCCGTCTTCCATCAAACTTCGGATCTATTCCAGGTAAGGGCTTCCGTAACCTCTGGTTTGACCACAATACCCGATATGGAGAGGCTCCAAAGCAGGTCTCATTCAAGTTGAGTAAGGATGGCGGTACAATCATTATCTGCAATGACAAGGGAACAGAGGTCACCCGACAGGATTATCCGGCTATGGTTTCGCGTGTCTCGTATGCACGTACTCAAGATGGCGGTACTACCTGGTCCATGACGGGGAAACCTTCGCCAGAAGCATGCAATAATTTCTCTACATGGTGCACAGAACAGCTTGAGTCGCCTGTTGTGAGCCGTGACGGCGGTTTCTTTACGGGCTCGTTCTCCTTCTCGGTAGATGTGCCTGCTGGCTGCCAACTGGCTTATACTACCGACGGATCGACGCCAAATCTCAGCACCTCGCTTGTTTATTACAATACATCGTCGAGTGCAAGCAAAAAATCGTTCTCGGTTGCCTCGACCAGCATCTATCGTTTCCGTCTGTTTGAGGAGGGTAAACTCCCGAGTGAGGTTGTTACGCGTACCTATATATATAATAATGCCAATTACACGGCCCCTGTAGTGAGCGTTGTCGCCAATAATGATGACCTTATGGGCAGCGAGTATGGCGTTTATGTGAAGGGGTCTGGCAATGGTCGTCCGGGCAATGGACAGTCTGGAGCCTGCAACTGGAACATGGAGTGGGAGCGTGCCGTGAACTTCGAGTATTTCGTTCCAGGGGAGAATGGTACCGACTACCATGCCGTCTTCAATCAGCTCGTTGATTTCGAGATGTGTGGTGGTTGGAGTCGTGCCTGGACTCCCCATTCATTCAAGCTTAAGGCCAATAAGGTGTATGGTGCAGGAAACTTGGATTATGCCTTCTTCGACAGCAAACCATACATCCGCAACAAGTCACTCCAACTTCGCAATGGCGGTAATGATTATGGCGCCCGTTTGAAGGATGCTGCCTTGCAGGAGATTGTTCGTCGTTCGGGCCTCTATATGGATGGTCAGGCCTGGCAACCTGTGCATGTTTTCATCAATGGCGTCTATCGTCAGATGCTGAACATGCGAGAAACTAACAACAAACATAATGCTTTTGCCAACTATGGCATCGATACCGATTTCATCGATCAGTTTGAGATGAGTCCGGATTCGGGTTATGTGCAGAAGTCGGGTACAAAGGATGCTTTCAACCTCTGGTACGAGAAGAGCAAGACCTGTGGCTCAAATCCTGCCGATTATCAGTATATCTGCGATAGCCTGGTAGATATCGAGGAGTATATCAACTACATGGCGGTGGAGTTCTATCTGGGCGGCACCGATTGGCCTCAGAATAATGTGAAGGGCTTCCGTGCCTTCCGCGATGATGAGAATGGTCATCCTGCCGGTAAGTTCCACTTTGTCCTGTTTGACCTGGATGGCACTTTCGCAACGACGACACCACTCAGTACCTTCGAATGGAAGCAGAACTATACCTTCGATTTGTTGTATGGTATCGATGAATATGGAAATGATATCACCGGTCAACGATATAATGAAGAGATTGAGTTCGTGACCATCTTCCTCAATATGATCAAGAACGCTGAGTTCAAGAAGCGTTTCTGCGATGCCTATTGTCTGGTGGCTGGTTCTGTCTTCGAACCGAATCGTTGCCGACAGATTATTACTGAGATGAAGGATATTACCAACAGTGCGCTTGCCGTTGAATATGGAAGTTGTAACAATACAGCTAATGATCTTTGTAATGCTCTCTCTGCTTCACGTCAGATGAACCTGGTGAACCACCTGCAGAGCTATTTCGGTTTGTCGCAGGGACGTAAGGTGACCCTCTCTTCGAATCTGGAGAACGCCCGTTTGTGGATTAACAATCAGGAGGTTCCTACAGGAAAGTTCTCCGGTACACTGTTCGGAAATGTCAAGGTTCAGGCAATGGCTCCTGCCGGTTACCGATTTGTTGGTTGGACCGGTTCGGATGCTTCGTCTAATACCATTGAAGTCTTCGCCAAGGGAACGACCTGGAATTATTATGATCAGGGTTCGCTCGATGGAAAGAGCTGGTATAATGGCATGAGCTCGTACTCGAGTGGAAGAGCTCCATTGGGCTATGGAAAGACCGTATCTACATCGCTTTCAAGCAACAAGTCGTGCTATTATTTCGGCAAGACGTTTAACTTGACGACTAACCAGATACAGCAGGATCTAATCTTGACCTATACGGTCGATGATGGCTTCATTGTCTATGTTAATGGCAAGGAGGCGGGTCGATACAATATGCCAAGTGGTACGGTCACTTACAGTTCGTATGCTTCGACTTACGCCAACGATAATCCAGACAGCGGTACAATGACGTTGAACAAGAGCCTCTTCAAGAGTGGATCGAATACCATCTGCGTCGAGGTTCATAACAACAGTGCTACTTCGACCGACATCTATTGGGATGCCTCGTTGGCTTACCAGCAGGTTTCGAATAACTCTTTTGTCAGCACGGATAGTGTTTATACGCTGGGAACATCAACGGTTACTCTTCAGTCCTGCTTCGAACCAATCGCTCAGCTTGCGTCAGCCCTCGCTTATCCAATCCGTGTCAACGAGGTTAGCCCTGCCAATGACGTCTATGTCAACGAGTACTTCAAGAAGAATGACTGGATTGAGCTCTATAACAACAGCGATGTGGAACTGGATGTGGCTGGCCTTTATGTGAGCGATAATGCCGATAAACCAACCAAGTACCAGATTGCCGGTAACTTCGCCGACGATACACGTATTCCAGCCGGTGGTCGATTGGTGGTATGGGCTGACAAGCTGGAGCCAACCGTTCAGATCCATACAGGATTCAAGCTGGGTAATGATAAGGATGCTCTTGTGCTGGTTTATTCTTCGGAGCAGTTTGAGGCAAACAATGCATCTTACTTCGCTTCGCATCCAGAGATGAAGGGCTTCGTCGATGCGTTGGTCTATGATGTCTGTGAGTACAACCAGAGCGTCGGACGCTATCCGGATGGAGGAAATGCCCTCTTCCGCATGAACCGTCCGAGCATTGATGCAGCAAATCTGCACGGTATCGATGATCTGTTCCTGGGCTATGACAAGGGATTGAACCTCGGAGGTACCGACGGCCCTTCTGGCATCGAGGAACTGGTATTTGATACAGAGGAGGCTACCTTCAAGGATTGGGAGCGCCGAGGAGTACTGCATTATGATTTGCAGGGCCGTCGTGTAACCCATCCAGAGGCTGGTCAGCTTATTCTGCGAGGTAAATCTTCAAAATAATTAGGTGCTCATCCCCAAAAGTAGGTATTTTTAATTCAAAAATAACCGACATATTGAAATATACACTATCTTTGCACGTAGAAATTTATTGAATATGACTTTACGTGACTTAAAGATAGGGCAGACGGGGCGCATTATTGCCGTAGGAGGCGATGGTGCGCTCCGTCAGCATTTCCTGGATATGGGCATAATCCCTGAGGTCGAGGTGACGGTCGTGAAGTTCGCTCCTATGGGCGATCCAATTCAGATTCGTTTGCACGGTTATGAATTGACTCTCCGATTGGCCGACGCTTCACATATTGAGGTTACCCGTGACTTGGCTCAGCCTCAATTGGACTACATCGAGCCGGAAAACCTTCCGCATCCTGGTTTGGGCGAGGCTCACCGTACTGCCGAGGAGCGTGCCTTGGAGAATCCGTTGCCCAAAGATACTTTACTGACCTTTGCTCTGGCTGGAAACCAGAACTGCGGCAAAACCACCCTCTTCAATCAACTGACGGGTGCAAACCAGCATGTGGGTAACTTCCCGGGTGTGACGGTGGACCGTAAGAGTGGCCAGATCCGTGGAACGACAGGTACTGAGGTGGTTGACCTGCCGGGTATCTATAGTTTGTCTCCTTACACCAGCGAGGAGATCGTCTCCCGTGATTTTATTCTCAACGAGCATCCTCAGGGCATCATCAATATCGTTGATGCGACCAACATTGAACGAAACCTCTACCTCACCATGCAGTTGATGGAGCTGGGTATCCCGATGGTTCTTGCCCTCAATATGATGGATGAAATGGAGGGCAACGGCGGAACCGTCCGAATCAACAAGATGGAGTCGATGCTGGGAATCCCGGTTCTTGCTATTTCTGCCGCAAAGAATGAAGGTATTACGGAGTTGATTGACCATGCGATGCATGTGGCGCACTTCCAGGAGGCCCCTCGTCGTCAGGATTTCTGTAGTCCAGAGGATCATGGCGGTGCAGTACATCGTTGCCTGCATGCTGTGATGCACTTGATCGAGGATCATGCCGAAGTGGCTAATCTGCCTCTCCGATTTGCTGCCAGCAAGGTGGTTGAGGGCGACCAGAAGGTCATCGAGGCTTTGCATCTGAGCCAGAATGAGCTTGAAACGGTACAACATATCCTGGATCAGCTGGAGCAGGAGCGTGGCCTCGATGCTGCAGCTGCGATGGCTGAGATGCGTTATACTTTTATACGACGTCTTTGCCGTAATACGGTGGTCAAGCCAACCAAGAGCCGTGAACATCTGCGCAGTCTCCATATTGATAAAATCCTGACGGGCCGATGGACTGCTTTGCCTGCATTCTTTGTGATTATCTGTCTGGTTTTCTGGCTGACATTCCAGAGTGTTGGTGCCTGGTTGCAGGAATTACTTGAAGAGGGAATCGAAAGTGTTACCGCTTCGACTGATGCCTTGTTGACCCAATGGAATATCAATGATGCGGTCCATAGCCTGCTCATTGATGGTGCTTTTGCAGGCGTCGGATCTGTACTCAGTTTCGTGCCGATGATTGTGTTGCTATTCTTCTTCCTGAGTATGTTGGAGGATAGTGGTTACATGGCTCGAATTGCTTTTGTTACTGACCGACTTTTGCGCCGCATTGGTCTGTCGGGCCGTAGTATCGTTCCGATGTTGATTGGATTCGGCTGTTCTGTTCCTTCGATTATGGCTTCGCGTACGTTGCCTTCGGAACGAGACCGTCGTCTGACGATTCTGTTGACTCCCTTCATGTCCTGCACTGCCAAGGTGGCTATCTATGCATTTATTGCAGATACATTCTTTGGTGAATGGTCGTGGGCTGTCATGGCGGGTCTCTATCTGCTGGGTATCCTGATGGGTGTGATTGTAGCCATTGTGGCCAAGACTTTCTTCTTGCGTGGTGAGGCAATGCCTTTTGTGATGGAACTGCCTAACTACCGTATGCCAGGCATGAGGAATGTGGGGATGCTGTTATGGGAGAAGGCCAAAGACTTCATCCAGCGTGCCTTCTCGGTCATCTTTGTAGCATCGATTGTTATCTGGTTCCTGCAGAACTTCAACTTCCAGTTGCAGATGGTTGATCCAACCGGAAAGGATTCCATTCTGGCTGTTATTGCCAGCTTTGTTTCTCCTGTCTTTGAACCGCTTGGCTTCGGCGATTGGCGTATGACTGTGGCTCTCGTGTCTGGTTTTATGGCCAAGGAGAGCGTGGTTAGTACCATGGAGACTCTTTCGGCAGGGCAACCAATCACCGAGATACTATCTCGCTCAGCTGCCATCTGTTTCCTGGTCTTCTCGTTGCTCTACACCCCATGCGTTGCAGCTGTGGCATCCATCCGTCGAGAATTGGGCAATCATTACGCGCTATTTACGGTGCTCCTTCAGTGTGGCATCGCTTGGCTGATTGCATTCCTGTTTAGTTTTATTGCATAAAGGTTAACGGGATGAATGCTCAGAGTGTACTATTGTTAGTGGTTGTACTTGCCGCCTTTGTCGCTACGGTTCTATATATCATAAAAAAGAACCGCAGGAATCCCGGTTGCGGGTCCTGCAGTTGCTGCGGCGATAGCCACTGTGCATTACGTAAAAGATAAAAGAAAGGCTCCAATCGGAGCCTTTTCTTTTACTTGTAAATCTTGGTCAATGAACCGTCAGACAGGCGGACGAGGTTGACTCCCGGATTGAGCTGGCTCTGCTCGATACCTTCGATGTTGTAGATGGCAGAGATGGTGGCAGACTTAGGAGCAGGGGCGGAAATGGTCCTGGTGGTTGAACCTATAGTAGCCACGAAGTTGTCGAAGCAACAGTAAGCAGGCGTGTTGATGCCCCACTGGCCAGAATCGGAGCTGTTCATGTCGAACACGATGGAATCTACTTCGCCAAGGGCAGAGAGATCAATCTGCTTCCAGGTGAAGATGATCCAACCTTCGCTTGCCAGATCAACGGTTACGGTGTCGGTGACGGCTCCATTCTTCTTGCCGATGATGTGGAGCTGGAACCAATCCTTCTCAGTGAACTTCTTGGCATAAGAGTCACCATGCAGCATAGAACTGAAAGCATAGGCTGCATTGGTCAAAGCGATGCTCTGTGGAGTGAAGTGCTTACCCTCGGCTTGGGTGATGTTCAGAGTCTTGTCTGCCCATGCGCTGTGGTAATAAACGGCATAGGTCTTTGAGCTGTCAGCACCACAACCGACACAAGAGTTATACTGATCCTGCAATCCCTTGAACTCGGTAGATGTTTGGGTTGAGATTGAGAATCCGTCCCAATAGTCGCCTGCTGAGTGATAGTCGCTAGTGAAGACGAAGCCACCGGATACGAAGTCTGCTCCATTGAGGGAGGCTCCATTGTCGAAAGTGTCGGCTTTGAGAACGATGTCCTCGAAATCGACGGTTACCTGAGCAAATGCAGTCATGCTACTAAGCAATGCTGCAGCGAGAAAGAATTTCTTCATACTTTGTTTGATTTTAAGTTGATTAATATATAGATGTATTGATGATTTCTGCACCACTGACCTCTGTGCTGGTTTCTCCGAGCCATCCGCATTGCTGGTTCTGGGCTGAATAAATGCGAATGAAATCGGCATGGGTCAGATGTACTCTTTGGCGAGTGATGGGGTGAACCGCCCAATCCAGATCGAAGCTGCAACCCTCGAGGTCGCTGTTGGGGAGATTGTCTACATAACCGTATCGTAGGGCGTTTGTTACCCAATAGGTCCCTTGGCCGCTCTGATCATGGCCATTGGGCGGAAGTAATGTGCCCGATAATGTGAGTGGCGATGCTAACCACTGTGGGTAGTACTCTTGTGTATGAAACGAATTGCGGTTGATGGTGCCGGTTCGACCCAGATTGTCGCTCCATGGAATAGCCTGCAGACTATCGATACGGTAGGTTATCTCGTAGCCATAATGCAGGCGTCCGATGCTGTCCTGATCCGCACTGCCGGCTAATTCGTACCATGCATCGTCGGGCAGGCCATTCCCGTTCATGTCGATGGCAACCATCACGATACCGGGTTCGCTACTGGAAGAATGTGCATTGCCGAAAATGCGGAAGTCACATCGTCCTGCCACATTCCTGACTGCTTCGTCGAAATGGAAGGTCAGATAGCCGCCGAATCCTCCTAACGAAACCAGTCCGCCGGCATTGTTCGCCAGCGCTTGGGTGCATTTTTCGGCCATGGTCGAAGCATTGTCGCCAGGCACATATTGCGGCAGTGTGTTGATGAACTGTCCCGGTGCAGGGACATATTCGTCGACCTTGGCGATGTAGGGATGAGATGCGGTAGTATCGGATGGGTTGGTGCCGATTCCTGGATCGATCTCCACCAATACGCCACGTGAAGGGATGTCTCCGGTCCAGACTTTCCAGTCGAACGTGCCATCTTTGAGAAAGTGCAACAGTTGTCCGCTGGAGACATAGTTGCGGGCATCCATCAGGTAGAAATCCTTGTGGATGGGATTGACCAGCAATCCGTATGGAACGGCCATCTGTGCAATGTGGCAGTCGTCGAACAAGGAGGTCTTAATGGCTTGATGGGTGCGAACGTCGATCATGCCGAATTGGACACTGTTGGTCTGTTGTCTGCTGTCCCAATGTGCCCCGAAATACCAGAGTGTATCTCCCACCATCTGCATGTCGGAAACGGCTACTTTGAACGTGTCGGTTACGGTCAGCATCCCCTCTGCATCGGCCGAAAGACAATAGAGGGCTGGCTGTATGTCGGCATAATTGCCTCGCGATGATACCCAAAGCTGTCCGTAATGGTCGGTCTCGATGCGATGCGGATTGACTCCGATGGTGATTTGTTGCTCCTCCTTGAAGGTCTTGAGGCTGACCTGGCTGAGGGTGCTTGAATAGGTGGGGAGCAGATAGCCACCGCTGTTAGCCGTATAGAGTCGATCGCCGATGATGCCCATCTCTTCGGGCTGGAACCCGACGGTGACGGAATCTACGACCTGCAGGGTGTGTGTGTTGACCTTGTATATCCGGCCTTGCTGTGCTTTGGCTGTGAGCGAGACAGGACCGACAAAGGAACTGACATAGGCGTAGTCACCGTTGAAGATGACATTGCGACAGTTGGGGATGTTTACCAGTCCGATACGACTGGCATCGTTCAGAAGACAGACTTCGACCTTGTTCGAGCAATTGACTACGATCCAAAGCTGGGAGCCATGCACCTGCATGTCGTTGCCGACATCGCCTAGCTCTTTGACCGTCGATGGATTGCGCTGGGCATAGATGTTGCGGTGGTAGATTGCGGTGGCAAAGTCCAGATAGTCGAGTGTGCAATGGTTACTGCCCATGTTGCCCTCATTCAACAGATACAATCCGCTGTAGCTCTTGTCCGAGTGTGCAGCGACAGGCTGTTGATCTTCGTACACGACAAACTCATCTTCGCGGCACGAAGATAACATTGTCAACGTCATCGTCAACGTCATCGTTACTGTTTTCGTCAAAGAATTACGCATAATGTACATCGGAAATTGCGACCGGGCATCGGATAGTTGGCTATCACGTCATACTGCTGATCGAGGAGGTTGAGGACTTCGACGGCCACCCGGAAATGCGGATGGTGGTACTGCAGGTTCAGATCCGAAGTGTACCACGGCTGGAGATGATTGTATCGGATGTTCTCCTGCTGCGAATACCGTTCGCCGACATAGTTGAAATGGTAGGAGAGAAAACAGCGCTGGTTCCAATCGAATTCCATCGTTGCTGAGCCGCTATGTTCGGGAACGTAAGGAATCTGATCCCGATAATAGGAATCCTGTGCAGAGGTGATGTCGATGGCTTGTTGCCACGTGTATTGTGCCATTGCATGGATGCCTAAACGATGGACCTGGAAGTCCTGTTGCAGAGTGAGGTCTATGCCATTGATCTCGACCTCTCCCAGATTGAGCATCGTCCAACGGAACTGCTGTCCTTTGGGATAGGCTACAATCTTGTTGTGTACGCGATTGTGATAGAAGTCGGCTTTCAGGAATCTCCAGTTGAGTCCGAGGTCATACTGTCGGATAGTTTCGGGTTTCAGCAAGGCGTTGCCCATATCGGTATAGTAGAGATCGTTGAAGGTGGGTAATCTGTAGCTCTGCTTGGCATAGGCATGAAGCGAGAGATCGGAGAGTGCCTTCCATCGAACAAAGAGGGCCGGAGTAAGTTTCGATGAACGATGATTGATGAACGATGATTGAGATTTGTCATCGAGAGCGAAAGTGTGTAATAAACTGCCCTGTGCACTGAATCCGCCATAGGAGATGGCAGTGGCCCATGCCGAGAGAAGCTGGTTCCGATGGGCGGATGAGATTGTATGGGCATCGCTGTCCAATCCATTGAACCGGTAATCAAGCGCAGCTGAAACACTCCACCAGTCGGTTAGCTCCACGACATGACTGGTCGAGAGATAGCCCTCCTGTTGATTGTAGCGGTTGTCAGCCATGAACTGTGTGCTGTCCCGGTTTACGTAGTGGGTACTATAATTGGCATATTTGCCCTGGATACGCATGCTGTAACGGGAGGCAAAATCCCGCTGCCATTGTCCCTGGATGAAATGGTTCTGATCTGATTGCCGTTCACCACGTCGCCAAACATTGTTGACAATGGCTCCAGGGATGCCGCGATTGCTATGGAAGGTATAGGCTTTGGCGCTCCAATGACCTTGGTTGAACCTGCCAAACAGGTTCGCTTCGGCCAATAGAGACTGCACATCACCATTGTGACGTGTGGCGGTAGTGTCGTAAGCAACGGAATGGTCGTAGTTGAGACGTCGGTAGCGGAAGGGATATTTGCCACTGGCAGTCAATCCTTCGATGTGCATGGAGAGCGAGAGACGGTCCGAGAGCTTTTGTTCCCAAAGACCCGTGAGTCGGAAAAGGTCGCTTGATCCATACTGCGTCTTGATGCGCAGATGTCGTTTTTCTCCTATATTAAATAATGGTACGCGAGTACGCAGGTAAACCGTTCCTGCATGTCCGAAGTCAGAGGCGGTCTGAAAGATGGCACTGCGTTGACCCTGATAGAGACTCACGGATTCGATATTCTCCATCGAGAGCAGCCCGAGATCGATTTGCCCGTTCTGCGCATTGCCCAGTTCGATGCCATCGTAGAAGATGCCTGTGTGCTGGCTGCCCATACTTCTGACATTGATGGTCTTGATGCCTCCGATACCTCCGTAGTCTTTGATCTGCAGTCCGGAGAAATGGCGCAATGCATCGGCCACAGACAACACGTTGAGACGTTCAAGGTGATCCTTCTCCAGTTTCTGTGCTGGCAAGACCTCCCTGAACCTCTGTTCCTGAACTACTTCCACCTCTTGGATGGAGTAGGTGTCTAAAGTGTCGGCTGTGACATTGCCCGAAAGCAATACACAACAAAGTGAAGTAATAAGCATAAGCACGTTCCGTCGATCGCGGATGTTTGTACTTGTTTCCGACAACAGGCATTCTGACTTGTGGTACAGCCACTTACAGTTGCGGGACAGCTCCGGATTCACACCGGATTTCCCTGTTGAAGATTATTGTTATTCTAAATGTAGGCTAATAGCCAGTAGCCATTAGCTATTAGCCAACTGAAATATGCCATTGCCGATGCCCCAGAAGGCAATGATGAACATAATGACGGCAATGGAACGATTGATTATCTTGAGGGTACGAACCTTGAAGTGATTACGTACCTTGTTAATAAGCCAGGTGATGAGCAGCCACCAGCATACAGCACCACCTGCGATACTTGCAAAGAAGATCAGATAGAATCCCAACCAGATGTCCTCGGCAGCCTCGAAGATGAAGCCGACACGCGAGAAGAGCATCAGGAAGAAGAAGACGATGGCCGGATTGCTGACGGTCAGACCAAAACCCGAGAAGAAATACTTCATCAAACTCCAACCGGGGAGCTTCTGCATGGCACGTACTTCCAAAGGCATCTTCGGATTGGCGGTCTCCTTGCTGTTTAATGCGGAAGCTGGGTTGCTGTTCCAAAGGTAAATACCATAGAACGCAATCAGGATACCTGCGGCAAAAAGCAAATATATCTGGGAAGTTTCAATCCAATTGACGATCAAACTGACGGCAAAGGTCGAAAGAATAGCGTAGAATAAATCGCTCAAGACGGCACCTAACCCCGTAAACAAACCAGGAAGCCACCCCTTGTTGAGGGTGCGCTGTATCACCAAAATGCCAGTCGGTCCCATAGGCGCCGAGATAAGCAATCCGAACACCAAACCCCACAAAAGGGTAAGTGTGGTGATTGTGAAGAGGTCCTCCATTGTTGTTTGTAGTTGACGGATTTTAAGATTTCGTTAATTTTTCGGCAAAGATAGTCATAATTTTTTAATTTTGTGTTTTTGTTTAGGATTTTTTTATTATTTTTGCACCCGTAAATAGGGAAATGGCGCATTTAGTCCGCAAATTATGCACTTCTCCGTTTATTTTAAGGATATATTTTTACATCAAAATAATTCTAAAAACTCATCATTCTAATGGTTTTTTTCTTCAAGCAGCCTTCGAACACGGTACTTGCCGTTGCTATCGATCATCAGCTCGATGCAGATGAGACCAGCCGTTTGTGCTGGCTCTTCAGTGATGCCTCTCTTCTTCAGGAGACCGCCCTCAAGGGTTGGTATGTGGGCCCACGTCGTGAAATGATTACACCTTGGAGTACTAATGCCGTTGAGATTACTCAGAACATGGGTCTCAAAGGCATTTTGCGTATTGAGGAGTATTTCCCGGTTAAGGACGAGAATGCTTCCTTCGACCCAATGCTCCAGCGCCTCTATGATGGCGTCGGTCAGGATTGCTTCACCATCGACAAGCAGCCAGATCCAATCGTTTATATCGAGAACCTCGAGGAGTACAACAAGAAGGAGGGTCTTGCCCTCTCGCCTGAAGAGATCAAGTATTTGAATGAAGTGAGTGCCCGCGTCGGTCGTCCATTGACCGATAGTGAGGTTTTCGGCTTCAGCCAGGTGAACTCAGAGCACTGCCGTCACAAGATCTTCGGTGGTACTTTCATCATCGATGGTGAGGAGAAGCCAAGCAGCCTCTTCAATCTGATCAAGCTTACCTCGAAGGAGCATCCAGGCGAACTCGTTTCTGCCTACAAGGATAATGTCGCATTCAACCGTGGCCCGGTTTGTGAGCAGTTCGCTCCATCGGATCCAACTACCGCTTCTGAATATGAGGTGAAGGAATATGAGTCGGTTATCTCGCTCAAGGCTGAGACCCACAACTTCCCAACTACCGTCGAGCCATTCAATGGCGCTGCTACCGGTACTGGTGGCGAGATTCGTGACCGTATGGGTGGTGGTAAGGCCTCTATGCCTATCGCTGGTACTGCTGTCTATATCACCTCTTATCCTCGCAACGACGAGAAGAAGACTTGGGAGAACGGCATGGCTGCCCGTCCATGGCTCTATCAGACTCCTGAGCAGGTTTTGATCAAGGCCTCAAATGGTGCTTCTGATTTCGGTAACAAGTTCGGTCAGCCTCTCGTATGCGGCTCTTTGCTGACCTATGAGTTCGAGAGCGATGAGCAGGGCGACAACAAGCCAAAGTATGGTTTCGATAAGGTGATCATGCTGGCTGGTGGTGTCGGCTATGGTAAGTTGCGTGATGCCCTCAAGGGTGAGCCTGAGCCTGGCGAGAAGGTGGTCCTCCTCGGTGGTGATAACTACCGCATCGGTATGGGTGGTGGCGCCGTTTCTTCGGTAAACACCGGTAAGTATGCCTCAGGTATTGAGCTCAATGCTGTACAGCGTGCTAACCCAGAGATGCAGAAACGTGCATACAACGTGGTTCGTGCCCTCGGTGAAAGCGATAATAACCCAATCGTATCTATTCACGATCATGGTGCAGGTGGCCACATCAACTGTCTTTCGGAGTTGATTGATGCTACTGGTGGTAAGATCTGGATGGACAAGCTCCCAATTGGTGATCCAACCTTGAGCGCTAAGGAGATTGCAGGTAACGAGAGTCAGGAGCGTATGGGCTTCCTCATCAAGGACGAGGCCATCGACTACTGCCGCAAGATTGCTGAGCGTGAACGTGCTCCATTCTATGTAATTGGTGAGGCTACCAACGATATGCGTTTCGCCTTTGAGCAGGCTGATGGTGTTAAGCCTATCGACCTCTCGTTGGCAGACATGTTCGGTCATGCACCAAAGACTTACATGCGTGATAATACCGTTGAACATAAGTATCAGCCTGTTGTTGCTACCAGCAATGAGTTGAACACTTATATTAATAATGTGCTCCGTTTGGAGAGCGTTGCTTGTAAGGATTGGTTGACCAACAAGGTAGACCGTTCCGTAACTGGCCGTATTGCCCGTCAGCAGTGTCAGGGTGTGCTCCAGTTGCCATTGTCTGACTGTGGTGTTCTCACCATGGACTATCGTGGCAAGGCTGGTATCGCAACCTCTATCGGTCACGCTCCAGCTGTTGCTTTGGCTGATGCACCTGCCGGTTCTGTTATGGCTATTGCCGAGGCTTTGACCAACATCGTCTTTGCTCCACTTAAGGGTGGTTTGCAGGGCGTTTCCCTCTCGGCTAACTGGATGTGGCCTTGTCGTAATGCGGGTGAGGATGCTCGTCTGTATGCTGCAGTCCAGGCTGCTTCTGATTTCGCTATCGATCTAAACATCAATATCCCAACCGGTAAGGATTCTCTCTCAATGACCCAGCAGTATAACAAGTCTGACGGTACCAGTGAGAAGGTGATCAGTCCTGGTTGTGTCATCATCTCTGGTGGCGGTGAGGTTACTGATGTCCGCAAGGTTGTTTCTCCTGTTGTTCAACTCGACAAGAGCACTGCAATTTACTACGTTGACTTCTCGTTCTGCGAGCATCGTCTGGGTGGTTCTGCTTTGGCTCAGACAATGAACAAGGTGGGTGACAGCGTTCCAACCGTTGTTAATCCAGATTACTTTGCTGATGCATTCGATGCAGTTCAGGAGGCAATCAAGTCTGATTTGATCCTGGCTGGTCACGATATCTCGGCTGGTGGTATGTTGACCACTCTGCTCGAGATGTGTTTTGCCAATACTGAGGGTGGTCTCCGTATCAACCTGACCGATTTGGCAGAGGAGGATCTCGTCAAGATCCTCTTTGCCGAAAATCCTGGTGTCATCCTTCAGGTCAAGGATACCAAGGCATTCGAGAAGTTGATGGAGAAGGCTGGTGTAGCTGTTGCTAAGATTGGTTATCCATGCGAGGAACGTACTGTAAATGTTCGCAAGGGTGAGTTTACTCAGGACTTCGATATCGATGCTTTGCGCGACGTTTGGTACGAGTCTTCACACCTTCTGGATCGCAAGCAGAGTGGTGTTGAGAAGGCCGACGAGCGTTTCGCCAACTACAAGAAGCAGCCTATCTACTATCAGTTCCCAGCCAAGTTCACTGGCAAGATGGCTCAATATGGCATCACTCCTGACCGCAAGGGTAAGTCGGGTATCAAGGCTGCTGTCATTCGCGAGAAGGGTGTTAACTCAGAGCGTGAGATGGCTTATGCAATGTACCTCGCTGGCTTCGATGTAAAGGATGTCCACATCACCGACCTCATCTCTGGTCGTGAGGATTTGAAGGATGTCAACTTGATCGTCTTCTGTGGCGGCTTCTCTAACTCCGACGTATTGGGTTCAGCCAAGGGTTGGGCTGCAGGCTTCCTCTACAACGAGAAGGCACGTAAGGCTCTTCAGGACTTCTATGCACGTCCTGACACCCTCTCGTTGGGTATCTGCAACGGTTGCCAGTTGATGATTGAGTTGGGTCTTGTTGGTTCTAATCTGGATGCCAAGAACCCAGATATCCTCAAGGCAGCACAGAACCCAGAACGTGTTCACATGTTGCACAATGATAGTCATAAGTTCGAGAGCAACTTCGTCTCATTGCGTGTGCCAAAGAACAACAGCGTTCTGCTCGGTTCATTGGGCGGTTCTCGTATCGGTGTTTGGGCTGCACATGGTGAGGGTAAGTTCGGTTTGCCAGCAGGCAAGACCATCGAGGATTACAACGTCGTAGCCAAGTATGGTTATGTTGCTTATCCTGCAAACCCTAACGGTTCTCCAGAGGGCTTGGCAGGTATCTGTTCTGCTGATGGCCGTCATCTTGCCATGATGCCACACCCAGAGCGTTGTATGTTCCCATGGCAGTGCGGTTACTATCCACAGGATCACAAGAACGACGAGGTAACACCTTGGATTGAGATCTTTGTGAACGCACTCAAGTGGGTTAAGGCAAATAAGTAAAAAGATAAGACCCTCTCCCTAACCCTCCCCCATAATGGGGAGGGGAGTTTTATACGAAAGTAGTGAAAAAAATAGCGTCCTCCAGTAGTGACTCTTTCTCACCCTCCCAATTAAGGGGGAGGGACGGGGAGAGGGTCTCTCTATGGAATCCCGAATATCTGAAGGCATGGAGTGCAAACTTCATGCTCTTCTTTTCGTTTATGTTGGTGGTGCCATTGTTGCCTATCTACTTGAGCGATAGGTTTCAATCCACAAGCGAAGTGATCGGCGTTGTCCTGAGTGGTTATACCTGGATGGCGATGATCAGTCGTGCTGGAAGTGGCTTCCTGGTCGATACTTTGCCACGCAAGCAGGTATTGGTGGTTTCATGGTTCCTCTTGTTCGCCTTCTTTGCAGGTTATATTCTTGCAGGGACCTTGCTGCTCTTTGCTGTCGTTCGTACGTTGCATGGTGTGCCATTTGGTTCGACGAGTGTTGCCAATAGTACCGTGGCGATCGATGTGCTCCCCTTGAGTCGTCGGGCAGAGGGTATTGGTTACTATGGTTTATCGAATAATCTGGCTACAGCAATAGCTCCAACCATTGGATTGTGGCTCTTCCACCAAACGCATAACTTCGATTTGTTGTTCGGTTTGTCGATGCTGGTTGCCTTTCTTGGCTTTGTGATCGATGCAACCATCAAACTCCCAGTAGCTACCCGTCCTGTGCGTGGAAAGATGGAGTTGAGAAAACTCTTCTTGGTCGAGGCTTGGCCATTAGCTCTGAATCAATCGTGCTATGGTATGGCTTATACCTTGATAGCCACTTATCTGGCCATCTATGGAGAGTTGAATCCTGCTGTAACGGGAAATACCGGTTTGTTCTTTGCGATTTTGAGCTGTGGTTTGATTATCTCGCGATTGACTGGGAGCCGCCAACTCCGTAAGGGCCGAATCTGGCACAATTGTGCGGAGGGTATCTGTATCTCTGCTTTCGGTTTCCTGCTTTTTGCTTTGATTCATCAGCCATGGGCATATTATGTCACAGCTGCGATTGTCGGTTATGGCAACGGACACATGTTTCCTGCTATGCAGATGATGTTTGTGACGATTGCAGGTGATCGTCGTCGTGGTGTAGCCAACAGTACCCAACTCACTGCTTGGGATGCAGGAGCTGGCATTGGTATCCTTATCGGAGGCCTCTTGGCCGAATATTGTGGGTATCAGTCAGTCTTTTACCTTTCGGCTGTGGCTCAGTGTGTCGGCGCTATAACCTTCTTCCTGATCAAGAGGGTCAGGCAGTAGCAGCGCCTTTTGTGCGTCAGTTGGCTCCTAATTTCTTCAGGAGAGCCTCGCGGTAGTTGCCACCGATTGGAATCTTGGTGTTGGCCACCGAGAGCGATAGCTGCTCAATCTCCTGAATCTGGTCGATGGATACAATGTAGGACTTGTGTACGCGTACGAACCGATCGGCCGGTAACTTTTCTTCGAGTGTCTTGAGTGCATAAAGGGCTGTGATACGTTTCCCTTTCGTATAGAATGAAACATATTCGTGTTGTCCCTCGATGTACAGCAGGTCGTCGTAATTGATCTTGTATAGTTTGTAGTCGGCTTTGACCATGAGGTAGTCGTCCAGGTTTTTGGTAGCCTCCTGAATTGTAGTCGGAATCTGCTTTTCCGGTTCTTTGGCCTCGGTTTTCCCGTTGCGATTCATGGCCTTGCGGATAGCCTCTTCAAAGCGATCGAACTTGATCGGTTTGAGCAGGTAATCAACGGCCGACACCTCATAGCTCTCAAGGGCATATTCGGAATAGGCTGTGGTGAAGATGACAGCCGGTAGTTTAGAACAGGTGTGGGCGAACTCCATGCCACTCAAATCAGGGAGGTGGATATCCAGAAGGAGGATGTCTACCTCCTTTTCGTTGAGAGCCTTGTAGGTCTCTGCGATGTTGGCGCAGGTGCCAACCAGTTCAAGTTCTGGAATCTTTTCGACATAGCCCTGAAGTAGCTTTCGGGCCAGAAACTCATCATCAACAATCAGGACTTTATACATAATTCAATTCGATAACTATGGTCGGTTTCGTTAATTTCAATTGTTGCTTTATCTCGGAATAGCAATGAGAGGCGTTGTCGTACATTCTGCAGGCCGATGCCGGTTCGTTCATTATCTTCGGCTATCTGCTGTTCTTGTGGCAGAGAGTTTTCGGCCACAAAGGTCAACCGTTTCTCATTTTGCTTTAGGTGCAGATGAATGTATCCGTCGGGATGGTCGATGATGCGGCTATGCTTGAAGCAGTTTTCGACCATGGGCTGGAAAATCATAGGTGGAATCTTGTAATTGGGGTTAGCCATATCTGCCTCGAACGTGATGTCGGCGGGATTTTCCAGACGAATCTGCTGAAAGTCTATGTAGTTGCGGATGTAATCAACCTCCTTCTGCATCGAAACCAGATCCGAACGGCAATCGTCGGTCACATAGCGCAGCATATCACTCAGTTTCATGACAGAATCAGGAGCCTTGTCATCTTTCAGCAACGAAAGCGAGTAAATGCAGTTGAGGGCATTGAACAGAAAATGCGGATTGATCTGAGCTCGAAGGTATTTGAGCTCCATGCGTGCTCTTTGTTCTCGTTGCTGTCGGTTAAGTTGCTTGCGTTCGTCCAGGAGCCAGACAATAGTCGTGATGGCTAGGGTGGTTAGTAACAGGAATCCGTACTTGGCATGTAAGAAGGTAGTGTTGTTTTCGCCTCGTTTGATGGCAGCTTCGACCCTCTCCGGAAAGACAAGAAGCTTCTGCTTGTACAATTCAAGCGAGACGTAATCATCGACTTCGACACAGATATATGACAAGACAACGAGTAGAGCAGAGCAGCTAAAAAAGAACCAACCTCTGTGTTTGTGCAGTAATTTCGGAGCATGTATATACCGAACCAAAGCCCAGGTTAGCAACATGGGGGTAATGGACATATTGGCTAGGATAAATGCTACCGACGATATCTGATGCGACGATGAAATCAAGTAAAAGATCACATAGATGCAAATCCAAGTGAATAACTGTGGATAGCGTTGTATGAGTGAAAGAAATGCCGACGGCTTGCGCATGGATAGGTGAGGGGGTTAGGGGTGAGCGGACCCTAAAAGGTCCTAGGATATTGGCTGCAAAGATAGGGGAATTTGTTCAATTGAGTTTGAATTTTGTGCTAAAAAAACTTAAAAAGGCAAAAACAGACAAAAATTGAGTGAGAAACGGGAGCGGTTGAGTGAATGGAATTTCACATTATTATATATAATGTATATCTTTGCAAGCGTTTTTGAGATAATAAGAAAATAACATTATAAAACGAGAAAAAATATGAAAAGAAATTACAAGGCACTTTTCCTGGGTCTTACATTGGCTGCTGGTAGCATGCTGTGTCCCGTGAAGGCACAGAGTGACAGCGTCAGTATGGATCTGGACAAGGTGCTTGAAGTTGCGTTGAGCGAGAACACCGACATTCAGGTGGCTAACAAGACCATCGAAATCAAGAAGTATGCCAAGAAGGAGGCTATTACAGGTTTGTTTCCAACCGTTTCCGCCTCCGTGTCTGGTTCGCATGGTTTGATCATCCCAGAGATTGAGATGCAGAGTGCAGGTGTAACCGGAGTTGTGCATATTGTAGATGCGAATGGAACGGAAGCCGATGTGCCACAATTTGGTGCAGCATCGTACAAAATTCCAATGGGTAAGGACTGGTCCTATAACTGGAGTGGCGCCGTTACCCTGCCTTTGGTTGTGCCTCAGTTGTGGAAGAGCATCCAGGTAAGTCAAGAGGGCGTGGAATTAGCTCTCGAACAAGCTCGTGCCAGCAAGGTAAGTACCATCTCAAGTGTACGTAAGGCATATTATTCACTTTTGGCTACACGTGAAAGCTATAAGGTTTATCAGAATGTATATAAACTTTCGGCCGAAAACTACGAGTTGACTCGCAATATGTTCAAGCAGGGCTTGCGTCCTGAGATCGATACACTCAAGGCGTATGCAGACTTGGTTGCTATCGAACCAAACATCATTATGCTTCGCAACACTTTGCCTGTGCTTGAAATGCAGTTGAAGGTTTTGATGGGCGTTGACATCAACGAACCAATTCGTTTCGTAGGCGATTTGAAGGATTACGAAGCTAAACTGTTCCGTGATCTCATGATTCTCAAGGATAACTCTGACTTGGAGGACAATACCACCCTCAAGCAGTTGGATAGCCAAAAGCGTCAGCTGATTATGGCTGAGAAGATCAATAAGTTGGGTTATTTGCCGACTTTGGCGCTTCAGTTCTCGGTTGGTAACCAGTTTATGATGGGTGACTACATGACTACTGGTGCTTTAACTTTGGCACTCAGTTGGACTTTGTTCGATGGTGGTACCAAGTATATGAAGTCCAAGCAGAATAACCTGACCATTGAAAGTCTGGAACTCCAGCAGGAGAATGTACGTAAGCAGTTGGAGATGGCTATAACCTCATCGCTCACAAGCATCGAAACTGCTGCTGAGCAGGTTGTTGCCGACAAGGCAGCCATCAACGCCGCACAGCGTTCGTACGACATCATGGCCAAGAGCTACGAGTTAGGTGCTGCTACCCAGTTGGAGGTTCATGCTTCAGCACAGAGCCTCGAATCTGCTTGGTTGCAGTATGTGCAGGCTATCAACGATTTCGTAACAGCACAGGCAACCCTCGAGGAGACTTTGGGTCGTGCAATAACTGAGTAATGGTTTATGTTTTTAGTTTTGAGTTAAAATAATAAACAAGAATATGAAGAAAGTATTAGTTTTTGGTTCAGCAGTTGCTGCCGTTTTGATGAGCAGCTGTATGAGCAACAAGGAGACACCAACCACCTTCAAGAGCAACGATGCCTTGGAGGCTGTTAATGTGAAGGTAAAGAATGTGGCAAGCAGCGATGTTGATCAGCTGGCTGAGTTTTCGTCAAACATTGTGGCCGATAAGGTCAACAACATCATGGGACAGACCTTGCGTATTCGCAAGATTCATACCGAGGTAGGTCGCAACGTGAGCAAGGGTCAGCTCTTGGTCGAGCTCGATGACCTCTCGTTGGCCAATACCATGGCACAGATTGAGCAGGCACGTAAGGATTTTGCCCGTACCGAGGAACTCTACAAGATTGGTAATGTATCGGAAACAAGCTTCGAGAATGCCAAAATGCAACTTGACAATGCAGAACGCAGCTACCGTCTGCAGGCAGAGAACACCCGTTTGGTTGCTCCATGCGATGGTGTTGTCATTGCCCGTAACTACGATGCTGGCGATATGGCCACTGGCCCAATCCTTTCCATCAGCAACATCTCGACTGTCAAGCTGATGCTCGATATTAACGAGTCATATTTCCGCAATGTAGAGGTAGGAATGCCTATTAGCAATATCACCGTCGATGCCTATCCTGGCGAGACCTTCGAGGGCAAGGTAAGCATCGTTTACCCAACCTTGAATGCCTCTACCCGTTCCTTCCAGGTCGAGGTTCTGGTCAACAATGCCAAGCATCGTCTGCGTCCAGGTATGTTCGCTCGTGTAACCTTGAACTTTGGTACTGTGAACCATGTACTTGTTCCAGATCAGGCTGTTGTTAAGCAGACCGGTTCGGGCGAGCGTTTCGTGTATGTGGTCAATGGTGGCAAGGCTTATCATAAGACTGTTGAATTGGGTCGTCGAATTAACGATACCTACGAGGTATTGAGTGGTATCAATGCTGGCGATCAGGTTGTTGTGTTTGGTCAGACTCTCTTGAGCGATGGTCGTGATGTCAACATCCTGCAATAAGACCCTCTCCGCCCCACAAGGGGGCACCTCCCCCATAAATGGGGAGGAAAAGTAACCTGTAAGTGGTTAAAATATAATAAAAGAATATAGATTATGACATTATATGAAGGTTCGGTCAAACGACCGATTATGACCTCGCTGGTATTTATTGCCATTGCGATATTCGGTCTCTTCAGCCTGAGCAAGTTGCCTATCGATCTCTTCCCAGATATCGAAACCAACACGATCATGGTTATGGAGACCTACGCAGGCGCATCGGCCGAGGATATTGAGAACAATGTGACTCGTCCGCTGGAGAATGTGCTTAACTCTGTGAACTACCTGAAGCACATTACCTCGCAATCTAAGGAGAATTACGCTCTGATTACGCTGCAGTTCGAATATGGTTATGATATTGATGACCTGACCAACGATGTGCGTGATAAATTGGATATGGTAAGTTCTTCCTTGCCAGATGAGGCAGGTACCCCAATCATTTTCAAGTTCTCGAGCGATATGATTCCTATCCTGGTGCTCAGTGCCCAGGCCAAGGAGAGTACTTCGGCTCTTTACAAGATCTTGGATGATCAGGTAGCCAATCCATTGGCACGTATTGCAGGTGTAGGTACCGTGTCTGTTTCGGGTGCCGCCAAGCGTAAGATTTATGTCTATTGCGATCCTCAGAAACTCGAAGAGTACAACCTTACAGTTGCTGCTATCTCAGGCTTGATTTCGGCCGAGAACCGCAATGTGCCTGGTGGTTCGTTCGATACGGGTAATAACGCCTATACCCTTCGTGTTGAGGGTGAGTTCAATGACCCACAGGAGATGGAGAACCTTGTCATTTCGGCTCAGGGTAACAAGATCATCAAGCTGAAGGATGTAGCTCGTGTAGAGGATACCCTCGAGGAACGTGCTCAGAAGGTAACCACTTTCTTCACCAACGAGAATGATCCGAAGGGTTATTCTGGTGAGCGTGGTGCTATGATCATTGTCCAGAAGCAGTCTGGTGCAAACTCTGTTGCTATTGCCGAGAAGGTTTTAGCTATGCTGCCACAGATTCAGAAGACGTTGCCTTCGGATATTACTTTGGGTGTGATTGTCAATACCTCCGAGAATATCTATGCAACTATCGGCTCCCTTGAGGAGACTATTGCCTATGCGATGCTCTTCGTGGCTGTTGTCTGCTTCCTCTTCCTCGGACGCTGGCGTGCTGTGGTCGTTATTGTTATCACCATTCCTTTGTCATTGATTGCTTCGTTCATTTACCTGAAGGCGACCGGTTCATCGTTGAACATGATTTCGCTTTCCTGCTTGAGCATCGCAATCGGTAATGTGGTCGATGATGCCGTCGTAGTATTGGAGAACGTAACCAACCATATTGAGCGTGGTTCCGATCCGAAGCAGGCAGCTATTCATGGTACCAACGAGGTGGCTATCTCTGTAATCGCTTCCACCTTGACCATGATTGGTGTGTTCTTCCCATTGACCATGGTGACCGGTATGTCGGGTGTGCTCTTCAAGGAGTTGGGCTGGATGATGTGTATCATCATGACCGTATCTACCACTTCGGCTTTGACCTTCACCCCAATGCTCTGCTCGTTGATGCTTCGTCTCAAGAAGCGTGAGACCTGGTTCAGTCGCTGGTACAATCACTTTGTGGTTCGTGGCATGTTGGACAAGCTCGATCTCTGGTACGCCAAGCGTATTGACTGGGCTGTTCGTCATCGTTGGACCATGGTAATTGCTATTGTCATCTTCTTTATTGGTTCACTTCTGCCAGCTATTCTGGGCCTGATCGGTACCGGCTTCTTCCCACAGCAGGACTCGGCTCGTGTCTCTGTCAGCTTGGAGTTGCCTATCGGTACACGTCAGCAGCGTGCTGAAGAGATTGCTACCGAGTTGGCAAACATGTGGATGACTCGTTGGGGTACCCCTGATACCAAGGTTATCAAGGCTTGTAACTTCACCACAGGTCAGGCAGATACCGACAATACCTTTGCTTCGATGCAGAACAATGGTACCCATATCATCTCGATGAACGTCCCTATGTATAAGGTGAAGGATCGTAAGATGAAGATCTCTATGTTCGAGGTAGGTAACCAGATGCGTCAGGACTTGAAACTCTATCCAGAGCTTTCGAAGAAGATCGTTACCGAAGGTGGTAGCGGCGGTATGGGTGGTCAGACAACTGCCGACTTCGAGGTTTATGGCTATGACTTGGCTCAAACCGATTCCTTGGCTCGTATCCTTCGTGCACACATGGATAAGTTCCAGGTCAAGGGAGAGTTGGCTGTTTCACAGACCACTATTTCCCGTCCTGATTATCAGCCAGAAATTCAGGTTGATTTCGATCGTGAGAAGTTGGCTCGTTATGGCTTGAACATCTCGACCGCAGGTATGTATCTGCGTAACAACTTCAATGGTTCGATTGCCTCTTACTTCCGTGAGGATGGTGAGGAGTACGACATTGTTGTACGTTATACCCCAGAGGTTCGCGAAAGCATCGAGAGCATCGAGAATATCGTTCTGTTCGGCAGCAATGGCTCTAAGATTCGTGTCAAGGATGTCGGTACTGTTGTAGAACGATTCACTTTGCCAACCATCGAGCGTAAGGACCGTCAGCGTGTTACTACCGTGAAGTGCGTTGTCAATACAGAAGTCACCAACATGGGTGCTGTTGTTAAGGAGGGTCAGGCTTATATCGAAGAGATGCGTGCTCAGGGCTTGCTCTCGGGCGATGCAAGCATCATCGTTTCGGGTAACTACGAGGATCAGCAGGATTCGTTCCGTGATCTCGGTATGTTGGGTGCCTTGATCTTGATTATCGTCTTCATCGTCATGGCTGCACAGTTCGAGTCATGGAGCGATCCTATCATCATCATGCTCGTCTCTATCCCATTCACCTTTACAGGTATTGTATTGGCCTTGTGGATTACAGGCGTTGACCTGAACATCATGTCTATGTTGGGCGCCATCATGTTGATCGGTATTGTGGTTAAGAACGGTATCGTGCTTATCGACTATATCCACTTGCTCCGTGAACGTGGCTATTCGGTTATTCAGGCAGTTGTTGCTGCTGGTCGTAGCCGTTTGCGTCCAGTATTGATGACCACCCTCACCACCATTCTCGGTATGGTGCCAATGGCAATCGGTACCGGTCAGGGTTCTGAGATGTGGCAGCCAATGGGTATCGCCATCATCGGCGGTCTGTTGGTTTCTACCGTCATCACCCTTGTGGTCGTTCCTTCTGTTTACTGTATCTTCCAGGGCTTTAAGATCAATGCTGAACGTCGTGCTTGGGCTGATAAACTCGGTGTTGAGCGTGAGTGGAACAAGAAGCGTCATATCTTCAAGCGTAACAAGTAAAACTTTATAGAATAATGAAAGCAGTTTTTATTTCTTTCGATCAGGCTCATCGTGACAGCGTATTAGCTGCTCTGAACAGCGCTATGATGCGAGGGTTTACCTGCTGGGAGAATACCCAGGGCCGTGGCTCGAATGGTGGTGAACCTCACTATGGCAGCCACGCTTGGCCAGGCATGAACAGTTCGATTATGTCGGTGTGCGAAGACGACCGTGTTCCGGTTATCTTCGAACTCCTCAAGAAGATTGATGCAGACAAACCTATGCTGGGCCTCCGAGCCTTCGTTCTCCCTGTCGAGCAGATGCTCTGATTGTTAATGACAATCGTGACTATTAGTTAATACACATAAAATGTAAAATTGGGCCATAAGTCAAGCGCTTATGGCTCTTTTTTTGACCAAAATTTGGAGATGTCGGCCAAAATGATTATATTTGCGCCCAAAATATAGATATAACCAACCATGATTAAATATACAGAAAACGCATCTCTGCGCCCTTTCAATACCTTTGGCTTGAATGCCAAAGCCTCCCTGCTTGTTGAGTATTCGAACGAAGAGGAACTCTCTGAAATTTTCCATGATCCAAGGGTCAAGGGTCGTCCCTTCCTGTGCGTCGGTCAAGGAAGCAATCTGCTCTTCACGAAAGACTACGACGGTGTTGTACTGCATGGTAATATCAGAGGATTCAAGCCAACCTCTCAAACCGAGGAGGTCGTCCTTCTGGAGAGTGGTGCAGGCGAAAGCTGGGATCATCTCGTTGATTGGTGCGTAGAACGTGGCTTCTATGGCATCGAGAATCTCTCGGGCATTCCGGGCGAGGTGGGTGCTGCCGCCGTACAGAACATCGGTGCTTATGGCGTCGAGTTCAAGGATGTGGCTGTGGCTGTTTCTGTATATGACATCGAACAGGACAAGCATGTAATCATTGGTGCAGAACAGTGCCAGTACGGTTATCGCACCAGCATCTTCAAGACCCCAGCCTACAAATCCCGTTTCGTAGTGACGGGCGTCCTGCTTGGTTTGCTCCGTAAGGCTCCATTCGTGCTCGATTATGGCAATATCAAGGCCGCACTCCTCGAACGTGGATTCTCGCTGCTCCAGACGCAGGAAAAGCGTCGCGGTTCCTCTCGTCCCGTTCGCGGCAAGCAGATCACGCTGCATGCCATGCGTGAGACCATTCTTGCCATCCGAGCAGCCAAACTGCCCGATCCTGCCGTACTGGGTAATGCCGGCAGCTTCTTCAAGAATCCGGTCGTTGATCGCTTGAAGTTCGTGGCGCTGCAGAGCCAATATCCTGAGATTCCGATGTACGAAGTGGATGCCGATCATGTCAAGGTTCCTGCCGGCTGGTTGATAGAACACTCTGGCTGCAAGGGTCGTACCGTAGGCGATGCCAGCATCTACCCGCAGCAGTGCCTGGTGCTCGTCAATCGTGGACATGCTACTTCGAGCGATATCGTCGCTCTCTCTCAGATGGTCATCGAGTCGGTCATTGACCGTTTCGATATTACTCTCGAACCAGAAGTGAATTTTATCTAATTTTATGAAGGTGACTTTTTTGGGCACAGGAACATCGTGTGGTGTCCCTTTGCCGACTTGTAAGTGCGAGGTTTGCACTTCGTCCGATCCGAAAGACAACCGCATGCGTTGCTCTGTACTCGTCGAGACGGATGATCACAAACAGATTCTTGTGGATTGTGGCCCGGACTTTCGCTTCCAGGCCTTGCGTTTCAACATCCAGCATCTGGATGCCTTGCTCGTCACGCATAATCATTTCGATCATGTGGCAGGGTTGGACGATCTTCGTGCCTATTGCAACGATTCGCCATTGCCCATCTATGCCGATGCCATCGTGTCTCGCACCTTCAAACTCCATTACGATTATATCTTCGTGCACCGTTATCCGGGAACGCCGAAACTTGAGTTGAACGAGTTGGACGGTACAGAATCCTTCCAGATTGGCAAGACACAGGTTCAGCCTTTGCGTATCTTCCACGGTAAGCTTCCGATCTTTGCCTGGCGTATCGGCAGTTTGGCATACATCACCGACTGTACCGAGATCAAGGATAGCGAGTGGGAAAAGCTGAAGGGGGTGGATACCCTCATCATCGATGCCTTGCGCTGGACACCCCATCCAACACATTACACCGTCGAACAGGCACTCGAGGTTGTGGATCGCATCAAGCCACGTCAGACGTTCTTCACCCACATGAGCCATGATATGGGTTTGCATGCTGAGGCCAACAAGAGATTCCCTGCCGGTGTTCAACTCGCTTACGATGGATTGGTGATTGAAGTCTGATTGAGAATGATTTCAACATTCAACCTCCCCCTACTTTCAACTTTTAACTTTCAACTGAAAAATGATACTTACAGATAATTGGTTCACCGCGTTGTCCGAGAACGAAGATGGAACCTATACTTTCATTTCGGGACGAAGCAATATCGAGGCTTTCGTTAAATCAGGAAAGCTCAAAGAGCGTCTGGAGATCGTCTGGACATACAAGGCCGATGCCAAAGGTTTGCCTGCCGACGATGCCGAGGCACAGCTGATGGAGGAGGTAGGAGACAAGCTCCGCGCTGCGATGGAGAAAGATAAACTCGCGATCGTGACTGGTATCTACACCGGCCAGGGCAAACGTGAGACGAACTTCATCTGCCGCAATATCAATGCTTTCGGCGAACGTCTCAACGATACCCTCTCATCTTACCCTCAACTCCCTATCGTGGTCAATGCCTACGATGATCCCGATAATGAAGAGTATCAAGAGCTGTTGGAGCTGAAAGGGGAGGAGGATTAAAGACCCATCCCCGAACACCTCCCGTGGAGGGAGGGGAGTGAGATGAATGAGTTGACGAAATAAAGAAAGACAAACGGAGAATGAAGATATCCACCTTCCTACATAAAATGGCAACATTTTGTAACTGCTCCCTCCCTTCATGTGTGGGCAGGGGGAGGGTCTGTGTGGGCAGAGGGAGAGTCTTCTTTTTTTTATCTTGTTTTCTTTTTGTATCTTGCTCCGTCACTCGTCACATTGAGGCACCAGACGAGGTGTTGAGCCGAGTGTATATCGAGGTCGATGGTCATCCGTCGACCAATACGACCTTGCAGATGGCGGTACAGCAGAAGGCTTATCACCGAACCTTCGGTTGCGTGCCGATGGGTGCCTGGATCTGGCACAACGATACCGTGTCGGCATGGCATCGTTTCCGAGCCAAATTAGGAACACAGCCACCAGTTTTTGATTCAGAGTTGGCTGACCGCACCGACAATGCCATGCGCAGAGCTTTGGTTAATCAGGGTTATCTTGATGCGCAGGTTTCGCATACGATTCAGAGCCGCAAACGCAAGGTCGAAGTGACCTATCATGTGGATCGTGGTCGTCCGCATCGCATCCGTAAGATGTCGTACATGGTCGAAGATCCATTGCTCGAACCGCTCTTCGTATCCGACCAGAAGAGCGTGATCGAGAAGGGTGTGCTGCTGGATCGAACCCTGCTCGAGGAGGAACGTACCCGATTGACGAGCGAGATGCGAAATCAGGGATTCTACGACTTCAACAAAGATAATATCTCGTTCATTGCCGATACCGTCGAGTTCGATAAGCGAGTGGATCTGACAATGCTTGTGGCAGGCATTCACAACCGCTATACCATACGCAGTGTCGAGTTCATTCCCGACTATGATCTCTCCACCGGTCAGCGAAGCGGCAATGCCAACTACCTGCGTGCCAGTGTCATGGCCGAGAACTGCTATATCCAGCCAGGTTCATATTACAGCGAGGCCAATGTGCGAAAGACCTATCGTGCCTTTTCGCGTCTGCACATCCTCAAGTATGTCAATATCCGTCTCGAGCCGACCGATCAACCCGACGAATTGACCTGCACCGTCTATCTTTCGCCACAGAACCCGCAATCCATCCAGTTCGAATTGGATGGAACCAACACCTCGGGCGACCTCGGCTTTGCGGCATCGTTAACCTATCAGCATCGCAACCTGTTCCGTGGCTCAGAGGCCTACAGCGGAACGATCAAGGGCGGTTATGAGTCGCTTTCCGGCGACTTGACAGGTTTGGTCAATGATAACTACACGCAGTATTCGTTCGAGAATCAGATAGACTTCCCACGCTTCCTCTTCCCATTCATGAGCGCAGAGCGTCGCCGTGAGTTCTCGGCAACCACGGCCGTCAAGGCGGGTTACAGCTATCAGTCGATACCGGATTACACCCGTATCATCACCAACGCAGGTTTCGTCTACAAATGGTATGGCGCATCGCAGAAACTCTATCACGTGCTCGATGCCATCGACCTGAGCTACGTTTATTTGCCCGAGAAGAGTGCCAAATTCCAGGCAGCGCTCGATAAGGTGGGCGTCAGTTCCTACAGTAGTTACACCTCGCACCTGATCTTTGCGTCGGCCTATAACCTCTATGCCGGTCGAGGTCGAAGCATGCTGAATACCGCCCAGACAACGTCGGCCGATATCTGGTCCTTGCGACTTAGCCCTGAGATTGCGGGCAACCTCCTGAATGCGATGGCCAAGATGACTAAATTCGAGCAGGAGAACGGCCAGTATCAGATCTTCAATCTCCCATACGAGCAGTACGCCCGTTTCGACTGCGATTTTGCTTATAGCAAATATCTGACCGATCGTTCGCGACTGGCATTCCATCTGGCCGGAGGTGTAGCGGTGCCTTACGGCAACAGTAACCGAGTACCTTTCGAGAAGCGTTACTATGCGGGTGGTGCCAATTCGGTGCGTGGCTGGAACGTACGTACCCTTGGCCCTGGCATCTATCAGTGTGGCAGTGGTTTGATCGATTACTTCAACCAGTGTGGCGATGTGCGTCTGGATGCGTCGATCGAGTTGCGCAGCCGTCTGTTCTGGAAATTCGAATTTGCCGGATTCATCGATGGCGGCAACGTCTGGACACTCCGTCCCTACGATTCGCAGCCAGGTGGTGCCATTACCGAGAACTTCTACAAGGAGATTGCCCTCTCGTGGGGATTAGGCCTCCGATTGGTTACCGACTTCGTCGTTCTTCGACTGGATTGGGGCTTCAAGGCATACGATCCGTCGCGTGGCACAGGCGTTGATTCGTGGGTATATAAGAACCCATTTGATGGACACAACAATACATTCCACTTTGCAGTTGGTTATCCTTTTTAAGGGAAAAGTGGTGTCGAGAGTATAAATATGCACAATTATTTTGAATTCTCATATTAAAATACTATATTTGCACGCCATTTTAAAGGAAAGAGAGTGAAAGAAAAGTGAAGAATGGGAAAGAAAGGTAAGGAACGGAATAGAAAATAAATATCAAAAGAATATAAGAAAATGTATCGTAAACAAACCTGTGGCGAACTTCGTATCGCCAACGTGGGTCAGGAAGTGACCCTTGCCGGCTGGGTACAGAAGGCAAGAAAGATGGGTGGTCTCACCTTTGTGGATATCCGCGATCGTTATGGTATTACCCAGTTAGTGTTCGATGAGTCGGACGGCAATACCGAGCTCTGTGAAAAGGCAAACAAACTGGGTCGTGAGTATGTGATCCAGGCTCAGGGCATCGTTCGTGAGCGTGAATCCAAGAATGCCAAGAACCCAACTGGCGATATCGAGATCGTAGTCAATGCTCTCAACATCATTTCATCGTCAGAGGTTCCACCTTTCACTATCGAAGACAATACCGATGGTGGTGATGATCTCCGTATGCAGTACCGTTATCTGGACCTTCGTCGTCCGATGGTACGCAAGAATCTGGAGCTCCGTCACAAACTGGCTTTCGAGACACGTCGTTACCTCGACTCGCAGAACTTCCTCGAGATCGAAACCCCAATGTTGATCAAGTCAACCCCAGAGGGTGCTCGTGACTTCGTTGTTCCATCGCGCATGAACCCAGGTCAGTTCTATGCATTGCCACAGTCACCACAGCAGTTCAAGCAGCTCCTCATGGTAGCTGGCATGGACCGTTACTTCCAGATTGTAAAGTGCTTCCGCGACGAGGATCTTCGTGCTGACCGTCAGCCAGAGTTCACTCAGATCGATTGCGAGATGTCGTTTGCTGAGCAGGAGGATGTCATCCAGATGTTCGAGGGTATGCTCAAGCACCTCTTCAAGGAGATCAAGGGCATCGAGTTCGATAAGTTCCCACGCATGACTTGGGAGGATGCCATGAAGTACTATGGTTCCGACAAGCCAGACCTTCGTTTCGATATGAAGTTCGTCGAGCTCAAGAATGATACCAAGGATTACCAGATCGAATCGGTATTCCCAGCAGGTCAGTTCTCGGTATTTGACGACGTGAACTATGTGGCAGGTATCAATGCCAAGGGTTGTGCCGGTTACACCCGCAAGCAGATCGACCAGTTGACCGATTATGTAAAGCGTTCACAGATTGGTGCCAAGGGCCTCATCTGGGTACGTAAGGCCGAAGATGGTTCAATCAAGTCATCGATCGATAAGTTCTACGCTCCTGAGGTGATCGCTGCCGTTTGCGACAAGATGCAGGCAGAGAACGGCGACCTCATGCTCATCCTCTGCGGTGAGATGCGCAAGACCCAGAAGCAGCTTTGCGCCCTTCGTCTCGAGGTGGCTCAGCAGCTCGGCTTCCGCGATCCAAGCAAGTTCGTTCCGTTGTGGGTCATCGACTTCCCATTGTTCGAGTGGGATGAGGAGACTCAGCGTTACTATGCAACCCACCACCCATTCACCATGCCAAACCCAGACGACATCCCAATGCTGGATACCGACCAGGGCAAGGTTCGTTCATGGGCTTATGACTGTGTCATGAATGGTGTTGAGTTGGGCGGCGGTTCGGTACGTATCCACGACTCAGCCCTTCAGGCCAAGATGTTCAAGCTCCTGGGCTTCACCGAGGAGAAGGCAATGGAGCAGTTCGGCTGTCTGATCAATGCCTTCAAGTATGGTGCACCACCTCACGCAGGTCTTGCCTTCGGTCTTGATCGTGTGGTCAGCATGTTTGCCGAGATTGATTCGATCCGCGATACCATCGCCTTCCCTAAGAACAACTCAGGTCGCGATGTGATGGTTGATGCACCTTGTGCTATCGACCAGGCTCAGCTGGATGAGCTCCAGTTGGCATTGAATTTGAAGGAATAAAAGCCCATAACCCCATCCCTTCTCCCGGTCCGGGGGAAGGGAGTATATACTCTCAGATGAAAAAGATACTTGTACTCACAGTTTTGGCCATGACCAGCTTGACTGTCATGTTTGCCCGTCCACGTAAATTCATTCCTCGCAATCTGATCGATGATCCGAAAGAGATGGCAATCGCTTTTGCCGAGGATGAGTTGAAACGCTTCCCAGAGCTTTGGATGTACGATTACGGTCGCAAACCATTCTTTGGTTATACTCAGGGTGTAGGTGGCAATGCTTATCTCTATCTCTATGCAGAGACTGGCGATAAGCGTTACTTCGACTATGCAGAGCAATGGTGTGACACTCTCATCAATGAAGATGGAACCATTCAGCTTCGTGCCATGGAGGCCTACAACCTTGACCTGATCCGTGGCGGTAATGTCGTTTGCCAGGTTTATCGTGAGATCTTGAAGAATCCAGATCTCGTGGGTGGCAAAGAGAAGGCCAAGGCTAAACTCGACAAGTACAAGAAAGCCATGGAGACCCAGCTCATCAAGCAGTTGAAGAATCAGCCAAAGACCTGCGACGGCGGATTCTGGCACAAGCTCGTCTATCCGCATCAGATGTGGCTGGATGGCATCTACATGGCCTCTCCATTCATGGCCAACTATGGCGATTGCTTCAATCATCCGGAGTGGAAGGCTGAGGCTCTGCAGCAGGTAATTACCTGTTGGCGCCATACCTACGATCCTAAGACCGGGCTCCTGCATCATGCCTGGGACGAGTCTGCCTCGCAGCGCTGGTCGGATGCCGAGGGTCATAGCCCAAACTTCTGGGGTCGTTCCGTAGGTTGGTACCTGATGGCCATGGTCGATATCCTCGACTATATCCCTGAGGGTTTCCAGTCGCCACTGAACCTCGGTCACAAGGATACCATTCAGATTGCTGGCCGCGATACCTTGATCCGTTACATCAATACCCTGGTCGATGCGCTGCCACAGTATCAGCGTGGTGGTATGTGGTACCAGGTCATGGATCAACCCGATCGCGAGGGCAACTGGCCAGAGGCTTCGGTAACCACCCAGTTCATGTATGCCATTGCCAAGGCCATCAACAAGGGTTACCTCTCGGCCGAGAAGAAGCAGATCGTCATCGATGCCTACAATGGCCTGCAGCAGACACAGTTCCTGCATCGTGATGAGGACTTCGGAGGTCCGATGCTGATTCGTGACAATGAAGGTCGACTCACCCTCTCGCAGTGCTGTACCGTAGGTGGTCTGGGTGGCAAGCCTTATCGCGATGGTTCGTTCTCGTACTATATTCATGAGCGGATCCGTCACGACGATGGCAAGGCTACTGGCCCATTCATCATGGCCTGCTACGAGATGTCGAAGTTTTAAACTTTAATTCAAGTCATTTGTCCAAATAAGAAAAACAAAATTACAAACTATGAAAACAATTAAGAAGTATCTGTTGATGGCAGCTATGGTTCTTGCTGCTGTTCCGGCCATGGCCGATGATGAGATGTCGAACGAGGAGGCAAGTACCCTCTATGGCAAGAAGATTGATATCGTGAAGAGTGAGATCGTTACACTCAAGAAGAAGCATAAGCTTGATCCTTCGGACGCTCAGGTGACTATCGATCTGCAGAGCAAGCAGGTAGAGCTCGAAACCCTCAAGCAGAAGAAGTCGATCGTCGATGCAGCCATCAAGGCCGACAAGCAGCAGATCAAGGCCGACAAGGCTCAGAAGAAGGCCGAGAAGAATGCCGAGAAGGCTCAGGCTTCGGCCGAGTCAGCTGCCAAGCGTGCTGAGACAGCCGTTGAGCGTGCTAACACCATCATCGAGGACAACCTCTCGCTCGAGAATGCTTCAGACCTCTACGAGAGCAAGATGGATATTCTCAAGACCGAAATCAAGTTGCTCCGTAAGCAGAAGAAACTGGAGCCGGAGAATGCCCTCGACCTCGATAACCAGATTGCCGCTAAGATGGCTCAGGTAAATGACTTCAAGGCCAAGAAGAAGATCGTAGACGATGCTATCAAGGCCGAGAAGGAGCAGGAACGTGCTGCTAAGGCATCGGAGAAGGCTGACAAGAGCTCAGTGAAGGCTGCCGACAAGGCTAAGGATGCTAAGCGTGACAACGAAAAGGCTCAGAAGAAGGCTAACAGCATCAAGTAATTTGACAGTAATACAAGTAAAGTAATCACCCACCTTCATCTCTTTGAAGGTGGGTGACTATTTTCCCCTTGGAGTGTTTGTTTCAGCAGTTATTAGTGAAAAATCGAGTTTTGCTGCTTCCGAAGTTTTCGGAACGGGCAAAATTCGTGTCGCGTTGCTTCCGAAGTTTTCGGAACGGGCAAAATTTGTGTCGCGTTGCTTCCGAAGTTTTCGGAACGGGCAAAATTTGTGTCGCGTTGCTTCCGAAGTTTTCGGAACGGGCAAAATTTGCGTCGCGTTGCTTCCGAAGTTTTCGGAACGGGCAAAATTTGTGTCGCGTTGCTTCCGAAGTTTTCGGAATGAGCAAAACTTCCAAATAGTAGAATGTCTCTATGCTTTTTCAATCTCGTTAGCAGAAAGACCTGTGGCAGACATAATTTGGTCGATGGATAACCCCATCTTCTTTAGGTTCTTTGCAACGGATAGACGACCTAGGTTTTCTCCTTCAGCACGACCTTCAGCACGACCTTCAGCACGACCTTCAGCACGACCTTCAGCACGACCTTCAGCACGACCTTCAGCACGACCGGTTTCTATTACGCTACGCTGATAGCGGAGATTTTCCATCATGCGGTAGTAATCTTTGCGTTCGTCATCTGACAACGTGCTAATGCGAAGACGTTCACGAGCCTCTTGTAGACCAGGTGCTGTAGCGGAAACTGGAATCTCCCCACTATTTAGAAAACTAATCCATTCGTCCAATGGTGTCTTAGCAATGGTGTCGAATTTATCCACGCGCAGCAGGTAATATTCAGGGAAGATGTCGGAAGGTGTATCGCAGTGGAAAGCATTACGTTGAGCTTCCGACAAGTGTAGGATGTTATTGGCGTCGTGCATACTGACAAATTCGGTCTTTCCTTTGTATGCATAGTCATCGCCCTGTCCGAGTGAGAAATATACGATATTGATGGAATACACTTTGCGGATATCCTGATAGGGTTGCCCCTCCTTCAGGTATTCTGCAATTACCTTCGAGGTGCCATATGCCATACGATGGAAATAGTCCAGTTCGCGATTGTTCTGAATTTCGAACAGCAAGAGCTCTCCGTCTTCATCTTCTGCCAGCAAATCTACGCGGTTGAATTTGTCATCCTGAGTCTCCTTGTTACTTTCGCTTTCCAAGATATTTTTAATCTTGATCGGACGTTCCAAAATGACCGATAATAAACCCTCTACAACGCAGTAGTCTGCCTTGTTTCTCAACAGCCGTTTGATGGCCCAATCGAATCTAACTAGATTTTCCATAGTTGTAATATTTCGGTTTGACGCTGCAAAGATACGGAGAATCCTTGAAACTTCCAAATAATTAGATACTAATTTGTTTCTTCCTTTCGTATAAGAATCCTCATATTCTCAAATTCTTGAGATTGATTTTGCATTTTTTTTGACCATATTCTTGCTCAACAAAAAAATAATCATCAGACATTCGATTCTTGTGGCTTTTTAAAATAACGATAAATAGTAAATTTTGAGTTTTTTGCAATATCATACAATATGACACCATCTTCCCCTATTACAATTTTTACATTACTCTCCGTTAAGAAATTCGGATAATTCGTATAGTCTACCACTCTACCTTGCAACATCAACGTGAGATCAGAAGATTCTGAAATACTACTTATTTCATGTGTCTGATTATATACTACAGAAGCACTATCTCCCATGATAACTAACAACGTAATTTCTGGCATATTCGAAAAATCAGTCATTCCTTCTAAAAGAACGACTATACAATCATTAGATATCAAACATATTTTTGCTATTTCAGATGAGGATTTGCTCGCACGACATTTTGTCCAAGTATTATCGTTTTTAAGTTCTGAAATATTTTGATTATTCTTCTTGATTACAATTTTAGAATAAAAACCATCATTCATTGACCATTCATTTGTATCAACATAAAAACTAATTGAATAAATGCTATTATTCAATCCCGTAAATGTTTGAACAGTACTTAGATTATACGAATGAGACGCTTTTTCGTCAAAAAAGAATGGGCGAACATACTTCTTGTTGGCAGCAATTGAGACAGAGCATACCTCAAAAAGAATGAATGTTAAAATAAATATAACTCTATTCATTACTTGAGTTTCTGGAAAGTGAAAAATCCTCTTGGCATGCACACTATAAGAGCCGACTCGAAAGAGCCGGCTCTTGTTGATTATATCGTATCTGAAATTAGATAGCGAATGGGTTCTCGCCTGGGTAAAGCTGACCAGCTGGGAGAGGAGTGTTGATATCCTCTACGCCGAGCATCTTGAGTGCCTCGAAGAGAACCTTGCCGCAGTGCTCGAAAGCATAAGCTCCGTGGTGAGGGAAACGCTTGCCAACGAGGACGTGACGATAGAAACGTGCGAAGCCTGGGATAGCGTGGATACCGATACCACCGAATGAGCATGGATCAACATCGAGGAACTCGCCCTGTGCGATGTATGAAACGAGCTTAGCATCAGAGTTAGACTGGATACGGAACATGGTTGACTTGCCTGGCATGATCTGACCCTCGAGAGTACCCTTGGTGATGTCCTCGCTCATGAGACGAGCCTGGATCAACTGATACTTGATCTTGCAGTCCTTCATGCACTGTGAGCAGGTGTTACCGCAGTGGAAGCCCATGTAGAGGTCCTTGAGGTCAGCACCAGCAAGGCTTGCACCAGCTGGGATAACGTCAGCAGGAACTGAGTTGTTGATATCGAGCAGGGTTGCTGGCTTCTCGGTAGCGCACTCAGCCATGAACTCAGAGAGAGCACCGTAGAGGTCAACCTCGCAAGCTACAGGAATACCACGGCCGGTGAGGCGTGAGTTAACGTAGCAAGGCTCGAACTCGAAGATTGGCTGCCATGCTGGCCAGCACTTGTTAGCGAATACAGCGTACTTAGAGCCACCCTTCTGGTTGTTGTACCAGTCCATGAGGGTAACCTCCAACTGAGCCATCTTGCGGATTACCTCAGGATAGGTGTTGCGCTCCTTGCCGAGCTCCTTCTCCATATCCTTTGCAACTGCATCGATCTCAGAGGTCTTGCAAGCGGTCTCGTCGTATGCCTTCTTGAGGTCGAGCTCAGAGTTCTCCTGAACCTCGATACCGAGATCGTACATTGGCTGGATAGGTGCGTTACAAGCGAGGAAGTCCCAAGGACGTGGACCGAAGCCGATAACCTTGAGGTTGCGAACACCGATAACTACGCGAGCGATGTTGCGGAAGTCAGCGAGCTCCTTAACTGCCTCAGCAGGAGTTACGTTAGGATACTCTGGGATATATACCTTGAGGCGACGGAGGCCTACGCTGTAAGAGAAGTTGAGGACACCACAGAGAGCGTCGCCACGGTCTGAAGCAAGATTTGCCTTGCCCTCCTCCTTGGCAGCAAGTACCATAGCAGGACCACCGAACTTCTGGCAGAACAGGGTTGTTGGACCTTCTGGACCGAAGTTGCCGAGGAACATACAAACTGCGTTGATGCCGTTCTCCTTAGCCCAGTCAAGAGCCTTGTAGGTATCAACATCGTTCTCGATGGTTACAGGACAAGCATAAACTTCAGGAAGACCTGCCTTCTTAACTTCTGCCATTACAGCAGCCAAACGAGCCTGAGTCAGGGTGATAGGGAAACAGTCGCGGCTTACACCAACGATACCCAATTTCACTGTAGGTTGATTGATCATGGAAATGTGAAAATAAATTGTTAATACTAATATGTAATTAAATATCGTTTTAAGACGTGGCAAATGTACGGAGTTTTTTTCATTCTTCCAAATTTTCTTGCCGGAAATATGTTAATATCCCCAAAATTTTGCAAATTTTAATCATCACTTAACATTTGGACTAGGCTAATAGATATAATTTGTTAATGAAATAAACTCTGAAATGTAAAATGCCCTATCTTTGTTGCATGAAATCGAACTTTTTTGTCGTTGTGTTGTGCCTCGTTGCACATTCTTTAAATATATATGCTGCCGATAGTCGGCAGGATACGTTGCAGGTCGAATCTGAGGAGGGAGAGATTCGTCTTTCCTCTTCGTTCCAGAAGGAGTTATGGAGTGCATTTTCGTTTGCTCCGGTGGAGGCCCCTTTGAAGTCTTCCTATTCTATCCCATTGGATAAGTCGCTCATGAAGGAGTGGCTTAGTGCAGTGCCGATCAAAGCGGAAATAAAACCGTTGGATTTGCCTGGTGTAATCACCAAATCGACCGGTATCAATCCCTATCTTTGGCAGTCAAGGAATGGCAAATTTGTCGTCTTGACGAGGGCCGATGGCACGCAATGTATTTCGGGCCTGGATGTGAATGCTTTGGGCAAGTATCTCCGGCCGAAGGAGATTCAGCTTCGTAAGATGCAGGAACTGGCAGCTGAGGCTCGTGAGGTGATGGATCGCTGCTATCCAACCGAGGGATTGGCGACTCCTTTGCCCAGTGATACGGCCCAGTGCTCCAATGAATAAAAGTCGTATTCCTTTAAGGATGTAGAATTGGAATTACTAAACAAACAGTTCTTTGAGGACTTCGACAGAACGAAGATTGCCAACTTCTGGTAGGTGAATGCGGATGAATGTGAGCATCATATCGAGCAGAATGTTGCGTTGTTCGCGGGTGAGATGGAGCTGGTCGAGCGTCGAGAATCCAGTGTCTAGCAAGGCATGAAGCCAGGAGGTAGATTCGGCAGTCAGGTAGTAGGGGTGGTAAATGGGAGAGAGGGTATAAACACCTTCGCTGATATCGAATTGCATGCCGGGTTGCCATTGTTCATTGTCGACATGAAAACCCAGATGAAAGCAGAGCCTTGTGGTGAAAATCAAATGGAAATTGGCGCTTCCGGAGGTGGTCAATTGTAGGAGCTCGACCGAATGACTCACAAATTGCCAAAGTTTTTCGTCAGCTTCAACTTGTTTGATTGTACGGTCCAAAAGCTCAGCGATATAGAGGCATTGCGCTGTCTTGCCAGGATCGCTCATCGAGAGCATATAGGGAGAGAGCAAAAGGGTTGCCTCCTGTATGGAATGGAGCTCTTGTCCGGGTTTGGTTTCGAGCACCATTTCAAGCATCGACAAGGGGGCATAGAGGGTGCGTTGTCCGCCACTGTGGCGAAGGCGCGAAAGGGTGATCTTGCAGGTCACCTTTCCCAGCTGTTCTGTATAGATATGAACGAATTGCGTGCGGTCGTTGTAGGGGACCGTGCTGAGTACCACGCCTTGAGTTTTGATAGTTGAATTTGCCATTTCAGTGTGCAAAAGTACTCATTTCTACCTAAAAAAACAAGTTTTTAAGAAAAAATCACAAGAAAAATTGTTTGGTACGCGAAAATTTAGTATCTTTGCACCCGCAATTCTGCAAAAGTTGAGGCTGTTAAAGTCCTGACTACGTGTGCAGGCAAAGCTGGCTAAAGCAATTGGCGGCGCAGAGCCAGATCGTCCTTTGCCTCCTTTTCAGAACCGCACAAAATAACAAGAAATTATAAATAGAAAATAAAACTACAACAATGGCAAATCACAAGTCATCAAAGAAGAGAATCAAGCAGACTATCACCAAGAACGAGAGCAACCGTTACTACGGCAAGATCACCCGTAACGCAGTTCGTAAGTTCCGCGCTACCACTGACAAGGCTGAGGCAGCTGCTCAGCTCCCAGTTGTTAGCTCAATGCTCGACAAGCTCGCTAAGAAGGGCGTAATCCACGCTAACAAGGCAGCTAACCTCAAGAGCAAGCTCGCTAAGCAGGCTAACAAGCTCGCTTGATACTCCAAGTAGTATCCTTATATCCATCCCCACTTTGCCCTTTTGGGTGTAGTGGGGTTGGTCCTTTTCATTTACGCGCGTGTGCGTGCACGTATAAAAACCTAAAATCTCTTTATGTCTGAGAATCAAACAAACTACGATGCCAGTCACATCCAAGTCCTGGAAGGTCTGGAGGCTGTGCGTAAGCGTCCTGCCATGTACATTGGCGACACGAGTATCAAGGGTCTTCATCACCTCGTCAGCGAGGTTGTCGATAACTGTATTGACGAGGCTTTGGCTGGCTATTGCAACGATATTCAGGTATTCATCCAACCAGATAACTCGATCAAGGTCATCGATAATGGTCGTGGTATTCCAGTCGATATGCACCAGAAGGAGCATCGTTCAGCCCTCGAGGTTGTAATGACTGTGCTTCATGCCGGTGGTAAGTTCGATAAGAACACTTACAAGGTTTCTGGTGGTCTGCACGGTGTGGGTGTCAGCTGTGTGAACGCACTCTCTGATCAGTTCACAGCCATCGTACATCGTCAGGGTCATATCTATCGTCAGGACTATGCTTTCGGTAAGCCATTGACTCCAGTCGAGGTGATCGGTGATGCTGAAGATACAGGTACTACCATCATCTTCCACCCAGATGCATCGATCTTTACCGAGACCATCTATGAGTGGGAGCGTCTGGCTGAGCGTCTGCGCGACCTCTGCTACCTGAACACCGGTATTCGTCTGCGTTTGACCGATGAGCGTCCTGAGGCTGTACAGCCAGACGGAAGCCCACGTACCCAGGAGTTCTACAGCACCGAGGGTCTGAAGGAGTTCGTCAAGTGGATGGACGAGAGCCGTACACCACTCATTCAGGATATCATCCACCTCGTTACCGAGAGCGATGGCGTGCCTGTTGAGGTGGCATTGACCTACAACACCGGTTATAGCGACAATATCTATTCATTTGTCAATAACATCAATACCCACGAAGGTGGTACTCACCTCGAAGGTTTCCGTAATGCCCTGGGTGCTGCACTCAAGGAGTATGGCAACAAAGAGAAGATGTTCGAGAAGGCTAAGGTCGAAGTGAAGGCCGAGGACTTCAAGGAGGGCCTTTCGGCTGTTGTCAGCGTCAAGGTGGCTGAGCCTCAGTTCGAGGGTCAGACCAAGACCAAGCTGGGTAACATCGAGGTTCGTCCGGCCGTGAACAAGGCTGTTCGTGTTGCAATGGATAACTACCTCGAGGAGCATCCAGATCAGGCTCACCTCATCATCGAGAAGGTTGTGCTTGCTGCTCAGGCTCGTATTGCTGCCCGTCAGGCTCGCGAGAAGGTACAGAGCAAGTCACGTCTGACCGGTGGCGGTCTGCCTGGTAAGTTGGCTGACTGCTCATCGAAGAACCCTGAGGAGTGCGAGATCTTCCTCGTCGAGGGTGATTCGGCAGGTGGTACTGCTAAGACTGGCCGTAACCGTATGTTCCAGGCTATTCTGCCACTCCGTGGTAAGATCCTGAACGTCGAGAAGGTATTGATCCACAAGATGCTCGATAGCGAGGAGATCCAGAACATGTTCCGCGCCTTCCGCGTGAACCTGCGCGAGGATAAGACACTCGATATCTCGAACCTCCGTTATCACAAGGTAATCATCATGACCGATGCCGATGTCGATGGTGCTCACATCGCAACATTGATTCTGACATTGTTCTTCCGTTATATGCGTCCACTGATTGAGGGTGGTTACGTCTACATCGCACAGGCTCCATTGTACAAGTGCTCGATCGGTAAGGTCGAGGAGTACTGCTGGGATGACGCTGAGCAGCGTGCATTCTTCCAGAAGTACGGCCAGGGCAAGGAGGACAAGATCAAGGTTCAGCGATACAAAGGTCTTGGTGAGATGAACAACGAGCAGCTTTGGGATACCACTATGTGCCCAGAGAACCGCCGCTTGAAGAAGGTGAACATCGAGGACGCTATCTCGGCCGATCAGACCTTCTCTCTCCTTATGGGCGAAGATGTTGCTCCTCGTCGTGAGTTCATTGAGGGTAATGCAACCTACGCTAACATTGATGCGTAAGAGCCCCTCAAGACCTGTGTGGTGTCTCATAGACTTGTATATAAATCTCAAAGAAGAGGAGAAGATAAGAAGATTTTCGGGTAGCTGATTTCTTCGTTTCTTCAATTCTTCTTCTTGAGAATAATATAAAAACTTATTGTGATAATACACTAGAAAAAACAAATAATCCCGCACAGTTTGTTGCTGTGCGGGATTTTTTTTTGTTTAGACTGACAACTCAAGCCAATAAATTCATTTATCCCTCCCGAATCTCCCTCTAAAGGATTTCTGCCCCCGCTGTTCGGGGGATAGAGGGGCTGGGAGGGGGGGGGCTAGAGGGTCGGGAGGGTCTTTACCTAATTCTGCATTCCAGGACTTTTCTGCCCTCTAAAGTGCCGGTGATGATGTCGCCCTCTTTGACGGCACCAACACCTTTTGGGGTGCCAGTGAAGATGAGGTCTCCCTGCTTCAGTATATAGAAACGTGATGCATATTCGATGATTTCATCGATAGTATGAAGCATGTCGCCAGTATAGCCCACCTGACGAGTCTCTCCATTCAGCTGCATCTCGAAGTGCAGGTTCTGCATAATAGACCCATCCTTGCCCACCCCTGTCGGGTGGGCTTTTTCTAGGTCAGAAACCTTGATCCATTCTCCACAGAAAGCGCTGCTGTCGAAGCCTTTGCTAATCTCCCAAGGCAGGCCTTTCTCCTTGAGCTGACGCTGCAGATCTCGTGCTGTGAAATCTATACCTAAGGTCACCTCCTCGTAATAGCGATGTGCAAATCGGGCAGGGATACTCTTGCCTAATCTGCATATCTTCACCACTAATTCCGTCTCATATTGGAAGTCGTTGGTGAAGTCCGGTACATATACAGGCCAGTCATTGCGCTGCAGTGCGGTGTCAGGCTTGAGGAAAAGGGTAGGAGAAGAGCTGACCCTTCCCTTACCTCCAGACCCCCCATCCCCCTTTAGGTGGAGATTCGGGAGGATGTCATTTGAGGCTAAGGTGATTCCTTGTATTTCGCCAATGCTATGATTTAGCTCTTTGTTATGTTCGGCATAATTTAAGCCAACACAAATTATCTTCATATAGACCCTCTCCCGACCTCCCCCATAATGGGGAGGAGTTTTATATACCGTAGAGAGATGCGGCTCTTTTGTTCGTTATTGTAAATTAATTCTCCCCCTAAAGGGGGGTGGGGGGGGCTTATTTCCTCCCAAAATCGGCGGGGATTTCGCCCCATTGTTTAGTTTCCCATTTATATATAGGTACGCGAAACGCGTGCGTGCGTAACCAATCCTCTGCACGACGTATCATGTCGAAGATCGGAGCGTTGGTTTCGTTCTCTTCCAGCTTCGTCTTGCAGAATCCCTGTCGTACCCAGAGCTGCGCATTGACCGAATCGCTGTAGATCGGCAATTGTGTACCCTGTTTCTCCTGCAATGCCAAACCATGGACGATGGCCAGGAATTCGCCGATGTTGTTCGTGCCGCCCTCCATCGGACCAACCTTGAAGATGACCTGCTTGGTGCGAACATAGACGCCTTGGTACTCCATAGGACCAGGATTGCCGGAACAGGCGGCATCGACGGCAAGGGAATCGAGCAGGTAGGGAACAGTCGCTCCTGCGCCTGCGTTCTGAGGGGGAGTTACGACTGAGGTGTCGGAGGTGGATTTGACGTCGCGGATACCGATCGAAGTCAGGCGACGGCCATTGGGCGTTGAATTGTTGGTTGTGCTGCCTTTCGGATCGAACTCAATCTTATGTCCGGCGTCGTTCAGCTCTTTGACTTGCTTCTTGACCTCCTGGATCAGTCCTTCTTTGTCAAAGCCCTCGCGGAATGCCTCGATGGCGGCCTCTTGCGTCTTGAATGAGCGATACGAAGCATCCGGATAACCGGATACCTGAATCTCTGCCTCTTCCCAACTGTCATATACGCCAGGGGCATAGCCTTTCCATACAACGTAGTATTTGTTTGCTTGCATCTCTTGAATTGTCTCGATTTTCTAAATTTGACTGTGCAAAGATACTAAAAAAATTAATATCCAACGAGAATTTTGCAAAAAAATGCATAAACTCTTTGTTGTTTGAGGATGGATTGGACTATTATTTTGTCTGGAATTATTGTGTCGTAGATGTTAAAATGTTATCTAAAAATAACAAACAATAGAAAAATGAAATAAAAAGCAATAATTATAAAGCAAAAAGTTTGTAAGTTTGTAAGAATAGGTGTAATTTTGCAACGAGAAATAAGATATGTGTGTTCAACTAATCTCAAAAATAATTAAGGTATGGATGCGTTAGAAAACATGATTGCACCGGATGCAATAGGAGTCGAAAAGGGACGGTATGTGTGGAATGGTACGCGTCACCATGTGAAGAATCATTTTATGGCATTGCTGAGTATTGCAGGCATAATCGGGTTGTTTGCGGTCGATGGATTTAGCGGCCCTTACAGACCCTTGTCGGAGATAGTCCTTGCAGTCTTGATTGCCGCCACAACTTATTACTTGATTTGGGCAATCTACGATCAGTGTGTGCGCCATGTCAAGTATCTTGCACTTGTAGGCGATAAGGGATTCTCAATTATTAAGTTTAATGAGGAAAATGAAGAAGTGCTGTTGTCGTATGTTCAGCCATACAATACGCTTGAGCGAATTGAGAAGCGTCAGCGCTATGATGTGAGTGAAGACGGAGTCTATCTGCAGACAAAGTGTCGATATGGCTTTTATGCTCCAGATAAGAAATTTGAGCAATATCTGACGTTTAACCGTTATGATGTCCGACTCACAGAGCGCGAAGGCTTACCTGACGTCAAGGCAATGAAAGCCATAGAAGAGGCCTATGCCCAAAGCAAAAAGGCTGCTTCGATTTCACGGATTATGGAGTCGGAGGAGGTTATTCCATCTCGTCCGCAACCATTGCTCCGTATCAAGAAACCAATTATGTGGGCCGATCTTCGTGAATGAATTGTCGCTCAAACTGATTTTACTTTCCATCAGGTTGTCTGAATAATAGAATTATTTGACATAGATTGCAAATTTTTATTAATAAAATTCATTTGCTTGCTTTTTATTGCAAAAAGTTTGCATAATCGGAAAATATAGCGTATCTTTGTGCCCATAAAAATTCTTTAAGGTGCAACGAATCTTTCTAATTGGTTATATGGGTGCAGGCAAGACCACTTTAGGTAAGGCCTTGGCCAGCACTATGAATCTCCAGTTCATAGATCTGGATGAGTTCATCGTTTCCCGTCAACATAAGTCTGTCAAGGAAATCTTTGCCGAAGTGGGCGAAGAGGGATTCCGTAAAATTGAACGTAGCGCTCTCGAGGAGGTTGCCTCCTTCGAGAATGTCATCATATCCCTTGGTGGTGGTACACCGTGCTTCTTCGACAACATGGAGGTGGTTCGCAAAGCGGGACATTCCGTCTATCTCAAACCCTCCGAAGAGGTCCTCTTGGCTCGTCTCATTCATGGCAAGCACAAGCGTCCGCTCATTGCCGACAAGAATGATGACGAAATTCTTGCATTCATCCGCGAACAGCTTGCTTGGCGTGAACCTTATTACTCGAAGGCTGAAATTACCTTCAATGCCTCGAACCTCGAGAATAAGGAGGATATTCACATCAATGCTGAGCAGTTGGCTGAGATGATTAAAGGGTAAAGTACACACATTTACAGTCAATATATTAATTAACCATATTTTTCACTTCAATGGAGAATCCAAAGATTATTGAAGCTTCCGACATCGTAGTACGTATTTCGGGAGACAGTGGAGATGGAAATCAGCTTTCAGGATCCATCCTGAGCTCAGTAACAGCCATCTGCGGTAATGAGATCAGTACATTCCCTGATTATCCGGCAGACATGCGTCCGCCAAAGGGATCTTTGTCTGGTGTCTCATCTTACCAGTTGCATTTCGGTAACCAGGTCTATACTCCTGGTGATAAGTGCGATGTCTTGGTAGCCATGAACCCAGCAGCCCTCAAGACCAACATCAAGTTCCTGAAGAAGGGCGGTGTCTTGATCTATGACGAGGATACCTTCGTCGAGGCAGAATTGCAGAAGGCTAAGTTCGAGACCAACGATCCATTCAAGGAGTTGGGAATCGCCGACACCATGCAGATTGTTCCAGTGCCAGTATCAGAGTGCACCAAGGCAAGCCTTGCAGATAGTGGCATGGATGCCAAGAGCATCCTGCGCTGCCGTAACATCTTCACCCTCGGTGTAATCCTTTGGCTCTTCAATTTGCCAGTCGATAAGGCTATCGACTACTTGAAGTCTAAGTTCGCCAAGAAGCCAGAGATCCTGGCTGCCAATATCAAGGTTATTACTGACGGTTTCAACTTCGGCGCTAACACCCACGCAGGAGTCTCTACCTATCGTGTAGAGAGCGAGAAGGCAGAGCCAGGCATCTACTTCGACGTGAAGGGCAATGCTGCTACTGCTTATGGTTTGGTTGCTGCTGCCGAGAAGGCAGGCATCAAACTCTTCCTCGGTTCTTATCCTATCACTCCAGCTACCGACGTGCTCCATGAGTTGGCTAAGCTCAAGAACCTCGGTGTCATCACCGTACAGGCAGAGGACGAGATCGCAGGTATCTGTACCGCTATTGGTGCATCGTTCGGTGGTTTTCTCGGTGCAACTTCAACTTCAGGTCCAGGTATTGCCCTCAAGAGCGAGGCTATCGGTTTGGCCTGTATGGCAGAGTTGCCATTGGTTGTGATCGACGTTATGCGTGGTGGTCCTTCAACCGGTCTTCCAACCAAGACCGAGCAGACTGACCTCCTCCAGTGTCTTTATGGCCGCAATGGTGAGTGTCCTTGTGTCGTTCTTGCCGCTTCAACCCCAGTGGATTGTTTCAACTCCGCCTTCATGGCAGGTAAGATTGCCCTTGAGCACAACGTACCAGTCATTCTCTTGACCGATGCCTTCATCGGCAATGGTTCAAGCTCAATGCTCGTTCCAGATCCAGCTAAGCTCCCAGACGTGAAGCCAGCCATCGCTACTCCAGACATGGTAGGTAGCTACAAGCCATTTGCTCGCAATGCAGAGACCTTCGTTCGTTACAAGGCTATCCCAGGTATGGAGGGCTTGATGCATCGTTTGGGTGGTCTTGAGAAGGATGAGGCAGGTGTCATCTCTAACTCACCAGCCGTACACCAGCAGCAGACCGACAACCGTCAGGCAAAGGTTGACTATATCGCCAACGTGATCCCAGCCCTTGAGGTTACTGGTGATCAGGATGCAGATACTCTTGTTATCGGTTGGGGCGGTACCTATGGTCACATCGCTGCAGCCGTTGCTAACTGCCGTGCAGAGGGCAAGAAGGTTGCTCAGGCTCACTTCAACTATATCAACCCACTTCCAAAGAACACTGCAGAGGTACTCAAGAAGTACAAGAACATCCTCTGCTGTGAGTTGAACAATGGTCAGTTCGCTGGCTATCTCCGCTCTAAGATCGAGGGTATCTCAATCAAGCAGTTCAACGAGGTTAAGGGTCAGCCATTCCAGATTGCAGACATCGAGGCTGCTATCAAGGCTCTTTAAAGACCCTCTCCGCCCCACAAGGGGGCACCTCCCCCGTAATGGGGAGGATTAGTTACTATTTTATTTTGAAAACCTGTAACATACAATACAATTATGTTTACACAAAACGATTATAAGAGTGATCAGCCTTTGAGATATTGCCCTGGTTGTGGTGACCATGCTATCTTTGCAAGTATGACCAAGGCAATGGCTGAGTTGCAGTTGGATCCAGCCAAGACTGCTGTGATTTCAGGTATCGGTTGTTCCAGCCGTACTCCATATTACTTCGGTGCTTATGGTATGCAGACCATCCACGGCCGTGGTTTGGCTATCTCTACTGGTTTGAAGACCGCACGTCCAGACCTCTCTGTTTGGAACTGCTCTGGCGATGGTGACTGCCTTGCTATCGGTGGTAACCACTTTATCCACGCTATGCGTCGTAACATCGACCTCAATATCATTGTGTTCAACAATCAGATCTATGGTTTGACCAAGGGTCAGTACTCTCCAACTTCAGAGCGTGGTGCTGTGACCAAGTCTTCACCATTCGGCACCTGCGAGGATCCATTCTGCCCAGCAGAGCTCTGCCTCGGTGCTCGTGGAAACTTCTTCGCTCGTGCTTTGGATTGCGATATCCAGAACTCTGTGAAGTGTATGGTTGCTGCTGCTAAGCATAAGGGTGCTTCGGTTGTCGAGATGCTGGCAAACTGCGTTGTTTGGAAGGATGGTACTCACAAGACTATCACCGATCCTGCTTCACGTGCTGATCGTACTATCGTGCTCGAGGATGGTAAGCCAATGATCTATGGCAAGGACCGCAATAAGGGTCTTATGCTCGATGGCTGGAACATCAAGTCTGTAACTATCGGCGAAAACGGTATTACTGAGAAGGATCTTCTTGTTCATGATTCCAAGAACGGCGACCTTGCACTCCACCTCAAGCTGGCTATGATGGGTTACAATCCTTATGGCTACTCTGCCGACGAGAATGAGCTCCCTGTTGCTCTGGGCGTTATTCGTGATGTAGATGCTCCTACATATAATGATGCTGTCAATGAGCAGATTGAGGAGGTGCAGGCTAAGAAGAAGGCTCGTACCCTTCGCGATCTCATCCTCAGTGGTGATACTTGGGAGGTTAAGTAAATCCCAACTGATATATACAATAATCCCTGCAGTTCGATTGAGCTGCAGGGATTATTTTTGTTTCAGCTTATTGAAGGCTCTTCAAAGCATTGTATTCGTTGGTGAACTGTTCTTTCTCGCCAGGTTGCAACTGCTCGTATGCCTTGAGTGCTGCATCGCGATAATAAACCATTTTCTCGTTGTCGCCCTTTTGCTTGTAGATACGAGCACCAAGCTCAAAGAGGGTGAACTGCTCGTAGAACATGGGATCCTTCTCGCACAACTGCTTGAGGCTTTGTTCTGACTTTATGAATGATTGTTCGGCGCCTACAATGTCATTCAAACTGTATTGGGCCTCCGCCAAATTGCCATAACTAACTTTAATATCAAGCAGGTATGCTTCAGGATTCTTCTGGTACAGCTCCTCGACAATGGATACGTTTTCTTGCTGTACTGCCAATAACTCCTTCCAGTTTTCGCTCATGTAACAAGCCTGTCCTAAGCTGGCCAAAGCATAAATGATTGGAGGTGTGTCAGATTCCTCTTTGCTCTTTTGGTGGTAAACGCGAGCAATTTCTAATGCCCTTTTACCTGCATACATAGCACCATCAAAGTCTCCAGTATAAGCTAGAACGCGACATTGTTTCTGTCGTACATATATTACACTCTTTGCGTATTCGTATTCGTCTTGATTCTCCTTGTATCGACTTTCGCTCTCTTCTACTATTTTGTCGAGTATCTGTCGCGCTTTTTCAATCTGGTTAGTCCAAATATAATTATTTGAGAGGTTGTCCATTATATTGAGAATCTGGAAGTAGTAGCGTTCAGGTTCCTTGTCTGCCATTGGCTGTAGAATGGACAATGCTTGAAGCATACATTTTTCGGCGTTTTCGAATTCATGCTTGAGCATGTAACCATGGCCGAGCTTAGAGTATGCGCTCGCTTGGAGTGCAGGCTTGTCCTGGCAGCCACGGATGTAGATATTGAAGTAGATTTCGCAATCTGCATAATGAGTCTGATAAAGAGCGTGCTCTGCGTACTCCCATACTGCCTCAAGATTAGTCGTGTCGGCATCTGCGACAGACTTCAGAAGGTTGGTGACCTTCTGGAAATTTTCTCGTCCACCGGCAAGGCGATAGGTGGCAATCTGACGATGAATGGCCTGGAATACCTTCTCGCGGTCGCTACGCTTCTGGGCCTCTACAACAGCCAACTGAGCTTGTGCTCTGTCGATTTTGGCAATCTCTTCGCACTGCTTGCGGTACTGCGCCTGATAGTCGGCCGACTCGTATTTTTTGATAGCTTCATCAATCTTGCCATCGCGAACGAGATTAATCAGTTCCTGTTGTTGGCTGTTGAGCTCTGAGAGGTCAATGCGGGCAAACTGATCTACATAGGTCTCAAGATCCTCCAACTGTTGCTGGTATTGGTTCTCGAGATCTAACATCTTCTGCTGATAAACCTCTTCCAACATTTTTGTTTTCTTGCGTTCTGCAGCCAACTTTGCTTGTTCTGCCTTGTACTGCTTGGCATAACTGTCGCTGGCAACGCGGCTATATTGATCTCGAAGTGCCATGAATTTATCACTGCGGCACAGGATGATCTGGAATGGACGTTGTGGAGATACACTCCACTGCTCGATTGCCTGACTGTTGAAAATCTCGTAGCCAGCCTTCTCGATACGACGCACTGAGACACGGTCTCCTGCGTGTAAGGTGCGGAACTTTAAGGTAGCTTCGCCTTTGTCGTCGGAAATAGTGGCACCGGCATTAAGCACGGTTACACCTACTTGCGACAATGGTGTCTTGCCATCCTTGCCGTTGTATTCGAGCACGGAGATCTTCTGCTCGCTTTGTGCCAGCAAGCTTGAACTGCCAGCGAGCAAGGCGAATGCAAGACCTATATTATATATATGATTTCGTTTCATTGCTTCTTGTTTTTAACATCCTCCATAAAGTCGATGGTAGCCTTGATGGAATCACGTGCAATAGACTTCTCATTGCGGATGACGGTGAGGCTATCCTGTGTGTTCTGGATTGATTTGATCTCCTTTGATGTCTGCTGATACTTGCCGAGAAGATCCATCTGCTCGTAACGGGCAATGGCGTCGTCCATCTTGCCCTGTTGTACCAGTTCGATGATGGCTTGTTCCTCTTTGCTTAGCTCCGAGAGGTCAAAATGTGCGAACTTCTCAACGTAGAGGTCAAGGTTCTCTAACTGCTGAGCAAAGAAGTCTTCTGTTTTCTTCAACTCTTCCTGGTATTCTGCCTCTTTGAGTTTTCCTGCCTTGCGCTCTTCGGCAAGACGGGCTTTCTCCTGTTGGAGCTGTTTTCCATAGCTCTCGCTGGCAACTTGCGAATATTGGTCGCAGAGAGCACGGACTTTGTCGCTCTTGCAGATAACCAACTGGAAAGGTATCTGAGGAGAAATGGTCCATTGTTCAACGGCTTCGAGATTAAAGATCTCGTACCCAGCTTTCTCAACCTTGCGGATTACAACAGGATCACCAGCATGCAAAGTGCGGAACTTGAGGGTCAGGAATCCTTGGGCATCGCTTATGGTAGTACCTGCATTATTAACAGCTACACCTACACCTTGAACCGGAGTCTTTTCGGCTTTGCCATTGTACTCCACAACCTGCACACGCTGTTCGCTTTGTGCCAACGCCGATAGTGCACCGAAGGCTAACGTTATTAATAATAATGACTTTTTCATAAGTAGATTGTATCTGCTCCCCGCCCTTGTCGAGGGGGCAGGGGAGGGTCATATTTATTTATGCAACTGGTAGGTGAGGCTCTTGTCAACGGTCTCCTCTGGGTAGTCGAGCAATTCGTAACCCTCGCATGAGATCAGGACATTCTTGTACTCACGCTGGCGATCCTCTGGAATATCGATCATGAAGTTTCCATCGGCATCTGTAGTTGCTGTCAGAGAACCACCATCGATGCTGACGGTTGCACCTGCGACTGGCTGACCTGTCTCGAAATCAAGGACACGACCGCCGAAGTAACGGAAGGTATCGTCGCGCTTCAAATCGATGGACATCGCGGTGCTCAAACCCGAACCCAGCTGAATGCTGGTTGAGATAGAATCATAATATGGTGCCTTGAATGAAACATCGATTGAGCCCAAACGATGGAAACCAGCAACGCTATGCAACTCGATGGTTGTATCCAGCTTGGTGAGCAAATATTCGTTGCCGTTGACGGTCAGTGTTCCTCCGTAGCCATCGTTGGTTGTACCATAAGGCAACTGATGCTTGGTGTCGTTTATGGTCATAGTAAGCTGCACTGGCAATGCAAACCAATAGAGCATGAAGAGAGAAACGACAACAGAGAGCGTGTTGAGGATGATGCGACGACGACGTTCGCGTTCGTGACGTTTCCAAAGGGTATCGAATGATACACCCAACATCTTGGATACGACACGGATGAAGGCCTTCTGCTGGCCTACCTCGGCAATGCTGACGCCGAGCAACTCTGCCTCGGGATGTGATTGTGTGTATTCCTTCAGATAGCGAGGGAAGCACTCAAGGTCTGGGTTGTAGCAGTTCGGCTGACCATCGACGATGAGAGGAATGATGCAATCGAGTCGTCCCCATTCGATGAAGGATTGAACCTCCTTGCTTACCCACTCAGACTTGGCAGAGTTAGGTGAACAGAGCACGATGAGGTACTTGGATGCTTCGAGGTTGTCTCGAAGTACATTGCCGAGTACACCGGTGTTCAGGTCGGTTTGGTCACGGAAGACAGGACGGATGAATTTGCTGTCTTCGAACTCATTGTGGATCTCGGTTGGCAATTTATAGCCTTCGAGGTTTTTCTGGAGCCATTTTGCCCACTTTACGTCCTTGTGGTTGTAACTGATGAACGCGAAATTTTTTCTTTCCATAGTCTCTATATAGTTAAGTGATTATATTTTGTCTGATTTTTTGATATTTTCAATTTTGGTTAAAAACAATAGCCGACGTTCAGCATGAGCTTGAACTGTTTGGTTCGTTCACTCCAGTAGCCAATCAGGGAGATCGGTCCTGCCATACTACTGTAGCTGTATCCACCTTGAACACCCCAAGTGAAACCATCGTGGCTGAAGATATTGTTCCACTGGCTACCGATTGCGGCTGCGTCGATAGCTCCTTGCAGGTAGTGGTTCACGCCCAATCGCTGCTGGATGCCCATGCCCACCGAGGTAAAGGCGTTTTCGGTCATATACTCGAGTGTCGGAAGTCCTGCCATGGTGAGCTGATGGTCGACTTTCATACCCTCGATGAAGCCACCTGCAACATTGCGGAGTGAGGCCGGAACTTCGCTGTTGTCTTCGCGGACGATCAGTCGTCCATTGGCGTGTGGCAGCATCGTGAATCTGTCACCGAAGGTATAGGCGGTGCTCCAGGTGAGGCTAGCAATAGGAATACCTGCTTTGCCTCCAAATCCAGCCAAATTGTCGGTTATGACGTCGATGTTTGTCACGACTCGTGTGCCTTCGACTGGAAAATATCGTGAATTCTGCGAATTATACTCCGCCTGAGCATAATAGGAGAAATAACGGATTCTTTTCCCTTCAAGTTCCGGCGCCATTTCGGCTACTGAATTCCGGACAAGCATGTCGGTGTAATGATGCCAATCGTATTTGAGGCCGAAAGCATATAACACGTTGTGCCAGGTTTGTCCGAAGAATACCGATGTTCGCTGATGATCACTCGTCACGTCTGCAATGCGGCTACCATGGTTGAAGTACTGGATATCATTGTGCTCGAACATATAGCCGATGTTGATGCGGGCGTTGTTGATGAAGTTGTGGCTCAACGTAAGCCCACCGCGAAGCCTCTGGCCAAGTCGTCCATAGATATTGGCCGAAAAGTTGCGGTTGGTTGGTAGATTGACATTGGCACCAAAATGCAATGAAGCATATTCGTCGTTGTCGAATCGTGCACCCATACTGACCGCACTGTTGAGGTAGTTGGTTCGGATGCGCTTGAAGAAATTTGCATGTTGTTTCTCTTCTTCTGCAATCTCCTCTTTCTGCTTGGCCTCTTCTATTTGAGCTTTACGGATGGCTTGCGCTTTCCGGTAGCCCAATTCGCAGTGTCCGTACTGCTGTTCCATCTTGTCGCGAAGAGCAACAATCAGAGGTTGTTTCTGACGAGCACGTCGTTCGCCTCGGATGATGAGCGAATCAATATCGGTTGCTCCGAAACTGGCCGAACTGTATTCTGTGACATCAATGTCGATATAGATATCGCTCTGCTTGATGTTCTCTTCGTATTGGTGCGTACTGCTTACATCAATCATGTGGGTTACGAGTTCCATCAGATTGGTATAGCGCTCGGTAGGAGGGGTATTGCTGATCAAATCACAACCGATGATGATATCTGCACCCATGCGTTTCGCTACGTCTACCGGATAGTTGTTGGTCACAAATCCATCGACAAAGATCAATGAGTCCATTTGCACAGGGGTGAATACTCCTGGTATTGCCATCGACGAACGCATAGCTTGAACAAGGTTGCCGCTATGGAATTCATAGACCTTTCCACTTAATACCTCAGTTGCATTGCAGGCAAATGGCATCGGGAGCGTATTGAAGTCAACCGAATCAGCAGCGGTGCTTGTCAGACGTTTCAGGAGATTGGTGATGTTGCGTCCCTGAATGATGCCGCCCCTGCCTGTAGGACTGAAGTTTCTTTCCGGATTGAGCGCGACTCGAAGCTGGTAGGTCTCGCTTAGTTTGCGGGCGGTGAGAAGGTTGTTGCCGAAGTCAGGTGTATCGAGCAACAGCTGAATCCAATCGGTGCAACGCACGACGCTATCCATTTCGGCGGGGGTGTATCCCAATGCATATAGTCCACCGACAATCGACCCCATCGAATTGCCAACAACAATGTCGATTGGAACACCAGCCTCCTCCAGAACTTTTAAGGCGCCGATGTGTGCCAATCCTTTGGCTCCGCCACCTGCCAATACAACTGCAACTTTCGGACGGTTGAGTGTTTCTGCCGAAAGTGGAGAGAGAAAGGCAAATAGCAGCAATGCCGTTGTTTGTATATATTGATAGACTGATTTCAACGAAGTGAGTTTAAAAAGTCCTGAAGACGTTGGCAATATTCATCGTAATGTCTATGGATGGAACGTGCGTGTTTGGTGTTTGGAACCTCCCACAGATATTTTGTTCCAGGATGTGCTGCATAGACCTCATGAACCATTTCGAACGGAACAAAATCATCTTCCATGCCGTGAATGAAGAGCATTGGCTTCTTGCATTTTGCTACTTGTGCCACTGCATCTCCGTCGGTGAACCACCATCCGTGCCAGATTTTGTTGAAGAGGGAAGCGATGTGCAGTACAGGAAACTCAGGAAGGTTGTATTGCGCTTTGAGTTGTGAGGCCAGCTGTGCCCAAGTGGAAGAATAACCGCAGTCATCGATGAAGCCTTCAACCTTCAAACTGTCTGGAATCTCATCGCCCGAAAGCATCATGGCGGTAGCTGCTCCCATCGAGAGCCCATGCACTACAATCGGTTTGTGCCAGATGTTGTGCATGACGTCGAGCCAAAGGTGCATGTCTTCGCGATCAAGCCAGCCGAAAGTAATGTGATCTCCTTCGCTTTTGCCACACCAACGACGTTCCGGTAGAAGTACATTCTGGTGTAAAACTTCATAGTCACAGTAGGCATAGCGCATCATGACCGGGGCATCATCACAGTAGCCGTGAATCATCATCATTGCTCCTGTAACGGGTACCGAATCTGTGTCTGGATGTTCAAGAAGGAGACCATGCAGGGTCAATCCCTCCTCGTTGGTAATATAGACATCCCGACAGAGGTTGTTGTCTACGAGGCTGTCGTACCATGCCTTCATTTCAGGATATCGATTATAAACAATCGTGAAGGCAACGTCGTAATTCTGTCCGTAGTTCTCGCTTGGAACTGTTGCGGTACGAACAAGAATATAGGCGCCAATGATACTGGCTACTATAATCAAAACGATTGCAATAAGGAGAGAATATAATAACTTTTTCATCTATATAGTACGTTTGTGGGCGCAAATATAATCATTATACTTGAAAGTTGGTAGAAAAAAGATGAATATTTATCAAATGAGGTCGAATTTTGTCGAAAAGTTTGGCATATTGTGCAAAATTAGTTATCTTTGTGCCCGCATTTATAAACCATCCGAATATTTTTTTTGTTAGTATAAACTATTATAAGATGAACAAGATTGTAAGTAAGAAAATGTTCTCTGAGAAGGTAGCTTGCCTTGAGGTTGAAGCTCCTCTCATTGCACGTAGCCGCAAGGCTGGACACTTCGTTATCGTTCGTTTGGACGAGAAGGGTGAGCGTATTCCTTTGACTATCGCTGATGCCGATATCGAAAAGGGTACCATCACACTTGTAATCCAGGCTGTGGGTGCAAGCTCAAGCCGTATTATCGCTCTTAATCCTGGCGATATGCTGGCAGATGTGGTAGGTCCATTGGGTCACGCTACTGAGATCGAGAAATTCGGTACCGTCGTATGTTGCGGTGGTGGTGTAGGTGTTGCTCCATTGCTCCCTATCGTTAAGGCTATGCATGAGGCTGGTAACCGTGTAATTGTTGTTCTTGCTGCCCGTACTAAGGATTTGATTATCCTTGAGGACGAAATGCGTGCCAACTCAGATGAGGTTATCATCATGACCGACGATGGTTCTGCAGGTAAGCAGGGTCTTGTTACTGCAGGTGTTGAAGAGGTAATTAATCGCGAGCAGGTTGATAAGTGCGTCTGCATCGGCCCTACTATCATGATGAAGTTCGTCAGCCAGTTGACCGCTAAGTATAATGTGCCTACAATCGTCAGCCTCAATACCATCATGGTCGATGGTACTGGTATGTGTGGTGCTTGCCGTGTTACTGTTGGAGGCAAGACCAAGTTCGTCTGTGTGGATGGTCCTGAGTTCGATGCCCACCAGGTTGACTTCAACGAGATGATGATGCGTATGAAGGCCTACAAGGCCGAGGAGACAGAGGCTCTCAATGCGCTCAATAGCAAGTAATATTACTCTCCATCATTATTATTTTTCTCCATCATTCTAAATCAGTGGTAAATCATTCTCTTCCCAACGGACCAACGGAATGATTTTTAGAATGATTTCAACTGGTGGAGTATATTTAGAAACAGTTATGACTTTAGAAGAAATAAAGGCTCTTCGTAATGAGCCATGGCGCGATGAGTTGCGCAAAAAGATGAGTCCAAAGGATCGTGGCGCTATTGAGCGTGTAAAGATGCCAGAGTTGACTCCAGAATATCGTGTTAAGACTTTCACTGAGGAGGTTCAGCAGGGCTTGACCAAAGAGCAGGCCGTACTCGAGGCACAGCGTTGCTTGGATTGCGCTGATCCATCATGTATGAAGGGTTGTCCAGTTGGTATCAACATCCCAACTTTCATCAAGCATATTGAGAAGGAGGAGTTTGCTGAGGCTATCCAGACCATCAAGAAGACTTCAAGTTTGCCAGCTGTCTGTGGTCGTGTTTGTCCACAGGAGAAGCAGTGCGAAGGCAACTGTATCAAGCTCAAGATGAACCAGAAGGCTGTTGCTATTGGTTACTTGGAGCGTTTTGCAGCCGACTACGAGCGTGAGTCTGGCAAGATGGTAGCTCCTGCTTGTGCTCCAAAGAATGGCAAGAAGGTTTGCGTCGTAGGTTCAGGCCCTTCAGGTTTGGCTTTCGCAGCCGATATGATTAAGTTGGGCTATGATGTTACTGTATATGAGGCGTTGCACGAAATCGGCGGTGTGCTCAAGTATGGTATCCCAGAGTTCCGTTTGCCAAACAACGTAGTAGAGGCCGAGATCAATACACTCCGTCTGATGGGTGTAAACTTCCAGCCAGATGTAATTGTAGGAAAGACCGTCAGCTACGAGCAGTTGCATGAGATGGGCTTCGATGGCATCTTCGTTGGTTCTGGTGCAGGTCTTCCTCGTTTCATGAACATTCCTGGCGAGAATGCTATCGGAGTTATGTCTTCGAATGAGTATCTGACCCGTATCAACTTGATGGGTGCTGGCCGTGGCCAGGGCTTCGATACCCCTGTATTAAAGGGCAAGAATGTCGTAGTATGTGGTGGTGGTAATACCGCAATGGACTCTGCTCGTACCGCTAAGCGTATGGGTGCAGAAACTGTAACTCTCGTATATCGTCGTGGCCTCGATGAGCTTCCTGCTCGTGCCGAAGAGGTTCACCACGCTATGGAGGAGGGTATTGATTTCCATGTACTTCACAACCCAATCGAGTACCATGCTGATGAGAACGGCCGTGTTTGCGAGGCTGTCCTTCAGGTGATGGAACTTGGTGAGCCAGATGCATCAGGACGTCGTTCTCCAGTTGCTGTTGAGGGTAAGACCGAAACTATCCCAGCAGACCTCGTTGTTGTTGCTATCGGTGTGTCTCCAAACCCAATTATCCCATCGGCCTTCCAGGGTCTCGAAATCTCGAAGAAGGGTACTATAGTGGTCGGTGAGGAGACCATGCAGTCTGCAGTTAAGGATGTATTCGCTGGTGGCGATATCGTTCGTGGTGGTGCTACTGTAATTTTGGCTATGGGCGATGGTCGTCGTGCCGCAGCCAATATGCACGAGTACCTTAATAAGTAATCACGATGGAAGAGGTTCTTGTTTGGATCCTCGACCGTCTACATAACATAGGCCTGTCGTCGGATGCTGAGAGTCTGGCGGCAGGCCTTCTTTGTGGTGATAAGTCTCTGTTTGCAACCGAGACGATACATGATATGCGCGATGCCGGAATGAGTCACCTGCTGGCAGTTTCGGGCTTACATATCGGTTTGTTATGGGCGTTGCTTTGGTTGGCATTACGTCCGGTTTTGTTAATCCCTTACCATTTGAACTTGTACGAGATTCCGTGGAACAGAGCGCTTCGACTGATGTCAGTCTCCATTTTGTGGCTCTATGTTTGGATGATTGGCTTTCCGCCTTCGGCTGTGCGTGCTGCTACAATGCTCACTGTGGCGCAGGTTTCTCCTCTGTTTGGTGTCGATAGCTGGGGGTGGCAGAATCTGGTGATTGCTGCTATGCTGATGTTGTGCTATGATCCGTCTCAGATGGGCGAGGTGGGATTCCAACTCAGTTTTGCAGCTACTGCTGGCATTCTAGCCTTTCATCCACTTTATGAGACGGGTCACGACTATACCCGTCATTCGCTCAAGAAAACATTTTGGGATTATATACGTCCACTGAGGAATCTCTTTCTACTGACTTTTTCTGCACAGATCTTTACTCTTCCTTTAACTGCCTATTATTTCCATCATCTGCCATTGTTGGGTTGGGTGCAAGGATTTTTAGTCGTACCAGTCATTGCCTTTTTGGTGTATGGACTTTTATTCCTGCTGCTTTTCCCAGCTACTCTTGGATTGATGCCATTGGGTACAGAAAACCTCTACCATTGGCTTTCGCTTCCGGTAGAGGTCTTATCCTGGTGGGTGATCCATGTCGCCCGATGGGTATCAAATCTGGAACTGTTTCTTGTGGGTGGCCGAGTTGAGTTCTACCCAACTGCTTGGGAAACGGTTTTGCTCGAGGTTATTCTTATTGGCCTTTCTGTCTCGTACTTGTATTCAAGACGAACCCTTACAACCTATTAGCCTTACACCCTTAAAAATTCCACTTGAATCCAGCGTGCACATTTATGCCTTGTGCTGGAATACCTGGCCAGAGTTCGTACTCTTGGTTCAGGAGATTTCGTCCAAAGGCAAAGAGGCGTAGATTGTCGCTGCATTGCCAGTCAATGCGGAAATTCACGTCAGCCAATGAGCCAAGATCATAGCTTTGGCCCATGTATTGCATCTCTCTCTTGCATTGAAGGTCAAGTCCAAGGTCCATCTTTACGCGTCCAGGGTTAGAGAGTGCATGCAGCCCCATTTCAAAGTGAGGCTCACCCATGCCTGCTGCTTCACAACTATGAGAATGGAAATGCAGGTTAGCCTTGGCACCAAAATATCGGTTGTATTCGTAGTCAAGATGCGCACCTGCGCTGAATGCAAAGCAATTATCTTGTGTGATGCGCATATACATGCCATCACGGGAAGTGGTGTCGACGGCAACCGCTTCGGCGCATAATTCATTCTTGATGTATTTGAGTTCAACCTCAGTGCCCCAGCGTAAATAACCTTGATTGTTGTCTTCGTAACCAAGACGTAAGTCGAAGCAATCGGTCGAAAGCTTGTATTCCTCCTCCATATAACCGACAGGCATGCGGTTCATGAGTTCATATAGGGATTCTCGACGAGTGCCAAATCCGAGATCGACAAAGAATCGACGCCATTCTAATTCGTTCGGAATAAGACTCAGGTGCAGGGTTGGGTGTGCGATGAAATAACTCTTCTCCTTGCCGAATACACCGCCTAGATCGAGGTCAAGAGCAGCTTGCCAATTGTCGTGATCGTAGATTCCATAAGTGCCCGAAAGCATCAGAGTATTGGTCCTCCAGTCGCAAGGCAAAGAGTCAGATACCGACAATTTGTTGAATTCATAACCCAATTTGAGCTTGAAGTTGTCATCCTCATAGCTGGCATCTCCCAAGATTCTACCCCAACTCTGCTTGCCTGGTTTGTCAGTAACCATTTGCAGAGTATCGGTTGAAAGACCAAAGAACTGGTAGTTGAACATCTTGGCCGATGTACCAGCCGCTCCGAGATGAGCCTCGAACTGTGCGTTGTTATCGAGTGTGACGCTGTAGGTTCCCATTATATCGCCATTGAGAAGGCGGTTGTGCCATTTCTTATTGCCGAGGCTGTCCTGTGGCGCAAAATAGACAGGGTGTGGTAATTTGAGTTGGCTTTGAGTGAAGAACCCTTTGGCATCGATTGTGAAATCGTCAATCTTGTATTCTGCCTTAAGGTCTGTGTCCCAATAGTTGCCAGCACTCAATTCAATGTATCCCATCTGCTCCTCGCTATCAGTAGTGATAACCTCACCAGCAGGAACGACGCCAATTTCCGAACTCTTGACAGCATCTACCTTCCAGTCAATGTAAGAGGCATCGCTCTTGCTTTGCTTGATCTCTTGCTGTGCTGGCTGACGGTCAATCTTGTTCTTCTGCTGCACGACGGGGGAGTAGTCGCGGGCCAGACGGACAGACTGGTTCATGGTGCTATCTGCAGTCTCCTGTGCCATCATAGGACAGAATGCTGCCGAAGTAAGGCTAAACACCAATACAAGTGGAAATTTATATATATTATAATTTGTATTCATTGCGAGTAGTTTTACTTTTCTTCGGTTTCGACGGTCAGACGCTGTTGGATGAGTGTCTGGATATCGTCCTGTGTGGTGTAGTTCTGCTGCAGACTCTTGAGATATTCGTCGGCCGTAAAAGTTTCTCCCTGACGACGAAGGATGTCACTCATCAGGATGATTCCTCGAGCCAGCCAATACATGTGAGGTGTACCGGATTGGATGAGTTCATTGTCGAGGGCTGTAGCTGCGTCGATGTCATTGCCATCAAAGGCTGCCTGAGCCAGCAGATACTTGGCTTCGCTACCAGATGCTGTTCGTAACTCTTCGGCTGCCTCATGGAGTAAATTTACACCTGTCTGTGTTTCTCCCAATTTGAGATGGGCTTTAGCGGCAAGAACCTTCATGGTTTGAGCATCGCGGAAGTCGACATTCTCAGATTGCAGTTGCTGGTAGGTGTCGAGCAATTGTCGATATTCGCCTGCTTCGTAAAGTGTAGGAAGGCTCTGGATACGACGCATAACCTCGAGAGTCTTGAGGTCTTCTGCCGCAGTTTGAGCCTCCTCGCTGTTCGGCCAACGTTCAGCAACCATAACATAGATCTTGCCCGCAGCTTCGGTTTGTCCGAGGTTGTTGTAGGTCATGGCCAGTTCGACGGCTGCTTGTGGCGCAATTGGGCTCTCTGGATAGTTGTCGATAACCTGTTGGAAGCTGTGGATTGCTGCTGGGGCATCATTCTGAAGCAAAGAGGTGCGTCCCTTGTCTAACCAGGCATCGTCGAGAAGATTCGACTCGGTACAGGTGGACAGCAGTTCGTCAAGTTTGGCCTGCTTCTCGTTATATTTCTTCTGTAGACCTAACATCAAGCCTTCCTGATATAAGGCGTAATCCTTCTGCTTTGACTCGATGAGCGAGGCATTGTGATAGTAACTTTCGCCTAAAACGAATTGTCGGGTGTAATAGAAGCAATCGGCTAAGCGAAGCATGCCATCAACGTAGGTCTCTGTTCCCTCTTCTGCTGGCTGTGCAATGTAATTGGTAAATGCGTCGATGGCGGAGTTGTAATCCTCCTGCTTCATGAGCGCATAGCCGCAGTTGTAAAGGGATGCAGCAAATAATCCCGGTTGGATGCCTTTCTGATTCAAACGGTTGAACATCTGATAGTCGGTTACGGCACCCTTGTAGTTCTGCATGTGATAACGTGCTTCACCACGCCAGAAGTAGCTTTCGGCGTAACAAACCGGTTCAAGGCTGCCTAACTTGATGCTTTGGTCGAACTGCTTGGCTGCATCACTATAGAGCGCATTCAAATAGTTTTGAATGCCCCACTGATAATGTAGCTTTTGCTTGGCTTTGAGAATCATCGCATTCGGTTTGTTGATCTTGGCGATTGATTGCAGAGCCTGACCATAATTGCGTGTAGTAGAATAGACCTCGACCAGATACTGGCTCACGCGGTCAGCATATTGTGATGTCGGGTATGTGTTAAGGAAGGTCTCAAGCACTTTGACCTCATCGCCCCAAAGGGAGGTTGAATTGTGAGCAATGGCGCAGACGTTGTAGGCTGCAGCTTCCTGAACGGCGTTTTCTCCATTGCCGATGGCTGCTACCTGTTCAAATGCCATGCGAGCCTTTTGGTTCTCTGCCTGTTGCAGGGAGGATTGACCGACAAGCATATAGGCCAACTGCTTGAGTTGTGGAATGTCTGTTTGTGTAGCCAGGCCACCATCAGCGATGGCGGCATTATATTGCCCGTTCTGGAATTCAAGCACGCCGGCATTGTAGGCACTTGATGCAACAGGTTTGTTGGTGCGTTTCAGATAACGGCGGAACGACGAGAGTGCCTCGTTGGTCTTGCCGCTCTGCAACTGACATTCGGCTTTAACGCGCAGTGCTTCAATCTGGAAGAGTTCATCATTGGGGGTATAGATTTCGGCCTCGCGGACGGCCTCATCGAATTTGCCTTGCACATAAAGGATCTGCATACGGTAAAAAGGAACTGTTTCCATGTATTTGTCCTCTAATGGCAGGGCATTGAAGTGTTTCAGTGCACTTGTGTATTTCCCCTCAGCATAATCCAGATAACCCAGATAGTATTCTGCCTCATGCTTATAAGCAGGATCTCCTTGATTATAAAGGCTGGTATATCGCTTGCGAAGTGTTCTGATTTTCTCTTTTGTCAATCCGTTGTTGCCTAAGTTGGTATCGAATGCTTTCTCCAATTCGTTCTGTCCGTCAAAGAAGAACTGAAGGTATTCCTGACTTGGACGTAACTGGGTAAGCTGTGGAGCACGGAATGGAGAAACATTGTATTTGCCGTCGATGGCAATCTGGTCGTTCTCTAGTTTGAGCAAAACGTCACCACGTTCGGCACTGGTTGGATTTTGCAATAACCAACGCTGTATTTGCGGATCGATGTCTTGCGCCTTGAGGGTTGTGCTCAAGGTCAGGAACAATCCTGCGCCAAAGAATAAGAAATGATTTTTCATTATATAGATTGTCGACTTTTATTTTTCAACTTTGTTCGAATTCATCTTAGCTTGTAGGAATTGAATCTTCTTGCCGGCAACTTTGCTCTGCTGTGTATAGAGGAGCTGAGCGGCAAGGAGCTGGCCAAGCTGATAGGTATTGGCAATGGCGGAACGATCCTGCTCTGTGATGTCGACCATAACACTCTTTGTCCCCTCTTTGTAAAGCAATGCAGCACGGAGTTTGTTGTCGGCACTGTGCATGTCAACATAGGCCAATGAAGGATCATTGACATAGGTCACTGATTCATGACAGAGTCCTTGATTCTTGAAGTGGTAGTTGGCTCCTTCGTTCTCGAGTGGCACATTAACTGTTGTTGATTCGCTCTTGTCTGCACCAATGAACTTCAACTGGGTGTGGTTGATGTAGGCCCCCCCTCGATATTCGCTGATCAGGTGTATTACGCCGTAGTCATTGACTGTTGCATGGATGTAGTTGCGATTCAGATTGCTCTGGGAGTCTGTTCCTTTTACATAAAAACGGCCCAATTCGTCGTATTCGCCTTTTTCGTATTGGAAGTTACCCATTTCGACCATCTCGTTGATCATCTTGGTTACCGCGATAAGCATAGTGTCGGCAAAGGCAAGCGAATCCTGTTGAATGGCTAGCTGTACCTGATATCCGAACTGATGTCCCGACTTGCGCCACTCGATTGCCTGCTTGCAACTGCTTTCTATGCTGTCGAGTAACATCATGGCACGATAGTTGTCCCCTTGAGTGTGGGCTTCTTCGGCCTGCTTGTATAATTGTTCTGCACGCTTTTCTTCTTCGCTTGTGCAAGATGCCAGTGCACAGATCGCTAATAATCCAAAAATGTATTTTTTCATCTTAAATAGTTTTTCCAAAAGTTTCAGAATATCCCCATTCTTCCTTAAGAGGGAAGTCTGGGCTTAATTGACTCGATCCACCTGCTTTACTCCCTTAATCTGGCTGATCTTTTTAATCAGAGAGGTAAGAGATGAGAGGTCTTGAACAACCACGGTAAGATGTCCGCGGAAGAGTCCGCCCTCTGCATCGATGTTGATGGCGCGTAGCAGTGTATCTTTCTCCTTGTTGATAATGGAAGAGATGTTCGAGACGATGCCAATATCGTCTTGTCCAATGACACGAAGCGTGATACTGTATTGGCTGCCACTCTTTCCACTCCAGCGAGCGTGGACGATGCGATACGGATATTGCTCTCGTAAATTGCGGACGTTGATACAATCAGCACGGTGAATGCGTATGCCACCATTGATGCTGACAAATCCGACTACTTCGTCGCCATAAATCGGATGGCAACATCCTGCCAGACTATAGTCCAAGCCCTTTAAGTCCTTGTCGATGACGAGTACATCTTCATTGTTGGAACGTTCTTTGTTGTTGGCTTGAGCTTGAGCAATGCGTAAGTCGAAATCTCCAGCACTATGTGTTTCGATTTCTCCTTGGATGATTGGAGTCTGCATCGCATCATAAGTCTTCAGAACATCGTCGACGTCAATTTCGTTGAGTGCCAATGCGTGGAAGAACTGAGTCTGAGTCTTAAATCCCATGCGTATGACAATCTTCGAGAGCTCACCTTCGTCGATGTCAATCTTGCGGTTCTTGAAACGACGTTGCAGAAGTTCCTTGCCGGCTTCCGCCTCTCGGTTCTCGATTTCCTTTAATCCCTGGCGAATGCGGTTCTTGGCTTTGGTCGTCTGTACGATGTTCAACCAATCGATTTTGGGCGTCTGCTGTGGCGAGGTTAAGATCTCCACTTGGTCACCACTGTGCAATTGGTAGTTGATCTTGACGTTCTTGTTGCCTACTTTTGCACCGACGCAGGAGTTGCCCAACTTCGAATGAATCTGGAAGGCCAGATCGAGCACAGTTGCACCTTTGGGCAGTTTGAAGACATCACCGCGTGGGGTAAATACAAAGATTTCCTCCTGATAAAGACCCAAAGAAAGGTCCTTCATCATCTCGTCGGGCGACGTATTGTGTTCGAGGATATCGCGGATTGAGGCCATCACCTGATCGACGGCACCTTGGCTCTTGATGCCTTTATACAGCCAGTGGGCTGCCAGACCACGTTCTGCAATTTCGTCCATACGTTTGGTTCGAATCTGTACTTCGACCCATTTCTTTTCCGGTCCGGCTACGGTGATGTGAAGCGATTCGTAACCATTTGATTTCGGAATAGACAACCAATCCTTCAGTCGCTTAGGATTCGGCTGATACATATCGGTAACGATACTATAGGCTTGCCAGCAATCTGCCTTTTCTTTGTTCTGGTCTGGTTCGTCGATGATGATTCGGATGGCAAACAGGTCGTAGATCTTATCGACAGAGGTTTGCTGCGCCTGAAGCTTGTGCTGGATGGAGCTGATGCTCTTGGTACGGCCCTTGAGATGGAAATTCAGATGGGTTGATTCCCGCAGTCGCTTTTCGAGCGGTTCGATGAATGCCTGCATATAGGCATCGCGAGCCGCTTTGGTCTGCTGCAATTGTCGAGCAATACTATCGAAGGCTTCTCGGTCTTCGTACTTGAGGGTCATATCCTCCAATTCTCGTTTGATGGAGTAGAGGCCCAAACGATGCGACATTGGCGTGTAGAGCAATCTGCAGGTTTCTGTCACGCGATGACGGTATTCCTTGTCCTCGTTGTGGTTCAGCAGTTGCATCAGAACATAACGGTTGGCAATCAGGCAAATCACCACGCGAATGTCCTCTGCCATCGAGAGCAGCAGCTTGCGGAAGTTCTCGTCTTCGAGGCTGTCGTGCTGGTCATACATCTGCATTACTCGGCTCATGCACTCGATGAGGTGTGTTGTATCTTCACCAAAACAGGTGCGGACCTCCTCTCGGGTGATAACGTCTTTGGCGGCTAATGGATAGAGTAAAACTGTGAGCATTGAAGCCTGTCTGAGACCAGCCTCAAGGTTTACGCTTTTACAAGACTTGAGCGACAGTAGTAATTGGCTGACACCATGTTCATCGCGTCCGAAAGCGCCTGCTCGGATGCCTTGGTGCACGAAGCGACGCAGGTCTTTCTGCTCCTGTGGAGAGAAGAGAGATCTGGCTTCGTGGTACATGTATTGCACCACGTCTTGAAGCAGTTTTTGTTCTTCGTGTGTAAAGTTCTCTTTGTAGCCTGTCATTGCGGATCTTTTTGCCTAATTTTACCCACTCTTTTGGGGTTTCGCATCAAAAAACAGGGCAAAAGTACAAAAAAATTAGATGCGGTGGTACAACATATCGAAAAAAACTGTACTTTTGGGCCAAATTTTGATGCAAACTTGAAATTTTATACTTAATTCATACACATTTTTAAATTATTAACTATGTTCACACAAGAAGATCTTGAAGTACTGGCTAAACGAGGCATCTCAGTAGAGAAGGCTCAAAGTCAGCTGGATTCGTTTGCGACGGGCTTCCCTTTCTTGAAGCTGAAGTGTGCATCGTCTCTTTCGTATGGTATTATGGGAATAGATGAGGATAAGGCTGTCTATTATCAGGACCTCTGGACGAAATATCTCGCAACTAACAAGACTATCTTGAAGTTCGTTCCAGCCTCTGGCGCTGCAAGTCGAATGTTCAAGAATATGTTCGAATTCCTCGATGCTGATTATACCAAGCCAACGACCGATTTCGAGAAAAAGTTCTTTAACGATATCGATAAGTTCGCTTTTGTCAAGGAACTTGATGCTGTTTGTGTTCAGAATGAAGGTAAGGGTATCTTTGCATTGATGGAAGCAGGCCAGTATAAGGCTGTCGTTGAAAATATGCTTTTGCCTAAGGGCTTGAACTATGGTCAGTTGCCTAAGGGCCTCCTGACTTTCCATCGTTCGTCTAATGGCGTACGTAAGGCTTTTGAGGAGCATCTGGTTGAGGGTGCACTTTATGCTGCCAATGGAGAGGGTAAGGTTAATCTTCATTTCACTGTTAGCCCGGAGCATCTTCCTTTCTTTGAAAAACTGGTTGAGGAAAAGACTCCTGCCTACGAGAAGAAGTATGGTGTCAAATATAATATTTCATTCTCTGTCCAGAAGGCATCGACCGATACGTTGGCTGCCAATGCCGACAATACCCCATTCCGTGATGAGAAGGGACAGCTTTTGTTCCGCCCAGGTGGTCATGGTGCATTGATCGAGAATCTCAATGAGCAGGAGGCAGATATCATCTTCGTTAAGAATATTGATAACGTAGTTCCAGATTCACTCAAGTCTACAACTGTCAAGTATAAGCAGATTATTGGTGGTGTGCTTGTAAGTCTCCAGCAGAAGATCTTCAGCTATCTCCAGTTGCTTGAGTCTGGCAAGTATGGTCACGAGCAGTTGATTGATATGCTCTATTTCCTCCAGCAGAATCTCTATATCAAGAATCCTGAGACAAAGCAGTTGGATGATACTGAATTGGCCATCTATATCAAGACCAAGTTGAACCGTCCATTGCGTGTCTGCGGTATGGTAAAGAATGCCGGTGAACCAGGTGGTGGTCCATTCGTCGCTCAAGGTCCAGATGGAACATTCCAGGACCAGATTCTTGAGTCTTCGCAGATTGATATGAACGATCCGGAGGCTGTTGCTATGTTCAAGCAGGGTAGCCACTTCAATCCAGTTGATCTTGTTTGTGCAGTGCGCGATAAGTCTGGCCATTCTTTCGACCTGCTTAAGCATGTTGATCCTAAGACAGGCTTCATCTCAAGCAAGTCTAAGAGTGGTAAGGAACTTAAGGCTCTTGAGCTCCCAGGCTTGTGGAATGGTGCAATGTCTGATTGGAATACCGTATTCGTTGAGGTTCCAATGGAGACCTTCAACCCTGTTAAGACCGTTAATGATCTCCTGAGATCTCAGCATCAGAATTAATTATTGAATACATGTCAAAGGTGTTATTATGCCTTTGGCGTGTATTCCTTTTTTGTGTTTTTATGAATATGAAAGTCCGCCTCATTATCATGAACTTCCTTGAGTTCGCGGTGTGGGGATCTTATTTAACTTCCATGGGTGCCTATCTGGCCAATTGTAATTTGGCAACAGATATTGGCAGTTATTATGCTTTGCAGGGCATTGTTTCTATATTTATGCCAGCCTTGATGGGTATTGTTGCAGATCGTTGGATTCCAGCCCAACGACTGCTCTCTATGTGCCATTTTCTGGCTGCAGCCTTTATGTTCCTGGCTTCCTGGATCGGTATGTCGGCTGGTCCTGAAGGTGTGAATGGTGCTGCTCTGTTTGGCGCTTATGCGATGAGTGTTGCTTTCTATATGCCGACTCTGGCTTTGAGCAATTCTGTTGCCTACAATGCGTTGGATAAGGCTGGCCTCGATACCGTCAAGGCATTCCCGCCTATCCGTGTATTCGGTACGGTTGGCTTCTTGTGCGCAATGTGGTTGGTCGACTTGGCTGGTTGGCAGAATACACCAATTCAGTTTGTCGAGTCTGGCGTATTCGGCATTCTGATGGCCTGCTACTCTTGGTTTATGCCGGATTGCCCACTCAGTAAGGGCGAGGGCAAGTCTTTGGTTGAGGCTTTCGGTCTCAAGGCATTCACCCTCTTCAAGCAGAAGCGTATGGCATTGTTCTTTATCTTCTCGTTTTTGTTGGGTGTGTCTCTGCAGATTACGAATGGTTATGCCAATCCATACATTCAGTCGTTTGGCGATCTTGATGCATTCAAGGGCCTTTTCTTTGTTGAGCACAGCAATTTGCTGGTCTCTCTGTCCCAGATTAGTGAGACCCTCTGCATTCTTCTGATTCCATTCTTCCTGAAGCGTTATGGTATCAAGATTGTGATGCTGATCGCTATGTTGGCATGGGTGGGCCGTTTCGGATTCTTTGGATGCGGAGATCCAGGAAGCGGAGTATGGCTCTTTATCCTTTCTTGTATCGTCTATGGCGTGGCCTTCGATTTCTTTAATATCTCAGGTTCGCTCTTCGTAGATAAAGAGACAGATCTCTCCATCCGTTCATCTGCGCAGGGTCTTTTCATGCTTATGACGAATGGTCTTGGTGCTACCGTAGGTTCATTTGCAGCTTCGGCAGTATTCAATAATTATGTCTTTACGGAGGGCCTCGATTCGCTTCAGCAGAACGAAGGTTGGCGTACCTCTTGGTATATTTTTGCCGGCTATGCACTTGTGGTTGCAATCGCATTCGCTGTCTTGTTTAAGTATAAGCATGTAAAGGAAGAAGCATGATCATTTTTTATTGCGAAAATATCCAGTCATGTCCTGAACTCTCGGAAGAGGATTCAGGACATGCTGTTCGAGTACTTCGTCATGTAGAGGGCGATCAGATTACCGTGGTCGACGGTCAGGGCTCCTTCTATCGATGTGCTATTACTGCGGCTCATCCCAAACATTGTGGTTTACAGATTCTGTCGGTCGAGGGGGAGAAGCATTGGCCTTACGGCGTCGAACTGGCAGTTGCTCCAACCAAGAATCTGGATCGTATGGAGTGGTGGCTGGAGAAAGCCACCGAGATGGGCTTGGATCGCTTTATTCCACTGAAATGTCGTTTTTCGGAACGTAAGGAGTTGAAGACGGAACGTATGCGCAAGATTGCAGTTTCGGCCATGAAACAGAGCCTCAAGGCAACCTTGCCGGTTATTGAAGAGATGACCGATATCAAATCGTTCCTGAAAGAGCCGTTCGAAGGCCAGAAATTCATTGCGCATTGTATGGATGATCAGCCTCGTAAGTTGTTGTCCCACGAAGTGATACCTGGTATGGCCGTCCGGGTCTTGATTGGTCCAGAAGGCGATTTTAGCCCAGAAGAGGTGCAACTTGCCTTGGAGAATGGTTATGTGCCTGTTAGTTTGGGCGATCAACGTCTTCGAACAGAAACTGCAGCACTTGCTTCTGTGCACACAATTCATGTGATTAACGAGTTGAAAATGTAAGGTCGAGGTTGAAAAACTGAGATTTTTGTTGGGATAGTGGCTGGTAATTGTTAATTATCGTCTGCTAAATGTCAATTATTTCGAAAGAAATATCTATCTTTGCGCGCTGATTCCGAGTTGAGGCTCCATAAAGCAAGACCCGATGTTTGGGGATTCGCCTCGCGGAGAAACTATTAATAAGTTTTTTGAACAAATGTTCGCAATCGTTGAGATTCAGGGCCAGCAGTTCGCTGTTGAGCCAGATCAGAAAATCTGCGTTCTTAACATCGCAGATGCAAAGGTTGGAGACGAGCTCACTTTCGACAAGGTGCTCCTCGTAAACAACGAAGGTGCTATCACCGTTGGTACTCCAGTAGTTGCTGGTGCTAAGGTAGTAGCTGAGGTATCTCAGGTAGAGGTACGCGGTAAGAAGATTAAGGTGTTCCACAAGATCCGTCGTAAGGGCTTCGATAAGCTCGTCGGTTCACGTCAGCACTTTACCGAGGTGTTAATTAAGTCTATTGTTGCATAACCAAGCGTTTTCGCTTATTAAAAGAAAGGAAAGAAAGCACTATGGCACACAAAAAAGGTGTAGGTAGTTCTAAGAACGGCCGTGAGTCTCATTCAAAGCGACTCGGTGTTAAGAAGTTCGGTGGCGAAATCGTAAAGGCTGGTAACATCCTCGTTCGTCAGCGTGGTACCAAGCACAACCCAGGCCTCAACGTAGGTCTTGGCAAGGATGATACCCTTTTCGCTCTCATCGACGGTAAGGTTGTTTTCACCAAGAAGCGTGAGAACAAGTCTTATGTTTCAGTTGAGCCATTGTCATAAATAGACCTACTATTTTGACTCTTGATTGAAAGAGAAATTTCTAGGGGCAATTGGCGCTTTTGTAGTGTCCAATTGTCCTTTATTATTTAATGTATAGGCTTTATGTTAACATTGAAATTGATTACCGAGCAGTACGATCGCGTTATTGCCGGTTTGAATAAGAAGCATTTCAATAATGCAAAAGAGGCTATCGATGCTGTGATCGCTAAGGATCAGGAGCGTAAGGCTACCCAGCAGAAGCTCGACGAGGGCTTGGCAAAGAGCAATCAGCTCGCAAAGGCAATCGGTGGTTTCATGAAGGAGGGCAAGAAGGCTGAAGCAGAGGCTGCAAAGGCAGAGGTTGCCGCTCTTAAGGCATCAAGCAAGGAACTTGACGATAAGAAGATGGCTCTTGAGGACGAGATCACCAAGATGCTTTGTCAGATTCCAAACATTCCTTACGATGAGGTTCCTGAGGGAACTTGTGCTGAGGATAACTGGGTTGTTAAGTCAAACCTCAAGGAGTGCGTTGTTGGCAAGGATACTGTTGGTAACTGGGATGCAAATCCTGATGCTCAGTACCCAGATGCAAAGCTTCCTCACTGGGAGTTGGCTAAGAACCTTAACTTGATTGATTTTGACCTTGGTGTTAAGATCACTGGTGCAGGTTTCCCTGTTTACCGTGGTTTGGGTGCTCGTTTGCAGCGTGCTCTTATCAACTTCTTCCTTGCTGAGGCAAGCAAGGCTGGTTACGAGGAGATCATGCCTCCTACAGTTGTAAATCAGGCTTCAGGTTATGGCACAGGTCAGTTGCCAGATAAGGAGGGACAGATGTATCATTGTGAGGTTGATGACTTCTATCTCATTCCAACCGCTGAGGTTCCTGTTACTAATATCTATCGCGATGTCATCATCGACGAGAAGGATCTGCCTATCAAGAACTGCGCTTACACCCAGTGTTTCCGTCGTGAGGCTGGTAGCTACGGTAAGGACGTTCGCGGTTTGAACCGTCTGCATGAGTTCTCAAAGATTGAGATCGTTCGTATCGATACACCAGAGCACTCTGCAGAGAGCCACAAGGAGATGTTAGCACATGTTGAGGGCTTGCTTCAGAAGTTGGGTCTTCCATATCGTATCCTTCGTCTTTGTGGTGGCGATCAGTCATTCACCTCTGCTGTCTGCTATGACTTCGAGGTTTACTCAGCAGCACAGAACCGTTGGTTGGAGGTATCTTCTGTCTCTAACTTTGATACCTATCAGGCTAACCGCTTGAAGTGCCGCTATCGCAAGGCTTCGGACAAGAAGACAGAACTTTGTCACACACTGAATGGTTCTGCTCTTGCGTTGCCACGTATCGTAGCCTCTATTATGGAGAACTACCAGCAGGCAGACGGCACCATCAAGGTTCCAGAGGCTCTCGTTCCTTACATGGGCGTCGATGTAATCAAGTAATTGATTTACTCAATATAATTTTATCCCACTTGCCGGCTTTGAGCTTGCAGGTGGGATTTTTTTGTTTTGCTGCTTCCGAAGTATTCGGAACGAGCAAAACTTGCGTCGCGTTGCTTCCGAAGTTTTCGGAACGAACAAAACTTGCGTCGCGTTGCTTCCGAAGTTTTCGGAACGAGCAAAATTTGCGTCGCGCTGCTTCCGAAGTTTTCGGAACGAGCAAATTTTGTGTTGCGCTGCTTCCGAAGTTTTCGGAACGAGCAAAATTCGAATTTAGTGCCATACGGACTATGTAAAGTCGTAATCTGACAAAAAGAAAAAGCAGAAGGCGTGCCAGAGAGTTCTGTAATGAACTTGTGGCACGCCTTTATCGTAAGTATTTTGTTTCTTATTTGGTAACTGCATCGAGCCAGCCTATGAACGAGAAGAGACCGGCTTGCCAATTGATGGCAATTTCGTTCGAGGCATACGACTCAGTCTTGTCGAGGTAGGATTCGTCAGGAAGGTTCGAAGGATAGCCTTCGCAATGATCCTGCTGCCCGGCATTAGGTCCTCCGGCGAGGAATCCAGGAATCGGTTCTGTGATACCATCGGCAGCCGAGATGCGATGATGAGGGTTCATGACAGGTTTCTGTCCGAATCCAGAGACGTAGCAATAACCGGTAGCATTACGGCCAAGAAGGTAATCAGCAACTTTGAGTGCTCCATGCAGATATTTCTCATCACTTGTCATACGGTATGCGAAGAGGAGAGACAAGCCCTTGCCACATCCTGATTCAGCCAAGCACCCCCAACCGAAATCCTGTGGTACGTTACCATAGGGAGAATCATAGCAAGAGTTTTCCTGTGCGATGAGCAGAGTATCACAATAGGAGAGAATCTTGTTGGTAAAGCGTGTCCCCAGTCGGTCAGCGTCCTGTGAGAAACCATAGGTCTGCTGCACAAGCCAGGCCATCATGCCAAGTCCATATACGTTACCCCATGTTGGGAGCGTGTACTCCTTAGGAGCATAACTGGCAGCTGCATTGAGGTAGAGGGTTTTGCCAGTTGTGAAGTATAGCTCGGAGGCAGCCCAGAAGAATTCATCCTTAAAGAAGCCATCGCCATATTCGCCAGTGAAAACCTTTGGTTCGCACTTTTCGTTCATTTCATTCTGTCGATAGGCAACATTAGGATGCTTCTGTGCCCACTTGTAGGCATCGACCGCTGCCTTCAGTGCTTGCTCTGCAAATTCGGCATATTCCTCATATTCTTTGTATATGCGCGAGGCAAGTGCCATGGTTGCAGCAAAATCCAGAGATGCACCAGTTCCTTTCTGTACAACATAGCGAGGCTGATGACAATCAGCAGGCATAACAAAGGCCTCGAAATTTGGAGTTGTTAATTTATGATAGACACCGCCATCCGAAGGGTCCTGCATGGTTAGCATCCATTTCAAATTACAATAGATTTCGTCAAGGACATCTGGTGTCGAGTTGCTGCTCTCTGGGATATTCAGATTAAGAGATTTGAAGTAATCTGGGCAGAGTTGATATACAGTCAGCATCTCGCCAATGGTGAATCCGGAATTGACGATGTACTTATTGAAGTCACCCGCATCATACCATCCGCCAGGAGAGGAGATGATGGTTCCTTCTGGTCGATCCTTCGAGGCGGCACTGGCGTGTACCAGAACCTCTGTGTCGGGATGTGCAGCTGGGCGATTCCATTTGCCTGCATATTGCTCTTCAATGGCTTCTCCAGTACGTTGATAGTAGAATGACTTGATTGATGCGATAGAGAGGTCATGCAGCGGATGCTCTGCAATGACAAATTCCTTGCTGTAAGGTCTTGCCTCAAGAATGTACTTGCCAGGTTGTGTTATTGAACTGAAGTCGATAACCTGACGAGGCTTTTCGTTCCATGCACTGGTACAAGTGCGGATTGCCTCACCTTCCCATACAACCTCCTTGGTGTCTGCGTTCAGGATGCGGTAGTCATCACGCGTGGCGTCATCCTCAATAGTCGCAGTTTTAGACTGGTTAGTAAAATAGCCTAACTGATTGATGCGGATTGGATCTGCATCTGGGTTGAAGGGTTTGTCTGTAGCGCAGGCAGTTAGAAGGACTGCGCATAAGGTAATTGGAAATGCTTTCATGTGATATTTGTGTTTAGGTCTTTGGACAGAGCCCAAGGACGCGGTTATTGTTGCCTTTCTTTCTATCACTCTCCGTAGGTTTCTTGAACCCAAAGGAAGTAATCGTCAAACGTTCTGCCTCCAAGCAGTGCTCGGAAGTTCGGCTCGTTGATGTCTATCTGGATAATGCCATCCGGAAGATTGATTGTTTGTGAACGGTCCATGCGATCATGATAGTTCAACAGTTCATCGAGATTATTGAAGCCACTGATGACGAGTACGGAAAGACCTCCGCCTGTATCAATGATTTCCAGATCAAAGTCACGAACCAGATAGTTCTCAAAGTTGAATTTGGCCACTTCGAAGAGCAGATCGTTTTTGTTCAGACTGTCGGTAGGGAACGTGAGCAGAAGCAAGTGTGGTGCATTGTCATCGTCCACAAACATCTGGGTTGTATCGATGGCGGTGCTATCTCCTGCCTGACGTAAAGAGGCGCCCCACATCATGCCACGAGTAACTTCTCCAGACTGGATGTTGCGTCCCTCGTGCAGTCCTTTAATCATGAGACTTGCCAGTGGCGATACGTCGCTCTCGGGGAATGTTGCTGTGAGTTGCTCCAGAACCTCTTGAAAAGCTTTGGTGTCACCCTCTTGTACGAAACTGAGTGCATGCAGGAAGAGGAACTTTGGCATCAGGTTTGAGAGTGGCCACTTGTCATGGACAAAATAGTATGAGTCATGAACCTGCTCTGATTGACCATCCAGATAGGATGTATAGGTGCGGATATAAAGCGAGTCTTGTCCCTTCGCCATGTCACGCATGTTCTGCAGATAATTTGGATCTGCCAGTGCAATACCATACGCGGATTCTGGGAAGGTTTCAAGAAGTTTCTTCTTATAGACCTCGGCATTGGCTTCGTCGCCCATACGCATATACATTAAAAATATCGCATAGTATGCCTCCAGACGATAGACAGATTCCGGATATCGTTTCTCCATATCGACGAATGTTTTGATAGAGAGTGGGAAGTTCTCTAACTTTTCATCGATAATCTTGCCTTCGTTGTATAGTCCCTCCTCAATGAGTTGGTTTGCATTGGCAATCTCTTCGTCAGTGCGAGGAATCTGAACCAGATAATAGGCACGTTGATGAGGGTCCGAAGTGTCGCCTTCCGGTGTTTCTTTGGCATCGGATTTGTTTCCTGCTACTGCGGTACTTCCTTCCTCCGATACATTTTCTGGGGTGGTTGCTGGTTCTACGTCGGTACTGTCGGCGGCCAGACTTTCATCTTCGTTGTCGAACGAAGTAATCGTTTCAGTCTTGTTGCGTCGACGCCAGTTGTCTTCCGGCTTACGGGAACCCCACTTGCGCTGGAATTCTGATTTGCCTTGATTGATGATGCTTGGATTATAGAAGTACCACGATTTGTCGGTTTGTCCAACGGTGGGGGCGCTCTCTTTTTGTGCCAATGGATCGACATTTTGAGATTTGCGTTCTTCATAGGCTGCAAGAGCCTCGTTTTCGGCCTCCTCTTTCTCCTTCTTGATCAGCTCCTTGATGATGTTGTCTATGACCTTATTGAGTTCCTCCTCAGATAGCGTAGATAAATGCAGCAAACTATCCTGCAATTGAACGGTCTCTGCATGGGTTTGCAGTTCATCGAGGACTGCCGATAATTGTTTTATTCCTTCGTAATCCTTGAAGTCCTCTTTGATGATACCCATTACTGTGGAATAGGCTTTCTGGGCACGGACATAATCACCCTTGCCGAAAGTCAATTTGCCTAATGCCAAGGCAGCAGCGGCTTTCTCCATGCCACCGCGAGTACTCTTTTCAATCGCTTTTTCGTAGCGGTCAATAGCCTTAGCTGTATCTCTTCGCATCAAAGAAACCTCTGCCAATGCCGTGTAGATCTGATCTTGGTATTCTTCGTTGCGTGCCTGGTGACGCAGGTAGTTCAACTTGCGTTCCACTTTGTTCAGCTGCTTTGGCGAGAGCGTTCTTCCTTCTGGCTGGTGAGTCAATACACGAACACGGGCCAGTCTGGCATTAAACTGGGTCTTGTAATCTCGTGCCTGACGAACAATACGGTTATAACTTTTGGCAGCATCGGAATAATGTCCGATTTCTTCGTTCAATTGAGCAATGTAGAAATCTGTGCGAATGCGTTGAACTTTTGTCTGAAATCCGCGACGGGCTTTGTTCAGGTAGGGGAGTGCATCTGCCTCGTGCCCCTCTTCACATAAGATAATCTCCGCTTGCGCCAGACTATAGAGTCGTTGCAATCGAAGTGGGAGTTGATAATAGGTGGTGACTGACGATAGTTCTGTTTGGTTAGAATATCGTTTGCGGGGAATAATCTGTTCCAGTTCTGCTTCTGCTGCAAAACGATTTCCCTGAAGTGCCTGTATGCGGGCCATCCAGATGTGGCTTTCATCCTTGGCGAGATCTTTCCACCAGAAATGACGGATTACATAATTAAAGGTAGATTGCGCTCCATCGAAGTCTCCATTGTAGAACTGAGCACGACCAGAGAGTAGCCAGGCATTGTGCATGTAGGGGTTGAACTCCTCGCGTTTGAGCCGAAGCTTGTACTCCGGAGTCATCTCTTTGCGATGACGTTTGGGCTTTTCGTTGATGCTCTTGGTCTGGATACACTTCTTACATTTATCGATGGCGGCGTCGAATGCGGTATTCGGCTGCTTGTTGACTAAACCATAGACCGGATGGAGCTGGAGGCGATGCGAATAATCATCATTCGAAGTATTCTCCTCCATTGATTTCAGGCTCTGTTTGTATGCCTCTTCTCCGTTGAAATGTATGTTGTATTTGGTGGTAAGTCCAGCAATACCTCTGTTCAGCTTTGTGTTGGATTTGCATGCCGAGAGCAACCCTACAGTCAGCAGGGCTGTCATAGCGTAGTATGCAAATCGTTTTAACATAGGAGAACTGTTAATTCCTCGAACGGAGCTCGAGGACACCGTGGCAATTATTGAACGGAGCTCGAGGACACCGTGGTTACTTCTTTACTTTGTCATTAGAGTGATCGCCTTGATCGGAAACGCTTTGGAACCTGCGCTCGCGGACAACAAGGAGAACCTCGTCCTTGAGATCCTCCGGCAGTTCAAGGCCACGGAGTTGTAGCGAACGGCACCAACCTGCTACTTCTACCTCTTTGAGCTCGTAAAAGACTTGGGCGAATTGTTCTGTCTGCTCCGGTGTGTATTCGTCGGACGCAATGCCTTTGAACGCGTCCAACTCCTCGTCATCGTAATAAATGATGTCCTTCGATACGGCAGCCAGAAGCGAATCTCGTTCACAGGTCGCATGTTGTCCGCAGCATTCTTCAGGAACTTCTTTCGTTACTTCGAATGGAGAGGTCTCGTCAGGTTTGGCGGTGCCCTCTTCTACTCGTTTTTCGTAACGTTTGTGTCCAATCAGAGATAGACCAAAAACTAATAAGGCAAGTCCGCCTAACAGAACAAGTAGGTATAATACAATAATCATAACTTCTGGATTAGAAGAATAAAACCGCAGAAACGATTGCCAGAATGATCAATAATCCAGCTCCAATCAGCAAGGTGTTGAGGATACATTTTGCCTTCTGGTGAGTCCGTGATGTTCGAGCGATGGTTTCAGCACGGTATTTCCGATAGTCATCGGCCGTTCTGTCAATCTCGCCAATCTCCATGGCAACCTGTAGCATATCCTTCCAGAAGGTAGGGTAGGACTTGCTCACGACGTGAGGGTTGTTGATGTAGAGAGCATCCAGATCGGATATGCCTTCGGTGTTGAGTTCGCTGCCATATTTCTTGAACATGGTGATGGACATAGGGGTGAAAGCCATAGCCATGCGGTGATCCTCGTAGGTGTCGATGATGACAGGCTCCTCCTTAGCGCAAGTTTCGCCCTCCCAGAACATTTCGTCGTCGCCTTTGGCCTGTACGACATAGCCGCATTTCTTCAGTTCGTTTTGCAAGGCAGCAATACGGTCGGTCTCCTTGATGCGGAGAGTGTGCAAACCTTGTATGCGGAATGGGATATCGAGGGCACAAAGTGTAACGATGAGAGTCTGTGCCAAATCTGGTTGATTGGCCAGATTCCAATGGATATGGCTCGGCAAGGCAGCCTTGTCCAGGGTGAGTATAGCACCCTCGTCCGTAAAGGTTGTCTTGACACCTAACTCTGCAAAATAATCCGCAATGGCGCTATCGCCCTGCAGCGAATTCTGGTGTAGGCCGAGCAGAGTGACCTCAGTCATCAGTCGGTCGCCGGTTTCCTCCTCCGTACGAGCCAAGGCAATCATCTCGTACCAATACGATGCAGCACTCCAATCGCTTTCGACGGTATAGGATTGCGCGTTGTATGTCTGAGGTTCTACCTCAATATAGTTGTCCTTGAAGTAACTCTTTACGCCGAACTGCTCCATCATCGAGAGAGTCATCTCAATATACGGACGGCTGGTAACCAAGCCCGACAGGAGGAGTTTCAAACCCTGGGTCAGTCTTGGAGCGACCATCAGTAATGCGGAGATGTATTGGCTCGATGTACTGCCGTTGATGGTCAGATCACCGCCTTCGAGCTGCTTGCCACGGATGTGGAGTGGTGGATAGCCTTCGTTCTCTACATATTCGATGTCCGCACCCAAACTCTGCAATGCCTCGACGAGGATCTGGATAGGGCGTTGCTTCATGCGTTCGCTGCCTGTCAGGATCACATCTGCACCAGGACGGGTGGCATAGTATGCCGTCAGGAAGCGCATCGAGGTTCCTGCAGCGCCGATATTCACCTCACGAGGGGTAGGTTGACCCTCGGGAGAAACCTCGGGAACGGTGGCAGGGGCGAAGGCATTCAGCATGACGCGGGTGTCGTCGCAATCACTAAGGTGCGACAACTGACACTCCTCCTGACACAGAGCCTTGAGGATCAGAGCTCGGTTCGACAGACTTTTGGATGCAGGCAGGTCAATCCGGACTTTGTCAGTCAAATTCCCTGCGAATAACTGATATATCATTTAATTATTTACTGTTTGAATCTAAATACTCCCTTCCCCAGAGCGGGGGAAGGGCTAGGGGTTAGGGGCTATTATTTGGCCACCAGCTTGCAGATATTAACCACGGTCATCATGGCCTTCTCCATGCTCTGGATAGGCACATACTCAAAGCGACCATGCATATTCATGCCGCCAGCGAAGATGTTTGGACAAGGCAGCCCCTTGAATGAGAGCTGTGCGCCATCGGTACCGCCACGGATAGGCTGAACCTTAGGAGCAACACCAGCCTCAAGAATAGCCTGCTTGGCGAGTTCGATGATGCCCGGCAGGTTCTTCTTCTTGTTCTCCTCGTCGGCCTCCTGTACCTTTTCGAGCATGTTGTAGTATTGATCCTTCAGTACCACCTCGCAACAGCCAGGATATTGGGAATTGATGTTTTCGGCAATGGCCAGGATATTCTGCTTGCGAGCCTCGAAGAGTTCGCGGTTGTGATCGCGGATGATGTACGACAACTGGGCCGACTCAACGCAACCCGACATGCCGATCAGGTGGTAGAAACCTTCGTAGCCTTCGGTATGTTCCGGACGCTCCTCCTCTGGCAGTTGTTCCGCAAATTCCATAGCGAGGAGGGCGGCATTGACCATCTTGTCCTTGGCAGTGCCAGGGTGGACATTGGTTCCCTTGAAGTTGATCTTGGCCGAAGCGGCATTGAAGTTCTCGAATTCGAGTTCGCCGACTTCTCCACCATCCATGGTGTAGGCCCAGTCACAGCCGAACAGTTCTACGTTGAAGTGATGGGCACCCATGCCGATTTCTTCATCAGGATTGAAGGCAATGCGGATTTTCCCATGCTTGATTTCTGGATGTTCACGCAGATAGAGCATGGCAGAAATGATCTCTGCAATTCCGGCCTTATCATCGGCACCCAACAAGGTGGTTCCATCGGTAACAATCAGATCCTCGCCCACGTGGTTCAGCAGCTCAGGAAAATAGCTTGTCTGCATCACGGTGTCGGCATTCAGTTGGATGTCCTTGCCGTCGTAGTTGTTGATGATACGAGGCTTGACATTCTTGCCCGATGCGTCAGGAGCGGTGTCCATGTGGGCGATGAAGCCGATGGTTGGTACCTGTTCGCAGCCGGGAGTGGCTGGCAGGGTAGCATAGAGGTAACCCAGTTCATCGAGCACAACCTCCTCGAAGTTGAGGCTGATGAGTTCCTCCTTGAGCTGTTGGGCAAAGACCATTTGGGTTGGGGTACTTGGAGTTACTTCGGTTGTGTCGTCGCTGGTAGTTTCTACCTGCACATATCGCATAAATCTTTCGACTAAATCCATATTTTTACGATTTTATTTGTTTGTTTCGATTTTTTTGTCTATTTTTGCACCGTGTTAAGGAGTGTGCGCTTCCTTAAATTAACGCGCAAATATAAAGATTATTTCTTATTTAAGCAAGTTTAACGTGGCAAAATCCAAGAAATCTCCCGCAAAAAAGTCTTCCAAAGGTCGAAATGGTGGCAAATTGGGTAAAGTTGGAGGCATAGTTTTGCTTCTCGTATTGATATTGTTTGTTGTTGCATACATCGGACGTAATGTTTACGATAGTACGCCAAATCCGACCTTGGCGGAGAAGAGTACTATTCAGACACCTACGTCGAAGGAAAGCGTAAATAAGAAGGAAAAGAGTTCCAAAAAGAAAGCCAAAAAGGCAGAGCCGAAGAGCGATGCTGCCAAGCCAAGTGCTGCAAAATCACAAAAGATAAAAACTGATTCGTCTTATCCTGTCGGAGCATTATCGTCACTCGTTCCTGAAAAGGATTTGTTGCCGAATCTGGAGTTCGAATATACTTCACAACTGATTAGACATCTCGGTTATGTGGTGTCGTATAATGCCGACTACAAGGTGCCGAACTGGGTGCTGTATGAACTGAATTATGCAGAGACTCTAGGCAATATCCCACGAAACAATGCCTTCGCTGTTGATCCCGAGGTTCCAGAAAAACAGATGGCACAATTGACGGACTATCGTAATTCTGGCTATGACCGAGGACATATGGCTCCGAATGCAGATCTGAACTGGGATGTTCAGGCTCAAAATGAGAGTTTTTATTTGAGCAATATGGCACCTCAGGGGCACGACTTTAATGCAGGTATCTGGCTCGATTTGGAGAATCAGGTGCGTAAATGGGCAGAACGAGATAGTGCTGTGACCATTGTTTGTGGCCCAATTCTGCCAAAGAGCAAGGCCGAAGCGGATAAAATGAAAAAGATAGGTAAAGGACATGTGCTGGTGCCGGAGCAGTTCTATAAGGTGGTATTATCTCCCTTCCGCGGCGAGGTTCGTGCCATTGCCTTCTTGATGCCGAACCATAACGAAAAGGAGGGACGAAAGAATAAGCCTTTGCAGAGTTATGCTGTGCCGGTTGATAGCATCGAAAAACTCACGGGTATTGATTTCTTCCCCGCCCTTCCTGACAAAATCGAAAATAAAATCGAAAAGCAATATAATCTAAAAGATTGGTTCTAATGAACAAACTATTTTTCTCTCTCTCATTGGCAGCGTTGGCAACAACCGCTGTAGCACAAAGCACTAAGACAGAACGTCAATATTTGAGTGGTCACGGATGTGACGATATGGTGCAGTGGGATTTCTTCTGTACCGATGGCGCCAATAGTGGCAAGTGGACCAAAATCGGAGTTCCTTCCTGTTGGGAACTTCAGGGCTTTGGCACCTATCAGTATGGTATGAGGTTTTATGGAAAAGAAACTCCTGAAGGCATTGCCGACGAGGAGGGTAAGTACCGTTATGAATTCAAACTCCCCAAGGAGTGGACAGGTCGTCAGATTGAACTCGTTTTCGAAGGTGCCATGACAGAATGTGTTGCCTACATCAATGGCCGAAAGGCAGGCAATGCCCATCAGGGTGGATTCTCTGCTTTCCGTCTGGATGTCAGCGATCGAATCTTCTGCGGCGATAAAGTGAACAAACTCGAAGTGACTGTCAGCAAGGAGAGTAAGACCAACACCAAAACCAACATGGCAGAGCGTCGTGCTGATTACTGGAATTTCGGTGGCTTGATTCGTCCTGTCTATATCGAGTCTCGTCCTTCGTTCAGTATCCAGCGTGTCGCTGTCGATGCACAAATGGATGGTACATTTAAGGCAGACCTCTATCTGACTCACACTTTGCCAGGATCAAAGGTGATTACTTCGATCGTCGATGAAAAGGGTAAGGTTGTTGCCAAGGGTGAGACAGCTGTCGCCAGCGATGTCGCTAAGGTGAACCTCAAGGCCGACAAGATTCAGACCTGGAGTGCAGAGACGCCAATTCGTTATACTGCCCGTTTTGTCCTTCAGAACAAAGAGGGTAAGGTAATGCACGAGGAGGAGCAGAAGTTCGGCTTCCGCACGATAGAGTTGCGAGAAAATGATGGACTTTTCATCAATGGCAACCGTATCAATGTACGAGGTGCAAATCGCCATAGTTTCCGACCGGAATCGGGTAGAACATTGAGCTACCAGAAGAATCTGGAGGATGTGCAGTTGATGAAGTCCATGAACATGAATGCCTGCCGATTGTCGCACTATCCTGCCGATCCCGAATTTCTTGATATCTGCGATAGTTTGGGCCTTTATGTGATGGAAGAGTTGTCTGGCTGGCATTGGGCCCACGATACGATGAATGGCAAAAAACTTGTCAAGGAGATGGTGACTCGTGATGTTAACCATCCTTCTATTATCTGGTGGAGCAATGGCAACGAGGGCGGTTTCAATTACGAACTCGAAGATTCGTTCTACGAGTTCGATCCACAGCATCGTTCTGTACTTTATCCTTGGTCAAACAAGAATGGCTACGAGACCAAACACTATCGTTCGTATGGCGAGAGTCAGGATTACATGCGTGAACCAGAACTCTTCATGCCAACCGAGTTCCTGCATGGCCTTTACGATGGTGGACATGGCGCAGGCCTCTATGATTATTGGCAGATGATGTATCCTCATCCTCGATGCGTAGGCGGATTCCTTTGGGTTTTGGCCGACGAAGGTGTAGTACGTGTCGATCGTGATGGCTTTATCGATAATGTCGGAAACTTCGGTGCCGATGGTATTGTCGGTCCACATCACGAGAAGGAGGGTAGCTATTTTACCATTAAACAGCTCTGGTGCCCAGTTTATGTCGAGAGCGACAAGAAAGGTAATCTGACCGCATTGAAACTTTCTGCTGATGGTAAGCAATATGAAATGGAGATTGAGAACCGTTATGATTTCTTGAACCTTAATACGGTACAGTTCAAATATGAATACCTGACTTTGCCTCATTGTTCGGCCAAGGCCAATCCGTCGGAGGTCAAAGTGCTGAAGAGCGCGACCCTTAAAGGTCCAGACGCAGCCCCTCGTACCAAGGCGAAACTGGCGATTCCTGCCTTTGCAGGAGAGGCTGGAATGCTTCGTATAACTGCTGTTGATCTGTATGGAAAGGAACTCATGCAGTGGGGTGTTGCTGTCCCTTATAAACATGGTATTAACTTCCAGGTTCAAGGGTTCCACGCTGATATTGACGCCAAGACCGGTCTTTTGAATGGTGTAGATGTCAATGGCAAGCATATCTCACTCTCTGGCGGTCCTCGTTTCGTTGCTGCACGTCGCAGTGACCGTTCTCTGGATCAGTTCTACAATCATGATGATAAGCAGGCTGAAAAGAAGAAAACTCTCTATACTCCATTCAATGACGCTGGCGTTTTCGTTGGATTGGATACCGTTGCAGACAATCAGATTGTGGCACGATATAAACTCGGATGTATGGACTCTGTCCGTTATACAGTAGATGCCGCCAAGGGGTGTGTCTTTGTTGACGCGTTCTACAATTTCCAGGGTGTTGTCGATCTGATGGGCGTTATGTTCGATTATCCGGAAGAAAAGGTCGAGCATAAGCAGTGGGTTGGACAAGGTCCTTACCGTGTTTGGCAGAACCGCATGCATGGTCCACAGTATGGATTCTGGGAAAATGATTACAATGACCCCGTTCCTGGAGAATCGTTTGAATATCCGGAGTTCAAGGGCTATTTTGCCAACACCAGTTGGATGTCATTGCGTACGGCTGAGGGTCATATCATGATTGCCAATCTTCAGCCGGAAGAGGACTTTGTTGGTGTCTATGAACCGCGTGATGGCCGTGATCAGTTGCTTTATACATTGCCCAAGACAGGCATCTCTTTGATGCGTGTTATTCCTGCCGTTCGTAACAAGGTTAATACAACCGATCTCAATGGCCCTTCTGCCCAGCCATATTGGGCAATGGGTAGTTTTCATTCGAAATTTATTCTTCATTTTGAGTAATTTGTAATGTAAATGGAGTTATAGTGCGTTAAAATGTAGATTTTTTTTGTCGTTTATCCAAAAATTTATTATATTTGCGCCGCATTTTATAATTAGTACAGTCAATGAAGAATTTATTTTCATGGGTCTTAATCTCGGTCCTCTCTCTCTCATCCGTTGAAGCTAGAATAAAGAAATCCGCAGCCGCTACCACGCCGTGGGAGCGGGCTGACTCTATAGTTAATGCTATTCAGAAAACCAACTTTCCTGATAGAGTTTATCGCATCACGGATTATGGCGCTCGTGCCTATCGTCCAGATGCTCCAATCAGTCTGGCACATGATGCCATCAATCTTGCTATTACCATTTGTAGCCAGGAGGGTGGTGGAACCGTACTTGTTCCAGACTCTGTATATCTGACTGGTCCAATTACTCTTCTTAGCAACGTTAACCTGCACCTTGAGGATGGTGCTATTCTGCGTTTTTCGACCAATCCAGAATTATACTATCCTGCAGTCCGTACCTTCTGGGAGGGTATTGAATGTTTTAATACACATCCGCTCATCTATGCTTATGGTGCTACGAATATTGCGATAACAGGCAAGGGCATTCTGGATGCACAGGGTAGTAATGAGAATTGGTGGAGTTGGTGTGGCGCCCGTCGTTTCGGCTGGATGCCAGGCATGATCAGCCAGAGCGGTCGTCATGGCGATAAGACCCGTGGTCCTCGTGCCCGTTTGTTGCAATGGGGCGAGAAGCAGGTTCCGGTCCATGAACGTATCTTTGAAATGGAGGATGGTATGCGTCCGCAGTTCCTGAACATCTTCCGTTGCAATTCGATTTTGATTGAAGATGTCACCTTCCTGGAGTCTCCATTCTGGAGTCTGCATCCGCTGTTCTGCAATGACTTGATTGTACGTGGCGTGACCGTTAACAATCAGGGCCCTAACGGCGATGGTTGTGATCCTGAATGCTGTAATCGCGTTCTGATCGAGAACTGCATCTTCCATACCGGCGATGACTGCATTGCCATCAAGTCCGGTCGCAATATGGATGGCCGCAAATGGAAGACACCAAGTCAGAACATTGTCATCCGCAAATGTAAGATGGAAGATGGTCATGGCGGCGTCGTTATCGGATCAGAGATTTCCGGTGGCTATCGAAACCTTTATGTCGAAGACTGCGAGATGGATTCTCCTCATCTGGAGCGTGTCATCCGCATCAAAACCAATAATTGCCGTTCTGGTGTTATCGAGAACGTCTTTGTCCGCAATATTACTGTCGGAGTCTGCAAAGAGACCGTGCTCCGTATCAACCTCAATTATGAGCCAGGAGAGCAGTGTGTGCGAGGCAACAACCCAATTGTTCGCAATATCAATCTTGAGAATATCACTTGCCAGAAGTCGCAGTTCGGTGTCATTCTGAATGGCCTTGAGGATGCATGCAACATCCGAAACATCAGTTTGAAGAACTGTACATTTAATGGCGTGAACCCATCCAAGCGTTATGGAGGGAAGGTGATTGGCGTAAATGGTAAGTATCAGAATATAAAATTTGAAAACGTCATAATCAATGGCAAAGCTGTTGAAGCTCCAGCCGACCAATTGTAACAACACAAATGAAAACATTTTTTTTAGGTTTTAACTTATTCATTCTGGCCTGTGCATCAGCTATGGCAGGCGTCGTTAAGGGTAAGGTTGTCGATGATCTCAAGGAGCCGCTTGAGTTCGTCAATGTTGCCCTTTATAATCAGGGCAGTACTACCCCGTTCAAAGGTACTATCTCCGACGAATCCGGTCAGTTCCAGATCGATGATGTCAAGGAGGGTACTTATGTCGTCAAACTTACCTTTATGGGTTACGAGGAGCAGCAGCGCACCATCACCATCGGTGGCGCCAATGGCCACATCGCCAATCTGCGTACCATCACCCTCAAGGAGGATCATGCCGTCTTGCAGGAGGTTAGCGTAGCCACACAGAAGGCTGCCATGAAACTTGACATCGACAAGAAAGTGTTCGATGTGAGCCAGAGTATTACCACTGCAGGTTTGAGCGCTTCCGAAGCCTTGGAGAATATTCCTTCGGTCGAGGTCGATCAGGAAGGCAATATTTCGCTGCGTGGTTCTGAAAGTGTAACCGTATGGATCAATGGCAAGGCGCAGGGTATGACCTCTGATAACCGTGGCGATATCCTTCAGCAGTTGCCTGCTGAGAGTATCGAGCGCATCGAGGTAATTACCAATCCTTCGTCCAAGTATAGTCCAGAGGGATCTGCAGGTATCATCAACATCATCCTGAAGCGTGATCGCAAGGCTGGCTACTATGGCGGCGTGCAGCTCAATGCTGGTAAGCAGGAAGGTGAAGAATGGGGCGGCCGTTTGGGTGCCAATATCAACTATTCAAGTGGTATTCTCGAGGCTTATGCCAATATCGGCTTAGGCCGTCGAGTGCATGGCAATGGCAGTTGGACCAATCGTGAGTACATTGACCCGGAAACAGGTATTGCCTATGGCTTCATGAATAACGAAAGTGAGGGCCATATGAAGGGCCTGAATATGTTTGGTCGTACTGGCTTGACCTGGCACATTACCCAGAAGGATGAGGTCTCTGCCGGTTTTATGGGAATGTTCGGCTTGCAGAAAGGCAAGCGAAACACTTTTGTGAATGAGGCTGGAGGTATTTATGATGAGTTTGTTGACTGGGCCAAGGCCAATGGTAATTATTACGATCCTTACGTCCGTCTTCGTGATAGCTATAACCGAGATCAGCCTAAGATGCTGAATGTCACGATGGGCTACAAGCATGAGTGGAGCACTGAACACACGCTCGACATCCAGGGTAGTTACGGATTCTGGCACGGAGAAAATGAAACCGGCTACGAGCAGACAACCATTCTCTTCCCTACAAACTATGGTAATCCTACCCAGCGTGCCATTCAGGAACAGACTGCCAAGATGGGTAACGACCACGGTGAACTTCAGATTGACTATACCCGTCCATTGGCAGGCAAGGGCAAGATGGAGGCCGGTTACAAGGGAAACCGTTCGCACGAGAATAGTCCAACAGAGACTTGGTCAAGCTATAATGGCAGTGAAAAGAAACTGGATGAAGGTCTCTTCAATCGTTTCATCTACGATAACTACCAGCATGCGGCTTATTTGAATTACCAGAATCGCATCGGCAAGAACTTTGGCTATCAGTTAGGCCTGCGTGGTGAGTATTGGCGTGTTGAGACCGAATCCTACACTTGGGAGCAAGAAAATAAACCAGAGTTGAGGGATCCCGTCTATAAGAAGACATTCTTCAAGATTTTCCCAACCATGTTCTTGAGCTATCAGTTGCCTAAGAATCAGGAATTGCAAATGAACTATACCCGTCGCCTGCAGCGTCCTTGGGGTGGTCAGTTGAATTCGTTCAAGAACATCAGTGACTCTACCGCTATTTCGTTCGGTAATCCTGAGTTGACCCCAGCTTATACCAATAGCTTCGAGTTGAACTACCTCAAGAACTGGGAGGAACATACCCTTTCCGTTTCTGCTTATTATCGTCCAACCACCGATGTTATTCAGCGAGTTTCGTATATGCCATTGAACGAGAAAGTCCGCTATCAGACCAACGCCAATGTGTCGCAGGAGTTGTCTTCTGGTCTTGAGGTGATTGGCAAGAACAAGCTGTTCCGCGTCATCGATCTTACCACAACCGTCAATCTCTATTACTATCAGTTGGATGGAGGAGACTTCAAGTTTGGTGGCAATGATATTCATATTGGGGGCTCGGATGACTTCTCTTGGAATGCATCGATGATGGCACAGGTTATGTTGCCTTGGGAGCTCTCGTTCCAAGCTACAGGCCGTTACCATGCTGGTCATGTCATTACTCAGGGTAAGCGAGATCCAGCAGGAAGCCTTGATGCCGGTTTGCGTCGTGCTTTCTTCGACAAGAAACTCTCAGTGAGCATCAATGGTCGTGACCTTCTTAATACCCGTCGTTTCCATTCCAACACATGGGCTCGTGGTTATCGAGAGGAGAGCGAACGCTGGCGTGGCGGTCGTCGTGTCATGCTTCAGCTTTCTTATACCTTCGGTAATATGGGTATGAGCCGTAAGCCTGGCAAGCCTGGTAAACCTGGCGAAGGTGAAGCCGAAGAAGAGGGCGGCGCCGGCATGGGCGGTGGCTACGATATGTAATCAACAATCAGAGATAAATAAACATGGTTAAATTGCTACGGTCAAAATTAAAAAACAATTAACATGTTTGAAAATCTTTCCGAGCGTCTTGAACGCTCATTCAAAATCCTGAAAGGTGAGGGAAAAATCACCGAAATCAATGTTGCAGAAACCTTGAAGGATGTACGTCGTGCCCTGTTGGATGCCGATGTCAATTACAAGGTAGCTAAAACCTTTACCGATACTGTCAAGCAGAAGGCTTTGGGTATGGATGTGCTCACAGCCGTTAAGCCAGGTCAGTTGATGGTCAAATTGGTACACGACGAGTTGGCACTCCTCATGGGCGGTCAAGCCGTTGAACTGAACCTTAAGGGTGATCCAACCATCATCCTCATGGCAGGTCTCAATGGTGCTGGTAAGACAACCCATACCGGTAAGCTGGCACTCATGCTCAAGGACAAGAAGGGCAAGAAGCCTCTGTTGGCTGCTTGCGACGTTTACCGTCCTGCTGCTATCGATCAGCTCGAAGTGGTGGCTAACCAGGTCGGCTGTCCTGTCTATAAGGACATGGATTGCAAGGATCCTGTCAAGATTGCCAAGGATGCCATTGCTCATGCCCGTGCTAACGGTAACGATGTCGTCTTGCTTGATACCGCTGGTCGTCTGGCTATCGACGAGGCTTTGATGCAGGAGATCGAGAATATCAAGAAGGCTGTCAATCCAACGGAGATCCTCTTTGTAGTTGATTCCATGACTGGTCAGGATGCTGTCAATACGGCCAAGGAGTTCAACGATCGTCTTGACTTCACCGGTGTTATCCTCACTAAGCTCGATGGCGATACCCGTGGCGGTGCTGCTCTCTCTATCCGTACCGTGGTCAACAAACCTATCAAGTTTGTGGGTATGGGCGAGAAGATGGATGCGCTCGATGTCTTCTACCCTGAACGTATGGCAGGCCGAATCCTCGGCATGGGTGACGTTGTCTCTCTCGTTGAACGTGCTCAGCAGCAGTATGACGAGAACGAGGCTAAGAAACTCCAGAAGAAGATTTCTCAGAATAAGTTCGACTTCAACGACTTCTATGCTCAGCTCCAGCAGATCAAGAAGATGGGTAACATCAAGGATCTGGCTGCCATGATTCCAGGCGTAGGCAAGGCCCTCAAGGATGTTGAGATTGGCGACGATGCCTTCAAGGGTGTCGAGGCTATCATCAATTCCATGACTCCTTACGAGCGTGAACATCCGGAGTGCCTCAATCCATCGCGTCGAAATCGTATTGCCAAGGGTTCCGGTACCAACATCCAGGATGTGAACCGTCTCTGCAAGCAGTTCGACGATATGCGCAAGATGATGAAGAAGATGACAGACTTCAAGCGCGATCCTCGAGCCATGATGCGAGGCCTTCCGAAGATGCCAGGCGGTATGCCTAAGTTCTAAATAAACAGATACACCCGAAAGTCGAAGCCGACTTTCGGGTGTATTTCTTTTTGCTGCTAATCTCCCATACGATGAGTAGGTCCCGTACTTTCTGGCTCTAATTTGTATTGCATTTGTTTCATGTATCAAAAATGAAAGTAAATGTTACTATTTATTTTGTGTATATTGAATTATCTATGTATCTTTGCGCCCGGATTTAAATCCGAAAACATTGGGTTTCCTAACCACCATGTTAAATAGAACTAAAAGCCGATGAAAACAAATCTTATTCTACCTTTGGCCTTTGTCGCTTCAACCTTGACAGCACAGAATCCATTGATTATGTCGCAGTTTACAGCCGATCCGACAGCCCGTGTCTTCGATGGCAGGATGTATCTTTATCCATCCCATGACATTCATCCATCCAGCAACCCTCATCCACAGCAACCCGATTGGTTCTGCATGGCCGACTACCATGTCTTCTCGTCCGACAATCTGACCGATTGGACTGACCACGGTGTAATCCTTGACCAGAAGGATGTGCCATGGGGAGACTCAATTGGTTACTCGATGTGGGCTCCTGACTGCGTGAAGGGCAAAGATGGAAAATTCTATTTCTACTTCCCCGACAAACCGAAGGAGGGTCGAGGCTTTGGCGTAGGTGTCGCCATTTCGGAGACCCCTTATGGACCCTTCAAGGCAGAACCCAAGAACATTGAGGGTCTGATGGGTATAGATCCATGTGTGCTCCAGGCTTCGGATGGCAAGAACTATATCTTCTGGGGAGGTGGAGGCCTGCGTGGCGCCCAACTTAAAGATAATATGCTCGAACTGGCCGACGACACGCCAAGCGAGACCATCAAACGTGGTAACTTCGAGATGAAGATGACCGGCGTGGATGTAGCCAAAACACTGCCCGATGGATTCAAGGAGGGACCATTTGCCTTCGAGCGCAATGGCAAATTCTATCTGACCTTCCCTTGGGTCCGTTACAAGAAAGGTGACAAAGACAAGTACGGTAATGTGATTGACAATGCGACCGAGACTTTGGCCTATGCCATGAGCGACAAGCCATTGGGCCCCTACGAGTTCAAGGGCATCATCATGGAGGAGTGGGAGAACCACTGCTGGACCAATCACCACAGCATTGTGGAGTGGCAGGGCCAATGGTATATCTTCTATCACCATAACGACCTTTCGCCTCGTTTCGACAAGAACCGTTCGGCCTGCTGCGATTCGCTGCAGTTCAACGAGGATGGAACCATCCGTCAGGTCATTCCAACCCGCCGTGGTGTGGGTGTGACCGATGCCCGTGGCCATGTCGAGATGGATCGCGCAAATGTGTTGGGTGGCGGTGCCACCATCGCCTACAACGACACCGTGAACTGCCACCTTGGCTGGAAGCTGCAACTCCCTGCCGGTGGTTACGCTGTGTATGGTAATGTGAAGGTCACAGATCCAAACAACTATACCGTATGGGTTAACCAGCCTGGTTGGTTCGGCCGTACAAGCTTGAAGAAGATCGACGAGGTGCCAGGCCTCAGCCTTGAGGTCAGGAAACAGGAGAATGGCTACTATGAACTCCGATTGGAGAACAAGGGCGAGCGTGCTCAGGAGGTGGATTGGATCTCGATCCAGCCGGGAGCCAGCAAGCCATTGAATCCGCTCACCCGTGGCGGTTTGGAGACAGGTGTCTATCGCAACCTCTTCGTCGAGGTCGGTCATACCGAAGCCGAGGTCGAGGCCAAGTTGCAGGAGGTGTGGTACGATGTCTTCGAGGGTCCGAACAAAGTCTATTTAGAGGTGGGCGACACCATGGGCTATGTGTCGGATGTCAAGAACAACGATGTGCGCACCGAGGGCCAGTCGTATGGTTTGATGGCAGCTGTTCAGATGGGCAAGAAGGATGTCTTCGACCGCATCTGGCGTTGGAGCAAGAAATACATGCAGAACCAGGATGGCCCGATGCAGGGCTACTTCCGTTGGAGCTGCAAGACCGATGGAACACCGAATGCCATGGGACCTGCCAGCGATGGCGAGCTCTATTACATCACTGCCTTGATCTTCGCCTCGAACCGCTGGGGCAACGATACTGGCATCAACTACCTGAAAGAGGCTCAGTATCTGCTAGACATCATTCAACCTAAGACCGCAGTCTTTGAGCAGACTTTCGACTGGAAGACCAAGAAGAAGCTCAAGAAACCGATCAGAACAGAGCGTCAGATCTCGCTCATCGATCCAGAGACACAACTCATCACTTTCGTGCCAGGAGCCAAATATACCGATCCGTCGTACCACTTGCCTGCCTTCTACGAGGTATGGGCCCGCTATGCACAGGATGGTCGAGCTTCCTACTGGCGTGAATGTGCCCGCAAGAGCCGTGAATATCTGCATCGCAGCATTCACCCGATGACCGGTCTGAATCCAGATTACAATAACTACGACGGATCGCTCTTGAACAACGGTCATCTGTTGGGCGATTGCTTCCGTTACGACTCATGGCGTGTGCCTATGAACATTGCGCTCGACTACTCTTGGAGCTGTTCCGATCGCGAGTGGCAGCACAACTATGGTCACACCATCCAGAACTTCTTCTATGGTCAGGGTCTGGACAAGTTCGTCGATCAGTACAATGTGGATGGTACCCATCCGGAGAAGATTCTGCGTGCCGGCAATTATCCTGAGGCTTTGCGTCACAGCATCGGTCTGGTAGCTACTACAGCTGCTGTATCGTTGACCTGTACCCATCCGAAGTCATACGAGTTTGTCGAGAAGCTCTGGAACATGAAGCACGAGAAGGATACTGAGGGCTATTTCGATGGTTACTACGACGGTCTGTTGCGCCTGTTCGCCTTTATGCACCTGAGCGGCCATTATCGTGTCATCGAGCGCGAGATGCAGTACTCGTCTTACTTCCAGGAGGCAGGCAGTCAGCCAGCCAAGCCAGATTCGATGGGCTTCCTGCTGCGTTGGAAACTGGCCGAGCCAATTGCCAAACCTAATGCCAGCAACACGATGTTCACCGACAGCTATCTGCGTGAGCAGTTGGTGTGGAGCGACGAGGCCAAGAACTGGAAACACATCGATTCGAAGCGCACCAATGTCAAGTTGTTCCGCTTTGCATCGACCCAGAACTTGCGCTATTACGGTGTCATCTTCCAGTTCGAGACCGTAATCGTGTGCGACGAGGAGATTCGCGATGTGCGTCTTTCGGTCGGTTCCAACTCCGCTTCACGCTGGTGGCTGGATGGCCAGGAGATTCTGCTGATGAGCGGTGACCGCCGCATGGTTCAGGACGATGCCATGTCGCGCCGCATTACCCTCCACAAGGGACGCAACGTCTTGCGTGGTGCCGTTATCAATGGTCCTGGTATGAGTGATTTCTGTGTGCGCCTGCTCGACGCCAATGGTCAACCTGTAAACAATTATACAATAGAATAATGAAAAAGCATTTGATATACCTTATGGCGCTAAGTCTGTGTGGCGCAAGCGAACTCAAGGCACAATCCGGAGCTCCTTATATTCACGATCCATCGACCCTTGCCGAATGCGATGGCAAGTGGTACACCTTCGGTACGGGTGGCGGCGGCCTGATCTCGGACGACGGCTGGAACTGGCATGGCGGAGCTGTGCGTCCAGGTGGCGGAGCTGCGCCCGATGTGCTGAAGATTGGTAACCGATACCTCATCGTCTATGGTACAACAGGCGGTGGCCTCGGTGGCAAGCACAATGGCCGAATCCTGACCATGTGGAACAAGACACTCGATCCAACGAGTCCTGACTTTAAGTTCTCGGAACCCATTGAGGTGGCCCAGAGCGATGGACTGGAGGACAACGATGCCATCGATCCAGGATTGTTGTTAGACCCAACCACAGGTCGATTGTGGATGTCGTATGGTACCTACTTCGGAGCCATCCGTATTGTGGAGTTGGATCCAAAGACCGGCGCACGTGTCGATGGTAATGAGCCTCAGGATATTGGTATTGATTGCGAGGCAACCGATCTCATCTATCGTGATGGTTGGTACTATCTGTTGGGAACACATGGAACCTGTTGCGACGGCGTAAACTCAACTTATAATATTGTTGTAGGTCGTAGCAAGAACCCAACAGGTCCCTATCTGGACAATCTCGGTCGCGATATGCGTAATGGTGGTGGCCGTATGTGCTGCGGTGTAGAACCTCGTCATGTGGGCGCTGGACACTTTGGTCGCACTATAGTTGCCGATGGCGTAGAAGCTTGTTCTTACCATTGGGAGGCAGACTACGATCGCAGTGGCCGTTCTGTGCTTACTGTTCATCCACTCTTGTGGCGTAATGGCTGGCCGGAGTCCGCTCCACAGTTCAAGGCTGGTAACTATTCGATTATCTCCGAGCGTCGTGGTTATGCCCTCGAACTCAGTGTTGACTTCATTCGCCAGAATCAGGCTCGTCGCATGCATTGGAATCTTGATCCGAACGAGAAACTCGAGGCACTGCCAGAGCAGTCGTTGGCAGAAGTGCAGAGCGGTTGGCCAGAGGGCGAGATTGCTTTGCGCGTAGGTGATAATATGATGCGTCCACATCAGCGTTGGAGCATTGTTGCTCTGCCTGATTCAGGTGGTTATCTGACTGCTCCTTACTTCAAGATCTGCATCGAAGGCACTGATCGTGCACTTTCGGTCACCTCTGATTGTGAGTTGACCACCGTATCGCAGTTCACGGGTGCACCAGAGCAGCTTTGGCGCATCGAGCAGTGTATTGATGGCACTTACCGCATCATGCCAAAGCGTTTGCCAGGCAGTCCGGTTGACAATACAACTTATGTCCTCTATTCCATTGCCGATAGTACTCCAACACTGGCTCCATGGGATTTCAATTCAGACAATGCCAAGTGGCGAATGGTTAAAATGTAAAATCCAAATTACTAATCATACGAATCAATGAAAATAATTTTGTTATCGAGCATTCTTGCTGGCTCGTTCAGCATGCTCTCTGCCTACACACTGACTAGTCCTGACCAGAAGGTCCAGGTAAATGTTGACTGCCAGAGTGGAAAGGCTCTGTATTCAATCTCTTTCGATCAGAAACCAGTCATCCTTTCCTCTCCTTTAGGTCTTATTTCCAATGTCGGCAATTATGCTGAAGATCTGGAACTGCTCAAGGCAACAGAAATCAAGCAGATTACCGACGATTACACCTTGGCTAACATCAAGCGTAGCCAGAATCATTATGAAGCCAATCAGCAGATCTTCACTTTCGGCAAGGATAACACCCCCTTGTTGAATGTAGAATTCGAGGTGAGCAACAATAATATTGCCTTCCGTTATCAGGTACTTTCAGCCAAGAAGGATACTAAGTGCTGTGTTATCGAGAAGGAGGCTACCAGCTTCACCCTGCCAGAGCAGTCAACCACCTTCCTTTGTCCACAGATGGGTGAGATGACTGGCTTTGCACGTACAGCACCAAGTTACGAGACCCACTATGATGCTGATGCACCAATGGGCAAGAATGGTTGGGGGCGTGGTTATACCTTCCCATGTCTGTTCCATACTGCCGACAACATGTGGGTGCAGATCTCCGAGACGGGTGTCGATGGCAACTACGTCGCTTCGAAACTCGAAAACGGTGGCAATAACCTTTATCAGATTTCGTTCCCATCGGCCAAGGAGAACAATGGCTATGGCTCGTCGTCAGCACAGGTCGCATTGCCAAGCTACACTCCATGGCGTACCATCACCGTGGGCGACAACCTGAAGCCAATCGTCGAGAGCACCATTACCTGGGATGTTCTGCATGGTCTCCAGCCAAAGCAGCCAACCGAGAAGTATGGCCGTGGTGCCTGGTCTTGGATCATTGCTGGCGATGGCAGCTGCAACTACGACACACAGAAGAAGTATATCGACTTCGCTGCCGAAATGGGTTGGGAGTCTCTCCTGATCGATGCTTTCTGGGATGCCCAGATTGGTCGTGACCGCATTGCCGAACTCGCTAAGTATGGCATGGGCAAGGGTGTGAACATCTACCTCTGGTACAACTCGAATGGTGTCTGGAACGATGCCCCTCAGTCTCCACTCAACTGCATGGACCGCTCGTATCGTCGTCGTGCCGAGATGAAGTGGATGCAGAGCGTCGGTATCCGAGGCATCAAGGTTGACTTCTTCGGTGGTGACAAGCAGTGCACTATGCAGCTTTATGAGGATATCCTTCGTGATGCCGAGGAGTTCGGACTGATGGTAATCTTCCATGGTTGCACTCTGCCACGCGGCTGGGAGCGTATGTACTCGAACTTTGCAGCTTGTGAGGCTGTTCGCGCTAGCGAGAACCTCCACTTCAGTCAGGGCGAATGTGATCGTGAGGCAATGGATGCCTGTTTCTTGCCATTCATACGCAACGCTGTTGGCAGCATGGACTTTGGCGGCAGCACACTCAACTGGTATTACAATGGCGGCAACAATCGTGGCAGTCATCGTGTAACTTCGAATGTGTTCGCTTTGGCTACTGCCATCCTGTTCCAGAGCCCTGTGCAGCACTTCGCCATGGCTCCAAACAATTTGACCGATGCGCCAGATTGGGCCCTCGACTTCATGAAGAAGGTTCCAACTGCCTGGGACGAGGTTCGTTTCATCGACGGTTATCCTGGCAAGTATGTTGTTCTGGCCCGTCGCACAGGCGACAAGTGGTATGTCACTGGTATCAATGCACAGTCAGAGCCTTTGCAGCTCAAGCTCGACCTCTCGATGTTCGGTGTCGGCACTGAACTCAAGGTTTATAGCGAGGACATGAAGCTCTCGAAGGGTAAGGTTACCCCAGAGGGCGGTGTCAAGACCATCAAGAACAGCAAGAAGCAGACTCTCGCTGTCACTATTCCTAACAATGGCGGCCTTGTAATCTGCCAGTAATTCGATGTTTTGATCAAAAAAATGAAAAACTATATAATGTTTGGCCTGGCCATGATGAGTTCATTGGCTATGGCACAAGATCCGGTCATTCAGACCAAGTTTACAGCCGATCCTGCCCCAATGGTCTGGAACGATACCTGCTATCTGTATGTAACTCACGACGAGGATTATGCCCGTGGCTACAACTTCGAGATGCAGGACTGGTTGCTCTACACTTCGACCGATATGGTCAACTGGAAGGAGTATGGCGCCGTGGCTCAGGTCAAGGACTTCAAGTGGCGTAGCCGCGATGTCGGTGCGTGGGCGATGCATGTCATTCCTCGCAATGGCAAATTCTATATGTATTGCCCTCTCCACGGACATGGCATTGGTGTCCTCGTTGCAGATTCTCCTTATGGTCCGTTCAAGGACCCGATCGACAAACCTTTGGTATGGCAGAGCGAGCATTGGGACGACATCGATCCATCGGTGTGGATTGATGACAATGGTCAGGCCTACATGTATTGGGGCAACCCTCATACTTACTGCGTCAAGTTGAATGAGGACATGATCTCGACTTCGGGCGATATCATGGTGCTTGATCCTCGCGATGGCATCATGCGTCCTGTTACGGAGCCAGGTGCCCGCATAGATATGAAGGCTTACAAGATGGAGGACCGCAAGGATTGGGCCTTCCAGAACTATCAGGAGGGACCTTGGTTCTGGGCTCGTAAGACCGCAGTGCTCGACAAGAAGGGTCGTCCTACCAGGAAGACCAAGACTCAGTATTATCTGGCCTTCGCTTCAACCTGTTGCCCAGAGGCTATCGGTTATGCCATGGCCGACAGTCCAATGGGTCCTTGGAAGTGGGTGGATTACATCATGGCTCCAACACCACGTACCCGTGGCAATCACCCTGGTATCTGCGAATATAAAGGCAAGTCATATTGCTTCGGTTTGAACTATGACATCCTGCGTCGTGAGACCAAGGAGCATTCAGAGCGTCGTTCGGTATCGGGAGCCGAGATGACTTACCGTGCCGATGGTACAATCGAGCAATTGCCTTACTGGTTGGATTGTCCAGCTATTACTCCTGTCGAGAACTTCAATCCATATCGTCGCAATACCGCTACGACCATGGCTAATTCATGGGGCTTGAAGTCTGTTTACCACGGAGGTGTTAGCACTGCCGAGGTGCAGTGGACCAAGATGCAGGGTCGTCCGGGTATGCCTGCGACGGAGCGTGGAAATCGCCTCAACAAGAAGGGCGTTTACCTCACCCAGATCCACAATGGCGATGCTATGTTGGTTCGCAGTGTGGACTTCGGTAACGAGTCGCCTGTTCTGTTCCGAGCATCGGTAGCCAGCCCTGGTTTCGGTGGAACCCTCGAGGTGCGTATCGACAACCGTGATGGTGAAATAATCTCGAAGATTGAGGTGCCAGTCACTGGTGGCCCTGAGAATTGGGTTACACTCGAAGCCGACGTACAGAAGGTGCGTGGTGTACATGACCTCTACTTCACCTTCAGTGGCAACAAGAACAATCCTCTCTTCAACTTCGACTGGTGGGAGTTCTGTGCACAGAAGCCTGCTACCGAAGCAGAGATTGTTGCTAAGACCAAGCCTGCCGAGACCAATATCGATGGTGCAGACTTCCCTCGTGTAGATGCTGAAGGTCGCGTTTATTTCCGCATCCATCAGCCACAGACCAAGGAACTCGTAGTCGATATCTGCAGCAAGAAATATCAGATGGAGAAGGACGCACAGGGCAATTTCTCTTGCGTTACCGATCCATTGGTTGTAGGTTTCCACTATTACTTCCTGATTGCCGATGGCGTTTCTGTCATCGATCCAAAGACCTCAACCTATTTCGGCTGCAATCGTTATGCCGGTGGTATCGAGATTCCAGAGGGTACAGAGGGCGACTACTATCGTGCATCGAAGGCGGTTGCTCATGGTCAGGTTCGTAGCGTTAATTACTGGGCTGAGAGCCAGCAGGCATGGCGTCATGCGATGGTTTATACCCCAGCAGAATATGAGACCGGCGATAAGTCTTATCCTGTGCTCTATTTGCAGCACGGTATGGGTGAGGACGAAACCGGCTGGAGTTCTTTGCAGGGTCGCGCTAATTTCATCCTCGACAACATGATTGCTTCGGGTGAATGTGTACCGATGATCGTGGTTATGGAGAGTGGTGATACCCAGGCTCCATTCGGTTATGGTGGTACTACCCATGCCAACTACGGACAGTCATTCGTCGATGCTTTGCATGCTGATCTGATTCCAATGATTGAGAAGACCTTCCGTGTGAAGACCGACAAGCAGAACCGTGCTATGGCAGGTCTCTCTTGGGGCGGTCGCCAGACATGGCAGTCTGCACTTCCTCACTTGGAGAAGTTTGCCTATATTGGTACTTTCTCTGGAGCACTCTTCGGCCTCGATGTTCACACCTTTGCCGATGGTGTCTTCAACAAGAAGGACTTCAACGAGCAGGTCAAGTACCTCTTCCTGGGTTGTGGTACTGAGGAGAACTTCGGTACACAGGCAATGGTCAAGGAGCTGAAGTCGATGGGCGTTGATGCTCACCTGTACGAGAGTCAAGGTACTGCCCACGAGTGGCTCACCTGGCGTCGTTGTCTGCACGAGTTCCTCCCACATATTTTTAAGTAAGACACCACCCCTTCCCTCCCGAGGGAGGGGGTGAATTAGATAGAATCTGAATGAATAAATCATTGTTGCTTTTCGCTCCGTTGATGCTTACTGCATGTCAGGGCGAATTGGATCAAACCATATCCCTGTCGGCTGATATTACCATCAGCCGATTAGGCATTGTGACTGAACAGGACAGTGCCTCTGTTTGGTATGTCAAGGAAAAATCGAAAGGCGAGGTTGTATCGATCAAATACGACATGCTGACCGGTAAGCGTCTGCATTGTGAGAATCAGGGCATCTCCATGCTCTACAATCTGACCGATTCGATGGGCCATGAACAGACCCTCGAGATGCTCACGCTGAGCGATGGCATTGCTTTCCGATATATCTTGGGAGCCGGTTATGAACAGCCATCTGCATTGGTCGGAGAGAAGACCACGTTGTCGTTCGCTCCAGGAACCAACCGCTGGCTGATGAAGTGGGCCGATAGCTACGAAGGTTTCTATCCTCTCAATCCAGAGGAGAAAGATGGCAGTCATTGGGGATATCCAGCTCTGTTCGAGACACCAGACCATTCGTTCTCGCTCTTGACCGAGGCGAATATCGAACGTAACCATACCGCTTCGAGTTTCTATTCGGTCGATAGTGCTTCGTTGTCATACAATATCCGTCCCGATAAGCAGGAAACTCCAGTCCAGAGCGGTTTTACCACCCCTTGGCGAGTCTTGATTATGGGATCGCTGGCCGAAGTGGTCAACTCTACGCTTGTCACCGATCTCAGTCAGCCTTGTGCCTTGTCCGATACCTCTTGGATTAACCCGGGAGTTGTATCCTGGATTTATTGGGCCAATAACCATGGTTCGAACAACTACGACATTGTTTGCCAGTATGTCGACATGGCCGATTCTCTGCACTTGCCCTACGTGCTCATCGATGCCGAGTGGGACGAGATGCCGGAACATAGTGTCGGACACCAGACCATCGAGGATGCTCTCAAATATGCACATTCAAAGGGAATCAAGCCTCTCATCTGGTACAATAGCTGTATCGGTTGGATCAATGGCGCTCCAGGACCTAAGTGGCGTTTGAACGATCCAGAGAAGCGTGAGGCAGAGTTCCAGTGGTGCGAAAATCATGGCGTATCGGGTGTGAAGATTGACTTCTTCAGTGGCGATAACGAGGCCAACATGAATTACTGCATCGATTTGCTGGAGTCTGCTGCTCGTCATCATCTGTCGGTGAACTTCCATGGTGCAACTATTCCTCGTGGCTGGATGCGCACCTATCCGAACCTGCTTAGCACCGAGGCTGTGTATGGTGCAGAGTGGTACAACAATCTGCCTGTGCTCACCAATCGTGCTGCTGGCCACAATGCCACCTTGCCATTTACTCGTGGTGTGATTGGTTCGATGGACTATACGCCATGTACCTTTACCGATAGTCAGCATCCACACATCACAACCCATGCACATGAGTTGGCATTGACCGTATTGTTTGAGTCCGGACTTCAGCATCTGGCCGATCGTCCATCTGCTTATCTGACCCAGCCTCAGGAGATCAAGGATTTCTTCACCAATCTCCCTGTCGCTTGGGATGAGACCCGTCTCATCGATGGTTATCCAGGTCATCATGTCATTCTCGCTCGTCGCAAGGGCGCGCAATGGTACGTTGCTGGCATCAACGGAACGGACGAGGAACTCCAGGTTGCGCTCAATGCCGGTCTTGACATTGCCTCAACGCTGATGCTTGTCGAGGATGGTGATCCTTGGCAGATTTCGGAGGTGTCGGCATTGCCAGATACTCTCACACTGAAGCCTCGTGGAGGTTTCGTGGCCGTTACGAAAGAGTAAAAATGGGAAATGTCTTTGTAAATAAGTTCCAAAAAGGGAAGTGGCTGAATCGCTCGAACAGTCTGCTTGGCAACAAAGTCAAGTTGGCTGTTCTGGCTGCTAAGTTCGCGGCTTATCTCAAGAAGGGCGGACTGAAGAAGGTCAAGGAGGACCTGCTTCTTCTTTGGTCTTACCTGAATGATATAATCAAGGGGGACTACAAGGACTATTCGACTGGCTCTCTTTCCCTTGCGATTGCGGCCATTCTATATGTGGTATCTCCATTGGATGTCATCCCGGATCTGTTACCATTCGGCTTTTTGGACGACATTTCTATCATTACATGGGCAATGGCCCAACTTAATTCTGAATTGGAAAAATATAAGGGTCACAAGAAGGAGTGTGGCATGTCATAAAAAAGAAAAAGGTAATTAAAGTAGAAGACGGCGGACATTGCATTTTCAAATATCCGGTTCGATAGAGATCGAAAAGAGACAGAATATATAAGCGAGATGAATTAAATTCGTCTCGCTTTTGTTTACATTCACCCTTAGTCGTGGTAGTCATCCTCTTTCCACTCGAATTTAACCGTTTCTGGCACCATGTATTTGCCGATCTTGTAGTCAATGTTGGCTTTATGTGCTTGGCTCAGTTGGTAGCAGCGAGGGATGCGGAACATCTTGCCATCCTTGACGAAGTAGGCTCCCGTCTGATGAAATCGGAAAGGGATGCCGGCAGCAACACATTGCTTACGGACCGATAGAATCCAATCGTAGTGGCAAGGACGGGCGTTAACACCCGATTCTCCGCTCACAGCCACCTCTTCGATGGTTTCGTCCAGATAGGGCGTCAGGTCGATGGCCTCGATCATAGGAGCCACGATGATGCTTTTGTGCTTGATGGGCAGCGAACGGAAGACAGGGAGGCGGTAGTCGGCCATGGCTTGGTTCTCGACAGTACAGCCCACAAGGACATTGTCATAGCCATCGTCCCAATCTTCAGGTACACATGTTGCAAATCGGTCGATGCGTTTGGTAAAGAAGTAGAACCAGAGATCGCTTCTGCGCTTCATCATCAACCAGCATTCCTCCCTCCAGGGGTCGGCATCTCGGAGCAGGAAATCGGAGGTGAAGCAAGTCATTACAATACTGCCCTCACGAATCTTCCACGACTTGTCACGCTTGCGTTTGATGGGTAGATAGAAGTTGCCGGTCTTGCGACATTCCTGACTGGAGATTTCGCTGCCATACATTTCATCTTGTCGGTAAACATAGCAGAATTTGCACCCAGGGCTAATCTTGGTGCATCCGTGCCACGGGTTCCAGTCTGCATATATCTCCCAATGTTCTGCCATGTCGTGCGACCTTCAGGAATAGGTTAGGAACGAGTCTGCTTGAATTGCTGGAGCAGTTGTTCCATCTTGTCGAAGGTTTGGCCGTCGTAGCATTCTATGATGTGATGGCATTTGTCCTTGATGGCCTCTGCGGGGTTGTAGGTAGCAAGTCCGACGGTAAGGATTCCAGAACGCATACCCGCCTCCAGTCCGTTGAAGGCATCCTCGAAAACGATGCATTCGTCCAACGATGCCCCGAAATAGGCAGCGGCGCGCAGATAGCAGTCTGGGTCTGGCTTCGATGCAGCAAAGTCCTCGGCTGTCATGATCTTATCGAAGACATCGCTCAGAGCGATACCTTCGGGCAGGTGTTCCGAACAATAGCGTTTAAAATGGGCCATCTTTTTCTGGTCGGAACTGGTCACAACTGCCGTCCTGACGCCATTCCGTTTGAGGTCGAGAATGAAAGCCAAAGCACCGGGAAAGAAGTCATAGTTCATTTTGGATTCATATTCATCAACTCCCTTCTTGACCGTTTCGTGATGCTCCTCGGGAATATAGTTGGTGAGAATGCGCGTGAGTGTCGATCCTTTGATTACCTCTTCAAAATGGTCGATTTCCGGACGGTATTTCACTCCCACTTCGTGCCAGAAGATGGAGTACTGGAGTTCTGTATCGATGAGAGTTCCATCCAAATCAAATAGTGCTGCTTTAAACATTTTTATACCAAGTTATTTTTTAATTATCACTTAACGGTGCAAAGATACTTTATTTTCTCTTTATCGGCAAATTTTTTTTCCGCATTGTCAAAAAATTTGATTAACCTAGAAGAAAAACTCGATTGCGAAGACCGAGAGGCAACAGAGTACAGAGACCGAGAAAAGATTCCATCCATACCAGGCCGCAATGATGCCGAGTAGGAGTGCTACGCTGCCTGCCAATGGAGTCTGGGTGGTCTCAACTATGGCCGGGAAGGTCATGACTGCTAGAGTGACGTAAGGAACATAGTAGAGGAAACTGCGCACGAACTGGTTGCGGATCTTTCCACGGATCAGCAACATCGGCAGTACACGGACCAGATTGCAGGTCAGCGCCGTGAGTCCCAGATAGAGAATCAATTCGTTCGTTTCCATTTTATTTGTGAGGTTTGATGATTGCTGCTGCCGATGCGATGATGATGGTCAGCAGGATGGTACGTGTACCGCTGCCAAGCTCCTTGAGCCAGGGGGTGATGGTACACAGTCCGCTTAATAGGAAACTGATGGCTATAGCCCATGCCACGGCACGATCCTTCTTCGATGGAGGAATGATGATGGCGATGAACATGCCATAGAGGGCCACGCTGAGGGCCGAAACAACAGCCGATGGTAGAATGTCTCCTGCCAGGATTCCGCTGCCGGTACCGGCAGCCCACATTGTACCAGCCAAGAGGGTCGCACCGATAGGGTAGGCGGCTGTGAGGGGGCCGTGGTAAGCAATCGATATGCCGAATACCTCGTCGGTCATGCAGCATCCCGCCAGGATACGTTTCCAGAGAGGCATGCCCGGTATGAACTTCTGAGTCAGGGCAGTACTCATCAGCAGATAGCGTAAGTTGGTGACAATCGCCAGACCAATCACCTCCAATGCCGTAGCATGTGCCGCAATAGCGGTGTAGGCCCCGTACTCGCCCGCCGAGGCGCGAATCAGCAGGCTACCAGTGAATCCTAACGACGCAGGTATCCCCAGCCCTCCGGCAATGATGCCGAGGGAGAAAGCTACTGCGTAGTAGCCCAATCCAATCGGGATGCTGTCGCGCATGCCCTGAAGTAATGCACTTTTTTGCATGAAGAGCGTTTAGCGATATGCTGAAACTTAAGTTGAAGCAAGGCCACAGCCTAACTTGTTAGGCACTGGCCGGTACGAGCTTCTGCGAGTCTTTAGCAGAGGTTTGGAGATGTGCTCCAATAAAAGAATGTGCAAAGATAACGATTAATCGCGAGATAATTTGGAAAGTTATATAAAAATCCTTACCTTTGCGCTCGAATTAATCTATATTGAATAGTGTAGCTTATGAAAAAGATAGTATATGGAGCCATTCTGGCTCTGACACTGATGAGTGTAGGATGCGCTGAGAAGAACCCTCATCGTGCAGCCATCCGTCAGGAGATTGAAGAGATGAAGTCGCAGTTGCCACTCGAGACTGGCAGTCTGACCATTCGCGAAGTGAATGTAAAGGGCGATCTGGTTGTTTATGAGTGCGCTGTCGAAGAGGTGGCCGATATGATTCAGGCCGACAGTGTATTGAACAGCGACAAGAACTATGCACGCACATTGGCCAGCATGGACGAGAAGGTGGTAGCCGGTTTCGTCAATGCCGAAATGGGCGTAAAGTATGTTTATAAGGACAAAGAGGGAAAGAATCTCAGCGAGATGACCATTTCGGCCCAGAAGATGAAAGAGATCAGCGAGAAACTCAAGACTGGCGAGATTCAGCCCTACTCTGTGCTCGAGATGTCGCAGGTAGAGATTGACCAGACCCAGTATCCCGTCAAGATCAGCGATAACCTCTGGCTTACCGATGCGATGGTAAAAGATAATTACGTGATCAATGTCATCACCCTCGAAGCCAAGGCTGAGAAGACAGACTTCACCGAAGATGACTGGTGGGAGACCAAAAAGAATACCGCTGCAGGTTTGCGTGAAAGTCCGCTGATTTCGTCATGCAAACAGGAGATCAAGGAGAAGGATATTCACTTCTCGTATGTCTACAAAGATGTGCGTGACACCGTTCTGGTCATCCTCGATATTGACTATTATGACCTTTTCCAGTAAGACTACTGACAAAGATGAATGAGAGAGCCGTCAGGTGCGATACCATTGATCGTGATGACAACCTTCTCGTTCGAAGATTTCGGAATATAATCTAACACAGCGTGACCGTTGGCATCGGTCTGGAGCGATGGGTTCCAGTAGAGGGTGCGACGGAAAGGATCGGAAGCGTGGGCAGTGCCTGCGCTTCTGTCGTTATAGAACTGCGCTGGTTTCTGGTAGCTATGGATCTTGATTACCTCATACTTGAGGGTCTGTTCAGTGAGCGACATACGTCCCTTGGAACTGAGATGGATATGCAGCTGGTTGATGTCATGACGTTTCTCGTCGTTACGGAATCGGCGACGATCCATCAGATCTGCATAGAAAGAGATCTCGCCATAACGGAGCGCATTGTTGTAGATGGGGCGTGAGGCATTGTAGAAGAGACGTTCCTTCCAGAGTTCATCCCACTCCACACTGTCGACGAACAGACGGGTTGGATTTTCGATATACATGCCCTGATGACGGGCTGCAGTGTCTGCCGTGTTGTCCATACGGACATCGCCTTGGATCTTGCGGTAGAACGAGGCACGGATATCGTTGGTGCGCATGAAGTTCAGACGAGTCCAGTATGGAATGAACTGACAGGTGACATTGTCCTCGTAATCGACCGTGTCTGCATTCCCGAAATAGCGGTACGTTACATCGTTGAGGAAGTCCAGATACTCAATCATATTGTAGCGCACCAAAGGTTGCTTGAGGTCTAGCTTGTGCGAGGTGTGGTCTTTGATGCTGACCTCTTCCAAACGATAGACGGCCAGGGTGTCGTCGAAGGCAGCTACATCTTTATCGGTCGATTCGTAGAAGTCGTAGAGCTTCGGAGTTGGCGAGATGACGCGCTGCTTCCAGATACGGTAACGGAATGAGTTACCGATGGTGTAGTGCAGTTTCTTCTTCTCCATGTCGGCCGAGTCCTTATATAGTTTCATGTTGACATAGACATCTCCATAGACGGAAGCGATAGGGAAACTGAAACGCCCATCCATGCCGATATCGCCAACGGCATCCACCACGTACTTGTTGTCGTAGGTGATCTGAGTATTGAGGAAGAGCGGTTTCTTGAGCTGTTTGCTGGTCAGGCTGAGGACCTCGCCCGATACCTCCAGTTGCTGCTCATTTTTGTAGTAGGGATAGAAGTGTTCGCCGAGACGCTGGGTCATACTGGTCCACTCATAGCGACGCCAGCCCTGAACCATAAGGAGCAGATCAAGCTGTTCGCGACGAGCTTGACCCTGATCCATGAAATAATAATCTGGCTCCTCGATGAATCCCTTCACTTCGCTACTCAGCAGCATACCTGTCAGAACATTTCCTGCACCATAGTTCAGCCCTTTGTCGTCGGCATCAGCCACCGAGACAGAGAGTCGGGCATTCGGAAGGGTTGTGATTTCGAGACTGCGGGATTTGGCAGATTCGCGTTTTTTCGAGATCTCGATCTTCGCGAGATCCTCCTTCTGTGGATAGACAAAGAAGAGGCGGCTGGCCCAAAGGTTTGCCAGCGTGTCGTAGACAACAATCTCGTTGACGCCCACCTTGCGGCCTTCTGTACCATGCGAGACAATTGCGGTACGTAGTGCTTTCGGATCGATGCCCGAAGCTGTGATGTGAGGAACAAGACTGTCTCCCTGCCATTCGCACCAGAGGGCTACACCGGTCTCATCCGGTGTTGGCAGATCGAAGGTATAGGTCTTGCCGCGCAGGTCGAACGTAAGCTTTGAGTCGGCAGTATAATGACGCCAGAACTCGAGGTCGGTGGTAAAGAGATTCCGTCCGCGGTGCTGACGGTTCTCCGGTTGGGTTGCTGTGCCATCCTTGTGGGTGATACGCAGATGGAGTGGAGAGATGTGCTGGCCTCGGATGTCGCGCATCTCGAAGGCCAGATGGCTCTTGGTATTGCGAACCCAATGTCCACCTTCGGGATAGAAATCGACCGTAGGCTGATCGTTATAATAGAATCCGGTACCATTGTGCATCTTCTGGCGTTGCTTCATCAGTCGGAGCTCCGGACGCCCTTCAATGCGGGTATAGATAGGCAAGACGCGCGAGAAGATGCGCGGATTGCTTGCGTAGAGAAACGAGTGCTGGACATCCTGATTGGTCAAGCCTGTTGCATCGTAGGTGTTGCTCTGTTGCAACACACCTGGATCTTCGCCGTTTTTGGGGACGAATGGTTTGACGAAGTATCTGAAGCCATTGCCATCGTTCGTTTCCACTAGCTCGCCCGAATAGAGGTCCGAGCCTCTGTCGCCCAAAAGATGTTCTGGGTCGCTATAGCTGTAATCCGTCTGGTCACGAACTGGGACCTCTTTCTTCCACCACCATTGCCAAGGATTCTGATCGTCGGCTTTGGCCAATGCCAGATCATCGCGGAAGTTCAGCATCCAGGCAGTGTAGGCACGGACCTCGTAGAAGCCTCCGAACAACGAATCCGGCATGTGGATGTATCCCTGACAGGTACCATCCTTCTGCACATAATGGACATTGCGCCAAAGGTAGATACCTTCGGGCGAACGGAGTTCTACATAAAGAACACGGCTGAGGGGGGCATCCATATCCTGCTTGGCCAGTGCTTTGCGCTGCATGTTGTCGCTCATTACGTAGCAGGCATACCAGATGGTATCTCCCTGGAAGTAGGCATGGTTGTCGAAGTGCATCCAGACACGTTCCTGGGGATATTTGCGGTTGAAGGCATTGTAGCGTTTCAGCCAATAATCCTGTGCTGAAAGAGACATGGCACAAAGTGCCAGCAGACATACGGATAAGAGGAGGTTTTTCATTCCCAAATGTAATTAGGTTTGTTAATTTGAGTGCAAAGATGATAAATTTTGCTCGAAAAAACAAATCTTTTGGTATTTTTCTACTATCTTCGCACCGAAAATACACAAAAAAGAGGCAATTGTTTGCGCAATATCATATTTCTAATTATCTTTGCACGCACGAAACTAAACATCATCATGAGGAACGTACTGCTCGTAATCAGCGCATTGGTGACCAGTCTATCCATGGCTCAGACACACGACACCCTAAGGGTGGAGTGCGCTCAGTTCGTGGCAGGTCCGAAGATGAGTGTCACTGATTCCGTTGGCAATACCCTAACCTTTGTGCTGCAGGAGCGAGACCATGTACCTGCATCGCAGCTCCAGGTCAAGACCGATCCGGAGACAATCCGCAAGGCACAGCAGGCCCCCGATCCCAATACTCCTTACTACAACATCCGTATGGCATTGCCCATACCGACCTGTTATACTCCGACGGAACAGGGCGAACTGGTTGGTTTGGACAAAGGGGTCTATAATCACTTGCACAGTGCCGGACTCGAAGCCCTGCCCAATGGCGATATGCTGGCCATCTATTTCAGTACCCCCAAGGGAAGGGCAGAAGCCGATACAGCCACCACTTTCGTGCAGTGCCGTCTCCGTGCCGGAAGCGACCAGTGGGATATGCCGGAGCTCTTCTTCGATACCCATCATGGCAACGATCAGTCTGCTCTGCTTTTCCGCGATGGCAATCGCGTCTGGTTCTTTGGCGGTGGCCGAGGTATGTCCGATTATGTGCCCTTCCGAATCTGTTACAGCGATGACTGCGGTCAGACCTGGACCTTTATGATTCCTGAACTGGATGCTCCCGCTCAGAGATATTCCGCCCAGCCTATCAGCAATGCTTTCCGTAATCCAGAGGGCAACCTCTATATCGCCTCCGATGGCAAGTCTACCACCAGCTTCCTGTGGCGGAGTACCGATAATGGCAGGACCTGGCACGATATGGGTGGACGAACCAATTCCCGTCATTCGACCATCGTTCCACTCGATGATCAGGGAACACTGCTCAGCCTGGGAGGAAAGAAAGGAGAGTTCGAGGGATGGAATGCCATGAACATCAGCCGTGATTGGGGTGCCAGTTGGGAGCCACCCACACGAAGCATCATTCCTCCCTGTGGCACCGCACAACGTCCCTGTATCATCCGTCTGAAGAGTGGTGCTTTGCTTTTTGTCTCCGACTCCTATCAGCACAAACGCAAGGTGGGTCCTCCCGAGGGCTGGGCTTATGGCAACGAGTGTGTGGTAGGTATCTCGACCGACAATGGTGCGTCCTGGCGCATCAAGCAGTTGCCGGGTACATTGCCCCAGCATCACCGGTTGGAGCATCCTTCGCTCGGTTACGTAACAATCCGTCAGGCAGACAATGGCCGTATTCATGTGCTCACCACAAGCAATTACCCAGGCTTGGATATTGAGTTCAATGAGGCTTGGATATGGAGCGATCTGGGCGATTTGACTGCTGCCCCTGTTCCGAATGAGCCAACCACCGAGGTGTGGACCCAGTATTGGCCCAATGGCCAGAAACGGGTCGAGAGTACCTGGAAGATATGGGCCAAACCACGTGACGGACAGAAACTGCTTCGTGGACACATCGCCGATGGTCCTGCGCGCCATTTCGATCCACAAGGAAATCTAATAACAGAATATATGTTCCACGACGGATTGCTTGAGGGAACTTCCATCCAATCGGGAGATGCCGGCATCCAGAATGAAGGAAAATGATTATGAAACAATTCTTAATATTTGCATTGATGTCGATCTGTGCTCTTGGTTATGCGCAGTTCCCGGCCAAACCTGTTCCATTCAACGGAATGGTCACAGATATGCTCGGCAATCCGGTCAAGGGTGCCAAGGTCTATGTCGTTGATCAGAACTATTTCTCGAAGAGTGATAAGAAAGGTCGTTTCGGTTTGACCAATGTGCTGCCAACCGATACCCTGCATGTCCTCTACCAGAAAACGGTTTATGACATCCCGATAGCAGGTCGCAAAAGTATTCGTGTCCGTCTGGGTGATCAGGTGATCAAGGAGGCTGAGGAGGATCAGGATCTTGTCGATCTTGGCTACAGTTTCATCAAGCGCCGCGAACAGACCACGCCAAGCAATGGCATTTCAGGCTTAGCCCTTCAGCGTACAGGCAAGACGAACCTGCTCGATGCCCTTTCGGGTTTGGTGCCAGGATTGATGATTTCCTCCAATGGCTCGGTTGGTTCAACGCCTTCCGCACGTATTCGAGGCATCTCTTCGCTCAATAGTTCAACCGAGCCGTTGTATCTTGTTGATGGTGTTGCCGTCGACAATCTTGACTACATCAATATTTATGATGTCGAGAGTGTCGAGGTTTTGAAAGAGGCCTCCATTTATGGATCACGTGGCGCCAATGGTGCCATCCTGGTTCATACCAAGAAGTGAAGATTCTATTTTTCTAACCTTATAATTTCCAACTTATGTCTCATTTTAAGAACATTTTCTTCTTGTCTGCAGTTCTGTTGTCATCCGCCTGCTCTCAGGCCGAGGATGCAGAAACCCTGAAGGATGTGAAGTTTGACGGTAATCAGCTCTATTCAAAATTGATTATCGAAAGCCGAATCAATGATTTCTATGCCAACACAAAGCTCATGGGCTTCAACCTCTACGATGCTGAGGGTAACCTGCTCAAGGAGAATGCTGGTGGTGATAAACTGAAGTTCGATTATGTGCCAGGTCTTGTGGCCAAAGCCTTGATCGAGGGTGCCGCCTACTATAAAGATTCCACCTTCGCGCGTGCATGGTATTATATGGTCGAAGATTATGCCAACCGTTATGTGGAATCTGTTCCAACTACTGGAGGCAGTCTCGATAACCTCAATGCCACCAAGATGTACCCATACCTTTACGAGCTGACTCGCGAGGATGGTGCTTACGCTTCGATTGCCAATCCTGCCACCCACAGCAACGCTATGCAGGCCATGGAGAAGGCGATTCAGGGCCTGGCCGATGCCAATGTTACTTATGTCATCCAATCTGCCGTCAAGGAGGATGCCGCCGGTGGCTGGTATCACAAGAAGAGCTATCCGAACCAGATGTGGTGCGATGGTCAGTATATGGGTCCTGCCTTGCTGGCACAATTGCAGGCTTACGATCTGCACATCGGCGAGGGACTCGAGGACTGGAAGACCATCACCAAGCAGTTCGATATCACCTGGCACTACCTGTGGGATGCTGACAAGCAGCTCCTTTGGCATGCCTTCTCAGCTGATCCGAAAGGCGATAAGTCCAAGTGTTGGGCTGACCCTGTAACGGGCCGTTCGCAGGAGTATTGGGGGCGTGCCTGTGGCTGGTATATGTTGGCACTGGTCGATTTGCTCGAGATGATGCCTACCGATATTGAATATGCTCCAACCCAGAGTTCCTTGGCAGAATACAGCACCGATTGCCGTACCCGTCTGCAGCAGTATCTGGAGAAGCTCTCTGCAGGTCTGAAGGCTCGTCAGGATGCCAAGACTGGATGCTGGTATCAGTTGCTGGCTTACGACAATACCTTCTCGGCCGACACCTACAAGGGCCAGAAGTATAACCGTACCTACAATTATCTGGAGAGTTCAGCTTCGGCTATCTTCACTGCCGCTTACCTGAAGGCCGTGCGTCTGGGTTATCTCTCGGCCGACGAGTATCGCGATGTGGCCATCAAGGGTTATCAGGGCTTCGTCAATGAGTTCGTTAAGCAGAAGTCCGATGGCAGCTATACTTTGGTGAACAGCTGTGCTTCGGCCGGTTTGGGCAACAATACCGATCGTGATGGTTCGGCTGCCTACTATCTGTTGGGCGAGGATGTTACCCGAATCACCAAATATACCGAAGGAAAGGTGCTTGGTGCCTTCATTCTTGCTGCCATCGAATATGAGCGTTTGATGAATGAATCGAAGAACGAGACTTCGGCCGTATCTGTCCGTCTGGAGGCTTCGTCCAGCTCTTCCGACCAGTGCGTAGATCTGTCCGGCAGAATCGCTCAAAACAGTGAAAAATGGCAGGTTTCGAAGGGCCACGTTGTCGTTCGTCGATAAAATCGTGTCGTTCGTCGATTATTTTTGGATACCATAACGAATTTCTCTATCTTTGCACCATCAAAAACGAACATTAAGTTTTGTAAAGATAGATTAATTGGGAAATAAAAAAGGGTTCACCATTTGGTGTTCCCTTTTTTATTTCCTTCTTTGCGAAAGGAAGCGAATGCGATGTCTTATCAAAGTAAGTTTACATAGCAATCACCGTTCTTGTAATATACCCAATATAGATGGCAAGGAAGACAGCGCCTTCCCAGCGGTTGAGCTTGTGGCTGGTACGCATGAAGATCCAGAGCATAAGGCCCACGGTCAGCATGATGAAATAGTCTGGGATGAAGCCTACATTGCTGTCAAGGATAGGACAGATAGCAGCCGAAAGTCCAATTACACTGAGGATATTGAATGAGACGGAACCAATGATGTTGCCCAGGGCCATATCCGTTTCGCCCTTACGTGCTGCCATGATCGAGGCAAAGAGTTCTGGGAGAGAGGTTCCAACTGCAACGATGGTGAGTCCGATGATTCGGTCGGTAACTCCTAACTCGCGGGCAATATTCGATGCTCCATCTACCAGGATATTTGCGCCGAATACCAGAACGATGAATGAAACGATAACCATCGCAAGTGCTTTGCCCAGTTTCATGGTTGGAGCCTGCACAACCTGTTCCTCCTTCTTCTGCTGTCGATGCGAACGACGAACCTGCCAGCTGACAAATGCCACCAGAAGCGCAAAGAGCAGGATGCCCGGTATTCGTCCGATGGTTCCTGTCATGGCAATGCCCACAAAAAGGATGGCAGAAAGTACCATGAACGGAACCTCAACCAGCAGGGAACTGCGCGACGAAGGCAACGGACAGATCAGAGCCGAAGCGCCCAATATCAGTGTAATGTTTGCAATATTGCTGCCCACTACGTTGCCGATGGCGATGCCGGAATTACCCGCCAAAGCTGCCTGTGTAGATACAAGCAGCTCCGGCATCGATGTTCCGAATCCGATTACGGTCACACCGATCACCATATTGCTCAACTTGGCATGTCGAGCAATGGCGACAGATGCATCGACCAGATAATCTCCTCCTTTGACCAGAAGAAGCAGTCCAAGAATGATGAAAAGAATATCGAATAGCATTTTATTGACCCTTATAATGTATATACTCCCCTGCCCCGGACCGGGGAAGGGGATAGGGGAAAGGGGCTGATTATTTAATTATTCCATCTCTACGCATCAAAGCCTCGATGGTCGGATCAGCACCCTTGAACTGACGGTAGAGCTCTGCTGGATCTACGGTGTCACCCGATTCGAGGAGGTGACGGAAACGAGCTGCGGTCTCAGGATTGTTGAGACCCTCCTTCTCGAAGACTGCGAAAGCATCGGCATCGAGCACCTCAGCCCACTTGTAGCCATAGTAGCCAGCAGCGTAACCGCCGCTGAAGAGGTGGGTGAAAGAGGTTGACATGAAGGCGCCATCAACACCTGGCAACACCTGTGTAGGAGCCATAGCAGCCTTCTCGAATGCCTCAATGTCCTTAAGGGCTGGGAAACGTTCCAACGATGGCTTCTCTGCATTAGCCATCTGGATGCCATCGTTGTCGGTTGAACGGCCGAGTGAATGATATGCCATGTCGAGTATGCCGAACGAAAGCTGGCGTACACACGAGTAAGCAGCAAGGTAGTTCTGAGCACGGGTCAAACGATCGATGAGATCCTGTGGAATAGACTCGCCAGTCTGCCAGTCAGCAGCGAAGGTGTCAAGGAATTCCTTCTTGCTAAGGAAGTTCTCGTTGAACTGAGAAGGCAACTCAACGAAGTCACGAGCCACAGAGGTGCCGCTCTGGCTTGGATACTGACACTTGGTGAGCAGACCATGCAAAGAGTGGCCAAACTCGTGGAGGAAGGTCTCAACCTCATCGTAAGTGAGGAGTGATGGCATGTAGCCCTCTTGACCCTCTACACCAACTGGCTTGGTGAAACTCATGACGATCTGGATGGTTGGACGGTGGTCAGCACCGGTAACAGGATCGATGTACTGGCCATCGAACTCTGTCATCCATGCACCTGGGCGCTTGGTCTCACGTGGGAAGAAGTCGGTATAGAGCAGACCGAGATAGGTGCTGTCCTTGTCGATTACCTCAAAGCACTCAACGTCTGGATTGTAAACAGGAACATCGATTTTGTGGAAGGTTACACCATAAAGGGTTCCTGCCAAACCGAATACGCCCTTCTTGACATTCTCAAGCGAGAAGTATGGCTTGATCTGTGCGTCGTTGAAGTTATACTTTTCGGTCTGGAGTTTCTCTGAATAGTAGCTGAAGTCCCAAGGCATCAACTCCTGAATACCATCCAACTTCTTGGCATAGTCTGCTACCTCTTTAACATCGTTGAGGGCAGGCTGCTTATAAGCGGAGAGCAACTGGTTGAGGAGGTTGTTGACCGCCTCAGGGGTCTTGGCCATACGGTTGGTGAGCTGCATGTCTGCAAAGCTTTGGAAGCCGAGCAACTCAGCACGTTCCTGGCGGAGCAGGGCGATGCGACGGGTGTTCTCGGTGTTGTCGAACTCGCCCGAAGTACAACGGCTCATGTAAGCACGATAAGCCATCTCGCGAAGATCACGACGGCTGCTGTACTGCATAAATGGGCGGTAAGATGGTGCGAGAAGAGTCAAAGTGTAGTTGTTCTCCTTGAGGCCCTCCTTAACGAAATCAGGCAACCCAGCCAAGTCATCCTTCTCTGGATCCAGCTGATACTTCCAAGCAGCGGTACCCTTCTGTACGTTCTGTCCATAGGCAAGGGTAAGGCTGTCGAGCTCAGAGGAGATTTCGCGCCAACGGTCACGGGCTTCGCCCTGAAGGGTGGCACCCGACTTGAGATAGCCCTCATAGCGATTCTGGAGCAGACGCTGCTGCACAGGAGTCAACTGGGCAAATCCGCGAGACTTGTTCTCCTCCCACAAATATTGTACGCGGCCGAAGAGTTTCTCGTTGAGGCTGATGGAGAGCGAATGTTCGCTCATGAGTGGCTGCAACTCGATAGAGAGCTCCTGCAACTCGTCGGTACCATCACACTCCAGGATGTTATAGAAGACCCCACTCACCTTGCTAAGCAACTTGCCTGATGCCTCAAGCGCTTCGATGGTATTCTCGAAGGTTGGTGTCTCTGTGCTGTTGGCAATTGCATCGATTTCCTTGCGATGCTCCTCAATACCTTTGAGAATGGCTGGCTTATAGTGCTCAGTTTTGATTTTGTCGAAAGGAATGGCACCATGGTTGGCTGTCCACTCCTCGAAGAACGGATTGTTCATACTCTCGTTGTTGTTTGTACAAGCTGCGAGGCCTAAGGCCATTACTGCAGCTGCGAAATAAGATCTGCGCATTTTACTTTGTTTTGTTCACCTGTTATCATGTTTTTGAGTGCTACCTCACCATTGGCCATCTCATCGCCACCGATTACGGCAACGTATGGAATCTGCTTCATGTTGGCATAGCCCATTTGTTTCTTCATCTTGGCACCTGCTTCTGGGTAAATCTCGGCACGGATACCGGCCTTGCGTACCTGGGCAAGGAGTGGAAGAGCATAATCCATCTCAGCCTCGCCGAAAGTGACGAAGAGGAGCTGGGTTGCCTGGAGGGTCTCCTTAGGATAGAGGTCGAGGGCATTCAGCACGTCGTAGATTCGGTCTGCACCGAACGAGATGCCGACACCGCTCATGCCTGGCATACCGAATACACCAGTCAGGTTGTCGTAACGACCTCCACCGTTGATGGAGCCCATCTCTACATCGAGAGCCTTCACCTCGAAGATTGCACCTGTATAGTAGTTCAGACCGCGAGCCAGGGTAAGGTCGATGTCAAGGCCGCACTCAACGCCACCCAGTTTCTTGACGGTAGCGAGAATGAACTCCAGCTCTTCGACGCCCTTCACGCCGATTTCGCTCTGAGCCAGAGTCTGCTTGATGGTCGAGAGTTTCTCCTCGTTCGAGCCCTGAAGCAGGATGATTGGCTGGAGTTTGTTGAGCTGCTCATCGTTCAAGCCCTTCTCCTGCAGTTCCTTGTTGACGTTCTCGATACCGATCTTGTCGAGTTTGTCGATAGCAACGGTAATATCGACCAGAAGCTCAGGTGCACCGATGACCTCAGCAATACCAGCCAGGATCTTGCGGTTGTTCATCTTGATGCAGACACGTACACCGAAGCGGCGATAAACCTCGTCGATGATCTGGATCAGCTCCACCTCATTGAGGAGGGAGTCCGAACCAACCACGTCGGCATCGCACTGGAAGAACTCGCGATAACGGCCCTTCTGTGGACGGTCAGCACGCCACACTGGCTGAATCTGATAACGCTTGAATGGGAAGCAGAGTTCCTCCTTGTGCATAGTCACGAAACGGGCAAATGGTACGGTCAGGTCATAGCGGAGACCCTTCTCACAGATACGGGCAGCGAGTTTTGCTGATCCATTTGGTTTGCCAGTCTCATCGACCAATTCTTCATTCTTGACATCAGCCAGGAAGTTGCCAGAATCGAGAATCTTGAAGAGGAGCTTGTCGCCCTCTTCGCCATACTTGCCCATCAGGGTCGAGAGGTTCTCCATCGATGGAGTCTCGATCTGCTGATAACCATACAGGGCATAGACCTCTTTGATGGTGTTGAAGATATAGTTGCGTTTGGCCATTTCGATTGGGCCGAAATCACGTGTTCCTTTTGGAATGCTTGGTTTAACTTGTTGTGCCATATTTGATATGTTGTTTTGTTCTTTTGTTGTTTTGTTCTTTTGTTGCTTCCTTCGGTGCGCGAGGCAAGCAGGAGACATTGTTATCTTTGTTGAGCGCGCAAATTTATCTAAATAATCGCTAAATTCAAAATTATTTTCTATAATAATAGATATAATGAGAGAAAATTTGCCTGTTTGATAAAATTATGTTATCTTCGCGCCGCAAATAATAAGGCTATATATCGAAAGTATGAGTAGTTTAAGAGATCTATTGAAAGAGCGCGTACTGGTGCTGGATGGTGCCATGGGAACTATGTTGCAGAAGTTTGGATTAACGGGCAATAGCGATATGTTCTCGGTGACCCATCCTGAGGTATTGAAGGAGATCCACCGCCAATATCTGGAGGCGGGTGCTGATATCATTTCGACCAATACCTTTGGTGCACAACGTATTTCACAGCAGGAATATGGTACCACCGACAGAGTGGAGGAGATGAACCGTGCTTCGGTCCGTCTGGCTCGTTGTTTGTGCGATGAATATACAGCTAAGAATCCTTCGAAACCTCGTTTCGTGGCTGGTAGCGTAGGACCTACCGGCAAGATGCTCTCGATGAGTGAGGATGTGAACGATCCTGCTTCGCGTGGCATTACCTTCGATGAACTCTCGTTTGCCTACGAGGAGCAGATTCGCGTGATGGTCGAAGAGGGTGTAGATATCGTTTTGGTCGAAACGATCTTCGATACGCTCAATGCCAAAGCTGCTATTTGCGCCTTTGAACGAGTGAAGAGCGAAGAGGTAAGAGGAACGAATTTCCCAGAAATCATGCTTTCGTTGACCATCTCCGATGCTTCGGGTCGTAGCTTGAGTGGTCAGACGCCAGAGGCCTTTGTGACCTCGGTCATGCATGCCAATCCTTTGTCTGTCGGCTTGAATTGTGGCTTGGGTGCCGTTGGATTGTTGCCATGGTTGCGTAAGGTCTCTGCTGCTGCTCCTTGTTTTGTTTCTTGTCATCCGAATGCCGGCTTACCCGATCAGGAGGGTCAATATACCCAGAACCCTGAAGAATTTGCCTGTGAGATCCAGACCATGTTCGACGAGAAACTGGTGAACATCATCGGTGGATGCTGCGGAACGACTCCAGCTCATATTAACGCTGTATGCGAGTTATTAGTTAATAGTTATCAGTTATTGCCTCGTGAAGTCCCAACAGTAACTCCAGGTCTGCATCTTGCTGGATTGGAGGAATTCTGCTTCGATTCGAAGACTTTTGTCAAAGTGGGTGAACGATGCAATGTGGCAGGTAGCCGCAAGTTTCTCCGTCTCATCAACGAGAAGAAATATGATGAAGCTCTGGAGATTGCCCGCAAGCAGGTCGAGGATGGTGCTATGGTCATCGATGTCAATATGGACGATGGCCTGTTGGATTCGAAGGAGGAGATGCAGACCTTCCTCAATCTGTTGGCCTCCGATCCTGCCGTGTGCCGAGTGCCTGTCATGGTCGATAGTTCCCGTTTCGATGTGATCGAGGCCGGATTGAAGTGTCTGCAAGGTAAAGGCATCGTGAATAGCTTGAGCCTCAAGATGGGCGAGGAGGAGTTGCTTGCCCATGCCCGTGTCGTCAAGCAGTTGGGTGCAGCCGTTATCTTCATGTGTTTCGACGAGGAGGGACAGGCTACCGATTACGATCGTCGTGTGCGCATCTGTCAGCGAGCTTGCCGTCTGTTGACCGAAGAGGTCGGATTCCGTCCGGATGATATCATCTTCGATCCGAATGTTCTGACCGTAGCTACCGGCATGGAGGAGCACAATCATTATGCTGCCGACTTCATCCGTGCTACCCGTTGGATTCATGACAACCTGCCGGGAACCCGCATCAGTGGTGGATTGTCGAACCTGTCGTTCGCTTTCCGTGGAAATAACTTCCTGCGCGAGGCAATGCATAGCTGTTTCTTGCATCTGGCCATTCCGCAGGGCATGAATATGGCGATCCTCAATCCCGCTACCATGGTCGATTACCACGATATCCCTGAGCGTATGCGTCTGGCGATCCTCGAGGTGTTGTTGGCAACCGATCCAGAGGCGTTGGCCGATCCGGCAAGTCTGATGGAGGACCCCACCCCAGCCCTAGACCCCACCCCAGCCCTCCCGAGGGAGGGAGAGGAAAGACAGAATCATCTAGCAACTAACGATCTCCAGAGCAGTCATTTAGCTCCTAGCGACCTCCAGAGCTGTCTAAATATCTCCTCCCCTCGGGGAGGACAGGAGGGGGTCGAAGATATTTTGCGAAACTGTTTGGTCAAGGGTACGGCTACAGGATTGCAGGAGAATCTGCTGAAACTCATCGAACGGGGAATGAAACCTGTAGAGATTATCTCTGGTCCTCTGATGGAGGGTATGAACGAAGTGGGTCGTCTCTTTGGCGAAGGAAAGATGTTCCTGCCACAGGTGGTCAAGACTGCCCGTACCATGAAGCAGGCTGTTGAGGTGCTTAACCCGTATATGAACGCTGACGCTGACGAAAACGCTGACTCAGTCCATTTGGGCAAGGTGCTGTTGGCTACTGTCAAGGGTGATGTGCATGATATCGGTAAGAACATTGTCGGAGTCGTATTGGCCTGCAATAACTTCGAGGTGATCGACCTTGGCGTCATGGTTCCTCCCGAGAAGATCATCGAAGAGGCGATTGCGCAGAAGGTTGATGCGGTCTGTCTGTCTGGATTGATTACCCCATCGCTCGAAGAGATGCGACAGGTGGCCATCCAGATGCAGAAGGCAGGTCTGACCATCCCTCTGATGGTGGGTGGTGCTACCACTTCGGCCAAGCATACAGCTTTGAAACTGGTACCGAGCTACGATGGACCTATCTTCCACGTTCGTGATGCTGCTCAGAATCCTGCTTTGTTGGCGAAACTGTTGGATCCTGCCCAGCGTGAGGCGGTATTGGCCGAGAATAGAGCCAAACAGGAGGCAATCCTGCATCCGGTTAGCAATCAGGTTTCGGTCAAGACTTTGATTCCATTCATCGACTGGCTCTATTTCTTCTGGGCATGGCGAACCAAAGAGGAGAGCGAGGTGGGACAGGATCTGAAGCGCGATGCCATGAAGTTATTGCAGGAGTTGGCGGATGCCCCCGAGGATCTCTATGCCACCCGTTTCCAGCAGAAGTTCTATCCTGCTGAAGCGGATCCTGTGGCCAATACCATCACTGTCCATCAGGAGTACAACGATGTAGTGCTTCCGACCCCGCGCCAAACCGAAGATTGCTTGCCCTATAAGCAGGCTATGGCCAAGGGAGAACCTTATCGTCTCAAGTCTTTGTCCGACTTCCTGGCTACTGCACAGGAGCAGTCGGACGCTTCGACTCGTGGCGAGACCTTGCCCAACTACAGAACACAGATCGGCGCTTTTGCATGTACGATGAGTCCGGCGTTCGTTGAACGTCTGGAGAAACTGAAGAAGGAGCAAGGTGGTGGAGATTATGATGTACTGTTGCTACAGACCCTGGGAGATCGTTTGGCAGAAGCTACCGCCGAGTATATTGCCCAGCAGATGCAGAAGGAACGTGGTTGGCAAGGAATCCGTCCTGCAGTAGGTTATCCATCTTGGCCAGAACAGCGCAATATGTTCCTTTTGGCTCAGTTGGTCGATATGAAGTCCTTAGGCATCAGTCTCACCGAGAATGGTGCCATGTATCCGCAGGCTTCTGTTTCTGGCCTCTATCTGGGTGATCCGGCAGCCGAATATTTCACTCTGTAATCACCCCGTCATCAGTCAAGATATTGACTTGATTGTCGTCTCATCAATGGAGTGCAGATTATTTGTGAGCAAAATTCAAGTTTTGCTCGTTCCGAAAACTTCGGGAGCAGCGCGACGCGAGTTTTGCTCATTCCGAAAACTTCGGAAGCAGCGCGACGCAAGTTTTGCTCGTTCCGAAAACTTCGGAAGCAGCGCGACGCAAATTTTGCTCGTTCCGAAAACTTCGGGAGCAGCGCGACGCAAATTTTGCTCGTTCCGAAAACTTCGGAAGCAGCGCAACACAAATTTTGCTGCTTATTTATTCGTGGAAAGCAGAGAACTGATTAGAACTGCGATACCGATTCCCATTGGGTAGAAGAGGTATGGAATAGCACTGGCAGGACTGAACGGAACGTCTGAGAGCTGGTTGACCAGACTGGTGGCTAGAAGTAATTGGACGCTATAGGGGAGAAGTCCTTGGGTGAAGCAGCTGACGGTGTCGAGAATCGAGGCACTGCGCTGCGGAGGAATCTGGTAATGCTCTGCAATCTTGCGGGCAATAGGTCCAGCGGTGAGAATGGCAACGGTATTATTGGCCGTACAGATGTTGATCAGACAGACGAGCGAGGCAATGCTGAGTTCTGCGCCACGACGACTATGCACTCCTCGGGTCACGTGATGGAGCAGATAGTCGACGCCACCGTTGTGACGGATCAGTTCGAGCAGTCCAGCCGCTAACATCGCCATAAGGATGAGTTCGCCCATGCTGATCATGCCCGAGCCCAGTTGGTCCATCCAGGAGAAAAGGGTGAACGAGCCACGCCACATGCCGATTACTCCGGTCAGGACGATGCCTACAACCAACACCAACATAACATCCAGACCACAGACGGCTGTAATGATGACGGCAATGTATGGAATAACCAGTAACAGATCGATCGGGTGTGGATCTTGCAGAACCTGCGCATCTCGTCCCAATAGATAATAGAGTACAAGCATGAGCAATGCTACGGGCAGCACCAATCGAAGGTTGGCGCGGAACTTGTCGCGCATCTTGCAACCTTGGGTCTGGGTGGCCGCAATGGTGGTATCGCTGATGAACGAAAGATTGTCGCCGAAGTAAGCACCACCTACGACCGTAGCGACCATGAGCGGCAGACTGATGTCGGTTTTGGAGGCGATACCTACAGCAATGGGAACTAACTGTACGATGGTTCCGCACGAAGTGCCTACCGCCAACGATACGAAACAGGCGGCCAGGAAGATGCCTGGAAGCAAAAACGAGGGCGGAAGCAGATGCAAGGTCAGATCGACTGTCGCCTCGATGCATCCCATCTGTTTGGCACAATAGGCAAAGGCTCCGGCCATGACATAGATCCAGACCATGAGCAACACGGTTGGATGTCCTGCTCCCTCGGAGAACCTTTTAAGTCGTTCCTGACTATTTCCTTTGGTGATGGCTAATCCAAAGACCGAAGCCATTAAGAAAGCGACAAGGGTGATGGAACTATGTGAGAAATCTCCGCCCAGCAGACAGAGTCCGAGGTAGGAGAGCAGAAAGACCAAAAGCGGTGTTAATGAGTACATAACTGTGTTCTAAACTTACTTTTCGCGATGCAAAGATACAAATAAAAACTGAGACAATCGCCCTTTTTCGCCCTTTTTTTTTATATATACCCACCTTTCACCAATAAAAGACCCATATCTCAGTCTCTCAGAACCCATATCTCAATCTCACAGAACCCATATTCTGTTGAACTAATACCCGGGTCTAAATTTTAACTTATGATTTGCATCGGTCATAAGCTATGACTAAGCTTGGTCATAAGTAGTAATGAAATTCCTTCTACTGTACTAAAAACGGACATTTTCAACCAGAAATCCATTTTTTTTGAGCCAATTTTATCATTTTTTGCAATAAAGTGCTCAACATATCAATAATCTTTGTATCTTTGTCGCGCAAGTATACAAATTGCAAAATAAACTTATAGATAAGAACTATGTCGTACAATGAACTTGCCAAGCTTGAAGTACTGAGCGCAGTTCAAGCAATTAATTCTGAAAGTGAATTAAAAGACTTCAAGAACATGATAGCTCTCTACTTCGCCTCAAAAGCCCAGAAAGCGATAGATGCTTTATGGGACGAAGGAATAATAAATGACTCCACCGTTGAGGCATGGGGCGAAGAACACATGCGCACACCTTACCGTCATGCGTAGAATTGTCCTTGATACAAATTGTCTACTACAATCATTACCTTCCAAAAGTCCTTACCATCATGTGTGGGTGCAAATTCTGGAAGGCAATGTAGTACTGTGTGTAAACACGGAAATACTCAACGAATATGAGGAAATTCTGTCGATCAAAACAACTCCTGAGATTGCGAAGAATGTAGTTGAAGCGATTGCTCGACTTACTACCACCTACTTCCAAGAGACGTATGTCCACTTCGGATTGATAGAGCAGGATAAAGATGACAATAAGTTTGTGGATTGTGCAATTGCTTCAGATGCTGAGTATATCGTAACAAACGACAATCATTTCTCTATTCTCAACAATATTTCTTGGCCAAAGGTCAATATAATAGCTCTTCAAGAGTTCGCAGATCAACTGAAGCGACAGATGTAAGATAGACATAAATATAGACACCTTTCGGCTCTTTACCATTCCTTATTCCTAATTCAATCTAAACTTATGATCGGCATCGGTCATAAGTAATAGTACTATTTGCTCTTCTATACTAAAAACGACCATTTTTCTTCCATGAAATCATTTTTTGAGCCAATTTTATCATTTTTTTGAAATAAAGTGCTCAACATATCAATAATCTTTGTATCTTTGTCACGTCCTTACTCACGCCGATGCCTCGTTAAACCGAGGCGGCTGGGCAGAGAAGACAGATAGACATAAATAAGCATCAATAAGTCTAGACTTACTTTATAATGACATGGAAGACATTCTTGTATTTGATGAAACTGGCAAAATCGTAATTGGGGTTAAAGATAAGTCTGTAACTTCAATTGTTATTCCAGAAGGTGTGACCAGTATCGGAGAAGTAGCTTTTTTTGACTGCCGTTGTCTTATTTCGATCACTATACCATCTAGCGTTACGGAGATTGGAGACTGTGCTTTCTGTCATTGCACTAGCCTTACATCCATAGATATTCCGAACAGCGTAACGAAGATTGGAAGCAGTGCTTTCCAAGATTGCACCAGTCTCACCTCCATAGATATACCTAACAGCGTGACATGGATTGGACACTCTGCTTTCAATGGTTGCAAAAGTCTCACATCCATAGATATTCCGAACAGCGTGACATGGATTGGAGCGAATGCTTTCGATCTTTGCACCAACCTCACGTCCATAGATATCCCGAACAGCGTGACATGGATTGGAGATATCGCATTTACCAATATTGGTTCTCATTTAGATATCTATGTTGATAAAGACAATCCCGCCTACTGTGATCAGGATGGAACACTTTTTTCCAAGGATCTCAAACGGTTAATACATTATTATAAGCCTGAAGGCCAGAAGGAATACATAATACAGAGCGAAGTCGTAGAGATTGGTCCAAGTGCTTTTGAAGGGGTTAGATTAGACAAACTCGTCATACTGGAAGGAGTAGAGGCAATCAGTAGAAATGCCTTTCGGGGAGCCGCAATTTCTTCTATCGTGCTTCCTGTGTCCATTAAAGAGATTGGCGATGAGGCATTCTGTGGATGCAACGAACTGAAGGAACTCCACATCCGCCATGAGCATCCCGAACATATAACTGTGGCAGAGGATGCTTTTAAAAGAACTCCTGACAGTTGTACCCTGTATGTGCCGAGTGGTACAACCTATGCCTACCGCCATCATCCGGTATTCGGAACGTTCAAGGAGGTGATAATAGAGAGATACCCCCCAAAATAAAAGCAACATAAATGAGGCATACGATGCATCAAAAGTTTCCGTTGTCAATTATAAAATATAGCTACAGCAACATGACCAATATAGATTTAGCAAGACAAGCCGTTTGTCAGGTAGAAGGTGTATCATTCAAATTGAGTGTGACATCTTCTTCCGACTCTTTGTGTGCGGACGAATGGAAAAAGGCTCAGTATTTCACTTTGTCCAGAAATCAAATCTTGTATCAGTTGCGAGAGAGGACCTCTCATAAAGAGTTATTTGACCTTCCTTGACGCCTGGGAATATATCATCGATGGAATCTTTGACGGCAGAATAACAAAGGAGACTCTGCCCAATTGTCTACAATATTTTGAAGACACAGACAATTTCAACACTCCAATCACAGAAATGCAATAAATTAGCCTTAGTTACTCATTCATCCCCCCAATACGATTATGAAAGAAAGAATTACTATGATTGCCATTGTTGTTGGCATGTTATTCGTTAACTTCTTACCAGCGATGGCTGATAAGAAGCAGGATTATCAGAATACCTATAACTATAAGCGAGCCCTCGAACTATTCAATGAGGAGAAGTTCGATGAGGCAAAGGAATTCCTCAATAAAGAAGTAGCTGATCATAAGGATAATGGATATGCATTGGCTTGGTTAGCCAGTATGGATTATAGAGACAACCAATACGGCAATGCTATGATCAAGATAAATGAAGCCATGAAATATCTGGACAAGAAAGAGTATATGTATTCATTTTGTTTGGGGCTTCGGTCAATGCTACATTCTAAGTTAGGTGATGAAAAAAGTGCTCTGGAGGATTTGAATACAAACATCAAGTATGGTCCCAAGGAGGTAAAACGATACGAGAAGAGAGCCGGATATTACCTCAATCATGATAAATATGAACTTGCTATGTCTGACTTCAAGACAATAACAAGGTTAGAGTCTGGTAATGCATACGGCTATCTGGGCGAAGGTGTGTGCCTGAGAAATATGAACAAGTTAGACGAAGCCATCGAGAAGATTGACTACGCGATCAAACTTTCCCCGAACTACTCCAGTGCCTTTGCTCAAAGAGCTATTTGCCGATTGAAAAAAGGTCAAAGTAATAATGCTGCTGACGATATTGTCAAAGCTTTGAGTATTGACATGGACGATACGGCATACATGCTCCTACACGAAGCCGCAGATTCAAGTTTCGAAACAATGGATTTCAAGTTGAAAATCCAACAGATGAAAGAGCCGACAAGCATCGCTTGGCCTTATTGTCGAGGTATCATTCGAGAGGAGCAACGCAAATACAAAGAGGCTATCGAGATGTACAATAGCTGCGTAAATATACAATTCAATGAAACCGCTTTCAATAGAATTGCTCAATGCAAATACGAAATTGGTGATTATGAAGGCGCTATCGAAGCCGTCAACACAGTGTTGTTAGTTGATTCGACAGATGTCCAGACGCGACTATACAAAGGCAAGTATTTGGATGAGATGGGTAAACCGAATGAAGCAATAGCAGAATACACGCGCATCATCGAAATAGAGCCAGATTGTGCCATTGCCTATCATAAACGTGGCTGGGTAAAAGATAATTTGAGAGATATTGATGGAGCTATCGAAGACTATACCATGGCCATTATGATTGACCCTACCTATGTCTATAATTATCTGTGTCGTGGCAATATGTACGAGATGAAAGGAATGAAGGACTTGGCTAAGAAAGATTTTGAAGAGGTCTTGAAACGCGATACTATCCCGTCGAAGTATGAGGCTACTTATTATGCCTGGCTTTACTTTGGTGACAAAGATAAAGCGGTAGCGGCACTGGATTCCGCATTGGCAGCAGATTCAATTGGAATATATTATGATGCAGCATGCCTTTATGCTCAAATGAATGAAATAGATAAATCTCTCGACTATCTCCAGAAGGCATTTGAATCTGGTAACCGCCGTTTCCATCATATCGAACGAGATGATGATCTGAATAACATCAAGGGTACAGAAAGATACAAAGCTTTAATCGAAGAATACAAGACCAGGGCTATTGCTGAAGGATATTTAGGCATTAAGACTGAAAGTAGCGAAGATGGCGATTCTAAAACCGTTATCGACGAAATACCTTTCACTCACGAAGGTGGTGTAACTAAGGTAAAATGTAAGATTAACGATCTCCCTCTTTACTTCGTCTTCGACACAGGTGCTGCAGAAGTATCGATTTCCTCGTTGGAGGCAACTTTCATGCTTAAGAATGGCTATCTGTCCGAAAAAGACATTACAGGCAAGGCTTTGTACCAAAATGCTGATGGCAATATAAGTGAAGGCACTACAATCATCCTCCGTAAGGTCAACATTGGTAACCTTGAACTTAAAAATGTCAAGGCATCAGTTACAAAGAGCCAGAAAGCTCCTTTGTTGCTCGGACAATCCGTCCTCCAGCGATTAGGCAAAATTGAGATTGATAATGCCAGAAATATGCTCATAGTCACTCAAAAGGTAAAAAAATAAGCGTAAAATTTGGAGATTTGCTAAAAAGTTAATATCTTTACAACTCCAAAGTCAATCTGGCGATGAGAGATGTGTGTGAAAAATATAATTTCCATCCGGGTGAATATTATTGCTACCGGAAAGACGAAACTGTGGTCTTACTGAAGATTACAGAAGTGGTTGGTGGAACAATTCTTTGTCAATACATCAGTAAGTTCAGGGGCATCTGTATTATTAGAGATCGGATGAAGATTCCAGTAGAAGATTTACCGTTACTGGTCAGTTGCTCTAAGGAGATTTTTGAGAAGGCTCATTCTATGATTGTCCAGTTATATGGTCAAGTCCGAAGCGTTTGTCAAAAGATTAAATTTCTGAAGAAAGTACGGAAAGTGGAGGTTGGAGATTGTTTCCTGGATACTATTGATACGTACTGGTGCATAATGCAAATACGCGAGAGAATCGACAAATACTCGACTTCGGCAATATGCCAATATGTGAGTGGTACTCTTGATAGGATTGAAGTAGATACTCGCTTATTTATTCTGGATGATTCTGAGGCCTATAAGATGAGGAGGATTGATCCAGAAATCATTGAAAAGATAACCAAACCTTCGAGAGCGGTTTTTAGAGAGGTTCGTATTTTGGTCGATGACCGGCTATCTTTATGTAAGAAATTATCGTAAAAGAGGACAAAGGTAGTTAACTGTATGTTTGAACTGCCAAAATGCCGTAGATGGGATAAACAATATATCTATGGTCGCAGATTTTAAAATTATTTGTAATTATACTTCGAAATAATTTTGAATTTTTGCGAAGTTAACTTATAAATAATTTCTATGAGCATTGAATCTGAATGCAATCAGATTTGAATCACCTTCAAACATTACTAAACAGGGAGTTGCTTGGGTGGAATGCACAGCATTTATTCTCCCATCACCGCGATGAGGAGGTCGTAGGTCAGCTCGTGGAAGAGTTCAAAACACTCGTCCATGCGGGCATTGAGCTGAAGGGCGGCTTCGTCGGTGAAGTGACCGAAGGTGGTGAAGTCGTCGTCGGCTGTGAAGTTGATGTTCAAATCCTTCCAGAGGAAACGGAAGAAGGCTTTGGCCTCCTGTTTGTTGTGGATTGGTTGGGTGCAGTTGACGGATGCCAGAATCTGCTGTGAAATCTGTTCGTTCATACCAAATTGTTGAGTTTGCGGTGCAAAGGTAGCAACAATTATCGATTCATCCAATATTTTCGGAGTTTTTTCTTGCAATGAAGAATAAATATCTGTAAATTTGCGCCTCGAAATGAAAAGAATCTGGACATTCATACGTAATTGGACCCTCCCGATCGCGATGCTGACAGGCATTGCGGAATACTTCGTCTTTGTGGCTTTGCCTTTGGATGCAGAGGTGCATCGATGGACCTATTCGGCGGTTGCATACCACATACAACCGATATTGCTCTTCTTCATGCTCTTCCTGTCGTTCCTGAAGGTGAGCCCGAAGGAGATGCGTCCGCATTGGTGGCAGTTGTGGGTGCTGCTGGTACAGGCGGGTCTGTTTGTGGCCTTTTCGCTGCTGGCGATGATGATGCCGGACGAGGGAACTCGTGTATTGTGCGAGGGTGCTATGTTGAGTCTGATTTGTCCGACAGCAACAGCTTCGGCTGTCGTGACTGGCAAGCTGGGAGGCTCAGTGTCGGGCGTGGTCACCTATCTGATGATGTGTAACCTGATGGTGAGTCTGGTGGCTCCTGTTTTTCTGCCTCTGGTTGAGCCTTCGGAGATTTCGTTCTTGCAGGCTTTCCTGACAATTCTGAGCAAGGTCTTCCCTCTGCTGATCTGTCCGCTGATGCTGGCTTGGTGTGTGCGATTCCTGATCCGACCACTGCACCGCTGGCTGCTGCAATTCAAGGACTTGGCGTTCTATGTCTGGGCTGTGTCGCTCTCATTGGCCATCGCTGTGACAGTGCGCAGTATCGTGCATAGTTCGGTGGGTGTGGAGTATCTTTTGGGCCTGGCTGCCATCAGTTGTGTGTGCTGTCTGTTGCAGTTCCGTCTGGGACGCTCAATTGGAGCCCGCTACGGCTTGTCGGAGACGATTACCGCTGGACAGGCATTCGGCCAGAAAAATACGGTGTTTGTGATTTGGATGGGACAGGTTTTCCTGAATCCGGTCACTTCGGTCGTGGGCGGTTTTTATTCGGTTTGGCACAATGTCATCAACTCGTATCAGCTGTATAAAGCAAGAAAAGTTGAAAGTTGAAAGTTGAAAGTTGAAATAGAAAAAAGAAAAAACGGGCACATTCGAAGGAATTTGTCCGTTTTTGTTTGATATTATCAAAAAAAATATTATCTTTGCGCGTTAATTGAAAATCAAATTAGAATAAATAGTATGCATTTATCTCCTTCACTCAAAAAACGCTATTGCTATGAGCCTTATTCTGCTCGTGAGGCACAGCGTCTGGCCGAGTTTATCGCTTGGGGCCCAATGGTTTTTCAGGTTTCACGCTTGATGATTAAGTTCGGAATATTGGATCTATTGCGTGATAGCGACGATGGCATGACCCGTCCTGAGTTGGTCGAGAAGACGGGCTTGAGCGACTATGCCATGAAAATCCTTATGGAAGGTTCTTTGAGCATTGGAACCGTTCTGGTTAATCCCGAAACCGAACGTTATTCCCTCTCGAAGACAGGTTGGTTCCTGTTGACCGATCCTGCTACTCGTGTAAATGTGGACTTCAATCATGATGTTAATTACGAAGGCTTGTTCTACTTGGAGGAGGCTTTGAAGGAGGGGCGTCCTGCTGGTTTAAAACACTTCGGTGATTGGCCAACCGTCTATGAGGGTTTGTCATCGTTGCCTGAACAAGTTCAGAAGAGCTGGTTCGGTTTCGATCATTTTTATAGCGATTCCGCCTTCCCGGATGCCCTGAAAGTGGTGTTCGGCTATCAGCCTAAGACCTTGATGGATGTGGGTGGCAACACCGGTAAGTGGGCCATGCAGTGTGTAAACTATGATCCGAAGGTGGAGGTGACCATCGTCGATCTGCCTCAGCAGTTGGAGATGATGCGTCAGCAGACCAAGGGCAAACCGGGTGCCGAGCGTGTGAGTGGCCATGGCATGAATCTGCTGGATCCGAAGAACGCGTTCCCAAACGATCGTCACTATGATATTATCTGGATGAGTCAGTTCCTGGATTGCTTCAGTATGGAGGAGATTATCAGCATCCTGAGCCGTGCCGCTAAGATCATGGACGAGAACAGTCGTGTCTGCATCATGGAGACCCTTTGGGATCGCCAGAAATATGAACCAGCAACACTTGCGTTGACCATGACCAGTGTTTACTTCACAGATATTGCGAACGGTAACAGCAAGATGTATAACACCGAGGATATGACAACCTGCGTCGAGGCTGCCGGTATGGAGGTTGAGACTATCCACGATGGGGTAGGCGAGCAGGGCCATAGTATTATGGTGTGCAAAAAAAAGATTAAAAGATAATACTCCATCATTCTATAATCATTCTAAAATTGATTCTTTTGTTCTAGTAAAGAATATTCGAAAATGGGTAATAAGAAAAGTGAATGATTTCAAGAATGGTTTAGAATGATGGAAATCAATAATAAAAATGGCATTAGAGCACGAGGAGTGGAAAGGAACGACGGGGGGTATGCCCTGGATGCAGCGGACATTGATCAAATGGCTGGCTGTGATGGATCAGCGCATCATCTATGGTGTGATGGCTGTGGTGATCCTCTTCTACATGCTGTTTGGTCATAAGGGCTATATCGCCATGTACCACTTCTACCATCGGGCCAGAAAGGAATCCTGGTATCGTGCTTTCGTACATGTCTATCAGAACCATTATCGTTTCGGACAGGTGGTCATCGACCGATTCGCATCCTTTGGTGGTAAGCGATTCAAGTTCGAGTTCGATCCAGAGCATTATGAGCAGTACAAGGAGCTATCGCGTCGGGAGGAGGGCTTTGTCCAGGTGAGTTGCCACATGGGTAACTACGAGCTGGCTGGCTATTCGCTGCGACAGGAGACGAAGAGGATGTTCCCGCTGGTCTTCATGGGCGAAACGGAGACGATGATGATGAACCGCCAGAAGATGTTCCAGGAGAACAACATCGAGATGGTGCCTGTCTCGCCCGATATGAGTCATATCTTTGCGCTGAACAATGCCCTGAGGGATGGACATATCGTCAGCATGCCGGGCGACAGAGTGTTCGGATCGCCCAAGGCGCTGACTTGCGACTTCATGGGAGGCCACTGCGACTTGCCGATGGGTCCTTTTCAGATGGCAGTGACCAGAGAGGTGCCGATTGTGCCAGTCTTCATCATGAAGGAGCGTTGGGATACTTATCGTGTCTATACTGAGATCCTCTTTCCGGATGAATCGTTGCCCAAGAGGGAACGGATGCAGGCTTTGGCCCAGATGTTCGCAGACCGGATGTCAAAGATGGTCGATAAATATCCGACGCAGTGGTATAATTACTTCGAGTTCGTGCAATGAATGTTGTGCGGAGTGAGATCAGAAAAAGTTATTAAGGTTAAAGATTGTGTTTATGGAAAAATGTACAATTGATGAGTTATTGCCTCAGAAGCCTCCTTTCGTTATGGTGGATCAGCTGACTCAGTATGAACAAGGCAGTGCCGAGACGTTGTTCGAAATCAGAGAGGACAATGTGATGGTAAAAGATGGTATCCTGACTACCAGTGGTCTGATGGAGAATGTGGCTCAGACCAGTGCCGCTCGTATCGGATATTATTACAAGTACGTGCTTCGCCAGCCCGTCAAGGTCGGCTATATCGGTGCAGTACGTGGCATGAAGGTGATGCGCTTCCCTACGGTCGGTGAGACCATTCGTACACGCATCTCTGTCATCGCAGAGGCTTTCGGTATGGTGGCATTTGCTGCTTCGATTACCGATGCATCGGGTGTCGAGATTGCCCGTGCTGATATGAAGACGGCGATCTAAGCTAATTTCGGCGAAATTAGCGAATAAGACTGGGGTCACAGGGGCAGTAGGCCCCTTAAAACAATGTAAAGAAAGAATGATAAGAATAATTGCAGATAATATCCTGTCTCCATTGGGAGAGACGACGGAGGCCAACTTGAAGGCAGTCCGCGAGGGTGCTTCGGCTTTGTGCGAACACCAGCTCGAGGGGATGCCTGAAAGTTTTGTCGGCTCGTTGATCGAACCTCGTCTCGGTTTTGAGGAGGGGCTCATCCGGACTATTACTGCCTCGATGGCACAGACAGACATCGATGCCTCGTCGGCGGAGGTGATTTTTATCATTTCGAGCACCAAGGGCAATGTGGCGGACTTTGAACGCATCGGAGCTTCGGCCGAGAAGGTCGCCCGTCACTTTGGAAATTCTAATCGCCCGATTGTGGTGTCGAATGCCTGTATCAGCGGATTGTCGGCACAGATTCTCGCTATGCGTCTGTTGCGTGCCAACCATTATTCGTGTGCCGTGGTCGCTGGCATGGATGTGCAGGGAAAGTTTATTGTGAGCGGTTTCCAGTCGTTCAAGGCCCTGTCGCCAGAGCCTTGTCGTCCGTTTGATGGTGACCGTTGCGGACTGAACCTCGGAGAGGCCGCAGCGAGTATGATAATAACTTCGTACGATAACCATAACGAAAACGAAAAAGGTTGGGCACTGATGGATGGCGCCGTCCGTAACGATGGCGTTCACATCTCGAATCCATCGCGTACCGGAGAGGGCTGTATGAGAGCCATTCAGCAGGTGTTGCCCGAAGAGACCGAACTGGCCTGCATTTCGGCCCATGGAACAGCGACTCTCTACAACGACGAGATGGAGGCCTGCGCCATTGACCGTGCCGGACTGAAGGAGGTTCCAACGTTCAGCTTGAAGGGTTATTATGGTCACACGATGGGCGCTGCCGGTATTCTTGAGACAATCATCACCCTGCATGCAGTCGAGGAGGGCTGGATTCCTGCCACCCGTGGTTACGAGGAGGAGGGAACGTCGCATGAAATTCATGTGACAGCCCACGAGGAGAATACTGCCGGTAAGCAAGTCTTGAAACTGCTTTCGGGCTTTGGCGGTTGTAATGGAGCCGTTCTCTATTCGGCTGGTGCAGAGAACGAACATCTCGAAGGGGACGCGAACCGAAGCTTGAGCATCGTAAATCAGGTATCGTTAACCCCTGCGGATGCGCCCGAGGGATTGACCGCCCTCTACAAGCAAAAGGTGGGTGACTACCCGAAGTTCTACAAGATGGATCCGCTGTGCAAACTGGGATTCCTGGCGACGGAACTGTTGCTTGAACAGGAGCAGAATGGGGAGGAACATGCCGAGAACCGTGCCGTTGTGCTCTTTACGAAGCATGGCTCGATGGCTGATGACAAGGCCTATGAGGAGACAATCCGCAACGAGGAGGAATACTTCCCAAGTCCTGCGGTGTTCGTCTACACCTTGTCGAACATCGTGACAGGCGAGATTGCTATCCGTCATGGTTATCACGGAGAGACCTCTTGCTTCATTTTGGAGGAGAAGGATTGGCCGTTGATGGAGAAGATCATCCATACTACTTTCCAGGACAAGGGTATTCAATCTGTGATAGGTGGATGGGTAGATTACGAAAATGATCAGCATTTTGAGGCTGATTTGAAACTATTTAGCATTAATCACTAAAATTTTTATATTATGGAAATTGAAAAGCTTAAAGAACAGATTATTGATGCGTTGAACCTTGAGGATCTTAAGCCAGAGGATATCGATAACGAAGCTCCTCTGTTTGGTGAGGGTCTGGGCCTCGATTCAATCGATGCGCTCGAGCTGATCGTTCTGATGGAGAAGTACTATGGCATCAAGCTCTCGAACCCAGCTGAGGGTAAGCAGATCTTCAAGTCTGTGAACTGCATGGCTGCGTATATTGATGCGAATAGAACCAAGTAACGGGTAGCGGTGTGCGGTTAGCGAATATTGATCAGGAATAAAACGGTAAGTTATGAAGGACTGCATAGTCATCACAGGTGCTGGCGTGGTATCGGCTATCGGCATAGGTAAGGAGGAGAACCTCCGCAGCCTGATGTCGATGCAGACTGGCGTTGCCCCTGTCCACTATCAGCAGACCGAACACAAGGAATGCATGGTGGGAGAGGTGAAGCTGACCAACGAAGCGATGAAACAGAGGTTGGGTATTCCGGAGGAGAAAGCAGAGGTCCGTACCTCTCTGCTGGGAATGCTGGCTATGCGTGAAGCCCTCGAGGAGGCTGGCCTCAAAGCAGAGGATTTGCCGCAAACGGCCTTTATCAATGGCACGACTGTGGGTGGCATGGATATGTCCGAACAGTATTATCTGGCGTGGTTGAACGATAACTCTAACCCTAACGATAACCTTAACCCTAACTGGGAGTACATTAGGACGCATGACTGTGGTGCTAGCACGGACCTGATAGCTGATTATTTTGGTCGTTTCGGTATGACAACAACCCTATCTACCGCTTGTTCGTCGGCTGCAAATGCCTTCATCCTGGGCGCCAGAATGATTGCTTCGGGCGAATATGACCGAGTAGTTGTTGGTGGTGCAGAGAGTCTTTCGAAATTCCACTTGAATGGCTTCAATACTCTTATGATTCTGGATACTGCCCCTTGTCGTCCAATGGATGCAAGTCGTGCTGGTTTGAATCTCGGTGAGGGTGCTGCTTATCTGGTATTGGAACGAGAGAGTGCTGCCCAAAAACGTGGTGCAAGAATGCTTGCAACTTTGTCTGGTTATGGCAATGCTTGTGATGCCTTCCATCAGACCGCTTCGTCGGAGGATGGAGAGGGCGCGTATTTGGCCATGGAACAGGCATTGAAACGTGCCGGTATTGAACCTGGACAGGTGGATTATATCAACTGTCATGGCACAGGAACACCAAACAACGATCCAAGTGAGTTGACAGCGATGCGTCGATTGTTTGGAAAATCGTTGCCAGCATTCAGTTCGACGAAGGGATATACAGGTCATACTACCAGCGCTTCAGGTAGCATTGAGGCCGTTTTCTGCTTATTGGCGTTGCAACAACAGACATTGCTCCCCAATCTGCATTATTCGACTCCGATTGAGGAATGGGCGCAACCTGTTGTAAAACCTACCCAAGCTACTCTTACCCATATATTGTGTAACGCCTTCGGTTTTGGAGGCAATGACAGCTCGATTTTGTTGAGCATAAGCCCAAAAATATGAAGATCTACATTCAAGCTGCCAACCAGATATCTTTGCAACAGCCGCTTTGCGAAGATTGGATAGAGAACCCCATCGTGCATGAGGAGCCTTTCTGCCGCTCGATAGATCCAGACTTTAAGGAGTATGTTTCTCCTGTTGAGGGTAGACGTATGGGCAAACTGTTGAAGCGTGCCTTGGCCACTTCGCTCAAGACAATGCGCCAATGTGGGATTGAACATCCTGATGCTATTATCACAGGAACGGGTTTGGGAAGTGTGGAGAGTACCGAGGCTTTTCTGTTGGATATGTGCCAGAATGGAGAACAACTGTTGAAGCCTACACACTTCATGCAATCCACCCACAATACCATTGGTAGTCTAGTGGCCATTCAGACGAAGAGTCATGGCTACAATGCTACATACAGTCATAAACTGATCAGTTTTGAGAGTGCCTTGTATGACGCCTGGTTGCAACTCAAGGCGGGAGACATCCGCAATGCCCTTGTGCTGGGCCAGGATGCCACAACCGAGAATTATTTCCGTTTGCTGGAACAGGCAGGCTATGTGGGCCATGGTATGCAGGGGACCTGTGCTGAGGCTTCGGTGGCAGCCCTGCTGTCTCTGCAGGCTGAGGGTGCTCTCTGTGAATTATCGGGCATCAAGCTGATGCACCAGCCATCGGCCGAGGACTGGCGTCAGGCACTGGCAGCGCTGCCAGTGAGCGAACAGGTGGTGGTGATGACTGGCGAGAATGGCCAGCCGGAGAATGATGCACTGTATGCCGATTGGTTGTTACAGTTTATGCCATCGGCCAAGACCATCCGCTACAAGCAATGGTTTGGAGAGTGCTTTACTGCCTCCGCTCTGGGTTGCTATACTGCTGCTCAGTTGATCCATGCAGGCAAATATGAGCAGATTTTGCTCGTCAATACAAACCGGGCAGGAGATGCCTCATTAACTTTGTTAAGCCGATGAAACTGTTTCTGCTTTGTCTCTTGCAGTCGATGTTGTTGGCTGCTGGACAGTTGATGTTAAAGATGTCAACCCATGGATTCCTGCCTTTTGGCTGGAACTGGCCTTTCTTCCGCAGTGTAATCTTCAATGCCAACTTCCATCTGTTTGGCCTCTGCTTCGGAAGTGCAGGCATCCTGTGGATGTGGATCATCAAGCATTATCCGTTGAGTCAGGCCTATCCGCTCAACAGCTTGAGTTATGTGTTCGGTATTCTTTCTGCTATCCTGCTGCTAGGCGAGAAGGTCTCGGCCTGGGGCTGGTTGGGCGTATGTCTGATTATAGCAGGTTGTCTGCTGGTAACGATGAAATGATATGGAGGCATTCTATCAGATTGAAGATACACAGAGAATCGTGGATCAGGTCCAGGTTGCTGTACAGGTGAATCCGGAGCATCCTATCTACAAGGGCCACTTCCCGGGCCATCCGATCACCCCGGGTGCCATGCTGGTACGTATGGCCATTGAGGTGGTATCCGCACAATGTGGTCTGGCCAGCGATGCCAATGAGGTGAAGAATGTCAAGTTCCTCCATCCGCATTATCCCCAGGAACAGGAGCATCTCTCTTTCTGGTTCAATGCATCAAGTCGTCCCGTAGAGGTAACGATCCGTCAGGACGAGATCATCTATGCCAAGATGCAGCTCGTTTTCTGAAAATACTCATATAATTATATATAGTATGGAGCAAGATTGCAAACTTTATTTCAAGAACACAGGTACATGTGTCATTGTCCCCACATACAACAATGCTGGGACTGTGATAGATGTGCTTGATCGTTTGCAACCTTTCGTTGAGAACATTATCGTTGTCAATGATGGTTCGACCGACAATACCCAGCAACTACTGGAGGCTTACGATAAGCCAATCACGGTGGTCAGCTATCCTAAGAACGGAGGAAAGGGCTGTGCCTTGAAACGAGGTTTTGAGAAGGCTGTCAAGATGGGTTTTGTCAATGCTATCACTATCGATAGTGATGGCCAGCATTATCCAGAGGACCTTCCTCGATTTGCAGAAACCATGAAGCAACATCCTGGTGCTCTGATTGTTGGAAATCGTAAGCTGATGCAGGAGAATATGCCTGGCAAGAATACTTTTGCCAACTACTTTTCGAACTTCTGGTTTATGGTTCAGACTTGGCAGTATCTGCCAGATACTCAGACGGGATATCGAGTTTACCCATTGATAGACCTGAAGGGACTGAATTTGCTGACTTGCCGTTATGAGGCAGAGCTGGAATTATTGGTTCTTTCAGCATGGGCAGGCATCGATCTGGTCTCTACTCCGATTCGAGTCTACTATCCACCACAGGAGAAACGTGTCAGCCATTTCCGTCCAGGATATGATTTCTTCCGTATTTCGGTGCTGAACACTGTCCTCTGTCTGCTTTGTCTCTGTTATGGTTGGTGGGCAATGCTTTGGAATAGTAAAAAGATCCGCATCTTCAATCGTAAGGTTGTGACCTATTTCTGCCTTTTCTTTGCACTGATTACAGCTTTGCTCTATCCGTTGCCAGCAGTATTCTTTTACCGGCATTTCCGAAAAGATAACGATACGAATAAGTTGCGTTATCATCGTTTGCTGTGTCGCTATTTCCGATATATGTTGTACCGGATTCCAAAGGTCAAGATAACAATCGACAATCCAAATCGAGAGACCTTCGCCAAGCCAAGCATCATTATATGTAACCATCAGTCTCATTTGGATTTGTTGTCATTGTTGTCGCTCTCACCTCGTATAGTAGCCTTGACAAATGAATGGGTTTGGAACTTCCCAGTCTATAAACCCGTACTTCGTTATTTGGAATATTACCCAGCTACGGAGGGTTTGGAGAACAGCTTGGCTCATCTTTCTTCATTGATTGAGCGAGGTTATTCGATTGTGATCTTCCCGGAGGGGACTCGTTCCGAAGAATGTAAGATATTGAAATTCCGTCGAGGAGCATTCTTCTTGGCAGAACAATTGGATTGCGATATTGTCCCAGTCTATCTGGAGGGCCCAGGCAAGGTGCTTCCAAAGCACAATTTGATGCTTCATAAGGGTGAAATTGCTATCCACGTAGGCAAGCGAGTTCATCCTTCGGATACAAAGATGGGAGACAATTATCGCGAAAAAACCCGCAATTGGCATAAGTATTATCTGGAATTAGAAAAATGCTATTAAGAAAACTAATTTTGTTACTACTCGTTCAGTTGTATGTATCTGTGTCTTTGGCGCAGAAGCCACGGCAATTGTATGAATACCCGGCAGGGAAAACTGCAATTGTGGTCTGTCCAGGGGGTAGCTATAGTTGGTTGGATAAAAAGACCGAGGGAATTGGTGTGGCAGAATGGCTACAAAGCCAAGGAATATCGGCATACGTTCTCTATTATCGAGTACAAGGCGGTTTTTCGTTTGCTTCGGGATATCGATATTTGATTAGAGGTCATCAATATCCGGATGCACAGGAGGATCTTAAGTCTGCGATTTTGTGGCTTAGAACTCATGCCGATAGCCTCGGAATTGATCCGAACCGTATTGGTGCGATGGGTTTCTCTGCAGGTGGGCATTTGGTTGCTTCGGCAGGGGCTTTGTTTGAAAAGGCAAGCCGACCCAATTTTGTGGTGCCAGTTTATCCTGTTGTCACACTTCGACAGAAGCCTTATGTGCACAAACGTAGTCGTAGAGCGCTGTTGGGCGAGTACCGTAAGTGGAGTAAAGAGTGGAGAGACAGTTTGTCGCTTGAAGAGAAAATTGGTCCAACGATGCCGCCAACCTTCTTGGTCAATTGTGTGGATGATCCGATTGTCCATTATCATAATAGTGAACTACTGGATTCTGCATTGACTGCTCACCAGATTTCGCATCGATACATTCAGTACAAACAGGGTGGACACGGATTTGGAGCCGATACAATTAAGGCAGGCCCAGAGGCGATTGCCTGGAAACAAGAATTCTTAAATTGGTTGAAAGATGAACAATTTTGATGATATTCGTCCCTATAGAGAGGATGAGATTGCCGATGCGATGAAACGTATCGCAGAGCATGAGTTGTTTCCTCAAATCTCTGATTTCGTTTTCCCGGGCAAAGATGTCGAGGAAATGCGTCAGATGGTGGCTGGTCTGTCAACTATTTATGACTTCCAGCATCAGGTAATGAATGAGTTCAACCATGAGGTGATTCGTAGAAGCATTGATGATTTCTCGTTCGATGGTTTGAACCATATTGAGAAGAACAAAGCCTATCTGTATGTGAGCAATCACCGAGATATTGTGCTTGATAGCAGTCTGCTGCAGACTGTATTGCACGAAAACGAGTTCGATACGACTGAGATTACTTTCGGCGCTAATTTGATGCAGGGGCAGCTGATTGTCGATATTGGCAAGTCAAATAAGATGTTCCGCGTTGAACGAGGGGCCACTCCAAAAGAATTCTATCGTATTTCGATGCACCTGTCGGAGTATATCCGTCAGACAATCAGAGAGGGTAGAAGTGTTTGGATTGCTCAGCGTAATGGCCGAACCAAAGATGGCAATGATCGCACAGATCAGGGCATCATCAAAATGTTCTCCATGAGTGGCTCGAATGATAAGATTGAGACTCTCGATGAACTGCATATTCTGCCCGTAAGCGTTTCGTATGAATGGGAGCCTTGTGACATTGAAAAAACGTTGGAACGATATCGTAAGAGTTTGACAGGTTCTTATCATAAACAGGCAGGAGAGGATATTCGCAGTATCTTGTCTGGTATTCTTCAGCCTAAGGGACGTGTACATTTCGAAATATGTCCAGCGGTTGATCCTTCGGAATTGATGGCATTCCAGAACAAAACTCAGAACGAATACCATCTGCAGGTCGCACAACTCCTTGATCGTCGTATCTGTGCCCATTATAAGCTTTGGCCAAACAATTACATCGCCCATGATCGCCTGTATGGCCAAACGACTTATGCTCGATTGTATAACGAGGAGCAGCGGCTCGCTTTTGAGTCCAGAATTTCAAAATTGTTGGAGGTGGCCCGTCTGCAGCTTAAAGATGAACTTGACGAGGATAAACTGGTGGAGATGTTTTTGGAGATCTATGCCAATCCTGTCAAGAATAAAACGTATTGAGTTTTGGGTTTTCAGTTTTAAGTTTTGAGTTGATAGATTAGACTTGCAACACTTTTTCTTATCACTATACGATTGGGTGCAAAGGCACAGACGCATGGGGGCATTGTTCCTTGTGCTGTTTGTCGTTGCCTGTTCTCTTTTGGCATTGCGATTGGATTTCAAGGAGGATATTTCGGATTTCCTGCCGGTCGATGATCATTATAAGCGATCTATGCAGATCTATCAGGAGGTAGCATCTGCCAATAAGGTTGTTTTGCAGTTCCGTTCGGATGCAGGTGCAGAGACTATTATCTCTGCCATTGAAAGATTTGAAGAGGAATTGCCTAAGCATGATACGATGGGCTGGATTGCTTCGTTTGAACCACGGATTGATCAGTCCCAGGTATTGGATGTGATGGAATTCGTCTATGGTCATCTGCCTTATCTGTTGGATGAGCCCGATTATGCCCGTATGGATAGTTTGTGGCAGACAGAGGGATTCTTCGAACAACGCTTTGCATGGATTCAGCAACAGTTGTCTTCAATGGCAGGCTCTTTTTTGATGCCAGTATTGCAGAATGACCCATTGGGTATGGGCAACCGTGTGGCAGGCCATCTGCGCGATTTTCAGCCAGAGATGAACTATTCGCAACAAGATGGATATTTGTTTACCCCAGATGGAACGTGTTGCTTGGTAACTGTAGATAGCCCATTTGGTAGTAGCGAATCGAACCAGAATGGACGATTAGTTGCTATGCTGGAGCAAGTGGCAAAAGAGTGTATGCCTGCTGATGTAACGATGCGACTGACAGGTGCCCCTGTGATTGCCGTTGGTAATGCACGGCAGATCAAGCATGATACGATTTTAGCGGTTACTGTCTCGGTTGTTTTGATTTTGGCATTGTTGCTTTGGTCCTTCCGAAGTCTGCGTCCGCTGTGGTACATTGTGCTCTCTACCAGTTTCGGATTTTTGATTGCTTTGGCTGGTGTTGCTTTGTTGGGACAACATCTTTCGTTGATTGTCATTGGTATTGCCTCGATAATTATTGGCATTGCAGTCAATTATCCGTTACACTTTGTTTGTCACAGACAGGAGGTTAGAGAGGGACGAAAGGTGCTTTCTGACTTGGTACAACCGCTGTTGGTCGGAAATGTGACCACCGTAGCGGCATTCTTGACTTTGGTCCCATTGGAGGCTGTGGCGATTCGTCAATTGGGCCTGTTTAGTGCCTTAATGCTGGTTGGTACGATTTTATTCGTTTTATTGGTGTTGCCTCATACTTCGCCAATGGGAGTTTATCGTCCGTTAGAGCATGAAAAGGAGGCAAGTCGATCGTTTTTTGGAGAGAAATTGGTCACTCGTCCTGTTTGTCTTGGCATTCTATTGTTACTGACTTTGGTCTTTGGTTGGTTCAGCTTGGATACGTCGTTTGATAGTGACTTGTCGCATTTGAATTACATGTCTGTTGAACAGAGGTCGGACATGCTACAATTGCAGGCCATGCAAGGACAACAGCCAGGAGTTGTGGTCTATTTGCCTGCGACACAAGAGCAGATGGAGTCGTTCCGTCCGGTGTTGGACAGTCTTTGGTCCAGAGGGTTGATCAAGGATGAGAAGAATGCCTCTAACCTTTTTCCATCAACCTCTTTGCAACAACATCGATTGGGGCTTTGGAAAGATTTTTGGCAAACGCACAATTATCATGCTTTCTTGTCTCAGTCTAGTGTGGCTGGCTTTTCGGAAGAGGCATTTGAATCTTTCCAACTCTTGATAGAGGAGGAGCATCCATTGCTTAGCTATCATGATTTCTACCCCCTCACCTCGTCCATTTTGACAGGTTATGTCTCTCCTGAGGCATTGGTAACTAGATTGACTGTGGCGGATGTAGAATCCGCTCTTGCAGTAGAACGAGTTTTACCCGGAAGTTTTGACTTGACATCGCTGAATACCCGAATTTCGGGCTCTTTGACCGATAATTTTAACTATATCGGGTTGGCCTGTTCTTTGATTGTCTTCTTCTTCCTATGGCTTTCATTTGGAAGATTTGAACTGGCAGCTTTAGCCTTTATGCCTATGGCTGTGGGCTGGATCTGGATTTTGGGCTTGATGCAATTGTTCGGCATCCAATTTAATATAGTAAATATTATTTTGGCAACCTTTATCTTCGGACAAGGAGATGATTATACCATCTTTATTACCGAAGGCATAATAAAAGATTATAAGCAGGGAACAGGAAGAAGTACACTGATTGGTTATCAACACAGTATCTTACTTTCGGCTCTTATAATGCTGGTGGGTATTGGATCATTGATTCTGGCTAAACATCCGGCTATGCATTCTTTGGCAGAGGTCACAATCATTGGTATGACTGTGGTTGTACTGATGGCATGGCTATTGCCTCCGATGCTCTTCCATTGGCTGATAAAATTTGATAAACCATTACAAAAATACTTAGATGAAAGAAAAGATCTATAAACTGCTGGAGGATCAGCTCCCTTTGGTTGACCTCGAGTCGGAACGTCTGTACGACGAACTGGATTCATTGGGCGTTACTACCATCCTGATGACCCTCTCGGAGGAGTTCGGCATTGAGCTTGATACCCGAGATGCTACACCAAAGAATCTGAGAAACCTCGATTCGCTGGTGGCTTTGGTTGAAAAGAAACTCGCCTCCAAGTGAAACTCATAGATTATCTGGAGCAACATGCTTGTGCTTCGCCTGACAAGGTTTTTGTAACCCAATCGGACGGAGCACAGATAACGTATTGTGATTTCTGGAATGAGGTGTGTCGTCAGTCGGAGGTAATCCGTCAGATGCGTCTGCCCCACGAGGCTCTGGTCGTCCGGACTTCGCAGACGATTGACTACCTTGTTCAATATTTTGCTTGTCATAGGGCCGAGGTGGTGGTCGTCCCCATCGAGCATGATCTGCCGGAAGATAAACAACAGGAAATCGAGACACAGGTAGCTGGGAAATGCTTCCCTGCAGAGGCTTCGGATATCCTTTTTACGACAGGGACAACAGGCTCTCCCAAGGGGGTTGTACTGAGTCATAAGGCCCTATTGGCCGATGCTGAGAATCTGACATTGGCACATGGTTACCATCGGGATCTGACGTTTGTCGTCAATGGCCCGTTGAACCATTTCGGTAGTCATTCGAAGGTGCTCCCTGTGGTGAAGAATGGTGCCTCTCTCTACCTGATGGAGGGCATGAAGAGTCTGGAAGATTTCTTCGTTGCACTCGATTCGACGGCAGGTAAAGTGGCGACCTTCCTTGTCCCAGCCAGCATCCGTATGCTGATTCAGTTCTCGGCCGAGCGATTGTCTGGCTATGCCTCTCGTTTCGAGTTTGTCGAGACGGGTGCTGCGCCGATTACGCAGACCGATATGCTTCGTCTGGCAGAACTTTTGCCGGACAGCCGTCTGTTCAATACCTATGCCGGCAGTGAGGTGGGGGTTATCTGTACCTACAACTTCAACGATGGTCATGCCTACCAGGGATGTGTCGGTCCATCGTTCCCGCTTTCGCACGTCTCTTTGCGCGATGGAGTGGTGGTTTGTGCCAGCGAGGGTGCTATGATGGGATACCTCGGACAGGATCTCGTTGAGACTGTGCCGGAGATTGAAACCTCCGACTTGGGAAGATTGGATGATGAAGGAAGACTCTTCCTGATAGGACGAGCCAATGATATTATCAACGTCGGTGGACTGAAAGTATCGCCCGTTGAGGTGGAGGAGGTGGCTGCTGCAGTCATCGAGGGTATGAAAGATTGTATCTGTATTGCTCATCCTCACCCAGTTATGGGTTCTGTGCCGAAACTCCTGGTTGTGATGGCAGAGGGGGTTGCTCTCGATAAGCGAGCAGTTGCCAAACAGATGCGTATGCGCTTGGAGAGTTATAAGGTTCCGATCAATATTGAGATTGTGGACCATGTGGAACGTACATACAATGGCAAGATAAATAGAAAATATTATGCGCGTGTATAATAAAATACCATTTTGTACGTTATTCAATAAATTTTTAAAGCTTAACTATGAAATTTAACAAGGCAATACTTCTTTTTTCGTTGATGCTGGTGCCAATGGTGGCTTCGGCTGATATGACTGATCAGCAGATTATCAAGTATGTTTCTGAACAGTCAGCCAAAGGAACCAGTCAGGGCGAAATGGTTCAATACCTTTTGAGCAAAGGCGTCTCTCCACAACGCCTGCAGCAGCTGAAGGCCAAGATGGGCAAGATGAAGGGTGGAAATTCGGACGGAAAGTCAGTTAGTGAAGATCGTTCACGAACTGCAACACCTGCTACAAAGTCTACATCTGCAGCATCTACAGTTTTCTCAACTTCTGCTTCGACCGCCTACGGATCCGCCAAAACACCTGTAGCTACTACCGGTAAGATGATCGGTTCGGCTGGAAAGAATGGCAAGTTCGACGAGAGTGGAGCAGACTACATGGCTATGCAGAGTGCATTGTCTGGTTTCGCTCCTGATTCGACGGAGTATTTCTATTACGAAGAGGAGCCAAAGATCAAGGTTTTCGGTCGTGATATGTTCAACAACGAGATGATCAGCTTCGAGCCCAACATGAACATCGCTACCCCTTCTACCTATGTCCTGGGTGCTGGCGATAATATCTTTATCGATGTCTATGGCGCTTCGCAGACAACCATCGAGGGTGTCATTTCACCAGATGGCTTTATCGTAGTTGATGAGTTCGGTCCACTGCAGTTGGCCGGATTGACCGTCGAGGAGGCTAATCGTCGTGCTCGTACCAAGCTGGGTTCTTTCTATGCTGATTCCAAGATTAAGTTGACCGTAGGCCAGACCCGTACCATTCAGGTTAATGTGATGGGAGAGGTCCAGGTGCCTGGCTCTTATACCTTGTCGGCTTTTGCAACTGTCTTCCATGCATTATATTGTGCAGGCGGTGTGAGTGAGATTGGTTCACTTCGAACTGTCAAGCTGTATCGTAACAACAAGCTCATGAATACCATCGATGTTTATGACTATATCCTCAATGGTCATCTCTCGGGTGATATCCGTTTGCAGGACAATGACGTGCTTGTCGTTGCGCCTTATGAGGCTTTGGTCAATATTGCTGGCAAGGCAAAGCGTCCAATGTACTATGAAATGAAGCCAGACGAGACTATCGGCAAGGCGCTTGAGTATGCTGGCGGTTTTGCAAGCGATGCCTACACCAAGTCGATGCGTCTGGTCCGCAAGTCTGGCGGTTTCATGCAGGTATTCAATATCAATGATTCGAACAAGGATAGTTTCAATGTCGCAGATGGAGATTCTCTGTTTATTGATTCTCTAATGATGCGTTACGAGAATATGATTGAACTGAAGGGTGCTGTATTCCGTCCCGGTATGTACCAGCTGAGTGCCGAGACCAAGACCGTCAAGCAACTGATTGCTTATGCAGATGGTGTAACAGAGTCGGCCTTCACTTCGCATGCTGTATTGCAACGTATGCGCAAGGATCGCCAGATGGAGACTATGTCTGTCAATCTGGAGGGTATCTTGAATGGTTCGGCTGCTGATATTGAACTCCAGAATGAGGATGTTCTGTTTGTGCCGGATATGAAGGCAAATCAGGAGACCTTTACCTTGACCATCCGAGGTGAGGTCTATGAGCCGGGTATCTATCAGTTCGCCTATAACACAACCTTGGAGGACCTTGTTCTCCAGGCCGGTGGTCTCAAGGAGTCTGCTTCGGCCAAGAATGTCACTGTTGCCCGTCGAAACCCTAATGGACGTGTAGAAACGAAGACTTATGACCTCAACGAGGGCCTCTCTGTGAATGGCAAGAACCGTGTTGTACTTCAGCCTAATGACGAGGTCATGGTTAAGCGTTGTGAGTCGTATATGGAGCATAGCACGGTTTCAATCGAGGGTCAGGTTAACTTCCAGGGAGAGTTCAGCTTGCCTAAGGAGAATACCCGCATCAGCGAAATCATCGCCATGGCAGGTGGCTTGACGGAATATGCAGCCGAAAATGGCGTATATGTTTTCCGTCAGATGAACGAAGAGGAGATTCGTCTGCGACTGGCTCGTATGGACGATATGCGATACAATAATGCAAACAACCTCATCATGAGATCGACTCAGATGCAAGGCGTTACTAGTCTGCCTATTTCAGATTCCCTTTATGTTGAACGTGAAATGCGAGAGGATTACTACAAGGTAGCAGTTGATATCCGCAAGGTTTTGAAGAAGCCAGGATGCGAAGAGGATCTTGTGTTGCGCGATGGTGATCGTATCGTGGTCGAAGAGAAAAAGAATACTGTATATCTGACTGGTACCGTCCCTTATCGTGGTGCTGTTCCTTATGTCAAGGGTAAGACTATGAAGTATTACCTGCGTCAAGGTGGTGTTCGTCCAATTCACCGAAATCTAAAGATGTCGTACGTCATTGATCAGAATGGTCAGGCTCAGGCATATCGTCGATTCAAGAAGGTGGAACCAGGCAGTGAGATCTACCTGCGAGAAGTCACCTCCGAAATGACTACTGCTCAAAAGGTCAGCATCTTCGTTTCGGTGGCAAGTACCTTTGCAACCGCCGCTGCAGTTGTTATCAGTGTGATTGCTAATTGATTTTCCCCCTTCTTAATTGAGCCTGTTTTATGGAAGAAAAGAAAGATATTATTGATTTGCGTAAGATTGTCAGAATCCTGTTTTCAAGAAAGAAGTCGTTTGTTAAAATTTGGATGATAACATTTGTGCTTTCTTGCATTTGGATTTTTCCACAACCACGATTCTATGAAGCCGAAGTTAGCTTGGCTCCAGAGGCGGTCGGAGAGAATATAGGCGGTTTAGCAGGCATTGCTTCTTCTTTCGGTATCAGTTTAGATGGCGGTGGTAATGATGCTTTTTATCCGCTTCTCTATCCAGATCTGATGTCTTCGAATGAGTTCATTGCAGGTTTGATGACTATACGAGTGGAGACTTCTCCCAAGGATGAAGAACCTGTAATTACTGACTATTACACCTATCTGAAGAAGCATCAGAAAGAGAACCCTATTACCGCACCTTTCCGATGGGTGATCCGAAAGGTAAAAGCGCTATTTGCGGAGAAGGAAAATGGTCGTCCGTTAACAGCAAAAGAGTTGAATCCTTTCCGCCTTTCAAAAAAAGATTCCGAACTGTTCGAAAAAGCAATGAGCAAAATCACTTGCTCGGTAGATAAGAAAACAGATGTTGTTACTATCTCTGTCAAAGATCAGGATGCTTTGGTATGTGCTACAATGGCAGATAGTGTTCGTCAGCATTTACAGGATTTTATTACGCTCTATCGTACCCAAAAGGTTCGCAATGATGTAGAACACTATGCAAAGGTTGCTGCTGATGCTAATCTGGAGTATCTTGCGGCAGCTGAGGCTTATTCAACTTACTGTGATACCCATAGTGGTGCTATTAAGCAGACATTCTTATCAGAGAAGGATCGCTTACAGAATGAGATGGATATGCGATATACAGCTTATCAAACATTGACAGCACAACTTGAAGCAATGAAGGTTAAATTGCAAGAACGTACACCAGCATTCACTGTTTTGAAGTCTTCTACCGTTCCTGTCCTTCCAGCTGGACCTAAGCGAGTATTGTTTGTGATTGGTATGTTGATGCTTGTTACTATCATTGCAGGTATCTATTTTGTTAGAGGCGAATTGTTCCAGATAAAGGTGGATAAAGAGTAAGGAAGTGCAGATTGGCAAAGAATGAAGAAAATAGACTTTAAGATACATTTAGATTCTTTACGTTTCGTCCCGGCAGGAATGTTGGCGATATGGGCCGTGCAGCAATCTCTTGCATTAGGCTCTGCAGAATTGTATCTTCCGTCTTATATCCTTTTAGGTTTAGTAATCTTGTTCACCCTCTTTGCTGTTTGGCTTTGCATACGAAATGGCTATATTACCCGGTTTGAGATGGTGGTGCTATCCTTCCTTTTGATTGTGATGGTATCTTCGATCTTGAATGCTACGGACTTTAAGAATTGGGCTTTTGTCGGATTCGCTATATTGCTCCCTTTATTCCTCTTCCGTTTCTATGGGCGCGATTGTCCAGCGTTGTTGGTTGGATTGCTCTTGGGTTTTTCTGTCTCCATTTACGCGGGTCTTATCGATCTGCTTAGTCATCCGGAAAAATGGATGAATATGGAACGAGGAGAATCCATGGGTTATTTGTTGGGCGGAAACTATAATCAGATGGCACCAATCATTATGTGTGCAATCACAATCAACTTCTTGTGTATTAAGATAAGTAAATGGTATTGGCTTAATGCCATTCCGTTGCTTGGTGTTAGTATTGCGATTTTGTTGATTGTAAATTCCTCAACCGCTTTGGCTGGTATGGCTTTAATGCTTTTCTTGATGCTTATTCCGTCAAAAAAACTTCAGCGGATCAGTGTATATTGCATCTTGATTAGTGTTATCTTATTTGAAATCTTTGTCTGTTTCCAAGGAAAGGGTTTCGAGAATAATGAACTTGCCCGTTGGATTATTATTGATGTGTTGGGCAAGGATATGACCTTCACTTATCGTACTCATATGTGGGATTCAGCAATTAAGTTGATTATAGATTCACCTTTGATTGGATATGGTTTCCCAAGCCCGGAATGGTATGTCGCCAATATGACTGCTTTTGCAGTAGGTCCACATAATGCTGTGTTGGCAATGCTTATTTATGGTGGCATCGTTGCACTTGCTATTTATGTTTATGTCCTTGTTGTATCTCTCCGTCGAGTATTAACAGTTTCTGATCGATTTGCTAACGTTTCATTATGCTCGTTGGCAGTTATATCGTTAATGATGCTGTTTGAAATCTATACAATTCCATTTGTCTTTACCCTCTTCTTTCTTGCTTATTATTATCCTGAGTTTGATCAGGCATGTCATAGAAAGAACAGACCTTCTCAACCATAATAATGACAAGTAGTACACGACTTATAGCGAATACATTGGCGCAGAACTTCAAGACGATTATTAATATCTTCTTGTCGCTCTACTCCACTCGTATTGTCATTAGCGCATTGGGAGATGCGGATTATGGCATCTATATGTTAGTGGCAGGAGTCGTCTCTTTATTGTCTTATTTAAGCAATACTTTGGTTATTACAACTCAACGTCATTTGAGCTATTGTAATGGTGCAGGTAAGGACGACGATACCCGCTTGTTCTTCGCTAATAGCTATATGCTGCATTGGCTGCTTGGGTTGGGCTTAGCGTTTGTCTGTTTATGCTTGACAAGTGTTGTCTTTGATTTTGGCATTCTCAACATTCAGGCTGATAAGATAGGTGAAGCCAAAATTGTTTATGTGCTGGTTGTTGTATCTGTCCTGTTGACATTTATTACATCTCCGTTTAAGGCATTGCTGATTTCTCATGAGAATATTGTCTATCTCTCAATTGTTGACGTTTTGGATGGTATTCTCAAATTGGGACTGGTATTCCTGTTGTTCGTGTTTGAAGACTGCCGGTTGATTTTATATTCTGCCATCATGTCTTGTGTGATGTTGTTTCATTTCCTATTGTTGCTGGTTTATTGCTTGAGAAACTACAATGAGAGTATTTTCCTGCCTCGACTTAGATTATGGAACAATCGTGTACAGTATCAGATTCTAGGATTTGCAACATGGACATTGTATGGTATGTTCTGCGTTTATGTTCGTACTCAGGGTGTTGCTGTGATTGTAAATAGGTTATTCGGAACAATTGCCAATGCCGCCTATGGAATAGCAACACAGGTCTTCGGTTCTATCCAGTTTTTCTCGCAGGCAATCATGAATGCCATTTCTCCTCAGATAATCAAAGCCGAGGGAGCTAATGATAGAAACCGTTCCATTCGATTGTCGCTTTTAGCGTCGAAGTATTGCTTCCTGATGTCTGCCTTAATTGTCATTCCACTGTCCTATGAACTCCCATCGATATTGAAGATATGGTTGACCGATGTCCCTGATTTCGCAGAAGTGTTTTGCCTGATGATGCTTATATCTTCGTTGGCTGATCAGATTTCAACGGGTTTAGGCTCCCTTAATCAGGCAATTGGCCGACTTCGTACCTATACATTGATTACCTATACAACAAAGATTCTTGTGATTCCTGTTAGTTTGGTGATGATTAATCAGGGATATGGATGGGAATGTATTGTCTTGGGCTATTTTGTCTTTGAACTCCTATCTGCCATTGTTCGCATCCCTTTGTTGGTTCATACTGCAGGAGTTAGTGTTAAGGATTATCTGCTTCAGGTTCCTTTTCGAGTCTTGTGTCCGACGTTAACAATGTGCATCGTAGGGTATGTAATAGTGAATTATACGTTCCAGTCAGAATATAGATTCCTATTGACGATAGCGGCAACTATATTTGCCGGTATCGTTTCAATCCTGTTGACATCGCTGGACGCACGAGAGACTCGATTCCTTATTGAGTCAATCGCTCAAAAGTTAAAAAGATGAACAAGAATAATAATGTGAGACTTTCAATTGTCATGCCGGTATTCAATCATCCCAACGACGTTAGGGTGATGATTGATTCGTTTCTGGCAAGCAGTTACCAGGACTGGGAACTGCTGGTAGTTGATGATGGGTCTGATGAGGAAACCTTGTCTCTGCTCTATCAGTATGCAGAGACTGATGCCCGCGTTCTTGTTCTGCAGCGTGATCGTCAGCCGAAAGGTGCACAGACCTGTCGTAATATGGGTTTGACGAAGTCTCAGGGTGAATTTGTCTGTTTCTTTGATTCTGATGACTACATAACACCAACCTGTTTGGAGCAGCGAGTTAGAGCTTTGGAGGAGCGCCCAGACTTGGACTTCATGGTTTTCCGTAATGGTACTTTATCCGAGAAGGGTTTTATTGCTAACGGTTGTTTCAATGTTTATGGTTATCCTATCTATTCAGATGATATTCGGGCCTTTTGTCAGCGCACGTTACCCTTTGTGGTCTGGAATAACATATATCGAAAGCAATCTCTGTTGAAATACAATATTTGCTGGGATGAAAATCTTAAATCCTTGCAGGATGCTCAGTTCAATATGGATTGTCTGGTCGTAGGCATGAAATATGACTATTCTAATGCTCCTGCAGATTATGGATATCGCATCGGAAGCACGAATTCGGTGTCGAAAAAGATTATGAGTGATGCTCATCTGCAAAGTAATCTTTATGCCATCAATAAGTATTATGAGACAGTACAGGCTCATTACGGACATAAATATGATGGAGCGTTGTATAAAGGCATGTTGTTCGTTTATACGAAAGCCGCAAGAGTTGGTATGAATGAACAATTTGAGAATGGAATAAAGGAAGTTGTAAAACAACACTCTGTATTCTGGGGAGCTGTCTATAGCTTTCATACATCGTTGCGACGTTTGTTAAAGCATGTCATAGCAGATAATCTGGCCCGCAGAATATCTACTCTTTTTTATCTGTTATGGTTTCAGAAGATGGAACAGCGTATAATTCCAGATTTGATCCGGAAAGCCATTGTAGTTATTGTCCTCATGGTAGGACTGATTTCGTGTTCGTCTTCGATTGATGCTCGTGATCATTTGTACGAATTGGCATGGAAAGATGAATTTAATGGTAAGGGCCTGGATACAACTCGTTGGAGCCATATCCCCCGTCAGTATGGTGTAAGAAGTTTTGCCCACTTGACAGAAAGCCCAGAACTATATGAAGTTAAACATGGAAGACTTCGTTTGTATGCCAAGGTTAATGATGGTGTTCTGCCGCAAGATACCGCTCATTACCTGACATCGGGAATCTGGTCTAAAGGAAAGGGAACTTTTACTTATGGAAAAGTGATTGTCCGCGCAAAGATACGAGGTGCAATTGGGTCTTGGCCAGCAATTTGGACGATGCCCGAAGATTCTCGTCTTTGGTCTTCAATCTCAGATAATCCATATGCGGAGATTGACATCATGGAGTATGTTGATAAAAACAATTTCGTTTATCAGACAGCTCATAATAAATACACCCTGATCGATCGTAAAAATTGGGACAATCCACCTCAGCAGAACCGTTCAAAAATCAAGCGCGGGAAATATAACGAATATAGCATCGAGGTTTTGCCAGATTACGTCATCTTTGGCGTCAATGGTAAAGAAACCTTCAGATATCCTAAATGCAAGGAGAATGAAAGTGAATTCCTTTATGGAATTGAATCTCACCTAAGGCTGAATATGCAGGTCTTTCCACCTAAGGCATGGTCTTCCGGTTTTGACGAATCAACTTTTCCTGCGTGGATGGATGTTGATTGGATTCGTGTCTATAAACTCAAGGAACAATGAAGCAGATTTCAATAGTCATAGTAACATATAATTCTGAAAAGGATATCTTCGATTGCGTATCGTCAATCGAAGCACATACAGATATCCCAAAGGAGGATATTGAACTGATTATTGTTGATAATTGTAGCCATTCTGTTGATGCGATGTTTGAGCGTTTGAAGCAGCAATGGGGAGAAGATATCATCTGCATCAAGAATACAAGAAATGGAGGGTATGGTCAGGGTAATAATGTCGGCATACGTGTTGCCACGGCCTCTGTCATCTTGATTATGAACCCGGATGTTCGTCAAATTATGCCTTTTCTCAAAAAGCCACTTCATGCATTTGCGAACAATCCCAAATTGACGATGTACGGAATGAAGCAGATGCTTACACCAACATTGGCAAGTACAAACTCTATCAACTGTTCCAATACGGTCAATGGTTACTTCAGTACATTGATGTCTGGTGTCTGTAACAGGTACAATCTCTTTTTCCCGTCGTTTATGTATCTGAATGGCTCTTGTTTCTTTATTCGAAAATCGATGTTCGAGGCAATTGGTTTGTTCGATGAGAGCATCTTTATGTATGGCGAAGAAAATAATATCCATCATAGATTAAAGCAGACATTCGGAGCCCATGTCGTTTATGATACCGATATACGATATCTTCATCTCACAAAGGATAGAGTAGTGACGGTTGAATCGGAGGATAAGATTCTTCGTTCTTTAATTGATTCCAATGCTAAGATCGGGTGCTCGCCGAAAACAACTATCTTGAACAAAATCCGCAGCCTCAATGCCTTGATCTGGAAAGAGTCTGTAGGCCGTCTTATGGGCCGTTCGTCTTCTGCAGCGAAAATCCAGGTCTATAAGGATTATAAAATAAAGCTTAATGCTTTGCTCAAAGAATATGAGAATGAATAATACAGGATTCCCTTCATATCAAATTCCGATTCTTTTTGTCTTTTTTAATCGAAAAGAGGTCGCAGTAAAATCGTTCGAAAGAATTCGTGCGGTTCGTCCCCGCCGATTGTATCTTGCTCAGGATGGTGCTCGTGAAGCTAACGGGGAAAATGAGCATAGATTGATTTTAGAGATTCGGGAGTCGATACTATCTTTGATCGATTGGGAATGTGAGGTCAAGACACTTTTCAGACCACAGAATGTAGGTTGTGCTGAAGGTGTAAAAACCGCCGTTGACTGGCTCTTTCAGAACGAAGAGAAGGGTATTGTTCTGGAAGATGATTGTGTGGTACAGGATAGCTTCTTCCCGTTTATGGAGGAGATGCTTACCCGTTATGCCTCGGATGACCGAGTCGGTATGATTGCTGGCTTTAATGGAATTGGCCAGGCCTTTGCATCATCTTCTTACACATTTTCTCGCTATAAGGCATGTTGGGGATGGGCTACCTGGCGTCGAGCATGGAGCAATATGGACATGGAAATGTCATGGCGTGGTACCGAGCAAGAGCAAAGTATCCTTTATAACATGGGAGGGAATGGTCGTGACATAGACTACTGGAAATACCGTATCAAGTGCATTGATGCAGGATATGTCAGTTCGTGGGACTGGCCTTGGTATTTTTCTTTGTCGGCACAGAATCAATTGTGTATCTTCCCCGAGGTCAGCCTTGTCTCGAACATCGGATTCGGTTCGGATGCGACGCATACTACAACCATTGGTCAGTCGCAGGTACAGAGTTTGGCAAATGATTTGTCTTTCCCATTACGACATCCAGATCGGGTGATTCCTAATGTCTCGTTCGATAAGCATTTCTATCGTTACAATAATTCATTGTACAATGCAATCATTCAAATGATTCCATTTGGATTGAAACGATGGATTAAATCAATTTTGAAATAATGATTGATTATGAAATTGAAAATTAAAACACCAATCGGTATATATAAATATAACTTTGTTCCATTGTTTATGGGCGTAAAGATTATTGATAAAGTAATCTCGAAACGCAATTTGGAACAGTTTTATGACTTATTGAAAGAGGAAGGAATCATTGTGTTCTTGGCCTATGGTACAATGCTCGGAGCTTCTCGAGAGCATGATTTTATCGATCATGATGAGGACATTGATCTGGGTATGTCTGCACAATATCTGCCTCAATTGTTGTGTGCTCTTTTCAAGTTGAGAGATCATGGTTTTGAGGTGTGCCGTTATGATCGACGTGGAGTCATCTCTTTCATTAAGGAGGGTGAGTATATTGACATTTACATCTATTCAAGAGAACAGGAAGGTGTTGTCGGTTGTGGTCAGGAAGTAATGCCAGAATGTTTCTTACATGACTTGGCAGAGATGGATTTCCTGGGAAAGAACTATCTTGCCCCTCGCGATGCTCATAGATACCTCTCTTTCTGGTATGGAGAGAATTGGATGACACCTGTCCGATTCTACAATTATCAGATGCCGAAATGGAAGGAATGGCCTTTGTGGCTGTTCCAGTATGTGAAAGAATATCTGCCAGACTGGCTCTTTTATGCAATACTGCGCAGTAAAACTCAGAAATATCGAGCTCCTTTTGAGAAGAAAATAAAGGAGGAATACTTAAAATAATTATCATATAGCAATGCAAGCAATCATTTTGGCAGCAGGTATGGGTAAGCGTTTAGGCGAGTTAACCCGAAACAATACTAAATGTATGGTTCCTGTCAATGGTCAGAGACTCATAGACCGTGTTATTGGGCAACTTTCCCGATTGGGATTGTCTCGTCTTGTAATCGTTGTTGGTTATGAGGGCCAGAAACTGATAGAGCATATTGGAAATAGGTATGATGATGTTTTGAAAATCGAATACGTTAATAATCCAATATACGATAAAACCAACAATATCTATTCGTTGGAACTGGCAAAGGATGAATTGTGCCAGGATGATACAATCCTATTGGAGAGTGATATCATCTTTGAGGATGCTATGCTTGAACTATTGGTCAATCATCCAGATAAGGATCTTGCTCTTGTGGCAAAGTATGAGCCATGGATGGATGGTACAATGGTCCGTTTCAATGCAAATCGTGAGATTGTGGATTTTGTCTCGAAAGAGACTTTTGAGTTTGCCAAGATTGATGAGTATTATAAGACTGTTAATATCTATAAGTTCAGCCGTGATTTTTCTTCACGTTACTATGTGCCGTTCCTTGAGGCATATTGCAAGGCAATGGGAGAAAATGAATATTATGAACAGGTGTTGCGTGTGCTTGCTCAATTACGGAATTCTCCACTTAAAGCATTGCCAATAACGAATGAAAAGTGGTATGAAATAGATGACGTCCAGGATTTGGATATTGCTTCTGTTCTTTTTGCCACTGACGAAGATAAGTCCGCTCTTTTTCATCAACGATATGGCGGTTATTGGCGTTTTAATCAGTTGCTGGATTTCTGTTATCTTGTGAATCCATTCTTTCCAACTCTTAGGATGAAGGAGGAGCTGAGGGCCAATTTTGATGCCCTATTGCAGAATTATCCATCAGGAATGAAGGTTAACTCTTTATTGGCAGGCAAGTATTTTGGAATTAATCCTGATAACATCGTTGTCGGCAACGGTGCTGCAGAATTGATCAAGGTGGTGATGGAGTTGCATGAGGATGAAAGAATCGGTGTAATTTATCCAACATTCGATGAATATCCCAATCGTTGTAATCAATCCAATGTGATTCCTTTTGTTGTTTCTACTGCAGACTATAGTTATACTGCCGACGAGTTGATGTCGTATTATGCCGACAAGAACATCTCTCTGCTCTTACTAGTGAATCCAGATAACCCGTCTGGACACTTTATGCCCAAAGCAGATGTAATTCGTTTGTGTGAGTGGTGTCGCTCGCATAATATCCAATTGCTGCTCGACGAAAGCTTCGTCGATTTTACAGATGATTTCGAGAATAATTCTTTGCTTCAAACAGATGTTCTTGAATCAAATCCGAACTTAATGATAATGAAATCAATCTCAAAATCGTATGGAGTTCCAGGATTGCGTCTAGGCGTTTTTGCCTCTTTCAATACTGATTTGATCACTAAAATTAAAAAAGAGGTAAGCATCTGGAATATCAATTCGTTCGCAGAGTATTACATGCAGATATTTGGAAAATATGAAAAGGATTATCGTCAAGCATGTAAAGAGTTTGTCCGGGTACGCAAGGATTTTGAGGTTGAACTGCAACAGATCTCTTACTTGCGTTTAATTCCATCTCAGGCCAATTATTTTTTGTGCGAAGTTTTAGATGGTATGACCTCTTCGCAATTGGATAGTTTGTGCATCAAACAGGGTGTGCTTATCAGTAATTGTGGACGTAAGAAGCATATGGATGGTCGACAGCTCGTTCGCATCGCTATTCGATCTCGTGAAGATAATGCGAAATTGATTCAGGTACTTAAAAATATAGATTTGACACGATGACAATATCCGTTGTTGTTGCAACATACAATAGTGAGAAAACTCTCCGAGATACGTTTGATAGTATCCTTGCACAGACATACAAAGATATTGAGGTTATTGTGCAGGATGGAGGATCGAAAGACTCAACTCTTGACATTGTCCAAGAATATGCATCTCGTTTCAATGGCCGATTAAAATGCGTGTCGGAACGAGACTCCGGCCTATATGATGGAATGAATCGTGGGTTGAAACGTGCGACGGGAGATGTAATAGGTATCTTGAATAGCGATGATTTTTATACATCTCCATACGTGCTGGAAAAGGTTTCAAAGGCATTCTGTGATAAGTCTGGTGCTGAAAGTCTGGATGCTGTATATGGCGATATTCACTTTGTTAAGGATATCAATCTTTCCAAGTGTGTGCGTTATTATTCTTCACGTTTTTTTCATCCCTGGCAGTTCCGTTTCGGCTATATGCCAGCTCATCCGTCTTTCTATTGTCGACGTCAGGTGTATCAGAAATTTGGATTGTTTAAGTTAGACTATAAGTTAGCTGCTGATTATGAACTATTGGTTCGTTTTATCGCTAAAGGGAATATTAATACAGAATATCTTCCTCTTGACATGGTGACAATGCGTACTGGTGGAGCTTCCAATCGAAACTTAAACAGCCGCTTGCTGCTTACCAAAGAGGATGTTCGTGCTTGTCGTGACAATGGAATCTACACAAATTTCCTCTTTTGTTCTGTAAAATATCTTACAAAAATATTTGAATTTTTCTGTTAGTTCTGTATTGTTATCACTCCATTTCATCATCTTTCTTCTTCTGCTGAATTAAATAATGAACAGAGAAACAAAGGAAGATGTAAAGAACAAAGTCAATAACGATCATCAACGTCTGGCTGATGAAATCTGCGATTATTGTGTTTGCAAAGATAATGATTATGGAGAAGCACAGAATTAAGAACATTGTATTCTTTGCACTGAAACCCGCCTCCATCAGCAGATGATGGATGTGGGTTTTGTCTGGAAGAAAAGGATTCTTCTTGTTCAATATTCTGAACAGAGAAACACGGATGACGTCAAGCAACGGAATCGTCAAAGGACTCAGAGCCACAAGACCGACATTGTGGAAATAGGGATTCCAAACTGGTTCTCGCTGCCAGAAGTGAAGAACAAGAAATGCCAATGTGTAGCCTAATGAAAGACTACCGGCATCACCCATGAAGATCTTATACTTCCAACTGAATACATTAAAATAGAAGAAGGAACAAAGAACACCACAGAAAGCGATCGACATAAAGGCCCATATTAAATCTCCCGCAATCAGATTGAGTATTGTCAGGATTAGCAACGAGATTATAGACAATCCGGAAGAGAGTCCATCAATGCCATCGATCAGGTTCATGGCATTGGTTACATAGACGACAAAGAACACGGTGAATGGCATGCCGATCCAGAATGGAACTTCGTTGATGAAGCAGACATTACTGAAATTGGCAACCCAGAGTCCACTGATGCAGAGCAGTGATCCTGCTATAATCTGAACAAAGAACTTAATTCGATATGAGGCCGAGAACAGGTCATCATACAATCCGATGATATAGATAAGCAATGCGCCACTCAGATAAGCAAGGAGATGCTGTGCTTGCATGCCAGCCCATAATTCTGCATGATTGGAATCTAGGCGTAAATAAGGGACTAGTATTAAAGCCAGAGAAATGGTGGCAATAGGGAGAAATACAGTGCCGCCAATACGAGGAATTGGTCTGCTGTGTATCTTTCTGGCATTGGGTTGATCATAAAGATGTAAACGCATAGCCAAATTGACTATGCGGGGTATGATCAAGAGTCCAAGAAGGACAGCGAGAATCAGGATAGCTAACAATATTGGGTAAACCATTTTATTCTCCATTCATTTAGCGGCGCAAAGTTAGCAATTTTTTTTTACTTTTACAAGAAAAACTAAATAAAAAGAACTAGAACTTAGTATTTGTCGAAATAGAGTCTGATGACATCATCCGAAATTTGCATCTTGGAATCAGATAATGTCTCTATGATAAAAGTATCTGGTACGTTATTGATTCCGTATGGGGTAAGTCGATAGATACTGTCTTGTGTAAGTTCTATGTCCCCATGCATTCGGTCATAGATGAATGGATCTGAAACAATGAGTCTGTTTCCGGCATGATTAAATCGAGCCATGATTGTGTGCTTGAATTCGTATCGGTCATTATGGCTATAGACCTGCATCAGGTTATGTTGGAAGGACCAGCTTTTACGTTCCTTGTGCATGTCTACAGATTTCCCAATTTGGATACTATCCATGCGAGTCATATACCAAAAACCGTCCAGATCCCCATTGCTCGAATTTTCGCACGATGGGAAAAGAACCATGGATATACCAATTAAAACGTATATAAGAATACTTCTCATTTTGAAATATGTTTAGGGACGGAATTGAACGGTTAATTGCAGACCTTTGTTATCTCCGAATAATTCCCCTTGGTCTTTTCCGTATGCTACTTTTACCTTGAAATTTTCGAAAATGGTTCCTTGTGGCATTTGATATGCCATTTCAAAAAGCATACTAATATTATCAACAGGAGAATAGGCAGGATAACGGTATGTACCGAATGCTTTCTGCTTTGTATAAAGAACTCGATAATCCAATCCCTGCATTATGGATCCGTTAATACCACCATGGATAGCCTTGAATCTGTTGTGCTGGAACGTAATCTCTCCTGTGGTATTGTATTGTGGAGAGCGATATAATGGGTTGCCGATTGCTTGTCCCCAATGCTGCCAACCAGGTAGGGTGGTGTGGTTGTAGTAATCGTCACCTCCACCAAGATGGTCAGAGTTCCCTCCGTTACGATCATGGTAGATTGGACCACTCTGATACATCGTATTTATAAATTCAAACACGAATCCTTTCAGATACTTGAATTTCTTCAGGTGAACATCAAGACCCAGCTGAAAATCTTTGACATCGTAGGCAAAGAACTTAAACTCTTTCTTGGTATTCCATTCTGCCCCTTCGCCATATCCGTCGTAATCGAGAAAGAACATGGATGAGTGGTCCTCAAAGAAGTGATCGCCATAAAGGCCAATTGAATAGTTCTCTTTTTCCCAATTGAGGCGGAATAACCAACTACCCACTTGATTGCCCTCTGCATTCTTGAACTCGGTTTCACCCGTATCACCACCTCCTGGGAAGAAGGCGTTCCAATAACTCTTGAGTCCACTCTCAAGTTTGAGAGAGGTATTACCGCGGAATCCGCTTTGGTCATCTCCATAGTAATTGAAGAGGGTGCCACCAAATTGCGCTCCCATCTCCAGGCCTAATGTGAGTGATAATGGGAATTTCTCTTGATTGCCAAAACGCAGATAGCCGGACTTCTCATGATATCTGGCCCAGCGGTTGTATTGTTTGCCGCTTTTTCCGATGAAGGACTCCTCCCAGTTTGCATCGGACATGATGCCATAGGCAATATGTCCCTTGAATGATACCCAATTGCGGGTGTAAGGAATAGTCCACCAGTCATCCAAGGTCATACGGCCCTGTGGAATTGGACGGGCATTGATGCCCAGTGTCTGTGCTCCGCTTGATAATTGATTGTCGCGGAGTTCTGATTCATACTGTTTGGCGCCTCCAATCAGCACCAGATGCTTCCACTTAACTTCGCCATAGAGCTGCTGAAGAATGATGGAACTGCGGTGCTCAGAGCCCTGATAACCTTGCTGGACGAAGTTCACTGGAAGTACAAGGTCTCCAACAACTTTGTAGTCAATGCCCCATTGATCGAATGCGTTTTTGTAAGTTACAATGCCACGGGCATAAGCATATTTCGAATTGAGTGAACTCAATCCGTATTTGTTAGCATTCAGCCAAAGTGGAGTCTTGTTATTGCTTGCGGAGGCATGAAATTCGATGACATGTTCCATCTTGTCGGTACCCTGTGCCGAAGACGGAACTGCACACCACATGCTTAAAGTGATTGCAATGAAAGTAGTTATATAGCGATTTAACATCCCCAAATATGTAAGATACTGTCTTTTTTTAGTCGCGCAAAGTTAATGAAAAAAAATCAAATGACCAAAAGAAAGATGTTAAATATGCAGTTTATAGTCCAAACTTTTCGTAAAAGTCGCGTTCTGCGATGATTTCGACACCTAATTGACGTGCTTTGTCGAGTTTGTTCTGTCCCGGAGCATCTCCTGTTACCACATAGTTTACCTTGCCGGATACCGATCCGACATACTTGGCCCCGTGTCCCATGAAGAACTCCTTGATCTCATCTCGTTTGAAACGGTAACTGGTGCCAGTAAAGATGATGGTTATTCCATCGAGAGAGGTGCTGAGTTTCTCTGCGGCCTGATAGGTTGTGTTGAATGAAAGAGATTCCCAAAGACAAGAATAATCGGAGAGGTCTGCCTCGAGGATGTTTTTGGCCATGATTTCTCCGATGTTTTCAATCATGATGAGTTCCTCGAAGGTGGCATGACGGAAAGCCTCGAGCGATCCGAAGTGTTCTGCCAATTGCTTTCCTGTAATCTTGCCAATGCCGTCGATGCCCAATCCTCCAATGATGCGGTCCAGAGTCAGTGTCTGGACGCTTTGCTGGATACCTTCGAGCATCAGTGAAATCTTCTTGTCTGCATAGCCTTCGCCCAATTCCTGTTGCAGATAACTGTTGTAGTCTGCGCAGAAGATGTCTGGCTCGTATTGGTTAGCGTCGGTCACAAAGACTCGATAGAGGTCATTGACCGAGGCAATATGCAGTTTGTCATAAAGGTCAGCCAGAACTTCGGGACCGAGACCCTTGATGTTGGCGCAGTCTTTGCCGCACCAATACTCCAGTCGTTGAATGGCCTGTTCCTTGCAGTGATGGTTCGGACAAATCCAGTATTCACCTTTCTTCTCGAGACGTGTGCCGCAGCATGGACATGCTTCGGGGAACGAGATTGGCATGGTTTTCGTCTCTTCGTTGGCATTGCGTATCTCGTCCAATCCCGTTACCTGAGGGATTACTTCGCCCGCTTTCTGTACAAAGACGTATGCACCAACGTAAATGCCCAATTGACGGATGTAACTCTCGTTGTTGAGTGTAGCACGCGAAACAATACTGCCCGATATGGTTGTCGGGTCTAACTCGGCAACAGGTGTGATGTGTCCGGTCATGCCAACCTGGAAGGTGACACCACGCACTAACGTACTTTGTGCCTCTTGGGGGAACTTTCTGGCCTTGCACCAGTTTGGGAAGGTGGTGTTCAGTCCGAGAAATTCCTGGTGCTTGCGTTGGTTAACCTTGACAACAACGCCATCACAATCGTAGGGGAGCTCGTGAGCGATGCGGATTTCGTTGAAGTGATTGATTGCAGCAGTCAAAGCGACGACATCACTATAGGCTGCACTCTCTGCGTAATGGCTGAACCCTAATTGATCAAGCAGGTTAAGCGTCTCCTCTTGTGATGGCATTTCTGTGCGTTGCCACTCCTCATCGGTCGAGTAGGCCGCATAGGCATTCACGATAAGACCACGTTTGGCGGTTACCTTTGGGTCTAATTGTTTGAGACTGCCAGAGGCTGCATTGCGTTTGTTGGCAAAAGGCTTTTCTCCGTTCTTCTCCTTTTCGGCATTCAGTCGGTCGAAAGCTCCTTGTGGCATCAGTACTTCGCCTCGTACTTCAAAGATATGTGGAAGCGGAGTTGCTTGAGACGCGAGTTTCTGTGGCACATTGTGAATGGTCTTGACATTTTCAAGGACCGATTCTCCCTCAATCTGGTTGCCACGGGTCACTGCATCCGTCAAGATGCCGTCTGTATAGATCAGAGAGATGGAAAGTCCATCGTATTTCGGTTCGAAAGAGTAGGAGATATCTTCGCCTGGGAAAGCGTTCTGCAGTTGTTTGCTTGTCGAAGCCAGCCATTCCTGCAATTCTTCGTCGCTATAAACATTCTCAATGCTTTGCATCGGAATGATATGTTTGTGCTTCTCGAATCCGCCTTGAATATCGCTGCCGACACGTTGCGTTGGACTTCCTTCGAGCACGATACCGCTTTCAGCTTCCAGTTTCTGCAGCTGCTTGAACTCCATGTCGAACTCAAAGTCAGACATGGGGGGATCGTTCTCGACATAGTATTTCATGGATGCCCATGCCAAGGCTGCGGTCAGGCTTGCCTGATCGTTGATGTCTCTCTTGATGAACTCTTCGATACTCATATTACAGCAAATCTGGCCTTCTTTCCTGGGTGCGTTGTACTGCCATCTCATGTTCCCATTCGCGAATCTTGCGTTCGTGTCCGGAGAGAAGGATTTCAGGTACGGCCGATACGGTGCCATCCTGGAAGGTGTATTCCGATGGACGGGTATAAACAGGAGGGGCAAGAAGATCGTCCTGGAAGGAGTCGGAGAGGGCTGATTGTTCATCGCCAATCGCTCCTGGAATGACGCGGACCACAGCATCGGTAATGATGGCTGCAGGCAGCTCACCACCCGTCAGAACATAATCTCCAATGGTAATCTCTTTGGTGATAAGATGCTCTCGGACACGCTGGTCAATTCCTTTGTAGTGACCGCAGAGGATAATCAGGTTATCGCACATCGAGAGGTCGTTGGCCATGTGTTGGTTGAAAGTCTCTCCGTCGGGTGTGACAAAAATTACCTGATCATAGTGTCGTTGGCTTTTCAGTTCAGAGATGCAGCGATCAATAGGTTCGCACTGCATAACCATGCCTGCACTGCCTCCAAAAGCGTAATCATCGACGGAATGGCGTTTCTCGTCTGTACTCCAATCGCGCAGATTGTGTACATGTATTTCAACCAGTCCTTTGGCCTGAGCACGTTTCAGGATGCTCTGGTTCAATGGACTGTCCAATAACTCTGGTAAAACGGTGATAATATCGATTCTCATAATTTCAGCATATCGTTGTTTGGCCATCAACTACCAATCGGAGAAATCAATTATAGTTTGATTCTCTCGAAATTGGCAATGCGGCTTGATAATAATTCGTTCGGAATGATGCGCTTGATCGCGCCTGTGACCACATTCAGCATACCTTCTCGCAGATAGTCCTGACGAACGGCTAATGAAATGGTGCGGAAGAATTTGCCGGAGTTGATCTTGTGCAAGCCCTTGCGTTGCTCTGCCGATAAGCAGGTAGAAAAGATCTCAGGCAGAAGGGTGAACCCTCCATTAGCATCAACAGCGGCCACCAGCGTGTGCAGGCTGCCGCTCTCCAGAAAGGTATGTCGTAGGGAGCTCTGGTGTGTGACCTCTGTCAACTGCGGATAGTGATCGTGGAAGGCTCGCAAGGTCCAGATATTTCCATCCAACATCTCTTCAATGCGGACCGTTTCCCTATGGCGAAGTGGATGGCTTTCGGAGGCATAGAGCACAAAACGCTCCGTCCACAGATCGATACACATCAGATTGCTGTCCTTGACATCGACCGAATCCATGATGGCCAGATCCAACTCTGATCGTTGTAACTGGTCAATCAGCTTGGCGGAATTGTGTTCGTGAATGTGAACTTGCAGGTTGGGGGCCAGTGTCGAAACCAATCTGCCCATCTGAGGAAAGAGAACGGGTGCAACCGAAGGAATCATACCCAACATCAATCGGCCCTGTACCTCGTCGCGTTCGTTCTGCACCATGGCCCTTAATTGCGACGAATTGTGCAGGATGACCTCTGCCTGTCGGATGATGCGTTCGCCCATGGGGGTAGGCTCAATAGGATGTTTTGAACGGTCAAAAATTACAACATCAATCTCCTGTTCCAGCTTCGAAATAGTCGCACTCAACGTCGATTGAGTGACACCACAGGCAGTCGCGGCATTCACAAAATGTCGAGACTTGTCAACGGCTACGATATATTCCAATTGTTGGAAGGTCATTTGTGTTTAAATGTTAATTTTTTGACGCCAAAAACATTGCTGGAACGCCTCCTGATAACTATATTGATTTTTATCGATGCAAAGATAGAAAAAATCTATTTGCATAGTTCAAAAATTGTTCGTAAATTTGCACCCGCAAACCAAAAAAAGAGCGAAAAACTCTATTTTGTCACTTGAGATGCGAAAAAATTCATTTGTATTTTCATTAGTTTAATATAATACACACGTACACATGATCCAAAAAGTAATTAAGCGCGATGGTCGTACCGTCGATTTTAATTTCAATAAAATCGAAGATGCTATCCGCAAAGCAATGGCAGCCTCAGAGAAAGGCGTAGATGTCATTCTTGCTGCAACGATTGCAGATCACATCGCCAAAGAGGGTGCTGCTTTCATGAAGGTCGAGGACATCCAGGATGCCGTCGAGGTTGAGCTCATGAAGTCTGAGCGTAAGGAGGTAGCCCGTATCTATATCTCTTATCGTAATGCCAGAAATGTGGCCCGTAAGGCCAAGACCAAGGAGATCTTTGATTCGATCATTGGTGTAAAGAATAACGATATTACTCGCGAGAACGCTAACATGAATGCCGACACCCCTGCCGGTATGATGATGAAGTTCGCCAGCGAGTCAACCAAGCCTTTCGTTGATGACTATTTGTTGAGCCCAGAGGTTCGTGAGGCTGTTAAGAATGGCTATATCCACATCCATGACAAGGATTATTATCCAACAAAGTCATTGACCTGTGTTCAGCATCCATTGAATACTATCCTGCAGCATGGCCTCAAGGCTGCTCATGCAGAGAGCCGTCCAGCCAAGCGTATCGAGACCGCCTCTGTACAGGCTTGTATCTCGCTCGAGACTGCACAGAATGAGATGCATGGTGGTCAGGCCATTCCTGCTCTCGACTTCTATTTCGCTCCTTATGTCCGTATGACTTATAAGGAAGAGATCAAGAACCTCGAGGATTATGAGGATAAGGATTTCATGCATTTGCTCGATGTCGAGATTAAGGACTACATTGAGGCTCCTTTGACCAATCTGGAGGGCGATCAGCGTATTATCCAGCAGGCAATCAACCGCACTGTAGCACGCGTTCATCAGTCGATGGAGGCATTCATCCATAACATGAATACCATTCACAGCCGTGGCGGTAATCAGGTGGTATTCTCTTCCGTCAACTATGGTACCGATACTAGTGCAGAGGGGCGTTGTGTAATGCGTGAGCTCCTTCGCTCAACCTATGAGGGCGTTGGCAATAGTGCAACTGCAATTTTCCCAATCCAAATCTGGAAGAAGAAGCGTGGTGTCAACTATTTGCCAGGAGATCCAAACTATGATCTCTATCAGTTGGCATGTAAGGTTTCTGCTCGTCGTTTCTTCCCTAACTTCCTGAATCTTGATGCTACTTACAACTATCATGAGGAGTGGCGTGCTGATGATCCAGATCGTTTCCAGTATGAGACTGCAACCATGGGTTGTCGTACCCGTGTGTTCGAGAACCGCTTTGGACAGAAGACCTCTATCGGTCGTGGTAACCTTTCGTTCACTACCATCAATATCGTAGGCATGGCTATCGAGTGCATGAGTGAGCCTTCGCTCGATAAGAGAATTGAGGTATTCATGCTTCGCCTTAACGATATGTGCGAGTTAGTTGCTAAGCAGTTGGATCAGCGTTATGAGTTCCAGAAGACCGCTTTGGCTAAGCAGTTCCCATTGGTAATGTCATGCCTCTGGACTGGTGCCAAGGACCTCAAGCCAAACGATCAGGTAGCAAGCGTTATCAATCAGGGTACTCTCGGTATCGGTTTCATCGGCTTGGCCGAGGCTTTGATTGCCCTTTGCGGCAAGCACCATGGCGAGAGTGACGATGCCCAAAAGCTTGGTCTTAAGATTATTGGTTTCATGAAGAAGAAGGCCGACGAATTCAGCGAGCGTTATCAGCACAACTACTCAATCCTTGCTACTCCGGCTGAGGGTCTGTCTGGTCGTTTCACTCGTATCGACAAGAAGCGTTTCGGTATCATCCCTGGCGTAACCGATAAGGATTACTACACCAACTCTAACCACGTTCCGGTTTACTATAAGTGTAGCATCAAGCATAAGGCAGAGGTTGAGGCTCCTTATCACGATCTTACTCGTGGCGGTCATATCTTCTATGTTGAAATCGATGGTGATGCCACCCACAACCCAGACACCATCATGAAGGTGGTTGACCTGATGGATCAGTTGAACATGGGTTATGGATCCGTTAATCACAATCGTAATCGTTGCCTTGAGTGTGGCCATGAGGATGCTATCGAGGGAGAGGAGTGCTGCCCAGAGTGTGGTTCTACCCACATCGATAAGTTGCAACGTATTACGGGTTATCTGGTAGGTACAACCGATCGTTGGAACTCTGGTAAACTTGCAGAGCTTAAGGATCGTGTCCGTCACACTTAAGAAACATAAATCGTAAATAATTTGAGGTGCAAAGATTTTGCTGTTTTTAGAAAAGGTAGGACCTTTGCACCATTATTTCTATTGTTGAACTTACATTTTGAATTATTATGGAAAAGAAATGGATTTGCACCGTATGTGGATATGTTCATGAAGGACCAACCCCACCAGAGAAGTGTCCTCAATGTAAGGTTCCTGCTTCAAAGTTCAAGGAACTCGAGGCTCAAGAGGGTGGTATCAAGTTTGTACAGGAGCATGTCATTGGCATTGCTAAAGAATATGGTGTTGATGAAGAAATGATCAAGGACCTCAATGCTCACTTCATGGGTGAATGTACAGAGGTTGGTATGTATCTCGCAATGAGCCGTCAGGCAGACCGCGAAGGCTATCCAGAGGTTGCCGACGCTTTCAAGCGTTATGCATGGGAGGAGGCTGAGCATGCTGCAAAGTTTGCAGAACTCCTCGGTGATGTTGTTTGGGATACCAAGACTAACCTCGAGAAGCGTATGAATGCAGAGGCTGGTGCTTGTGAGGATAAGTTCCGCATTGCTACCAATGCCAAGAAGAATAACTGGGACGCTATCCATGATACCGTTCATGAGATGGCCAAGGATGAGGCTCGTCATGGTAAAGGCTTCGAGGGTCTCTTCAACCGTTATTTTAAGAAATAAAATCGGTTGATAAGGCTATTCCTATCTCAACCGTTATTTTAAGAAGTAATACTATATTGTGACATTTGATATTTGGGCCGGGTCCTTGGTGGATCCGGTCCTTTTTTTTGGGGGAGGGGAATCCTCATGTCGCTGATGCTTGTAGGAAATAAAAAAGACTGAGACGCTTCACAGCGCTCAGTCTCATTGAAAAAATTGCTAGTTTTTCGATTTGAAAAATCCGTTTAAGTCTCCACATGGGAGACCAGAGAACTACAAAAAAATTCGATGTGGTCGCTGACGGATTCGAACCGCCGACCCGCTGCTTGTAAGGCAGCCGCTCTGAACCAACTGAGCTAAGCGACCGATAGGGCAATTAGCGAGGTTGGTCTCCAACCTTATTCGCTAAGCGACCGTTTAACACAAATTGCGGGTGCAAAGATAGGGCCTTTTTTGACGCAATCCAAATTTTTTTTTGAAAAAATGCATTTTTATGCTCTATTTTTTGTGTTTTTTGCCAAAAATCCGTAATTTTGCACCGTAAAATAGGCTGAAAAGGCCAAAAAAGTGTTGATAACTTGATAACAGATTGGTTGCCTACCTCGGCAAAAGAGGTCCAAATGCGTGGCTGGGAGCAGTTAGATGTCATCCTTTTTAGTGGTGATGCCTATGTTGATCACCCCTCTTTCGGTGCCGCTGTAATTGGTCGTGTTCTCGAGGCTGCGGGCTATAAGGTTGCAATTGTTCCACAGCCAAACTGGCGTGATGACTTGCGTGATTTCAAGAAGTTGGGCAAGCCACGCCTTTTCTTTGGCATATCGCCAGGTGCGATGGACTCCATGGTCAACCATTATACAGCTGCCCGTCGTCGTCGCTCTGATGATGCATACACTCCAGATGGACGTGCTGGACAACGTCCCGATTTGCCTAGTGTTGTCTATTCGAAAATTCTCAAGGAGATATGGCCAGATGTACCTATCGTATTAGGTGGCATCGAGGCATCGTTACGTCGTCTCAGTTATTATGATTACTGGGAGGACAGACTTCGTCCGTCATTATTGACTGAATGTAAGGCTGATGTTATCTGTTATGGCATGGGAGAGAAGACCATGGTCGAGATTGCCGACCGAGTAGCCTCCATCTGTTCTCCAGAAGGGGGAATGGATACTGACAGTTTTGTCGGATTGGTTCAGGATGTTCCGCAAGTGGTCTGTCGCATGGACAAGGTTGAAGAGACTGGTGACGATATCATTCTGCATTCCTATGAGGATTGTTTGAAGAACAAGGTTCATCAGGCAGACAACTTCCGTCACATAGAGGAGGAATCCAACAAGTGGCATGCTTCATGTCTGTGGCAGCCAACAGGCAAGATTGTCATCAAGGTCAATCCGCCTTATCCTCCGCTTACGACCGAAGAGGTTGACCATTCATTTGATTTGCCATACACCCGTATGCCACATCCCCGCTATAATGGTAAGCGTATTCCTGCCTACGAGATGATCCGTCACTCAATCTGTATGCATCGTGGTTGCTTCGGTGGTTGTGCTTTCTGTACCATCTCTGCACATCAGGGTAAGTTTATTTCATCTCGAAGCAAAGAGAGTATTTTGCGCGAAGCCAAGCAGGTTACCGAGATGCCCGATTTCAAGGGATACATCAGCGATCTGGGTGGGCCTTCTGCCAATATGTACCGCATGCGAGGCAAAGACCTCAAACTATGCGAGAAATGCAAGAAACCTTCTTGTTTGGCTCCTGGAGTCTGTCCGAACCTCAATGCAGACCATCGTCCATTGCTCGAAATCTACAAAGCAGTTGATGCACTGCCAGGGGTTAAGAAAAGCTTCATAGGTTCTGGTGTTCGTTACGACCTTATCCTTCATGAAGGAAAGAATGGCGAATATGTCTCTACGAACCGCAAGTATGCCGAGGAATTAATATGTCACCATGTTTCCGGTCGATTGAAGGTTGCACCGGAACATACCAATCCCGAAGTTCTGAAGGTGATGCGTAAACCTTCGTTCGAATTGTTCCATCGGTTCAAGGCGATGTTCGACGAGATCAATCAGAAACATGGTCTGAAGCAGCAGATTATCCCATACTTCATTTCCAGTCACCCTGGTAGCACCGAGGTTGCGATGGCAGAATTGGCAGCAGAAACCAAGAGTCTGGATTTCCAGCTCGAACAGGTTCAGGACTTTACACCAACGCCAATGACCGTTTCGACCGAAATCTGGTATTCGGGAGTTCATCCCTATACGCTCGAACCTTGCTATTGTGCTCATTCACCCGAAGAGAAACAGCGTCAGCGAGCCTATTTCTTCTGGTATCAACGTGAGAATGTTCCGGGACTTCGTGCCTCGCTCATCAAATTGGGACGCAAGGATCTTGCTGATAAGTTGTTTGGCAACGTGGGGCACTCTTGCGATTCCAGATTGTATAGAGAGCCTAGGGAATCTAAAGCGGTTAAAGAGACTCGCAAATCATTCAATCCAAACTTTAACAACCATAACCGTCGTCGAAGATGAAAGTGCATGTAATCTTTACAGGTAAGACTGTCGGGAAGTTGCCCGTCGAAGCAATAGCTGACTATGCCGCCCGTTTGACGCACTATATCCCGTTTTCGATTGAAGAGATTCCTGACCTTAAGAATGTCAAGAACCTTAGCGAAGAACAGCAGAAAGAGCGTGAGGCGGATATGCTTTTCGAACGACTTCAGCCCGGAGATGTTCTGGTCCTGTTGGACGAGAAAGGGAAGGAGTTTACCAGTCGTGAGTTTAGCCAATATCTCGAACAGAAGATGCAGACCGTCTCGAAGCGCTTGGTTTTCCTGATTGGTGGACCTTATGGCTTTTCTCCTCGTGTTTATGAGGCTGCACAGGGTAAAATCTCACTCTCCAAGATGACCTTCTCGCATCAGATGGTTCGTCTTTTCCTGGTCGAGCAGATCTATCGCGCTTGTACAATAATGAGGGGTGAACCTTATCACCACGACTAAAAATCAAATAATATGAAACCTCAAACTTTTGGATATATGCTTGGTGCAACCGCAGCGGCTGCATCAGTAGTGAACGCACAGGCCAAACCGAAGGCAGAGTGGCCTAAGCAGCCGAATGTGATTTATATTATGGCTGATGACTTGGGCATTGGCGATGTTGAGCCTTATGGACAGGATCGTATTCATACGCCGAATCTGAAACGTATGCAGGCTCAGGGCATGCGTTTCACCCAATGCTATGCCGGAACGGCTGTCTCAGCACCGTCTCGTTGTTCTCTGATGACCGGTCTTCATACTGGTCATGCGTTTGTTCGTGGTAACAAGGGCGTAGATCCAGAGGGTCAGGTTGCTATGCCTGATGGTACTTTTACTATGGCTACGATGTTCAAGGAGTCTGGCTATTCTACCGGCTGTTTCGGCAAGTGGGGATTGGGCTTCCCGGGTTCCGTATCCGATCCTACCAAGGTGGGGTTTGATTGTTTCTTTGGCTACAATTGTCAGACATTGGCACACGACTATTATCCCGATCATTTGTGGAATGGCTTGGACCGAGTTGAGCTCCCACAGAACTATCAGCAGGCAGAAACAACCTACTCTGCCGATACCATCCATAGTCAGGCGTTGCAGTTCATCCGACAGAATGCCGAAAAGCCATTCTTTACCTACTTGTCATACACTTTGCCTCATGCAGAATTGATCTTGCCGCACGATAGTGTGTACGAGCGTTATTGTCGAGAAGTACCCGTCGAGGATGAGAAACCGTTCATACAGAAGAATCCAAACAAAAAGGGCGCTTATGGAAGTACTGATCGTCCAATGGCATCGTTCGCATCGATGGTGACACGCTTGGATCGCTATGTGGGTGATGTGATGAATCTGCTCGATTCGTTGGGCATAGCAGACAATACCATCCTGATTTTTACTTCCGACAATGGACCTCATAAAGAGGGCGGCGCTAACCCGGACTATTTTAAGAGTTACGGCCCTTATCGAGGCATCAAGCGAGATTTGTACGAAGGCGGAATCCGAATGCCTATGCTTATCGTTTGTCCCGGACATGTTGCTGCCGGTGTCGATAATGACCATATCATGGCTTTCTGGGATATGTTACCGACTTTTGCAGAGGCCGCAGGCTATAAAGGAAAGCTTCGCACAGACGGCATTTCGTTCCTGCCAACCCTCTTGGGCAAGAAGGGGCAGAAGCAGCATGACTATCTCTATTGGGAGTTCCATGAGCAGAAGGGCAAACAGGCTGTCCGTCAGGGTCGATGGAAAGCCATCCGACTCAATGTCGGTACCGACACACCAATCACAGAACTCTACGATCTTGAGACCGACATCCACGAAGATCACAATGTCGCAGACCAACATCCTGATATTGTCAACCGCCTCATAAAACTGATTAATCAGAGTCACACAGAATCCGATCTCTTTGACTTCGGTCGAGAGTTAAAGAAGTAACTCCGAATCATCTATTAAGCCTGACCTCGATCTTAATAAGAGATCAAGGTCAGGCTTAATAAGAGATTAGGGTCAGGCTTAATAAGAGATCAAATTTAGGGTCTATAAGCCATTGCCATTGTAGGCATACTCTTTATCTTTTTCCATTCCGTTTACGGAATCAAAAGTTAAGTCATATTTGTTTCAGTTACTTCAAGTAGGTATCGAGCCAATCGAAGAATACACGTTGCCAGAGAACAGCATTCTGAGGCTTGGTGACCCAGTGGCACTCGTCGGGGAAGTAGAGGAATCGGGCAGGAATGCCACGCATACGGGCCAGGTTGAATGCCTGCATACCTTGAGTAACCGGGATGCGATAATCCAGTTCGTTGTGGATGACGAGGATTGGCGTATCCCACTTTTGAATAGATTTGTGTGGAGAATCGGTATAGCAGGCATTGATGCCCTTGCCACGCTTAGGGGTGTGGCAGAGTCCCTCCTGCAGACCCTCTTGTCCGAAGTAAGATCCGCCGTAGTCCCAATCAGCAAACCACATCTCCTCGGTCTCGCCATACATCGATTCGCAGTTAAAGATACCACAATGGGCAATGAGCGCTTTGAATCGTTTCTCATGATGTCCTGCCAGCCAATAAACGCTATAGCCTCCGAAGCTGGCACCAACTGCACCTAGGCGATCTTTGTCACACCAAGGCTCCTTGGCCACATTGTCGATAGCGGTAAAGTAGTCGCGCATACATTGACCCGCGAAGTCTCCGGCAATCTGCTCATTGAATGCTTGTCCAAAGCCAGGTACACCATGACGGTTCGGCAAAACGACAGCATAACCGTTGGCCTGCATGATGGCAATGTTCCAACGGGTGCTCCAGAACTGGCTTACGGCCGATTCTGGTCCGCCTTGGCAGTAGAGGAGAGTTGGAAGTTTAGTCGGTTTGAGGTCGAAAGAGTCTGGATCGAAGCCAATAGGAAAGGCAATCCATACGAGCATAGAGTCTCCGTTGGTGCATTTCATCCAACGCTGCTCAACTTTGCCCATATCACCGAGACGAGCCAGCAGTTCGTCATTCTCATGACTGAGTTGTATGGGCTGCCCGTTGTTGATGACAAAGATTTCATTGGGGGAATGCCAGTCGTGACGAAGCGCGAAGAGACGTTCGCCGCAGTAGCAGACATCAGCATAATCATGTGGGGTGCTCTCGGTCAACTGACAAACCTCGCCCTCCAGCGTGACGTGGAAGAGAGGAGCTACGCCATAACTGTAGCTTGAGAAAGAGAGACCTTTGGAGTCTGGCGCCCAAACAAAACTGTTCACATTGTTGTCGTAGCGAACTGTCAGGTCGATGATGTTGTGACTTTCATCGTTGACGTTGATGATACAGAGACGGTTCTTGTCGCTCTCGTAGCCATTGCGAGCCATCGACTGGAAGGCCAGCATTGTGCCATCGGGCGAGAAGGCGGGATTGGTATCGTAGCCATGATCGCCAGGATGCAGATCCTGAGTCTGACGTGTGGCTATATCATACAAATAAATGCTTGAGCGCGTAGAGAAGGCATACTTGGTGCCCGTTTCCTTGCGACAGCTGTAGGCAATCTTCTTGCTGTCAGCACTGAATGCGAACGATTCCACGCCATTGAACGGACGCATCGGACATTCATAAGGTTCGCCCTCCAGCAGATCGATGATATCGACATTGCTAACTGAACCATCTGCCAGAATGTTGGCGAGATATGGGTGTGGACAATTATCGACAAATCCATCCCAGTGGCGGTAGTTCATTTCATCGACCAAACGACCCGTAGTCTTGTCCAATCCCTCGAACAATGCGCTGTCAATCTTCTCAATTGGCAGAGTCATAATCATAAGGACCTGCTTACCATCTGGGCTGAGTTTGAATCCTTCGATGTCTCGATCTGTGTGACTGATCTGGCGTCGCTCTGTACCATCTGCTTTCATCCGCCACATCTGCATGCTTCCACTTTCGGCCGAAAGGAAAGCAATGTTGTCACTGTCAATCCAGACGGCATTCTGCTCACTTTTTGCACTATTGGAGATATTGACGGGATTATTTGTCCAGCCGTTGATGTCCAAGGTGAATAGTTCGCGGTTACTCTTGTTCTCTTTAACGCTGGTGTAGGTAACGCCGTACAAAAGACGGGTTCCATCGGGCGAAGGCTGCAGGTCGGAAATCTTACCGAACTCCTGTAAAAGTTCTGGCGTGAGTGTAGTCGAAATGATCTGACTCTTGCCAATGTATTTGCTGGCCTCTTCGGTTGGCTTCGTAGCACAACTTGAGGCGAGAATTGCAGTTGTTGCCATAATGGCTGAAATTGTTTTGTTCATATCGTTTGTTTTTTTGCTTTTCTTTTGCGGGAAGTACTCTTTTCTCCACTCCGGGAAGTGCGTGATGTACTTGTATAGCCGGGCTGTCCTTCGGCCGAAGCTTGCATCGTAATCTCTGCTTTGGCATTCCAGTAGGCATCTAACGAGAATCCTCGAGCCGTACGGATCAAAAGACGGGTCTTGATGTCATAATCCTGCTTGAGTAGTTCAAATTCACGTTCGAGTCGCTCCTTGGTGGCCTTGTTTTCAATCACGGGTAAGCCTGCCTGGATGAAGTCATCCATCAGTTCCGTTGTTTTAATCAGGAAGTATTCGTTGGCCTTCTTGACACGTTCCTGCAACTGGGTGTTCTCCTCGTATGTTGCAGCCAACGGAATCAGTCGATGGATTTGTGCCTGGAAGTTTATGCCCACTTTCTCAAGATGAACCTCGCAGTTGTTAATTGTCATCTTCATGGTATCGACGTACTCCTTGTGGGCACGAGGCAGATGCTCGTCGGCCAAACGGAGCAGATGACGGAACTGAACCATCAGTGGTAGGTAGTCAAAGAGCGAACAGAGTGTCTGGTCGATGCATGCCAGTCGATCTATGGCCAATTGCTGTTCCGTGGGCTGGTTCTCCTGAATGGATTGGTTGTAGCTGATGATGGTCGGATCAGACATCGGCACATGGCTGGAGATCGGAGTGCTGAGTACCAGTCCTTCGAGCGTGCGACAACGGGAGAGGGCCACATAGACCTGACCGAAGGAGAATGCCTGGCCTGCATTGATGATACAGCGATCGAAGGTAAGACCTTGACTTTTGTGGATGGTGATGGCCCAAGCCGTACGAAGCGGAATCTGTGTGAAGGTGCCAATAATCTCTTCTGTAATCTCGCCCGTTTTTTCGTTGGTGACATACTTGGTGTTTTGCCATTCCTGTGCCGAGACTTGCAAGTCCTGCATTTCGCCCTTCTCGTCAGGACTCTCGACCCAAACCTCGTCGTTCATGATCTTGATGACGCGTCCAATCTTGCCATTGTAATAGGTGTGAGCCGGATCGTTCTTGCAGAACATCACCTGAGCACCCACCTTAAGAGTGAGTTGTGCATCGGTCGGGTAGGAGACTTCGGGGAAGTCACCCTTCACAACAGCGCTGAAGGTCTGAGGCTCGGTGGGGAGCATCAGCAACTTATGCGTGTTGATATCGTTGGCCTGATAGTTGTGGGTGGTGAGGGTAATGTACCCTTCGTCGTCGGAAGGTCGGAAGCTTGGTATGTAGCGACTGTTCAATGCTTGCAATGTGGCTGTATCCAGATGATTATCACGCACATTGTTCAGAAGGTTGATGAAGGTCTGATCTGCTTGTCGGAACACATGGGTCAGCTCGATGGCCGTATAGTTGGTCTGCCGCAATGCCTGACTGCCGAAGAAATAGGGGGTCTGGTATCCGTGTGATTGCAGCAATTTCCACTCCTCATCGCTGGCCACAGGAGCCAACTGCTGCAGATCGCCGATCATCAGTAACTGCACACCGCCGAATGGCTTGAAATGGTCCTGATAGCGACGCAGTACATCATCAATCGCATCCAGCAGGTCGCATCTAACCATCGAAATCTCGTCGATGACCAGCAGGTCCAATGAACGGAGAATGTTGATCTTGTGCTTCGAGAAGCCATATTTCATCTTGCCACCTTCACGATTGATGCTCTGCCCTGGGAGGTACAATCCGGGTGCTAACTGGAAGAAGCTATGAATAGTGACGCCACCAGCATTGATGGCGGCGACACCTGTAGGCGCAACGACAATGGTACGTTTGTGGGTGTTGGCCCGCAGATTACGTAAAAAGGTCGTCTTGCCTGTACCTGCTTTTCCTGTCAGGAAGATGTTGCGATGCGTATATTGGGCGTAGTTGTACGCCAGATCAAGTTCCGAGTTCACGTGTGAGGTGGTGAGGGCTTAGAGGTTAACGGTTAATGGTTAACGGTTAGAACTTAAAAGATAACTCGTCTGCCCAACAAATCGTGACCATTGATGATGATTCGCTTCTCGCGGGTCATGAACTTGCGACGATTCTCTGGACGAATCATCGAGATATCTTCGATTCCTAATGCCGGATCAATGTATGGTTGATGCGAAACAATGATGCCATACTTACCAATGGCTCCAGCAAATGTCGAATGGTTTATAATTGAACCTATTGTCGATTGAATGATTACTGTGTCACCAACCTGTATGGAATCAATTTCATTCGGGATGATGGTTTGCTGTGCCGAGAATACCTGAGCATCTTTTTCGCCAGCCAAAGTGAATGAACAGAAGGCGTCGTTTTGTGTTATGACATAATCCACAATACCATAGATGTGTGCACTATCTATCGTTGAAACAATGGATGAAATTGGTTCTGCAACAAAAAGCGCATCGGCAAAGACTGCGTGAGCAATACTTACAGCCTCGTCGGTGGTTAGTGGGGTCTCTTTGGTCTTGCCATCCTGAGCTGTAGCCACAATGATGCCTTTCAATGCCACCTTGGCGATAGCCTTGCCACTGGTCAAAAACAAAGTGTCCTTGACATATTCATCGGAAAATTCGTTGAGGCTGACCAGAAAAGAATTCTCTTCCTTTTCTGGTGTAACGGTGAACTTGCTGCCTGTCTTCACCGTTGCTACGACAGGTTCTTTGAGGTTTTCGGTGGTGATAGTAAACGATTGCGAAATCTTTGTGCCTGCAGGACCCCAGGCAAGTCCGATATTCAAACTGTCGGGTGCATTGATGATAGGCTTTGGCTCTACGTAGTTGCCGAATGTCAGCTCAATGCTACCATCTTCCAATTGTCGGATGTTGGTGATGTTGATGGCGATGGTGTCGCCCGTGTACCACTTGGCCGTAGGATTAGAACCGTTGAGTGTAGTCACATTGTTGAAGCCAGGGAAGATGTCGGCACGCAGGTTCTCTTTCCACTTTGCAAATAGTGCTTTCGCAGCATCCACATTACCACCTGCAGCCAAATTGTTAGCTTCTTTATCTAATGCTTCGTACGACCACAATTCTCCGTCAGCAGGCAATGGACTGCAACGCTGATGCAAACTGCGGTTATTGACAGAATTACTATTCCATGCGCTCGCCAGGTAATCCACATGGGTAATCAAAAGTCCATTGTTGGTGGTTACATTGAAGTATGAGCTATTGCCCCAACAACATTCCCAGAGATTATCCTCGCTATAATGATTCTCGAGAGTGATGTACTCGTCGTGGTTCTCTGGATTGTGGAGAATCAATGCTTTGCCAGTGCTGGCGAATGGAGGGAGAACGATACGTCCCACTGTTGGAACGGTATCGAGATCCGACTCGCTGAGCCAACCCAGCATGAGTCGCTCGTGTGTGGTATAATTGTTTGGAATCTGACCCTTTCCGCTGTAGTCGCCCTGATCCATAACGCTCCAGGAATCCATGCCATAGCGCTGCTGGAGTCCATCTGCATCGGAGCTAACGGCGTAGAAGTCAGGCAGTCCGAGGGCATGACTGAATTCATGAACAAGGACGCCTGGACCATCGGGACTGTTGGCTGGTGTGCCGTTGTTGGAGATAAGTTCGCACGATGCACTGATATTATTGATATAAGTGCCATCGGCTGTAGCGAATGAATAACGGGTTGTGTTCTTGGCCCAGATATAGTCAGCAATGCCATTTTCATTTTGTCCCCAACCGGCATGGATGATGTACACAAGATCAACATTGCCGTTGCTGTCGAAGTCATAGTCTTTGGCATGCTCGAAGAGTCCGGCCTGTTTGGCCTTGTTTATAGACTCTTCAATAAAATACTGGTAGTTGACGTCTTTTGTGGTGCCATTATCTTTGCCATAATAGGCATAGCCGTTATCAAGAGTAATAGGGCCCAAGATGTCGAACGTTGGGTCAAATTTGCCGAAACTCTGAGTGTTGAAATAGTTGCGGACCGAACTTGTATGATACTGCTTGCCACCGCTGGTGTAGGCAACACGATCATAATTCATGTCGCTGAAGAAGGAGTTGAAATACTCCACCGAACCCCATTGTTCCGAGAACTTCAAATCCGAAAACTGTACGAGGAGTACCGGAACCTTCACGTTACCCTTGCATGGAGTGCCTCCCAACTTATAGCGCTCGTTGGCTGCAGCAGCCATGCGGCGCGATTCAGACCAATCTTGTGTTGTAACTTTGATTTCAGCATCGGTCATAGGACGCCAGAAGCGACTGGATTCGTCCAGAATCATGCATTTACCGGTCTTAACATCGGTGTACATAGACATGAATTCATCGCCCCATGGCATCAATTCTACCTGGGTGCCATCCGGTTGGGTGAACCTGAGAACCTCACGACGGGCAGGTGCTGCCAGGATTGAGGTCATGGCCATTGCGAACAATAGGCTTATGGTTGCTAACTTGGTCATATTGAAGGTAAACGTTGTTTTGTTCTTTTGTTCTTTTGTTAATCGCAAATCGCTAACCGCTAATCGAAAATCATCAGATCCCCATCAGGTCTCGATAGATGTCAAGCACGGCACCGATCTGTTCGTGATTGGCAGAATGGTTGAGGGCAGGGACTCCGATGGCGCTCATCAGGGTGAAGTTGATTTCGTTGCCTTCATTCTTCTTGTCGTGCTTCATGAGTTCGATGAGAGCATCGTAATCATCGCAGGTGAAGTGGAGCGGACCATAGTTCTCCTTGACGAAGTTCGCAATGTCGTAGAGGGTAGAAGAGGGGAATCCTACCTGCTGCTGGCTCATGATGAGTTCGCAAACCAGGCCCCAAGCTACGGCATAGCCATGCAGAACAGGTTTGTTGTTCTGCATACACCAGGTTTCGAATGCATGTCCGAAGGTGTGTCCGAGGTTCAATGCCTTGCGGAGGCCCTTCTCGTAAGGATCCTGACGAACCACATTGCGTTTTACGTTGACGCTATATTCGAGCAATGGGAGCAATGTGCCGTTCTCCCAGTTCTGGATGTCGTAGTTGAGGAGGTCGGTCAGGTGCTGTTTCTCGCTCAAAAGGCCATGCTTCAACATTTCGGCATAACCGGAGAGAAGGTTGTCGTGGTCAAGACTTTCGAAGAATTTGGTCGAAATCAGAACTGCATCAGCAGGAGCAAAGGCACCGACCTCGTTCTTCAGACTGCCCAGATTGATGCCAGTTTTGCCACCGACAGCAGCATCAACAGCTCCCAGCAGAGATGTTGTAACATTGATGAACTTGATGCCACGCTTGAAGGTTGCTGCGGCAAAACCTCCCAAATCGGTAATCATGCCACCTCCCACATTGATAAGGAGGGAATGACGGGTTGCTCCGTGACTTGAAAGTTCTTCCCAGACATGGGTCAGGCTCTCGATGTTCTTTGCAGTATCGGTTGACTCGATTACAATCTGGTGTACTCGTTGTCCAGCATGTTCCTCTTCATAACGGTTGAGGAAAGGAACCAGGACGGGCATACACAGACGTACGGTCGTTGTATCGAAAAGTATAAAAAGTTTGTCGTGCTGGATGCGGCTGGTAAAGTCGTAAAGCACGTCACAAATGTCATTGGTAAATACTACCTGTTGCTCGTTCATATAGTTTTCAGTTTATTAATCGCGGGCAAAGTTAATGTTTTTTGTCAATAATTCCAAATAAAAGATGTATATTATCATTTTTTTTAGTATCTTTGCGCCCGATTTTATTAATACATTGTTAAATGTTTGATTTTCTGACACACATTACATTCGTAGATGTAATAGATTATTTAGGCACATTCGCTTTCGCTATATCGGGTATTCGTTTGGCTTCGGCTAAACATTTCGATTGGTTCGGTGCTTTCATTGTCGGTCTGGCTACAGCCGTCGGTGGTGGTACTGTGCGCGATTTGATGTTGGATCGAAGTCCATTCTGGATGACGCAATGGATCTATCTGGCCATCACAGGGCTCTCTCTGATCCTTTTTGTTGTGCTTCGCAAGCAGATCAACAGAATTGCGAACACCATCTTCTTGTTCGATACCATTGGCCTTGGCCTCTTTACCGTGGTTGGTATTCAGCGTACATTGGATGCTGGATTCCCGCTCTGGACTGCTTGTGCCATGGGTATGCTGACGGGTGCTGCAGGTGGTGTGCTTCGTGATATTCTGATCAATGAAGTGCCGCTCATTTTCCGTCGCGATATCTATGCATTGGCCTGTTTTGCAGGCGGTGTATTCTATGCCATCGGATACTACGAAGGTCTTCCGACCGAAGCTTGTGCCATAGGCTGTGCCATGGCGGTTATTATTATCCGATTGCTTGCCGTGATGTTCCATTGGCAGTTACCATTGCTGCACGAATGTGATAATGCTAACGCTAACCTTAACCCTAAGAAATGAAACAGATACTCTCCCTATTCTTCGTTTTTGCTTTGTCGCGCTGTCTGTTTGGTCAGGGAAACCGAGCAGAGGTGACTCTCTACACCAATGGTGGCAAGATTGTGGTTGCTCTCTACAATGAGACTCCTTTGCATCGTGATAATTTCTTGAAAAACGTAGAGAATAAAGCATACGATGGGACACTCTTCCATCGTGTTATTCAGGATTTTATGATTCAGGGAGGTGATCCAACCAGTATTGGCGCTGCACCTGGCGTGATTCTCGGAGATGGAGAGGTTGGAGATCCTTTACCCGCAGAGTTCCGATTCCCTACGCTCTATCATAAACGTGGCGCCCTAGCAGCTGCTCGCGAGAGTGACGATGTCAATCCGGAGAAGTTGTCAAGTTCTTCGCAATTCTATATTGTGTGGGGAAAGACTTTCGACGATGCGTCAATCGAGAGGGTGCAGCATCGGCTCGATTCTTGTTCCAATGGACAGATAAAACTGACCGACAAGATTATCGACCATTATAAAATGTTTGGAGGAACCCCTCACTTGGATGGCTCATATACAGTGTTCGGAGAGGTTATCAAAGGACTTGAAGTGGTCTATCGGATCCAGCAATGTCCTACTGACCAAAACGATCGTCCGTTGGAGGATATTATCGTCAAGAAAGCCAAGATAACAAAGAAACTGAAATAAATTAGGGCTGGTCAACGTGATTGGTCAATGTCTTATCCCGAATGTTCGAATAGTTCGATTTCTACTTTTTGCCTGAAAATCAGCTAATTCATTGTTTTAAAGGGGAACCATTCCCCTTCCCCCTTATTCTCACTAATTTATAAAAATTAGTTCGGTGGGCCTGAAAATCAGCTCTTACTGATTTCCAATTCATTGTTTCAAAGGGGAACCATTCCCCTTCCCTCTTATTCTCACTAATTTATAAAAATTAGTTCGGGAAAAGGCTTGGAGATTAACTTTTGCTAATCTCCAAGCCTTTTTGTGACAACGTCATATCGACAAAGCGAGCCTTGTCGTTGAGTGGATTGGCATTGAGGATCTTCTTGATGCGGGCCGCAGCCTCTTCATCTTTGGCAACCATGTATAGGTAACCACCACCACCGGCACCAGGAAGTTTGTAGCCGAGGCACAGATCATCGATCTGTTGGGTGATGGCCTGTACTCCAGCAGGATTGGTACCACTGTCGAGTGCCTGATTCTGTTGCCAAGTTTTGCCAATGAGACGTCCCATCTGGTCGAAGTCACCACGCTGTATGGCATCGTAGAGGTCGAGCGCATGCTGTTTCATCTGAGCCAACAGTTCGAGGTGGGTGGATGAATTGAGGAACATGCCACGCACGATTTCGGCCAAAATCCCCTTGGCTGTACGAGTGATGCCAGTGTAATAGAGCAGATGTAGCTTCTGATACTCCGGAGCAGTAAAGAGAGTATCCGGCAACCAGCGAACCAATGGCTGTTGGAACCATCCGGCTTGCGTCTGGAGCAGTTTGACACCCTGCATGACGCCACCATATTGGTCTTGCCAGCCACCACCAGTGGTCAACAACTGTTCGAGGACGAGGGTACGATTCGATATCTCATAGCGATCCCAACCTAAACCACAGAAGTCATTGACGGCACCCAACACGGTACTGGCCAATATGCTTGATGTGCCCAATCCAGAACCTGCAGGAATGGCAGAGAGCATGGTCATCTCGATGCCAGAACCGAAATCCTTGAGCTGTTCTTCGAGCGATGCGTAGTGCTGAAGACAGAAGTTCGGATTGAAGCCTGCCAATACGAGTGCTGCCTTCGGAATCGAGAATGGACTGCCTACGTGATTGACATCAGCGAGTTCTTCGAAAGTGCGAACGACTTCGGAAGCTCCCAAATCGATGCTGCGCAAAGTGATGGTGTACTCTTTGCTTGGTTTGATATATACCTGCAATGGGGGCTGACCGTTGAGTTCGATGGCAATGTTGACTACATTACCGCCCTCCATCATACTGTATGGAGGCGTGTCTGTCCATCCGCCAGCCAAGTCAATTCGCACAGGGCTACGGCTCCAAACAATCTGATCCGCATAGACGCTTAGGTGTGGATGTTGCGCTTGGCGGGCAGTAGCAGTCAACCCCTCTCGCATAGTAGCGAAAGCACGAGTTTCTTCCTTTTGTGCTGTCTCCAAATCTCCATTGAGCGAAGCCAGACGAGCGCGGAACATTGCGTCACTAATCTGAGTGAGGGCAGGAGTAGTATCTGGCAATGGGGTTGGAGCAGGGATGTGGTTAGAGGCGAAAGCCAGAGCTGCGTCTTCCAAGTTCAATTGGTAGAAGATGCTTTTCTCGTGGTTCTTGGCCAATGCTGGCCAGTTCTTGATGCGGAAGGCATTGCGTTGCTCTGTCAGACGACGCAGGTTGGCATAAGCTGAGATTTCATCGGCTGCCATCTTCTTGGCCTCCTGCCAGATTTTGGCACCTTCATTGTCCGATCCATTGATCATCCAGGCAAGTACTTTGCCCATTTGTTCGATATTGGCAACGATAGGGTAGATGCGGGCATCTGTCTGCGGATTCTTGCAATCCTTCATGCCACAACGCTCCAACAGCTCTGGGGTATGTGGCTCGCGGAATCCATAAGGACGAACCACAAACTCCTTGTCACCTATTGGGACAATGTCGATGCATTGTCCCTGAGGTAAAGAGATATTCCAATCATTCTCAGGTACACCTGTGATGATGTTATCACAGCTGAGGGTCCAGTTCTTTCCGATGAAACTGTTCTCGATCCACAGATTGCAGTTTTGTGGCGTCAATGGAATACGGATATCTGCATTCTGCACGAACATCGAAGGATGGGGCTTCACATCGTGATGCATGATGGCTCTTTGGTCAATGACAGCATTTTGGATCGCCAAGGTCGAAGAGATCATCTCTGGCGAGGTGCCGAAGTGATGGAACTCTCCTCCAGGTAAAGGCAGAATAGCTACAGTCAACTGGTTCAACTCTTCGTCCTTGATGACAGGATTGGCACCCAAGGTCAGGCCGAATTCCGAATAGAGATCGTAGGTAGATGGGTATCCATTGCTCTTCTCGTTAGGTGCACTACGTTTCATCAGCAGATTCAATGCTTTGTCCGAAAGCAACCAGATTCCAATATCCATCAGAAATAAATGGTCCTTCATTAAATTGCCCAAGGTCTCGACCGATGGCTTCTGCAGCATGTGATCGAGCACATCTGGACTCTTGCGCGAAGATACAAATACGCCATGGTTCTTGGCCAACGATGGGTCCACCCAAAGACCATAGCAAACCACGTCGGCCTCAGGAATCTCCTGCAGAGGTTCCTTGGCACGAATCAATACGTCTCCACTCACAATCATGGTCTTGAGGCTGTCTGGCGCCTTCTGCATGATCTGCTCATAGAGTGGAATCTGCAGGTCGATGAGGTTCTGGCTTAACTTCTGACCACGCATCCAGCGGAATACAGGTACAGGTGTGAGGATCTTGCCCGATGGTGCATAAGCAGGCAGACGTCGGCTTTGTCCACCAGCATGCACAATAATGCATCGTTCGCCGGACTGAATAAAACCAGTTCGACGAGCCTCTTCTACGGTCCAGGTGGTTCCTCCGCCTGATCCTAATTTCTGTCCGATGGGATCGTTAGTACAAAACCATTCTTCGTGACTACTTCCGGTCACATCATGGTAGCACTCCACAAGGTTGGGTGGGAGGGAGAGTAGTTTCTTCATATCTTTAAAATAAAAAAGAAGAGTCGGCTTAGGATGAGGTGAAACTCCCTATAATGTATGATTTGAGGTCCGCTTCGCCTCCGTAATCTTCCTTTCGATGACAGGTGTTCAGAATTAACACCCGGAGCATCTGTCCTGCGAGGTGGTGCCCATAACAGACGAGCTGTTACCCCTTTCAAAGATTAAGAGCGTCACGCAGGCTGGTAGCCCGCCATCGGCTAACGGTGTTCCTCGGTTCTGTGTAATTGTCGAGTTTCCCGATCTACATTTTCCGACTCTTCAGGCGCAAAGATACACCCTTTTTTTGGATTCACCAAACAATTTCGGGAAAATCATTTAGAAATTGTGTGTTTTGCTGGTTCCGAAAACTTCGGAATGTACTTTTACTTTGTTTTGCTCGAATCTAAAACTTCGGAATCAACGCAACTCAAGTTTTGCTCGAATCTAAAACTTCGGAAGCAATGCAACTCAAGTTTTGCTCGAATCTAAAACTTCGGAATCAACGCAACTCAAGTTTTGCTCGAATCTAAAACTTCGGAAGCAATGCAATTCAAGTTTTGCTCGAATCTAAAACTTCGGAAGCAATGCAACTCAAGTTTTGCTCGAATCTAAAACTTCGGAATCAACGAAACTCCTGTTTCGCTCGAATCTAAAACTTCGTGAGCAACAAACCGTTAGAGTCTGCAGCATTGTTTTATATTATAGAGACACAGATGTACCCTCTGTCTGGCATTTCTGTTTCGTTCTCTAGGGGTCTACTAAAAAACTGCTGTTTTATTCTAATCTTTTATAATATTTGTATATCTTTGCACCATCATTATAGAGAAAGCTGTTAAGAATCTATTTAACTTATCAAACACAAAGTCCCATGAGAAAAACTTTTACTCTAATTCTCTGTCTGCTTGGGTTTGCCTTCGTCTATGCGGACAACGTAATCAAGTTGAATGATGAAACATTGATCAATGATTTCACTTCAATTAAGATCGATCCTTCAGGAAGTGGCAACGTCCTGATTTGTTTTGCCGACAATAGTTCGGTGAGTGTCAATATGAATATCCTACAAGTGCTCCCTAATGCTGCTACGGGAATTGAGCAAGTTCAACCTGCCCAGTTTGCCAGAATCAGCAGAAAAATAGGAGACCAACTTGTTATTGAAGGTACGAATGCTGGTGATGTGATTCGTGTGTACAATTCCACAGGAACATTGGTGGCTCAGAGTAAAGCAGCCGCAGAGTGCACCACCATTAATCTTTCTAACTGTCAGTCGGGTACATATGTCCTCTGCATTGGAGATACTGTGATTAAGTTCAATAAATGATAATTACTATGAAAAAGTTCCTTTCAATAGCTCTTGCCGCCTGTGCTTTTGCCCATGCCGATGCTCAATATATATACACACTTCCCTATCCGGACACATTGAGAATCAATCAAACATCAGGAGTAGTCAAGCAGTATCTATCTACGGATGTCGACAATATCGATTTCTCCGATTCGAAAAAGATCGTAATCAATACTAACGATGGCAAGAGTACAAGTTACTATCGGTCAAGTATTGATAATATGCGTTTCTACAACCGATATAGTAATCCAAATACGTTGCTGAAAACGGAGCGTTTCGGAGCCTACGAAGGCTTGTTTAGGGCTGACAACTGCCGCAAGTTCGATACATATTATCTTGTAGCCTGCCTTGCCAGTGATGACATGCTGGGCGGTGGCGGCATTCAGGATTACTGGCCTGGTATAGATTATCTGACTTCTGTGCCTAACCATTTCTTGGGTTTTGAACAAGCTACGTACGAAACTATCGGAAAGATTAATGAACTGATCAAGAAGGTGGATCAGATGCCCGCAGAGGTTGACCAGAAGGTCATAAACCATACTAAGGGTGAAATGCTTTTCTTGCGAGCTTATCATAACTACGAACTCGCTTCGTTGCAGGAAAATATCCAGATTATTACCGATAATGAAAATTGGGAGCAGAAACTCAAGTCCTACACAACGGAGGAGATATGGGGACATATTATGCTCGATCTGAAGAATGCGATTGATTTGATGGACGCCAGTCTTTGTCCTTCGCTCAAGGAGGATGGACGTGTGAGCCGTTACGCTGCCGAAGCTATGTTGGCCCGTGCCTTCCTTTTTTACACTGGTTTCTATCAGGGGAAGCATGATATCGCCTCTCTGGACGCCAGTGTTAAGCTGCCCGACGGTAGCCAACTGACCAAACAGACCGTAATTGATTATCTAAGTGAGATTATTTCCCAGTCACCATTCCGACTTGTCAACGATTTCCGAAATATCTGGCCATATACCAATCGTTATACAGTCGAGGCTAATCCGGAAACTGCTGGCTTGGGATTGAAATGGGTGGAGGATGATGGCGCTATCAATCCAGAGGTGCTCTTCAAGATCCGATACAATACCAATGCTCGATGGGATTTCGATTATGGTCCGGGTTATGCAAATGTTTATGCTTTGTATTTTGGACATCGCATTGCACAGAATACGAGTGATTATATAAAGACCTTCCCTATGGGAGGAGGCTGGGGTGCTGGTACGGTAAATCCTGGTTTGTGGGATGACTGGAAGAGTTCAGAGTCCGGAGACATGAGACGTATGGCCTCAATTCAGGATATGCAGGATAAACCCTTTTCGTCTGAGAAAAATAATGCACAGCTGACTCAGTATCACGAGAAGAAAATTACGTCTGTGATTGGTAGGAGAGAAGCAAAGAATGATTATTCATGGAATGTTTATGATGGATATGAATACGATATCTTCGAGTTGTGGATGTTCCATCCGGACGAGTTTACCCTTATCGGTAATACTTTCCAGGGAGGCAGTATCCACCCTTTGAATCTGATTCGCTTGGCTGATGTTATGCTTATGCATTCTGAGCTTACAGGCACAGTGGATGGTATCAATCAGGTTCGTAAACGTGCCGGACTCCAGCCTATTGAGTCCTATTCGCTTGAGGCCCTGCAGCAGGAGCGTCGCTGGGAACTTGCCTTCGAGGGCGTACGTTGGAATGATATGCGCCGTTGGGGTGATGATTATTGCAAGAAGGCTTTGGATCGCCAGTTGAACCAACCTATTATCTATTGTGGAACTAAGACGACAAATACTCCAAATACGGTTTTAGGCAATTCCGCTTTTCCTATACCTGGCAGTTATTCCGAGCAGTATGAACAAACACATGGATTCTTTAAGCCGAGTAATATCTTGACAGAATGCCGTGAGGGTTATAAGGTATTAAATGGCACTTGGACCTATGGCGAACTGAACGGCATTACCTATGGCACGCTTAAGTATAAAGGGGCCTCGGCCAAGAATTTTGTCGATAAGCAGCAGGGCCTTATCGAGGGTTATTCGTTGTCAGAACTGAAGCAGCAGGTAAATGCCACCGCCATGGAGGAACTGTCGGAATTTGCCCGAATGTCCATTGTTGGAAATACAATCGTGAAGATATCTGCCAATGGAGATACTTTGGCCGAGGGTACAATTACCCTTAATGAGACCTTTGACTACAATTGGCGCATCTGTTCCGCTACGATTAGCAATGGTGCCACTTTGTTCGGTAATGGCTGCTCGAAGTTTGATATTATCAAGCTGGATGATAAGCTCGTCCTGGTTGATGCCAATTCGGCCACACAAGGCGCTTCTGCTCAGTTCTGGGTTTTCCGAACTGCTACCTCCGGTGATTTTATGATGTATGGCATAGGCAATAAAAAATGGTCTTATGCCGTTGACCAAGTTTACAACATGGGTTCATGGGGTGTCGGGAATACCCAAGCCAGCGGAACATATTTGGCGGATCTAATCGAAAGCGTTTCTCCCGACCAGTTGGCTACGAAGGCCGCAGAATGGGGGATTGCAGATACTCGCGACGCAGATTTGTATGCCTATATGCAGTTCAACCTTGTGGACAAAACTGTCAGCAAGTTTACTCGTGATGGCAAACTTATAGCAACAGGAGCATTTGAATGGCGCTATGAGAATAGCAAACTATACATCAAGGTCCAAAACAATGCAACACTTTTCCCATACTATTACTATGGGCAAGGTGATACGGTCGATGAGTTCTTGGTTTGTTATAATGACTATCATTATTATTTATCTAATTCTTTTACAGAAGGACTCGTTTTTCAAGATGCTAACAATGAGGAACAACTTACCTATTGGCTGTTCGCCCAGCGTGGCTTTACCGCCGAGGAACTGGCAGGGGAAATTGTCATAAGACAATATGACAAAAATAATCAACCTGCTGCCAATGGTTGTTACTTTACGATCTCATTCAAGGATGGACAAAAGAGGGATGTATCGGTTGCGTGTACAGATGGAACCCGTATTGTTGATGATGAAAATGGTTTGAAGAGAGTATTTGTTGAAGCTGGCGGAACTATTCAGAAAGAGCTACGTTTTAGCATTACTAATCGCAATAATGATGTTGTTTCTATCTGTCGGACTCTTACCTTCAAAATGGATCCAAAACCCGCAAAGGAGGTAACTATCTGGAGTAATCCGGTTGGTTTTACTGTCGGAGCATGGGATGCATCGGCCATGAGATTCAGTAATACAGAAGGAAAGGAATTTCCTTCCATTACTTGTGAGCAATATGAAGAATTGTGTGGTAAAGAACTTCATATTTCTGTCAAAGAGGCTTCCCCAGATGCCACAGTTCAAGTAATGAATGGTTGGTGGTCTCCCATCTATTACGACAAAGTCCCATTCGTTACTGGCGAGGATTGTATAATTCTTGTGACAGAAGGAATGGTGCGTGATTGTTCTAAATGTTATGACGGCAAGGATCTTGTTCTTATGCTTACCCAAGGAACAGCTACGATCTCTAAAGTTTATTACAAAGTTGATCAATAAGTAGTTGCTCATAACTTGTATAGGTTCTCAATGAGTTTAGATATTTCATTCCTATTGCTCGCAGAGTGTAAAAATGTGGAATGAAATTCTACCAAATATCTTCTTTTCACTTCCTTATACTTTGAGAGGGATTATTATTGCTCGCAGAGTGTAAAGAAGTGTAAGGGAGAATAAGACACCACTACCCGTAAGTAAAAGCATGTGACCTTTACGAAACCTGTCAAGGATGGAGAGGATATAGTCCATCATGCCAGAATCGTCACTTATGTGGACATCAAGAAGAGCAAAGCACGACTCATCCCATTGCTGACCAATGATTTCGATATGGAAGCAGAAGATATCGTAGCAATCTATCGAAAGAGATGGTCAATAGAACTGCTGTTCAAACAGATGAAACAGAACTTCCCCTTGAGATACTTCTATGGGGAGAACGAAAATGCAACAAGATCCAGATTTGGGTGACCCTGATAGCCAATCTCCTGCTGATGGTGCTTCAGAAGAGGATCAGACGCACCTGGAGCTTCTCTGGATTGGCCACAATGGTACGTATAATGCTGATGTATTATGTCAATTGCTACACTTTTTTCGAAGATCCGGAATATGATTGGTCCAATATGATGGAAGATAAAGAATCTCTTCCTTTGGAACAATTACTGTTTTGAGGGGCTTACTTTTAAAAAGATGTCCGCAATACCAGATAGAAGGCACTGCGGACAGGATTATTATGGTCCTAAAAATTTTTACCGGACAGCAATAATAATAAATAAAGAATAATGAAGAATTGGTGTTTTATGTCTCCTTTTCTTCACTATTCTATCCTTGGAAATTATAATTTCAGTGCTTTCAGCCAAGAGATCATTTCTGAGATAACCTCAGGAGAGAAGGTCTCTTCGATGGTCGCATATTCTGTAATGAGACCACTCTGGCAGTGTTGAAAGAGATGGTTCAGTCCCTCTTTGGCCACAACCTTATGCGAACAATGTGTAAGTCCTTTTTCGAGAATTGGCAGATGTTTGTTTGCATCTACTTGGCGATCGAGAGTACCATTGAATGCGATGACAGGACAATGAATCTTGTCGAGATAATCACGTCCAGCGAGAGTCAGGAAGTAACGCATATAAGGAGAGGCAGCCTGTTTCATTACGAGATTGTATTGATTGGACATCGCCACACTCAGATTGGTAGGAGCCGGGACCTCGTTCAATGCTTTACCTGCCGCCAACGTTTCAAATCCTTTCTTGAGTGCTTGGCAATAGTTGTCGGTGTCCGATGCCGGAACACCCATCAACTGGAGTTGGTCACGATTCTGGTCTATCAGAATATCCAGACCAGAAAGGACACTACCTGCCAAAGAAACAACGAAATCGACTTGTCCTTCGGCTGCAAGCATAAAGGCAATGGTCCCGCCTTCGCTGTGCCCAATGACTCCAACGTGTTGAAAGCGGTCACGTAACAGCTTGATACCTGCTAAAGCATCGTTTTTGAGATCAAGTGTGGTTACGTTCACAAGATCACCAGTGGATTTGGCAAATCCTCGGTCATCGTAGCGGAGGGTTGCGATTCCCTGTTTGGCTAAAGCATCTGCAATCACGAGGAAAGGCTTGTGCTCAAAGATCTCTTCGTCGCGGTTCTGAACACCGCTACCCGTAATCATGATGGCTACTGGAGTCTCCTTGTTCCAACCTTTAGGAAGGACAAGCGTGCCGCTCAATGTTGCATCTCCATTGATGAAAGAAACCTCCTCGGTGGTGTAGGGGAATGGCCCTTGTGGCGTCTGTGGACGATTGATCTTGGGTGCTCCTGAGGAGAGTGGCATGGCAAAGCTATAACCATGTTGTGTGAATTGTCCTTGGATGGTCCCTTCTTCCAGCTTTCCTTTGTATGAGCCATTGATCGATGGGATACCGATTTCGATACTGCCATCGGCGTTTCTGGTCAATTTGGAGGGAATGCCTTTGGCTCCTTGCGCTGGAACATCGAGCGTACAATTGTCATCGGTAAGGTTGAAGGTCATTTCGATCTTCATGCCCTGGACTTCGATATTTCCGGACCAAGCACCAGTTTGGGCTTGTGCACAGAGGGTGGAACAGGCCACCATGGCTGATACAATAACCTTGTTGAACATGATCTTGTTGTTGTTTGAATCTCTAGCACTCTGTCTCAATGAGTTTTTATATTATTCTCAAGGAAGACTTGAAGATATCAGTTTGCTATTAATCTTCATTTCTTCTCCTCTTCTTTGAGTTTAATATATAAATCCATGAGACGGCACATTTGTTTCTCTCGATGATTAAATAAAAACCGAATGTTTTTGTCTGTACTGTTTTTGTAAACTAATTGTTCAATGTAATGCTTGTAATGTTTCTAAAGGGTACGCTGGGGATTGTGTTTGACCTCCCCAGCGTTATGGGAGTTATTGCAGCTTCTCGAGTTCCTTGAGCAAATCGGAAGGTGCAATGTGAAGTAGTTTCATCTCTTCGGCCAGGGCTGGGAGTCGCTCTTCCATGAGTCGTTTGGTACGGACTTCGAGGATGATACTTTCGGCCTCGGCTGTGAGGAAGTTGCCTTTGCCACGCTTGGAGTAGATGATCTCCTGTTGCAGCAATCGCTCGATGGTTCGCATTACGGTGTTTGGATTCACCTCGAGCTCGACGGCCAATTCACGTACGGAAGGTATCTGTTCGTCAGGCTTGATTTCGCCTCGCAGAACCTTGTCGCAAAGCAGATCATAAATCTGCATGAATATTGGTTGTGCATTTGTTTGAAATTCCATATCGTGACTTATATTTTATCTGTTTGTTCTTTGCTTTGTAATGTAATGTTTTTGAAAGGTCTCTGGCTTTATTTAGCCTGTTTGCGGCAGATCTGCTTGTAGAAGAAGTAGAGTAGGGCAGCAGCAATGGCAGGTGTTGTATAAAGGAATGCTGTCACACAGCTAAACAAAGTCTCCATCTTGCCGAGCATCATCTCTTCGCTCATGTCTTTGCTTACGATGCCGGCTCCAATGATGCCGAAGATGAAGATCATCAAGGCAACCATAAAGGCGAAGTAAGTAAGGAATATGCAGGCAATGGCCTTGATTTGTACGTTGCTCTTGAAGAACATATTCAGAATCATGTAGTAAGCCAGATAGGCAATGCTTGCAAATGGAGACATCCAGACAGCCGCTGTCATCATGTTGAGTACGCTTTGAGCCAAACTGCCTTGCGCACCCTCTTGCATGGCCATGGTCTGTATATCGTCGGTCGAGGTTGCTTTGATGGAATCCATAAAGCCACGAACGATGTCGGACTGTTTGTAAGGATCGAAGTAGCTAAAGACATTCTGCATCCAATTCAGTTCTGGAGCATTGAGGGCACAGATTGCCATGGTTACGTAGAACATAACGATGAAGAAGATCTGCATAGCAATATAGGCAATTGCATATTCTGCCAACATCACGATGAACTTCTCGAGCGAGGTGCCTGGCAAGGTCAGATAGGCTGTGGCGGTGCGTGGGTAGCAGAACTTCTCGGTCAACAAAGTGGTGGTGACCAGCATGGCTGCCAAGGTCGCATAGCTGAAGTAGCTGTGACAGAAGAATCCAATGACTTGAGGAAGACTTTCGCTGAGTTGGCCGTCGAAGCCTAATTCGCTCTTTATGACAAAGTAGAGAAGAGCCAGGCAGAGGTAGATGATGCCGATTACGATACCGGTCAGCTTCAATGTATGATTGTGCAACATCCAATCGTAGTGCAGGAGTGATGCTATTCTTTTTGTATTCATTGTTGTAATGATTTTTATTTGTTTATTTCTTTTCGGTTTCTCTCCTCCCTCTCCGAGCGGAGAGGGTCGGGGTGAGGCTTTTAACCCTTCTCCACCACGCGGCAGAAAACCTCTTTGATATCTTCGGTACCGAATTGCTCGCCGATATTCTCGAGTGTGTCGCTCAGAAGAACTCCATCGTTCTCCATGATGGTGACACTGTCCATCAGACCTTCGAGGTCATCCACCTGATGGGTTGAGATGATGATGGTGCGGTTCTCGTCGAGCATGCTGGCTACGAGTTTGCGGAAAGTACTCTTGGATGGAATGTCCATGCCGTTGGTTGGCTCGTCCATGAAGAGGTAAGGAGTATTGCATGCGAGCGAAAGCGAGATCAATGCCTTCTTCTGCTGACCGAGCGACATGGTGGTCAATTTCTGATCCTGTGGAACTTTGAATTCATTCAGCGCTCGGTTGAGAATTTCGTCCGAGAAGGTAGGGTAGAGTGGTCGTGTAACTCGAGCCAGTTCGATGATGGTGTTGTTGTAGAGCGCTTCGTTTTCAGGAACCAGACGAATGCTTTCCTGAAAAGCAGCTTCACGATTGCGTGGGTCATAAGCTCCAACCGAATATTCGCCCTGGCCAAGAAGTGCGCCACTCAGTACCTTGAGGAAGGTTGACTTGCCGACGCCATTGCGGCCGAGCAGTCCGTAGATGTGTCCTGCGGGCATCTCGAGGCTGATTTGTTTCAATACTGGTTGCACCTGGATGTAACCGTAAGTAAGATTACTTGCCTTGATCATAATTGTTAGTTTTTTATTGTTTATTGAAGTTGTTTTATTGTTGTATTGTTCTAATGTTTTGGTGTATTAGTTAATTAGAACACCGCAAAGATAAGGCTATTTTGTCCAATCTTCCAAATTTTTGGGCAAAAATCTTTAAAAATTAGCCGAAATTTAACTCCTGTTAACAAATATAATGCAATATCGGGCTGTTTTTCCACCTTTTGGGGCATATATAGTAGCAAAGGATATGTTCAAAACGAAAAAGAGCCTGCAAATCACCTTGAAATGCAAGCCCATTATATTATATAGTGTGTAATGACCTTTTTCTGTCGTTTCTGGACCGAGAGAAATTGACGGTCTTGGGGCTCCTTGATAACGAGGATGAAAGATACGTCTGGAAGACGTATCTTAGTTTGTCTTCAAAGAATCTCTAAATAAATCCTTTAATCAAATAAAACACCACTGGTACCAACAGACTTGGCAAGAGGTTGACCGTCTTGGTGTCCTTGATGCCTAGTATGCCAAGGCCAGAAGAGACGATGAGGACACCACCTACGATGCTGAGTTCTACGCGCATCTGTTCGGGCATTCCTTCGCCACAGAAATAGCCAATGCAGTAGAACATGCCTTGCCAGCAGAAGAGGACCGGAGCTGCGAGGAGCATAATCCATCCATAGGAAGCCGCTAGGACGGCATTGGTGACCAGATCGAGTGTCGAATTGGTAAACAGAAAGGTATTAGCAGGTTCACTGAAAGACCATCCCTGGGTGGGAGAGAGGGCAGAGAGTACTGGTCCGACGATTGAGAAGGTGCCTATGCAATACAAGAGGATGCCAGTGACCAGCCCATTGAGGGCATTGTTCTCCTTGCCCTGACGCTTGTTGAGTTTATCATTCCAACGGTCAATATGACCAGCCAAGTCTAGTTTGGTACCAATCACTCCGCCGATTGCAATGCTTAGGATGAATAGGACTGGGAATTCGCTTTTGGCCATATTGGGTAGAGCTGCATTGATGCCCAGAACCAGACAGCAAAGACCGAGACCGTTGAAGAGTGCTTTTTTATATTTTTCGCCAATACCCGTTCTGACAATGGCTCCAAATGTGCCACCAATGAGGATGGTGCATGTATTTACAATTGTTCCTAACATAGTCTTTGAAATCCAATAGAATTTTCGGTACAAAGATAGTGTATTATGATGAATTTGCAAAGATTTTGCGAGAATAATGTGCTATTTTGCAGATTTTGGCGCAGAAAAAATAGAATAAGTCTAATAAAAATACATATTTGATATATTTTGGTAAGTAGGTGTTGTTTCTTTGTCAATAAATACATATCTTTGCACGGCTAATAACACAATAGACCTATAATAATCACTATAACCTTTTAAAATAAATACAATGGAAAAGATTCCTTACAAAACTTATCTCACAGAAGACGAGATTCCTACCCAATGGTATAATGTCCGCGCTGACATGAAGAATAAACCTGCACCACTGATTAATCCTGGTACAGGTAAGCCAATGTCCATCGAGGAGATGAATACCGTGTTCTGTGAAGAACTCAATAAGATGGAGGTTGACAACGACACCCAGTGGTTCGATATCCCAGAGGAGGTGTTGTCATTCTATAAGATGTATCGTCCGTCTCCGCTGACTCGTGCATACTTCCTGGAGAAAGCCTTAGGCACTCCTGCTCATATCTATTATAAGTTCGAGGGTAACAATACCTCGGGTAGCCACAAACTGAACTCTGCAATTGCTCAGGCATACGTTGCCAAGAAACAGGGACTGAAGGGTGTAACTACCGAAACCGGCGCAGGCCAGTGGGGTACTGCCCTTTCAATGGCATGCTCATTCCTCGGACTTGACTGCCGCGTCTATATGGTTAAGTGTTCGTACGAGCAGAAGCCATTCCGTCGTGAGGTAATGCGCACTTATGGTGCTAATGTCACCCCTTCGCCAAGCAATACAACTGAGGTTGGTCGCAAGATTCTGGCAGAGCATCCTGGTACAACCGGTTCGTTGGGCTGTGCTATCTCAGAGGCAGTCGAGGCTGCTGTCACTACCGAAGGCTATCGTTATGTACTGGGCTCTGTGCTCAATCAGGTATTGATTCACCAGACCATCATCGGTCTCGAGACCCAGGCTGCTCTCAAGAAGCTGGGAGTCAAGGCAGACATCGTTATTGGCTGTGCTGGAGGTGGATCAAACCTCGGCGGTTTGGCAACTCCATTCATCGGAGAGATGCTTCGTGGCGAGGCAGACTACCGAATTATTGCTGTCGAGCCTGCTTCTTGTCCAAGCTTCACCCGTGGTAAGTTCGCTTACGACTTCTGCGATACAGGCCGTATCTGTCCATTGGCCAAGATGTACACCTTGGGTAGCCAGTTCATTCCATCGGCCAATCATGCTGGTGGTCTCCGTTTCCATGGCATGAGCCCAATCCTTTCACAACTCTATCATGATGGTCTCTTCGAGGCACGTGCCGTTGAGCAGACTCAGGTATTCGAGGCCGCTACTCTCTTTGCTCGTACCGAGGGTATCCTTCCTGCACCAGAGTCAAGCCATGCTATCCGTGCTACCATCGACGAGGCACTCAAGTGCAAGGAGACTGGCGAGGCCAAGAATATCGTTCTCGGTCTGACCGGTACCGGTTACTTCGATCTTGTTGCTTACGAGCACTATAATTCGAAGACCATGACCGACTACATCCCAACCGATGCTGAGCTTGAGGAGTATCTGTCGAAGCTCCCACAACTTTGATTCTTCAATGACCTATATCTGGAACATTTACGAGCCGGCAGATACGGCCAATCCAGGCGATGATCCTTTTGATGTCTTCCTCTATGCCTTGCGCAAGGAGGATGTGCCTCACACCAACGACACCGTCCATGTAGAGGGACAACGCAAGAAGATCATCGCTATCCAAAAAGATCATCGCCGCAACGAGCTTCTCGCCGGCGATGATGAATTTTATTATAAAGTTTGTGTAAACTAATTGAATCATGCACATTCCAGCTACACTATCCTTATGGGCTCTTGGTCTTACCCTGTTGGGTAACGCCCCCGTTTATGCCGCAGAATCGCAAGTCTTAGCGTTTCCTACTGCCGAAGGTTATGGCAAATATACCCAAGGCGGTCGAGGTGGTAAGGTCTATGAGGTCACGAATCTGAACGATAGTGGCCCTGGCAGCCTGCGTGAAGCGGTTGAGGCTGAGGGTGCAAGAACTGTCATCTTCAAGGTGTCTGGTACTATCGACCTTCAGAGTCAGTTGCGAATCAAGCACCCCAATATTACCATTGCAGGTCAGTCAGCCCCTGGTGATGGTATCTGTTTGAAGGGTTATCCTTTGTCGATCGATGCTGATCAGATCATTATCCGTTATATTCGTGTCCGTCTGGGAGACGAGACTCATACCGAGTCTGATGCCATCAGTTCCCGTTACCACAAAAATATTATTCTCGACCATGTTTCTGCCTCGTGGAGTGTTGACGAAACTATGTCCATTTACCATTGCGAGGATGTTACTGTCCAATGGTGCATGGTAACGGAGAGTCTTTTTGCCTCTGGCCACATGAAGGGTCCTCATGGTTTCGGTGGTATCTGGGGCGGAAATCATTGCACTTATCACCACAATCTGATTGCCAATCATTCGAGTCGTAATCCCCGGTTCTGTGGCGGTTCGATGTTCACAGATTACCGCAACAATGTTATCTACAACTGGGGATACAATAGCTGTTATGGCGGTGGTGGAATCGAAGCGAAGCGAGCCGAGGAATTCTCGTTCACGACCATAAATATGGTAGCGAACTACTACAAACCAGGTCCTGCAACGGAACCAGGCAAGGTACACGAACGAATCGCCAACCCTTCGTGGGGTGGTGGCAAATTCGGTCGATGGTATATTGCTGACAATGTGATGGAGGGGGCTCCTGAAATCTCGGCAGATAACTGGTTGGGCGTGCATCCTGCCAACGGATCGGTTGTAGATTCGTTGCGTTTGCTCGAACCATGGGATGCCATGCCAATCATCCAGCAGTCTGCGGCCGAGGCCTATCCTTTGGTCCTGAAACAGGCTGGAGCATCGCTACATCGTGACGCTGTCGATACCCGTATCGTTGGAGATGTAGAGAGCGGTACTGCTACCTGTGAGGGTGCTGCCTACAAAACCAAGAAAAAGGTTGCAGATCCATCGGCCAAGACCGGAATCATCGATTCCCAAACCGATGTCGGCGGTTGGCCACTGCTTCGCTCTTGCAAACCGGAGAAAGATTCCGACCATGATGGAATGCCCGACAAATGGGAGAAAGCCCATGGCCTCAATCCTAAAGATCCTTCTGACGGAAACAAACTCGATGCTTCAGGTTACACGATGCTCGAGGTTTTCTTGAACGAGGAGGTTCAATAACAAATAATAACGCCAACAGTTTTTTTTCTGCTGGCGTTTTTTTGTATGTTTATTGACCAAGTTATTTGATCAGGCACTTCTTGCCATTGTGAATGATGAAGGTATTCATCTCTGGACGAGAAACGACCTGTCCATTCAGGTTGTAAAATAAGTTCTTGATTGAATCAAGAATGATATCAGAGAGATCAGTCTCGTCTGCTTTGAATACGATGAGGAAGAGGTTGATGCCATCACCCTTCTTCAAATGAACTGCAGTATTAGCCTTCGCTTCAAACGAGAACTGTCCGTTGGCGTCGAGAGTCTTGCTGACATCGTCCAGTTTGATCTTCTTGCCTCCAGCTGCAGTCGATCCACCGAAGATAAGGGTGACAGTGCAATTTGAGGTTGGTGTGATGACGATATCGGTCGCAGTTTCCATCTTGATGCAATTGCTGTAGGTGGTTCCGTTGTAGGAAACTGAGCCCTTGCTGTTCGAGTAGTTACCAGAAGCAAGTTTGACCATGGAGAGGGATGGCGTATTGTTTGAGAAGTGACAGATCTGAGTACCTTCAATTGGTGCATTATCGCTGCCGTCATCATCACCTGCATCGTCGTTGTCATCGCCACCATCGTTGCTGCTACCGTTGTTGCCATCGCCTGAACCACCTCCATTGTTGATGGTCTCACCATAGAAGCCTACGAGGGTAGATTGATAGTTCTGAAGTGCGGTTGAGAGGGCTGTAATCACTTGGTCGTTGTTATCCTCACTTGCTCCGAAGGTCCATGAGAAGTCTCCGTGTTGGCATCGACCAGCGCCATAAGCTCCTTGGATGATGCCTGGAACCTCACTGGCTGCGTCACACTGATAACCTGAGTACATCAGTTCCGAGTCTGTATCGAAATTGCTATAGGTGTCGCCACCGAGCAGGGCAACCACTGTCGATGGTACCTGCTCGTCGCGAGTGGTTGCAACGTAGGCATCAAAGTGTTTGCTATAAGTGGCATCACCGGCAACGTATGGCTCGAAACTCTTCTGTCCGGTCATGTAGTTGCCAAAGGCTTTGATGCTACCGCCAGTTTCGCCCGAGAAGGTTCCCTTGGTCTGGTCCGAAGTGCCTACACCGTTGTGTACATCCGAACCCTGCTTCGAAGAGAGCATTGGGTACTTGCAATTACGGAAATAATTGTTTTCGACAAAGACATCTGCTCCTGTGGTTGCTCCTACGCCATACTTTGAGTTGCCATCATAATAATTATTATAGATGTGGACCGACATGGTGCGGATACGCGGGTGACGCGAATCACTATGGTCAAACCAGTTATGGTGATAGGTCAGATAGTTTGGACCTGATTCCGAGGTCATGCCGCAGAGGCTAGACTTGCCATTGTCCCACATATGGTTGTAGGAGAGGGTCGAGTATTTGGAATCTCCCTTGATGTCAAGTGTACCATCACCCTTCTTCTGGTCTGCAGCACCGCCCGGACGACCATAGAAGAGGTCGAGGTTGTGAATCCAGAGGTTCGAATTATCGGTGTCCATCGAGACGGCATCATCCATGCACCACATGATACCGAAGTTTCGAAGTTCAATAGAGCAGGCATTGCGGATCAGGAATCCAAAACCATGGATGGTGGCATCATTACCTACACCTTCGATGGTGATGTTCATTTCGCTATAGGCTTTGTTGCCCTTGATCTGCAAACCTTCGGCTGACGAGGAGAACTTATCCATGTCTGCCGCCTTGATAGTGCCTACGATGCGGAAGTCGATTGGGGTCTTATCGTAACCTTTCTGATAGAGATCAATGATGGTCTGAAAACCCTTGGCGGTAGTTTTCGTGCCTTTTGAATCGGTGATGACGTCGGTCGTAACCTCCTTGGCATTGTTGGCGTAGACGTAAATCACTTTAGCACCCTCCTTGAGGGTACCATCGTTCTTGTAGGCACCGATACCATTTTCTGGCTTGAAGGTTGTGCTGGCAGTCTTGAAGTGGGCAAAGCCACCACGGTCGTGCGCTTTGACCTCGAATGAAGCGGTTTCGGTAGCCTCTGCCGTCATTTCGCCATTGGCATTGACAGGAACTACCTTGAACTGATAGTTGCCGGCAGTGACGCCCAATACGTCTGCACGGCCATATTCCTTGTACTCGCGCACCAGTGGTGCATCGAGCTGAATGTAATCTGTAGCAGAAGTTGCCTTATAATAGACATTGTAACCAGTGGCGCCCTCAACTGGACTCCAGGTGACATAACCGCTCTCGAACCAACCCCCTACGGTTTGGATCGAAACGCTTGCTTGAACCGGAAGAAGGGAGCCAAGCAGTAACAAAGAAGTTAGAATCTTTTTCATGAGTGTAATGAGAGTTGTTCTAGGTGAGTGAATGAGATGCTATTGAAAAACAACAGGTAGTAAAAGGGGCACGATCAATAGATGAGGAGTGTCTTTTACTACCTGTTTTTATTTAATTAAAGTCCTTTGCCGTGGCAATTCTTGTACTTCAGGCCACTACCGCATGGACATGGTTCATTACGGCCAACATGTGGCTGAGCAACGACTGGACGACGCACTGGCTGTGGAGCTGGTGCCTGACCAGGAACTGCTGGACGATCGGACAATGCAGAACCCATCTGTGCGTGGCTAGCCTGCATGCGGCTGAAGTCCTGACGACGTTCTGGTGCTGCAGTCTTGAACTGATCCTGTGCTGGAGCAGAAGCTGCATTCTCGGTTACTTCGGCTGGTGGTGGAGTTGGTATATGCAACTGGCTGCGCATCAGTACGCGTACAGCCTTGCTGTTCATGCGTGTTACCATTCGCTCGAAGATGCCATAGCTCTCTACCTTGTAGATGAGGAGTGGATCCTTCTGCTCGTAGTGAGCATTCTGAACAGACTGCTTGAGATCATCCAGGTCGCGGAGGTTCTCCTTCCAAGCTTCGTCGATGACGTGCAGGAGGATAACCTTCAAGAAGGTCTTCATCACATTGTGACCATTGGTGTTGGCTGCCTCTTCGAGGTTAACCGGAATCTGATAGATCTTCTTGCCATCGGTAAATGGAATGATGACATTCTTGACCTGACCATTCTCCTTGAATCGCTCGTAGATCTGTACCAGCTGAGGACCAATCTTCTCTTCGAGTTCGTCGCCTCGCTTGTTGAAGTTCTGCATGGCGGCTACGTAGATCTTCTCGGCCAACGCATCGTCAGACATGCCCTTCATATCTTTCTCCTCAAGTTCAACGTTCACACCGAAGTTACGGAAGATTTCAAGCTTGAGTGATTCGAGATCATTGTTATTGTTGCTGTACTCCTTGACAAGCTCTGCAGCAACATCGTAAGCCATGTTCATGAAGTCAACACCGATGCGCTCGCCCATCAAAGCGTGACGGCGACGGGTATAAACAACCTCACGCTGCTTGTTGAGGACATCATCGTACTCGAGCAGACGCTTACGGATACCATAGTTATTCTCTTCGACCTTCTTCTGAGCCTTCTCGATGCTGCTTGAGAGCATCGATGATTCGAGCACATCATCGTCGGTCATACCGAACATCTTGCTGTCCATCAGCTTGGCGATACGGTCCGAACCGAAGATACGCATCAGGTTATCTTCGAGCGAAACGAAGAATACCGAAGAACCAGGGTCTCCCTGACGACCGGCACGACCACGCAACTGGCGATCCACGCGACGGCTCTCGTGACGCTCTGTGCCAATGATGGCCAAACCGCCGGCAGCCTTGATTTCAGGCGAAAGCTTGATATCGGTACCACGACCCGCCATATTGGTAGCGATGGTCACGGTGCTTGCCATACCTGCTTTGGCCACGATCTCAGCCTCACGCTGGTGCAACTTAGCATTGAGCACGTTTGGCTGGATGCCATTCTGCTTGAAGGCTTTCTCGAGCAACTCAGAGATTTCGACCGAAGTGGTACCAATCAGTACAGGACGACCCTGAGCTACATATTCCTTGGCCTGAGCAATGACTGCTTTATATTTGGCACGCTTGCTGCGATAGATGCGGTCATCCATATCCTGACGGGCGATCGGACGGTTGGTTGGAATGCTGACAACATCCAGCTTGTAGATGTCCCAGAACTCGCCAGCCTCGGTCTCTGCTGTACCGGTCATGCCCGAAAGCTTGTGGTACATACGGAAATAATTCTGCAGGGTGATGGTTGCAAAGGTCTGGGTGGTCTGCTCAACCTTTCAGTGCTCCTTGGCCTCTACAGCCTGATGCAGACCATCGCTTCAACGACGACCCTCCATGATACGGCCGGTCTGCTCATCGACGATCTTTACCTTGCCATCCTCCGATACGATGTAGTCCACATCCTTCTCGAACATTGTGTAAGCCTTCAAGAGCTGGTTTACTGCATGCACGCGTTCGCCCTTGGTGGTGAACTGATCCATGATTTCGTCCTTCTTGGCTGCCTTCTCTTCGTCGGTCAGTGAAGAATGTTCAACCTCAGCAATCTCAGAGCCTACATCTGGCAAAACGAAGAACTTAGGATCCTCGCCCTCGCCAGTCAGCATTTCGATACCCTTGTCAGTCAGGTCAACGCTCTTGTTCTTCTCCTCGATAGCGAAGTAGAGTGGCTCGAGAGCCTCAGGCATACGCTGCTGGTTGTTCTCGAGGAAGGTAGCCTCGGCACGAAGCATTTCCTGCTTGACACCCTGTTCGCTGAGGAACTTGATGAGGGCATTGCTCTTAGGCCATGCACGATAAGCGCGATAGAGCTGTACAGCACCTTCGTCGCGAGTCTCCTTGTCTTCGTTCAGCACCTTCTTCTTGGCCTCAGTGAGGAGCTGGGTAGCCAAAGCCTTCTGGGCATTGACCAGCTTCTCGACACGTGGACGGTACTCCTGATAGAGCTCCTCGTCGCTATATTCAGAGGTGCGTGGGGTAGGACCGGAAATAATGAGTGGGGTACGGGCATCATCGATCAATACAGAGTCCACCTCATCGACGATGGCGAAGTTATGCTCACGCTGTACCAGATCCTCTGGGTGGGTGGCCATATTATCGCGCAAATAGTCGAAACCGAACTCGTTGTTGGTACCGAAGGTGATATCGCAGTTATATGCCTGACGACGTGGCTCGCTGTTTGGCTCGTAACGGTCAATGCAATCTACGCTCAGTCCGTGGAACTGATAGAGAGGACCCATCCACTCGCAGTCACGCTTGGCGAGGTAGTCGTTGACAGTAACGACGTGAACGCCATTGTGGGTCATACCATTCAGGAAGACCGGCAAGGTAGCAACGAGGGTCTTACCCTCACCGGTAGCCATCTCGGCAATCTTACCCTGATGCAGAACTACACCACCGAACAACTGAACGTCGTAGTGGCACATATCCCAACGTACAGGGTTGCCGCCAGCCAACCAGGTTGTCTTGTAGATAGCCTTGTCGCCTTCGATGGTAACGAAATCCTTGGTAGCAGCCAGGTCACGGTCCATCTGGGTAGCAGTTACCTCAACGGTCTCATTCTGTGCAAAACGATATGCGGTCTGCTTGACGATGGCGAATACCTCTGGAAGGATTTCGGTCAACTGATCGTCGAAGGTGGTCAGAACCTTCTTCTTCAGATCGTCGATCTCAGTCCAGACCTTTTCGCGTTTTTCTACTTCGAGGCTCTCAACTGTAGCCTTCAGTTCCTCAATCTTCTTGCGGTCGGCAGCCACCATTTCCTGCATCTGCTGCATCAATGCCTGGCTACGGGCACGCAATTCATCGTTCGACATTGCTTCAATAGCAGGATAGGCAGCCTTAATCTTGTCCACCCATGGCTGGATAGCTTTTACGTCACGCTGCGACTTGTTGCCGAACAGTTTGGTCAATATGTCATTAAAATTCATAATCGGTTAAATTTATTTCTAGATTAACTAGATTGGCTAACTTTATACTCACAATACACTCATTCTCGTTGTCTTGCATCCGCTTGGAGCGCGGATTCGGATGGCATTGGCAACGGTAGGAGCGATGACTGTTGCATCTACCGGAGTCGAAACCACTTGAGGCTCGAGTGAGTTTGGTGCAAAGAGGATGGCTGGACCTGGTGCGATGTCGTGCCTCATCTGAGGCTGTTCCGGTCCGCTGTCCTTGTATTTGAATGTCCAACCTGGCTGCAGACTGACTACGAGGTCACCGCCACTCTTGCGGTCATAGCCTCGGCGCATGCGTTTGATGCGTTCGTTCGAGTCATCGTGCAGAATCTGATATTGGGTTACTACATCTTCGACTCCGCTGAACATCATGACGAATTCGGCAGCAGCCTGCTGTACGTCACGCATCTTCAGGTTCTTCTGTTCGATGCTGCGGTGATCGAGGTAGATCTGGAAATCCGAGAAGTCAGTTACATAGTTGCCTTTGCCATAGAGCGACACCAGATAGCTGTTCAGAAGGGAAGTGCAACGGGTGGCGGTAAAGGTTCCTGCTTTGGTATCATCGTGCTGCGAACGGAGAGCTGTTGTCTCGCCGGTGCTCTGCAGGTAGATGAAGGTATTGTCGAGGCCGACCTGTTTGTCGACGATCTCGAGCAGGTTCTTGATGCTTTGGTCAACGCGCAGATAGATGTCCTGAAGTTCCTCTGCATACTTATCTGGGCTGTCGTGCAACCAGGTGCCGCAATAAAGCGTCAGCTGGAGCATGTCGGTATTCTTGCCGTTACCCAGCGACCCGGTAGTCAGCAGGACTTTCGAGAGTTCGACAATGGCGTCGTTGACCAGCGCGCTGCTCTTGAACCAGCTGTAAACCGGCTGTCCGTGGTCGTAGAAGACATGATTGAAGCCGTTGACGTCGTAGTGATATGGCATGATGGCGAGCTGCTTGTTCTTCTGCAGCGGTTGCCAAACAGCCTCACTCATGTGGTAGGCCAGGGGCTTATCCTTGTTCTTGCGTTCGACGTAGTTCGGAAAATTGCGATAATAGGTGGTCGAGGCCCACTTGCCCTGTTTCTCGTCGATCCAGAAAGCACAGTTTGCGGTGTGACCTGCTCCGATGATGGCAGCTTCGGCATCGGGAGCAATCGAGTAGATGCGGCTGGTGTTGTCGGAAGCCGTCATCAATTCATCGGCCAGGGTTGTACTGATCAGTGCTTTGGCCGAATAGTTTGCGTCGGTGAAGTTGCCCAGATAATCCTTGTCGGCAAAGATTGACTGACGCTTCAGCGAGTGGGGATTATAGACATCCTTCGAGGGGATGCCGTTGTTGAAGGCGTAGGAACCGGTGGCCAGTACTGCCATTGCCTCGGTAGCATCGGGATGATCTACATCAAACAGCACCTGCTCGTAGACCACGCCTTTGTCGAGCAGCATCTTCAGACCACCTTCGCTCAACTGTTCTTCGAGAGCATACAGGTAGTCGGTCCGAAGCTGATCGACGGTGATTCCGATAATCAGTTTCGGAGCCAATCCTCTGCTTTTCGGGTCGGCGGCCATCACATTGACAGCGACCAACAGCAGGAGTGTTGAGGATAGTATGCTCTTGTTCTTCATTTACTTTGTCTGGTTGCCTCGTGTTATGCTGAGGTTGAACGATACGCCGATTCTAACTTTGGCTCTTGCCGCGATGCCAATCAGCAGCGGAATAAATGCCGGATGGATGTATTGCGCGCTCATGCAAACACTAATAATATAAATAATTTCGGCCGCAAAGATAATAAAAAAATAGATACGGCAAACATTTTCTGCCTTTTTTATCCAAATTATGGCCATAAAAAGCAGATTTGTTGGCAAAAGCCATAGACAATTGAGATTATTATCGACAGCTGGGTGCTCAGAATAGAAGTTCAGGAACCAGATAATGCAACCTGCAACACCCGTTACAAAAAGCCAAACAGAATCAAATATCGAGGATGTGATGTAGGTCGATTTCTGGTATTGCCCAACTAAGAATATTTCTCGATTTTGTTTTATCATCAGAGCTATGGCCAGGAAGGCAAAGATAAAGGCAGTAATCAATGGGCTGAAAAGCGAGTCCGAAGAGTATTCTTCCTTGTTTGAGTAGTTGTGAGTCACAACCTCTTGTACCAACGGATTGCCGTTGTTGGTGGCATGAGTAATAGCCATGCACAGATAGGAGGGGAGGAACATCTGTTCGCGGAAAGAGGCCGTTTGGTCTGCTCGTCCTGCAACCGCAATCGAGATACCGAAATCCAGCCAGTTGCCTTTGCCGGTTTTCTCCTGAATCATATCACGTAGCGTGATGACGGGATTGTAATAGGTGGTGTCGTACTGGACGTTGGTCCATCGGTTGATCATGTCGAATGGACGGGTTGCGCAGTTGTCGAAGAAGAAATTGTAACGGTAGTGCCTGTTCTGTGGGGCATAGTTCTCGACGAGGGCCTGGACCAGATTGACATTCTGGGCAGAGTCAAGACAGAGCTTCTGTTCGACGATATTCAGTCGGCGGCGCTGGTGCTGGTGGAAGAAGTCGTTGGCATAGCATGCTCCCATGCTGTAGTTGCATTTGCCCTCGACGAAGTGCCAGATGAAATTAGGTTCAGTATAGTTGTAGACACCGTAATGAAAGACGATGTCGGTGTTGTTCTTTAAGTCGGTGACACGTAGTCCGGTATGGCCAAAACATTCGTAGGCATCTTCACCATCGGCTACGGTGAGAAGCGACACTCTCAACGAATCCGAAAACTGGAGTTGAGCAAAAGAAAGTGTCGAGTAAAATAATACAATAAGTAGAGATAATAAACGCGCCCGCATGTGTAGTTATGTTAAGGTTTCTGTTGGGATTCCGGTAACACCGAATATACAAAAAAAGAAGCATCCTGTGTTTTTCATGGATGCTTCCCTTTAGGTAAAAGTCGTGGTTGATTAAGCCTTAGCTGCCTCGTTAGACTTTACGCGGAACTCCTTCATCAGCTTGCTGATTTCGAGAGCCTCCTTACGTGCGCGAAGACCTGCAGCCTTGTTACCCTTTACGACCTGAGCCTCAGCGTCCTTTGCGAAAGCAGCAGCGAGCTCATTGATTTTTTTTACTAACTCTTCCATAGTTGTAAGAATTTGTGATTAGATTTATTTGTACTAGTACATTGTTTTGTACGATGCAAATATAGGGAGTTTTTTTAATTTGAACATCAAAAAAATGCGAAAAAATGCATTTTTGTGCCCTTTTTTGTTGTTTTACGTTCCCAAAACCTCGATTTTCTCCCCATTTTCGTGACTTTTTCTACATTTTTATTCCCTGAGTTGCCTGAAAATAGGAAAAAAGTAGTATCTTTGCACGCGGTTCAAGATATATATATAAATGTGTATATCGGCCACAAAGAAAAAAGAATGCATTACGCCATCATTGCAGCAGGAGAGGGGTCGCGTCTGGCTCAGGAGGGAATACCTCAACCCAAGCCTTTGGTACCATTGGCTGGAGAGCCGATGATTGCCCGATTGCTTGGCATTTTCCTGCGTCAGGGCGCCGATCACATTTCTGTGATTGTTAATCGACAGATGACCGAGGTTCATGCCTACCTTGAGGCGTGGCGGAAGTCTCATCTGCAGGTTACGCTACAGTTGCTTGTTGAGAGTACTCCAAGTTCCATGCATAGTCTCTCTGCACTCTGTCAGATCATGCCCGATGGCCCTTTTGTCTGTACTACGGTCGATACCATCTTCCGCGAATCGGATTTTGCCCGTTATGTACAGGATTTTGAGCAGAGTCAGGAGTTCCGTTTTGTCGTTACTCCCTATGTTGATGACGAGAAACCGCTTTGGGTCAGCACCGATGCTGATGGTCATATAGCCGCTTTCTCCGACCAAGGTCCCGCTCCTTACGTCAGTGGTGGCATTTATGGCATGGACAAAAGGACGATTCTGCCGATATTGGAAAACTGTTTGGTTACCGGTCAGTCGAGAATGCGTAATTTCCAGCGTGCCTTGTTGGAGGCTGGCGTAGTCATCCGTGCCAGTGTTTTCGATCAGGTCATGGATATCGATCATAAGTCCGATATTCAAAAGGCGGAATCGTTTCTGGCAGGAGGAGCTGATGCGCATCTCAGATGCGGTCTGATCTATCGCGCCGAAGAATATTCTCCCAATGGGAATGTGCCGAAGGATGCCGCTATACTCGAGGCCGTCGGACTACAGTTGCAGTCGAAGGGCCACGAAGTTCGGTACTGGCACGAAGAGCATCTGCCGCAGGCGGTGGCCAGTGGCGAGTTGTCGGATTTGCAATGCGTTGTGAGCATGGCCCGTCGATGGAAGAGTCTGCTGTCGCTGCAACAACTCGAACGAGAGGGTGTTTCTGTTCTGAACCGTCCATCGGCCGTACAGGTTACGGTTCAAAGTCGTTCGACAACCTTAGAGATGCTGCAAGCTGCAGGTGTTCCTGTCGTTCCCTTTTGGAGCTATGAACCTTCCGAGGACCAGATGTTCCAGTGTGAACCGGAGTTGCAGCAGCTTCTTCCAGGTTGGGTCAAGGCGATGCATCCGCGTGGGGTAACTTCGGGCGATGTACTTCGCGTCGAGACGCCACTACAGGCCGACAGCCGAATCCTCGAATTGGCCGCTGAGGGTTATACCGACATCATTGTCACACGACATCTGGAGGGACCGCTTGTCAAGGTCTATGCTGTTGGTGAACATTGCTGGCCTGATGCGCAGTATGCAGAGTTGGTTCAACGTGTACGCGCAGTTTTGGGCTTGGAGATCTTCGGTATTGATCTGATCTTGACCGAACAGGGACCGATGATCATCGATGTCAATGACTTTCCGAGCTTCAGCAGCTGCAGGGGAGAGGCATCACAAGCCATCGCTCAGATTCTTTAATGACTGTTTAATCCGTTCAATCTGTGTTCAAAGTTAAATCAGATAGTCGCTACGCAGCTTCGCTCAAGCATCCCGATGTGGAGGAACCCATTGACTTGTGGTTCTATCGCCCGATGGGATTCGGATTGGCATTGATCGGCGAGAAGTTTGGTTGGACACCCAACTTCATCTCGATCGTAAGCATCTTTCTGGGCATTGGTGCCGGATTGCTGTTCTATCCATCCGACTGGCAATTGAATCTGTTAGGTATGGCACTGCTGGTGATGGCAGATATCTGCGATAGCGCCGACGGACAGTTGGCCCGCATGACGAAGCAATACAGCCGACTGGGACGTATTCTGGATGGTGCATGTGGTGACATCTGGTTCATTTGCATTTATGTCTGCATCTGTCTGCGTCTTACTCCCGAATGGGGATATTGGGTCTGGATTCTTGCGGCAACCGCTGGAATGAGTCACCGATACCAGGCCTGTCTGGCCGACTACTATCGTCAGTTCCATCTCTTCCTGGTCAATGGCAAGAGTGGCAGCGAGCTCGACGATTCGCGTCAGATCATCGACGAATACAATCAGCTCCGCTATGCGGATGCACCGCTCTATAAGCTTTTCATGTGGTTCTACAAGAGCTACACGTTGGCTCAGGAGTCTTATACACCCCATCTGCAGGCATTACGTCGTCGTCTGATGGGACAAGAGGAGAACGCTTCGACCCTGTTGGGTGCTGAAGCCTTCGAAACACTCGTCCGTGGATCCCGTCCGCTGATGAAGTATTGCAACATTCTCACCTTCAACTGTCGTGCCATCACCCTGTGTGTGGCCCTCATGGTGGGAATGCCTTGGCTCTATTTCGCAGCCGAGATTCTGATCGGAAACGTTCTTTTACTTTATATGTGGCGTAGCCACGAGAAGCTGTGCAATGATTAAGAAGCTGCTCTTTGCCCTATGTCTGGTTGTCCTTGGATGGATGGTCTGGCAGGCTGATCCAAGTCTGTTGTGGCAGAATATGCTTCGTTGGAACTGGGCGTTGGTGGCATGCGTAGCTGTCTGGGCGATCGGTTATTGTCTCAATACTGCCAGTTTCCGTTATGTGATCCGGTGTTTCAAGTCCGATGCTAGCATCGGATGGATGCAGACGCTGAAACTCACCATTGGCGGTTATGCGCTCAACTATGTAACTCCATTCGGACTATTGGGCGGTGAACCTTGGCGCATCTACCACTTGCGTAAGCAGATGGAGAATCAGGCTGCCAATAGCGCAGTGACCTATTATGCGATGATGCATGTGCTCAGTCACATCCTCTTCTGGTTGATTGGTGTGATGATGAGCTTCCAGCTGGTCAGTGAGCAATTGGACCATGTGAACGTCAATGTCCTCATCCTTGTTACCGTTTTCGTTATCGTTTTCGTCGTTTGCGGATATCGTTATGCGGTAAAGCGTACCTGGATAACCAGCCTGAAGACGTTGCTGTCCGAGCATCCTGCCTATTTCTGCAACGCCTTGTTGCTGGAATTGGCCTCACGCATGGTCAATGTCGTTGAGTATTGGGTCCTGATGCAGATTGTCTTTCCTGACAGTGCATTGAGCAGTTATACCTCCGCTTATCTGGTGGTCGCATTCAGCAGCCTGTTTGCCAATCTGCTCTTCTTCAGTCCGATGCAGATGGGAACCCGCGAGGGGGGCATCTTCCTGGCTTTGCAGGCATTGGCTCCAACGCTACCCGAACTATTCCCGGTAGCGGTCAGCATCAGTTTCGCCACACGTATTCGAGAAATTATATGGATAATTATTGGGTTATTCATCGTTAAACTAAAGCAATAGACACACTTACATACAAATGAAAGGATTGATATTAGATTATGGTGCCACCATCGATAGCAATGGCAAGCACTGGGCAGAGGTCCTTTGGGACAGTTACACTCAGGCTTCGTTGCCTATCACCAAGGAACAGTTCCGCGAGGCATACATTTATGGAGAGCGCTATCTCTCGATGATGAACGTCATCACTCCGGATCAGAATTTCTTCGAGCTCATGCAGGTGCGCATTGGCATCCAGATGGACTATCTGCTCCAGCAGGGGATGCTATCACAGGATATATTGGAGAGAACCCTCCGACTGACCAGCGACGGCGAGGTGCCGATCATGGAGAAGGCTGAGATCATTCAGCACTTTGTCGATTTCATGGCTGGTATCTGTTACGACTATGCACGTCGTTGCACCCTGGACGCCTTCCAGGTGGTCGAGTATCTCTCGGAGAAATATGATCTGGCTCTGGTCAGCAACTTCTACGGAAACCTGTCAGCCGTTTTGCAGGACTTCGGTCTGCTGCGTTGCTTCAAGGTCGTAGTCGATAGTACAGTTGCCGGTGTCCGCAAGCCGGATCCGCAGATCTTCCAGATTGCGATTGAGCAGTTAGGCATTCCTGCCAAGGATGTGACCGTCATTGGCGATAGCTTCGACAAGGATATCCAACCAGCACTTTCCCTCGGTTGCCAGGCTATCTGGTTCCGCGGTGATGGTTGGAACAGCGAGAAGGACAAAGCGAATGACTACGAGCCTCGCATCAGTAATTTGCTTCAGGTGTACGATATCCTTTAGTCGGGATATCGACATCTGATCCCAGAAAACGCTATGAAAATACGATAACTATGTAACTACAGGATGTTCGCATCCTTGACTCCAAATGATATGAAAAACTTAAATCTGATTACGATAATTTCGGTGATGGTCTTGTCCGTATCGACCATGTTCGGACAGTCTATACAGAAAGGATTTGTATTTGAGTACAATGACAAGATGGAGAAGGTGCCACTCGCAAACGTTGAGATTGTGGTCACCAACGCCGCTTCGACTGTTTCAGATGCCAAGGGCGAGTTCTCACTTCGCTTCCGTCAGCTGAAACCAGGCGATCGAATCATTGTGCGTCGATGCATCAAATCCGGCTACTCCATTGCTGACGAAACATCTCTCGAGCACCTTTACATTACAGGTGATGAATCGCGCATCAACATCTATCTCTGCCGCACCGAGAAGTTGATGGAGGTTCGTCGTAATATGGTGCGTCATGCCACCGAGAAGGCTACCTCCCGTTACGAAGAGGATCAGCGTCAGTTGGCCGTCAATCTGCAACAGCAGCATATTACCAAAGAGGATTATGAAAAGAAGCTCGAAGAACTTCAGCGCGAATACGAGACCAAACTTGATAATATCGACAACTACATCGATCGTTTCGTCAAGCTGGACCTGACGGCACTGACTGCCGAAGAGAAGCGCATCATGGAGATGGTGCGTGATGGAAACTTCGAGAGTGCTATTGCCGCCTACGACAAGTTGGACCTCTCCGGACATCTGGCCATGCAGCGAAAGAACATCAGTCGTTTGACTGAGGCTTCTGAATCGATGTCTAACTCTGAGAAGAACCTCCATCGTCAGCAGAAGGAGTTGCGTAATGCTGTGTTGCGACAGTGTGACCTGCTTCGCATGCAGGGTGGACCTAATGTAGCAGAGAAGATTGCGACCCTCATTCGCGAATTGGCAATGGTCGATACCACCAATGTCTATAACATGCTGGTTTATGCCCGTCTGATGTTGGGCCATGCCGACTTCAAGGAGGCTTACAAGGTATATGAGAGCCTGACCTATTCCGCTCAGTCCCGCAACGATTCGGCCACGCTGCTTCGTGCACAATGTTATATGGCCCTGACCTTGAGCCGTATGGGACGACGTGAGGAGGGAGTCCGTATGATGGAGCATTGTCTGCCACTTTATGATTCCATCCGCTTGTCGCGTTCCGATACCCTTTCACTTTTGCGCGATGAGGCTGAGTACTGTAATATGTTAGGCTTGAACTATCTGCGAACCAAACAATACGAAAAGGCCGACCATTTCTTCCGCCGCAGTATCTTGGGTCTGCACTCACTCCGCGTCGAGACACAGCTGAAGGATCTCGATTCCCAGTACGCCGTTCTGCTCTCGCAGGCTGCCAACTGTATGATGGAGCGTTGGGGCGATGAATCTTCCCAGATGAGCCGTGAGGCCGTCCGAATCCTTGAGGATCTCAGCATCACCAAACCTTATCTTTATGAGGCACGTCTGGCTTATGCCTACAAGAGCTTGGGATGTATCCTGATGAAACACGGCCAGCAGGAGGAGGCCGAAGTCAATCTCCTTGCGGCCGAGACACACTATCGTCGCGCCATTCAGCGCAACAAGAAAGCCTATTCCCGTTTCCTGGCAAGCTGTCTGTCGGAATTGGGCGAACTCTATCAGTCGCAGAAGGATTATAACCGAGCACTGATGTGCCTGGAGGAGGCCCAGAAGATCTATATGGATGAGATCAACGGACAGATCCGCTATGCCGACGATCTCTCAGAAATCAATTACCGCATTGGTGGTTGTGCTTATCACTTGGGCGATTACAACAAATGCCTGCAGTGTAATCTGGTTTCCCTGGCAGACCTCGAACCTTATTTCAAAGAGGAGCCTGAGGTTTATCGTGAGAAGATGGGCGTCCGTCTGCTCCATCTTTACAATGTCTATTGCCGACTTCGCGACTTCAAGAAGGCGATCTTCTATATCAATCGTGCCGTCGAAGTTGATCCTGGTAACGAACGTATCAGGCGCAACTATCAGGAGTCGCTCAAGATTCAGCAATTATACCCAGAACCTTAATATATTGGAATAATTTACATTTGAAACCTTTCACTACTACTCTATGAATCTCGCTTTTATCAGTTATAGTCATCACGATGCAAAGGTGGCAGATTGGTTGCAGACTCGGTTGGAACACTATCGTTTGCCTGCAAACATGCCCAATCCAGTCAATCCTCAGAATCACTATCTGCGACCAATCTTCCGTGATCGAACCGATCTTACCACCGGTGTACTGTCTGAGATTATCGACAAAAACCTTGAGAACTCAAAATACCTGATTCTGATCTGTTCCCGTCGTTCTGCCCGTTCCGAATGGGTGAGCAAGGAGGTTCAGTATTTCATCGAGCACGGACGCATCAACCATATCATCCCGCTCGTCATCGATGGCATCCCTTACAGTGGCGGTTCACGCGAGTGTATGCCGAAGTACATGTGCGAATACGTAAGCGTCCATCCGGATCAGGAGCTGCTGTGTATCGATCGTGTGGCTGATGGCGACGAACGAGCTTTCATGCAGATCGTTTCGCGACTGATGGATGTGCCGTTCGATGTGATGTTTGCCCGTCATCGTCGTCGTCGCAATCAGATTATGACCACATCGGTTATCGTTATATCGGTTTTGTTGGGCGCAGCAGCCTATCTCATTACACCGGTCTCTACATCCATCCGTTTCTACGATCTTGTGTCTCATCTGCCGCATCAGGAGGGGACGCTGATGGTCGATGGTCAGATTTATACCATTCCAGATTCCTGCTACAATACAGAGATTCCGCTTCAGGAGTTACCGGGATTCCGTCGCGGAGGAGCGGTCGAAGTCTCCTTCATGGCTCCGTTCTACGATACCATCCAGACTACGATGGCATTGGGTATCGGCTTCTCGACCATGCTTGAACTTGATTTGAACCGCGATGAGACCTTCTCGAACTTCAAGGGTTCGGTCATCGATGCCAATGGAGAACCTGTTGTTGGTGCCAATATCGACATCGGAGGCTACCAGTGCGAAACAGATGCACTTGGTTCTTTCCAACTGCGTCTGCCACCGAAGGCTCAGCAGATGACACAGCCAATCTATATTACCAAAGAGGGATACAAGGAGTCTTTCCGCGAGGATGAGGAACCATCAACGGAACTCAAGTATATTCTCTATAAGCAAGAATAAGATTGCCAACCATCGTTTATTTAATACAAAAAACACAATGAGAAGATTATTTTGGGCAGCAATGCCATTGTTGATGTGGAGTTGCAATTCTGCTCCTAAATTGACCGATACCCAGGTTATGACCAAGGCAGGTATCGTTGAGGGTGTGAAAGAGGAGAATAGATTGGTCTTCCGAGGAGTGCCGTTTGCTGCCGCACCTGTGGGTGACCTTCGTTGGAAGGAACCTCAGCCTGTTGTGGCTTGGGAGGGAGTGAAGATGTGTAAGGAGTTCGGCGATGACCCGATGCAGCCTAACCTCTTCGGCGATATGAACTTCCTGGCCAAGGGTCGTAGTGAAGATTGTCTCTATCTGAATATCTGGGCTCCACAGGAGGCTAAGGATTGTCCTGTGCTCATCTACTTCAATGGCGGTGGTCTGATGTGCGGTTCTGGTTCTGAGCCTCGTTATGCAGGTGACTCGTTGGCGTCTCATGGCATCATCTCTATCACGGCCAACTATCGTGAGGGAATCTTCGGTTATCTGGCTCACCCAGAGCTGACTGCTGAGTCTCCTAATCATACGTCTGGTAACTATGGCGCATTGGATCAGGTTGCTGCTATCCAATGGGTATATGAAAATATTGCTGCTTTCGGTGGCGACCCCAAGAAGATTACTATCGTAGGAGAGTCTGCAGGTTCATTCTCTGTATCAGTCCTGATGGCATCTCCATTGTGTAAACATCTTTTGGCTGGTGCCATGGGTTCCAGCGGAGCAGAGATGAAGCCTTCGTATGCACAGCCTTTGGCCAATGCAGAGGCAAGTGGTGTCGCCCTGCTCGAGATGAAGGGTGTCGGTTCGATTGCAGAACTTCGTGCCCTTTCGGCCGATTCGCTTCAGAAGCTGCTTCCTCCAATGGGTATGTCGAGCATCGCGGTCGATGGCTATCTGCTGCCCGCTACTGTCGATGAGATCTTTGCCAAGAATGAACAGGCTCAGGTTCCGCTCCTTCTGGGCTGGAACTCGATGGAGGCACATCCAATGCAACTGCTGCAGGGACAGGTGCCAACTCTTAAGAACCTTGAGAAGGTACTGACACCTCGCTTCGGCGATCGTACCAAGGAGGTGATGCAGGCATTCGGTATCAACAGCGATGCTGACGTGATGGGCTGGGGCGCTACCGAGTTGGCCGGTGCATTGTTTACCGCTTTCCCAACCTGGAAGTGGGCAGAGTTGCATAAGGCCTCAGGCCAGCCTGTCTATCGCTATAAGTTCAACCACCCACGTCCAGCTATGGCTGTTAAGGGCAAGGTTGCAGGTCTGGCTGGTGGTGTGAGGGATGCCGACGAGACTGAGGCTGCTGAGGCTCAGAAGCAGGCTTTGCAGGGTGCCGTCCATTCAGCTGATATCGAATATGCAATGGGCAACCTGAAGACCAATCTGGTTTATGCCTGGAATGAGGACGATTTCAAGGTTGAGAACACGTTCCTTAATTTCTATGCAAACTTCATCAAGACCTTCAACCCTAATGGCGAAGGCCTCCCATCTTGGCAGACGATCAACGATAAGGAGGTGGCTCCTGTCATGCAGATCGACGTCGTGAGCGAGGAGAAGGCTGATCCCCAGCTTGAAGCTGCCTACCGTCTGCTGGATGAGGTACTGAAATAAGGTTACAGAGCAATACATATAATAATCCCCTCTTGTCGAAGTGACAGGAGGGGATTGTTTTTGAAAAGAATTAACTTCGGGATTATTACTTATCCTTGTTCTCTTCTATCGAAGACAAGAATAGTAATACATCTTTTTAAGGGGACTGCTTCCCCTGTGATCCCTGCTTACAGATTATTATTGTTCTCTTCTATCGAAGACAAGAACAATAATAATCTATTGGCTATATTAGCCTCCGAGACGCCGCCATCGAAGTCGAGGGAGAGCATGTTCAGGTCTGGATGGAGGGTCTTGAGTTTCTTCTCGATACCGCGGGCAACGATGTGGTTGGCAATACAGCCGAAAGGTTGCATCGAAACTACATTCTTGCAGCCCTGACGCATGAAACCGATCACCTCGGCAGGGAGCAACCAGCCCTCGCCGAACTGAGCAGAGAGGGAGATGACCTCCTGTGCGTAGTCAGAGATGGTTCGGATATCCAGCTCGGGTTGGAAATAACGGAAGGCCGAGGCTTCGTTCTCGAACTTGCGGAGGATAGAGTGCACCATGTTCCAGCCCAAGTGGACGGCAACCGAAGGTGCCTTCATCTTCTTGACATGCTTCTGTTTGTTGAAGTCATAGTTCACGAAGGCGCGCAGGAAGAAGTTGTGGACGGTCGAAGGAATCACCTCGATGCCATGCTCCATGAGCCAGTCCGGAACGAACTTGTGGCTGTATGGATTGAACTTCAGATAGATCTCGCCCGTGATGCCAACCTTCGGATAGGTGCGATCCTCATAGACCTCAACGGCATTGAATGCTTCGGCAGCCTCGCGAGTGAGGGCCAGGAAATCCTTGTATGAACCCCGTTCGCAGATCGGACAGCCCTTCTGCAGATAGAGGTCGCGCAATCTGCGAGCCTCGCCCTTATGCTTCTCGCGTACGGCAATGGCATGATAGAACTGCGAGAGCCAGTCACCATAGAAGGTGGCATACAGAACCACAGGCGCACACTTCAGGTAGTTGATGTGGAAGCCCGGATTATCGTCTCCATCCGAACCACCGATGCCAATTACCGGAACCTCAGGGAAGCCCGCGTCGACGATCGCCTTGCGGATCAGTGCTGGGTAGTTTGTCGCACGGCACTGGCCCAACTGAGTGATGGCAATTGCTGTGCGATCCAGGTCATATTTGCCCGACTGCAATGCACGGATGAAGTCACCCACAATCAGGGTAGCAGGATAGCAGACCTCGTTGTTCGAATAGCGCAGACCCACATCATTGCTCTCGGCATCGCCCATCGGGAGCTGCTCCACATCGTAGCCCGCAAACTTGAAGGTCGATGGCAGCATCGGAGAGATGTACTCGGTGAAGAAAGGAGTGAGCAGCGTGCGACGTTTGTTGTCGCCCTTCTCGAATCGGCGTGGCTTGATGAATGGCTTGGCTGCATGAATGCCCTCGAGCGACTTCTTGTCGCCCAGTTTGAGCGAATCGATCAACGAACGGACGCGCAGCTTCATCGAACCGACATTGTTGATGTCGTCGATCTTGAGCAATGTGAGCGACTTGCCGTGACGGTTCATGATGGCACGTACCTCGTCAACGAAGAACGCATCCGGACCGCAGCCGAACGATGTGGTCTCGACCAGATGTACCAGACCGTTCTGTCGGGCCGTCCACTGGGCCGCGTTGAGAATACGGTTCACGAATGTCCACTGCTTGAGGATGAACGATTCACGTTCCTCGATGTCGATGCCACGGGCAATCTCTTCGGTCAGGACATCGACGCCCATGCTGGCAATCATCTCGCTCACCTTGTGCTGGATGAGTGGGTCCGTGTGGTACGGACGACCAGCCAGAACAATACACATACGTCCCTCGGCCTGTGCTTTCTGGAAAGTCTGTTCGTTGAGCTCACGCATCTTACGGCCGAAGTTCGCCCACTCTTCGAGGGCAGCCTTGTGGGCCTTCTTGATGCTCGATTTCTTGAAACCGAGCGGTTTCATGTACTCGATGAGCTGTTCGAGCAGGAGCTTGTCGTCGCGGAACGAGATGACAGGAGAATCGATCGGAACCTTCAGGTCTGGTGCAATCGACGACTGTACGACCTCTGGATAACCGATGATGACAGGACAGTTGAACGACGAGGTTGCCGTCTTGTCCTCGACCTTCTCGTAGACCACGCGAGGGAAGAAGATGCGATCCACACCCATCTCCTCGAGTTCGTAGATGTGTGCGTGCACCAGTTTGGCCGGAAAACAGATATTGTCGGACATCACCGTATGTACGCCCTTCTCGTAACGTCCATAAGTTGAGGTCGAAGAGAGAACCACTTCGATGCCCAGCGTCGAGAAGAACTTGTGCCAGAATGGGAACTCCTCGTACTGGTTCAGGGCGCGAGGAATACCGATCTTCAAGCCGCCCTCGTGTACCTCGTTGATGCGGTCAAAGAGAGCCTTGTACTTGGCGGTACTCAGGTTCACACCCTTGTATTCCGAAGGCTGTCCGTTCTGGAAGACTTTCTCGCACTTGTTGCCCGAAACATACGATTTGTTCTCGGCAAAGTCGTAGCGGGTCACAGCACACTGGTTCTCGCAACCGTGGCAATGGAAGTTCTTCTGGGTGTAGGATGCCGACTGCACCAGCTCGTCGAGTGTCTTGCAGTTATCGTTAGGGTTAAGGTTATCGTTCTGCGCTTGCGCATACAACGCACAGCCATAAGCGCCCATCAACTCCGGCACATTGTTGCAATAGACTTCGGTACCAGTCAGTCGCTCGAAGGCACGTACAATAGCCTCGTTACGCATCGTACCGCCCTGCAGCACGATGTGTTTGCCGAGTTCCTGATAGTTCTTCAGCTTGAGCACCTTGAAGAGGCAGTTCTTGACGACGGAATAGGCAAGACCGGCGGCGATGTCTGCCACCGAAGCCCCTTCGCGCAGCACCTGCTTCACTTTCGAGTTCATGAAGACCGTACAGCGGGTTCCGAGGTCCGATGGATGCTGGCTCTTGCACGCCTGCAGTACAAACTCCTCGATCGGCAGACCCAGCGTCTGGGCAAAGGTCTCGATGAACGAGCCGCAGCCCGAAGAACAGGCCTCGTTCAACTCCATACGGGTCAGGACGCCCTCTTCGACATAGATGGCTTTCATGTCCTGTCCGCCGATGTCCAGGATGAACGAAACCTCCGGACACATACGACGAGCTGCCATGTAGTGTGCCAGAGTCTCGATCATGCCGTGTCCGAGACCGAAGGCGGTACGGATCAGATCTTCGCCATATCCGGTCGAGCACGAACCGGCAATCTTCAGGTCAACCTTCTCCTCTTTGCAGCGCTCCTGCAGCTTCTGCAGACCATAGCGCACAGCCGCAATCGGGTTGCCCTCGTTGTGGGCATAATACTTGAAGTAGATGTCGCCCTTGGCACCCATCAGCACCACTTTGGTCGTGGTCGAACCCGAGTCGATGCCCAGGTAGGTTGGCTCTGGATTGTCGTGCAGGTGGGCGAGGTTACGCACCGGGATATGAGCCTCAGCCTTGCGGGTCTTCCACTCGATGTACTGGCCTTCGTCGTCGAAGATGGCAGGCAGTTCGACCGAAGTCTTGCGGGTCTGTACCTTCTGTTCTGCGTTCTGTCGGGCAGGACCAGCCAGACGTTGCTGGAGGCTGTTGAGCGTAAACTCCTGATCGGTAGGAGCAGAGATGGCAGAGCCCCAGGCAGGAATGACGTTGGCATTCTTTTCGACCACGACATCCTGTTCATAGTCCATGTGGAAATAGCTGGCAATCGCCTTGCGCAGTTCTGGCAGGAAGGTGAGCGGACCACCGCACATCAGCACCTTAGGCAATACCTGGCAGCCATGGCTCAAGGCCGAAGCGGTCTGTACGGCTACGGCACGGAAGATTGAGGCTGCGATGTCAGCCTGTGGCACATTGCGTGCAATGAGGTTCTGGATATCGGTCTTGCTGAACACACCGCAACGCGAAGCGATAGGGTAGAGCTGGGTCGAAGCCTCGGCCAAGGCATTCATCTGACTCACCTCGACACCCAGACATAGAGCCATCTGGTCGATAAAGGCACCGGTACCGCCAGCGCAGTTACCGTTCATGCGGAGATCCTTGACGCGACCATTCTCCAGATAGACAATCTTGGCATCTTCGCCACCGATGTCAATCAGTGTCGATACCTGTGGATAACGAGTTCGTGCGAAGTCGGAGGCAGCAACCACCTCCTGTATGAATGGAATATCGTATTTTTCCGAAACGCCCAATCCCACCGAACCGGTGATGGCCAGATGGAATTTTTCGTTGCCCAATACCTCTTTCAGGTCCGAAAGAATACCACCGAGAGCACTCTGTACATCGGCCTTGTGTCGGCGGTAGCTCTGGTGTATTAGATTTCCTTGATCATTAATAACGGCAATCTTGGCTGTGGTTGAACCAATGTCTATGCCTACTTTATATTTCTGCATGGATTTTTTCGAGTTGTTTTATAGGGTGCAAAGATACGAACTATTCTCAATTTTTCCAAATTTTCAAGACAAAAACCAAAAATAGCAGAATTGTTTCACAACATTTCTGCTATCATTTGAAAAAAGATTGCGTTTTACGAATCTGTAAATGTGTATGCAAATTTGTAGTCTTTCGACTATTTCTTTTATCTTATCGAATCAGTTCTTTGATAAAGTCAAGGAACAAAGGATGTGGTTTGAGCACGGTCGATGCATATTCCGGGTGGAACTGAGTGCCGATGAACCAGCGGAGACCAGGAATCTCGACGATCTCGATCAGGTCGCTTTCTGGATTGCGGCCCACACACATCATGCCATTCTTCTCGTACTCGTCGCGATAAGCATTGTTGAACTCATAGCGATGGCGGTGACGCTCCTGGATATGCTCCTCGCCGTAGATGGCACGAACACGGCTGCCCTCGCGCAAATCGCAGCCATAAGCACCCAGACGCATAGTTCCGCCCATGGTGGTGATAGACTTCTGATCCTCCATGATGTCGATCACGTTGTGCTTGGTGTTTGGATCCATCTCCATGCTGTGAGCATCAGCGTAGCCCAGCACGTTGCGGGCAAATTCGATCACGATCATCTGCATGCCGAGGCAGATACCGAAGGTTGGGATATCGTGCGTACGGGTGAACTTGATAGCGGTAATCTTACCCTCGATGCCGCGCAGTCCGAAGCCTGGGCAAATCACTACGCCAGCCAGTCCCTTAAGCTGTTCTTCGACATTTTGTTCGGTGATGTTCTCGCTGTTCACGAAGTGGAGCTTAGCCTTCTTGCCATTATAGATAGCAGCCAGGTTCAGGCTCTCGCGGATACTCTTGTAGGCATCCTGCAGATCGTATTTGCCCACCAGACCGATGTGAACCTCCTCGGTCGAATCCTTCTGCAGTTTCAGGAAGGTGCGCCAAGGCTTCATCTCTGGGGTCGAGCCGACCTCTTCACCCAGTTTGCGGATGATGGCGGCATCCAGACCCTGGTTCTGCATGTTCAATGGCACCTCGTAGATGCTTGGCAGATCCTCGCTCTGAACCACACAGTCAGGCTCCACGTTACAGAACGAAGCAACCTTGTTCATCAACGCTTTTTCGAGGTGAACTTCGGTACGAAGGATGAGGATGTCTGGCTGGATACCCATGCTCTGCAACTCTTTGACCGAGTGCTGGGTAGGTTTTGTCTTGAGTTCTCCTGCGGCTTTCAGGTATGGTACGTAGGTAAGGTGTACGTTGATGGCATTCTTGCCCAATTCCCAACGCAGCTGGCGGATGGCCTCCATGAATGGGGCAGATTCGATGTCGCCGATGGTGCCGCCAATCTCAGTGATTACGAAGTCGTAATGCTCTTTGGCTGCCAATGCCTGCATGCGGCTTTTAATCTCGTTGGTGATGTGAGGAACGACCTGAATGGTCTTGCCGAGATAGTCTCCGCGACGCTCCTTGTCGATGACAGCCTGATAGATACGGCCTGTGGTGACAGAGTTCTCGCGTGTAGTACGGATACCGGTGAATCGTTCATAATGTCCGAGGTCGAGGTCGGTCTCCATGCCATCCACCGTCACATAACACTCACCGTGCTCGTAGGGGTTCAAAGTACCCGGATCGATGTTGATGTATGGATCGAACTTCTGGATGGTGATTTTGTAGCCTCTGGCCTGGAGCAATTTACCGATGCTCGATGAAATGATTCCTTTGCCAAGGGAGGAAACTACTCCTCCCGTGACAAAAATATACTTTGTTTGCATATCGATTTTATAGTCCCCCTAAGCAGGGGGATTTTGGGGGTCCTTATTTCTTCAGATATTCGTCTACGCCCTGAGCAGCAACGCGACCCGAAGCAATGGCGCGAACTACGAGCGATGCACCTGTGCGGCAGTCACCTGCAGCAAAGATCTTTGGGTTCGAGGTCTGGCCGAGGGCCGAGGTAGCGATGTTGCCACGCTGATCCTTCTCGAGCTTGAAGGCATCTACGAACTGAGCGTTAGGCTGGGTGAAGCCCATAGCCAACAGAACGAGTTCGCAAGGGATGATCTTCTTCTCGCCGGTCGAAACCATGTTCGGACGTCCACCGCCCTCTGGAGTAACCCAGTCGATCTTCTCGACCTCGGCACCGCAAAGGTTGCCCTTGTCGTCGAGCACGAAACGCAGCGTATTGAGGTTCCACTCACGCTCACAACCCTCCTTGTGCGAAGAGGTGGTCTTCAGCAGCAGACGTGGGTAAGCTGGCCATGGGTTGGTAGGATCCTCATTCTCGAATGGCTTAGGCATCACCTCGATCTGGGTCACGCTCTTGGCACCCTGACGGTTCGATGTGCCGACGCAGTCCGAACCTGTATCACCACCACCGATGACGAGTACGTTCTTGCCCTTGGCCGAGATGCGCTCCTCCTTCGAGAACTCAACGCCAGCATTGACGCGGTTCTGCTGCTGGAGCAGTTCGAGAGCAAAGTGTACGCCCTTCACCTCACGGTTCTCGACCTTGAGGTCACGTGGGGTCTCTGCGCCCATAGTCAGGACGATAGCGTCGAACTCCTTTTCGAGCTCTGCTGGCTGAATGTCGGTGCCAATGCACACGCCGGTCTTGAAGGTGATACCCTCGGCTTCGAGGATAGCCTGACGACGGTCGATGACATGCTTGCTCAACTTGAAGTCCGGAATACCGAAACGGAGCAGACCACCGATGCTTTCGTTCTTCTCGAATACGGTTACGGTGTAACCCATCTGGTTCAACTTGTCGGCTGCGCCCAGACCTGCAGGACCACCACCCACGATGGCAACCTTCTTGCCATTGCGGTACTGTGGAATGCGTGGCTGAACAAAGCCCTCGCTGTAGGCACGCTCGGCTGTAGCGCACTCGTTCTCGCGAACGGTAACAGCCTGATGCTCCAATGCCTGAACACAACTCTTCTCGCAGAGGGCAGGACAGATACGACCGGTGAACTCAGGGAAAGGATGGGTCTGGTTCAGCACCTGATATGCCTCCTTCCACTTTCCTTTATATACGAGGTCCTGGTACTCTGGCATGCGGTTGCCCAGCGGACAAGCCCAGTGACAGAATGGAACGCCGCAGTCCATGCAACGGCTGGCCTGAGCCATACGTTCTTCGATGGCAAGTGTCTGTTCTACCTCACCATAATCGCGGACACGCTCCTCCTTTGGACGATAGCCCGCCTCTTTACGATCTATGCTTAAAAATGCTCTTGGATTTCCCATATTAAAGCCCCTTTCCCCTGACCCCTTCCCCGATTCGGGGCAGGGGAGTGATTACCACTCTGTGTCAGTTCGTACCTGGGGCAGAGGTACGTTTAATATTTATACTCTGTTTGTATCTACTCCCTTCCCCCGAGCGGGGGAAGGGTTGGGGTTAGGGGCTTTACTCCTGATGAGTCAGCATCTTCTGCTTGGCCTCGAGTTCGCGGAGACGCTTCTCCATCAAAACCTTCTTGTACTCGATTGGAGTAACCTTGATGAAGTTGTTGACGGCATCGTTCCAGTTGTCGAGGATGCGCTTGGCCTTGGCTGAATTGGTCTCGGCATAGTGACGCTCAATCAGGGCACGGAGCTCCTTGAGGTCGTAGAGGTCCTCGACCAGAGTCAGTTCGACCATCTCCATGTTACAGAAGTAATCGAAGTTGTGCTCTTCGTCGTAGATGTAAGCAACACCAGCCGACATACCAGCACCGAAATTTCGGCCTACGGTACCCAGCACAACTACCGAACCACCGGTCATGTACTCGCAGCAGTGGTCGCCAGCGCCCTCGATGACGGCAGTAGCACCTGAGTTGCGGACAGCGAAGCGTTCGCCTACACGACCATTGATGTAAACCTCACCACTGGTAGCACCATACATCAGGGTGTTACCGCAGATGATGTTGTCTTCGGCAGCGAAGGTAGTGCCTGCTGCAGGAACTACACTGATCTTACCACCCGAGAGACCCTTTCCGAGATAATCGTTGGCATCGCCCTGCAGTTTGAAGTGTACGCCAGGAACCAGGAAGGCACCGAATGACTGACCGGCAGAACCCTTGAAGTTGATGGTGATGGTATCCTGTGGCAGACCCTCTGCCTTGTACTGCTTGGCAATTGTACCAGCCAGCATGGCACCTACCGCACGATCGGTGTTCTTGATTGGGTACGAGAGCTGGATTGGCATCTTGCTCTGGATGGCAGGCTGAGCCACCTTGAGGATGCTCTGATCCAGAACATTGTCGATGTGGTGGATCTGTGGCTTCACATTGTGGATAGCGGTTACCTTGGCCTCCTCTGGGATGTAGAGCAACTTGCTGACGTCGATCTTCTTGGTCTTTGAGTTGGTGTCCCAGTTGCGGGTTACGATGAGGTCGGTGCGACCGATGACATCGTCCATCGAGTGCATACCCATCTCCGAGAGGTATTCGCGCATCTCTTCGGCTACGAACTTCATATAGTTGATTACGTAGTTGGCACGACCACGGAAGCGTTCGCGGAGTTTTGGATCCTGGGTAGCAACACCAACAGGACAGGTATTCAGGTGACACTTACGCATCATGACGCAACCCAGAACGATCAGCACAGCAGTAGCGAAAGCATACTCCTCGGCACCCAACAGGGCCATGATCATGGCGTCGCGACCGGTCTTCATCTGACCATCGGTCTGCAACTTAACCTGGCCACGCAGACGGTTGATGATAAGGGTCTGCTGAGCCTCGGCCAAACCGATTTCAGGGCTCATACCAGCGTGCTTGGTCGATGATGCAGGTGATGCACCGGTACCACCGTCGGCACCTGAGATGATGATGCGGTCAGCCTTTGCCTTGGCAACACCGGCAGCAATGGTACCAATGCCTGATTCAGATACGAGCTTGACTGAGATATCTGCTGATGGGTTGACGTTCTTGAGGTCGAAGATAAGCTCGGCCAAGTCCTCGATCGAATAGATATCGTGATGAGGTGGAGGTGATACAAGGGTGATGCCTGGCATTGAGTGACGGGCCTTGGCGATGACTTCGTTGACCTTGAATCCTGGCAACTGACCACCCTCGCCTGGCTTAGCGCCCTGTGCAATCTTGATCTGAATCTCGTCGGCATTGACCAGATACTCGGTAGTTACACCGAAACGGCCAGATGCAACCTGCTTGATGGCAGAACGTACGTTTGGTTCGCCCTCGGCAACATAGAAGCGCTCTGAAGGCTCGCCACCCTCACCGGTATTGCTTCGACCGCCGATGGTATTCATGGCGATGGCCAATGCCTCGTGTGCCTCCTTCGAGATAGCACCGAACGACATAGCGCCCGAAGCGAAACGATGCATGATCGATTCTGCTGGTTCAACCTCGTCCATTGGGGTAGGAACTTCGGCCTTCTTGAAGGTCATGAAGTCACGGATGAACATTGGTTGCTCACGTTCGTTGACGGTAGCAGCGAACTCCTTATACTTCTTGTATGAACCCAGACGGGTTGCAATCTGCAGGGTTGAGATGGTCTCAGGATTCCATGCGTGCTTCTCACCATCCTTGCGGTAAGCGTAGTTACCGAAGTTAGGGAGGAGGGAGTTGTCGGCATACTGAGCGTAAGCCTTCTGGTGAGGAGCAAGAATCTCCTCGCAGATCTCCGACATGCCCACGCCGGTAATCTTGCTGTTGGCACCACCGAAGTACTTGTCCATAATCTCCTGATCCAGACCGGCAACCTCGAACAGTCGGGCGCCCTTGTATGAACCGAGGGTAGAGATACCCATCTTCGACATGATCTTCAGCAGACCCTTCGAGATGGCGGTGATGTAGTTCTGGCAAGCGGTATTGTAGTCCAATGCCAATTCCTTCTGGTCAATCTGCTCCTGGATGGTAGCGAAGGCCAGATATGGGTTGATGGCCGATGCACCGAAGCCCATCAGGAGGGCAAAGTGCATAACCTCGCGTGGTTCACCAGACTCGATGATGATACCGATCTGGCAACGCTTGTGACGCTCGATGAGGTGGGTGTGAACGGCCGAAGTAGCCAGCAATGATGGAACTGGAGCATATTCAGCGTTCATGCCACGGTCCGAAAGGATGATGTAGTCAGCACCCTCGTCAACGGCCTTCTCGGCAGCAGCGCAGAGATCTGCTACAGCCTGCTGGAGACCCAGCGCGCCATCCTTCACCTTGAAGAGCATATCAGCCTTGACAGCCTTGAAGCCCTTGTAGGCGATGTTGCAGAGCAGGTCGAACTGGGTGTTGGTCAGGATTGGGTTGCTGAGGCTAACCATCTTACAGAGCTCTGGGTTGAACTCCAGGAGGTTGCCATCGATGCTACCTACATAACCGCCCAGGCTCATGACGAGCTTCTCGCGGATTGGGTCGATAGGTGGGTTGGTAACCTGAGCGAACTGCTGACGGAAGTAACCGAACAGACGCTGTGGCTGGTTCGAGAAGGCTGCCAGAGGGGTGTCGTTACCCATTGACCAGGTTGGCTCCTGTGCATTCTGAGCCATCGGAACGATGATCTTGGTGATATCCTCCTGGCTGTAACCGAAGGCGTGGCTGACGGTGTCGTAGTCCTTGACAGTGGTAGGTGCCTTGCGGCCCGATGAAAGCTTGTCGAGGTAGATACGGTTCTTGTTCAACCACTCGCCGTATGGATGCTCGGTGGCCAACTCATGCTTAACCTCGGCATCGCGGCTGATCTTGCCGGTCTCGAGGTCAACGAGCAGGATCTTGCCTGGACGCAGACGACCCTTCTCGGCAATCTCCGAGCCATCGTACTGCAGTACTCCGATCTCCGATGCCATCTGGAGCATACCATCCTTGGTGATCACGTAACGGCAAGGACGCAGACCGTTGCGGTCCAGCATACCACCCACATAGCGACCATCGGAGAAGAGTAGGGCAGCAGGACCGTCCCATGCCTCCATCATGATAGAGTGATACTCGTAGAAGTCTTTCAGATCCTGTGGGATAGGGTTCTTATCGTTGAATGACTCTGGAACCATCATGGCCAGAGCGTGAGGAATCGACATACCGCTCTCAACGAAGAACTCAAGGACGTTATCGAACGAAGCCGAATCGGACATACCCTCCTGAATCAGTGGGGTGATCTCCTTCATGCCGCCTAATTCGCCTGGGTTAAGCACGGTCTCGCGAGCGTGCATCCAGCTGCGGTTACCACGTATGGTGTTGATCTCACCGTTGTGGCCCAGGAAGCGGAATGGCTGTGCCAAAGGCCAGCGTGGCGAGGTGTTGGTCGAGAAACGCGAGTGTACCAGAGCCATGCCAGAGGTGAACCATGGAGAGAGCAGATCTGGATAGTACTGGCGCAACTGACGGCTAATCAGCATACCTTTATATATAACTACGCGCGTAGAGAGTGAGCAGACATAGAAGTCCTCCTTGGTTGCCAGGTCGCTCTGCTCCACACGGAGCTCGGTGCGACGACGAACCAGATAGAGAGTCTTGTCCAACTCCTCCTGGGTCATGTAGTGCTCGCTCTTGATGAAGAGCTGCTTGATGTCTGGTTCAGCAGCTGCCGAGAGTACACCGAGTATTTCGCTGTTGACAGGTACGTCGCGCACGGTGATGAGGTTCAGTCCAGCCTTGCTGATCTCCTGTTTAAAAATGTCAAGACATGTGTACTGATCCTTCTCGTCTTTAGGGAAGAATACCATAGCCACACCATAGCGGCCCTTCTCAGGTACAGGAATACCTTGCAACAAAATGAACTCATGGGGAATCTGGACCATGATACCAGCACCATCACCAGTACGCTCGTCGGCGCCTTCAGCACCACGATGTTCCATGTTCTCCAAAACCTGAAGTCCGCGTTCCACAATCTCGTGGGTCTTGCTGCCGTTGATATTGGCAAGAAGACCTACACCACAAGCATCGTGTTCGTACGCGGGATCGTACATACCTTGCTTCTTAAACATAACCTATAAATTTAGTAATTTGCAATCTATTTCCAAAATTATTAGCCAAAAGATAGACGAACTAGCAAATTCCTATCTTTTTGACGATGCAAAGATAGTTTGTTTGACAATTTCTTCCAAATTATTTTTCCGAAAAATAGTAAAAATGTAAGAAAATAGTTCTTTTTAGTTGAAAATTGCCATTTTTAGGAGATAAAATCGGTATTTTTGCTGTATTTGTGTAACTTGTTTCAAAAAAGAAACGTGTCAATGCCTTTTTTAGACAATGACACGCTCTTTATATCAATAAGATTAGAAAACTGCGAGATTACCAGAGTGTGGTACGGTACTGACCAGACTCAGCTTCGTCTGGAGCTTCTTGATCGTTGTTCAAGGTACCACATCTGAGCCCCATGGCGTTACCACCTGAACCACAGAGTGGAAGGTTTGACTCAAGGCGAACCAGAGTAATTTCAGGTTGAATATATTGCTTTTTCATATGATTCAGGATTTATTATTTAACAATGAGTTTGCGAACACTACCATTAGGCATGCGGACAAGGCTGATGCCAGAGCGGAGATCTGACTGACGTGTACCCTGCAAATTGAAGATCTGAGCATCGTCGAAGGAGACATTGGTATTCAACTGCTCGATGCTGGTCTCTTCGTCTTCAACTACCGAAATGCGTAACTGACCGGCAGCTGCTGCTCCAGTAACTTCACCCTTAAAGTATGCTCGGAAAGCTCCCACCTTGACATCTTTTGTGGCTGGCCAAAATGCGTTGCTGGCAATGTAATAGCCTTCGCCATTATGAATGGTCATGTCCGTAAAGGTTCCCTTGAGCGACAGTCCATTGGCCGAAGTGCCTGCCCCCGGTTCTGCTGCGACCAGGCAATTTGAAGACTGAATGTTGATGCCCGATTCTGCTGCATTGCGACGTACTACCATCGGAGTGCCTGCTGGGATAACCTTTGAACCAGTGGTATAACATTTCAATGATATTTCGTCATTATTTACTCCTTCGATGTAATAGAAATCGTAAGGATTCGTCTTCTTGTTGTAAGTCACATTGAATGGCAGACAGATGGTTCCCCACTGGTTCTTCATTTCTCGCTCATAACTTGCATTCCTTGCTGTGAACTCCACATTGCTGGTGAAGCTCGTTTGGTCGGTGATTTCCAGATCTTTGTCGAGACTGAGTGCACCTGTCTCATTGTCATAGCTCATTTCATACTCCTGACCATTGATGTAGCAATATGGGAAGAAGATTCGGATACCGAAGAAGTTGAGACCCTCGTCTGAATACAGATAGGCAGTTGTGGCATCTCCAGTGTATTGGTAGGTGACTGCCTTCTTTTCATTGGCTTCAAGGGTTGCAAGCTCGTGTTCATTATCTTTGGTACAGGTATAATTGCCTCCAAATTGGGCGTACAGATGGCGAGAGTCACCTTCGCTGCTTGCATGGGCACAATAGATGCGGATATAGCAATTTGCAGGCACATTGAACTTCAGGTAGCGGCCAGTATTGCTCGAACTTCCTCCCATCTTCAAGCGAGTCTTGAACGACAAGCCTCCGCATTCTGCCACACTCGTTGCATTATCGACTTCTGATTTTTCATCACTAGCAGGCACATAGGTCAAGCCATTCACAGTAGTTTCCTGTGTGATGTTACCAAGTGACCAATCTGAGATATTCATGAAAGTGCCTAACTTCTCTGCTCGACGAATGGTGATAGAGGTGTATTTTGCATAATCATTATTATTTTTATCACCTCGATTGATATAGATGACATTTGCGTTGTTGAAATCCTTGGTAAATGTGAACGAATTGCCACGAATGTTATTTTCCGCAGTATTAGATGGCGACAAAGTTACATAACCACCATCGGTTCCCTCGGTCGTCAAAACATCTTCGGCTTTCAAAGGAGTATTGAGCGTAATTTTGATATACGAACTACCCGAATTACCACAGGAAATATCGGATTTTGTAATCATCGATGCCGCACTAGAACTATGTCCATTATGTACCAATGCAGAGCCACCAACAATCGTTGCAAAACCGTTTAGTAATTGATCTTTACCAGCAGGAACTTTCTCTGGATCCTTGTTTGTTTGAATCATCGCTAACGAGAATAGATTACCTCCAGGCGCCTTATCGTAAGTAGGATTGGCAGAACCATCGAGTGAACCTACATAATCATAAGATTTGCTCGTAGATTCCAACACGTTGCCAGGTTGGGCGGTATTGATAATCTTACAGCCATTCTTGAACACAATATCATTGCAATAAGCCAACTGCATACCTTTGGCTGCTTCAACATGCACATTGTCGAACACCAAGCCGTGTATTGGTGCATTCTTTCGGCCAAAAACATGAATTGGGAAACCTCGCTTTTGGCTTGAGCTGGTATAATTTGTTCCGGTAGAAGTGATATTCTGCAAAGTGATATCGTGCCAGTTCATTGTGGCAGTCGTAACTGCGTCATTAACGCATTTATCGTCAGTCGGCCAAATGCTTTCATCGTACCACATGTTGATAGAGATTGGATTCTCTGTAATACCGCTCATGGTACAATTACGCATTGTGATATTATATACTTCTCCAGATCGATCGCTGTTTGACTTCATGCGGAAACCTGCCGCTGTACCATTGAAGGTAATGTCCTCCCACAGAATATCGTGCATATTGGCAGTATAACTACCCATCGAGGCACCATGACCGCGTCCGAACTGACAGTTCCAAACATGGCAATACTGGGAGTTGCTATCGAACACTACATTATCATCGCCTGTCGAGATGTTGCAATGATAGATGTTTACGTATGGTCCCCAAACAGGAATACCATCGGTATTGTGCGAAGGCATACCTGAGCCATCTGGATTGGTGAAATCATCAGCTTTGGCCTCCTCTGCTTTCGACGAAGGATTGACAATCGTAACATCGTGAACCGTAAAGTTCGATGCATTGCCACTCTGTCCCAGTGTGAGGTTGGTTCCAGGAGCATTCTGCATTTTGAAATTACGGAAAAGGAAATTGGTACCCTTGCCAAAACGGATAAGTCCTGGACGTGTACCTAAGTTTTGGTAGGCAGCCCACCAAGCTGCACCATCGCCATCGATGACAGAGGTCTCGCCTTCGCCCTCCACAATAACATTGGAGATCTCGGCTGTACTATATTTTGAGCCATTCCACGAGGCACTACTGATGAAAACCGGGAAACTATATTTCCCGTCCTTTAGCTCCGATGCAGGAAAATAACCGTTGCTTTTGTCAGGACCGACACTATCCACTTGTCCGTATGGCAACATCTTCAAAGTAGCTTCGGCAGAAAGATGGAACACCACGTTCGACTTCATGACAATAGGGCCAGAGAGCCATGTGCCAGCAGGGATAATGACCTTGCCACCACCTGCTTCATTTACAGTTGCAATAGCGTCATTGATAGCAGTGGCATTGTCTGACACGGCACTCAAATTGTCGAGAGTAATGGTTTGGTTAATTGTGATGTTCGGCAACTGGACTGCAGTCCACCCCTGAGGAGTGTTCTGCTCTCTCAATTCTTGAGACACATCGGCCACTTCGGCATGAAGCGGAGCAAGCGCAGAGAATGCGCATAATAGGGATAAAAGGAACTTTGCTTTCATATTAATAGTTTAAGTATTAAAATTTCACATTTGGATAAGCGGGCGCAAAGGTACAAAAAAAAATTGAATCTACCAAATTTTTGACAACGGTTATCTGCATTTTGTAAGCATAGTATCCTATTTTTTTTATTTTAAAGAAATGAGAGCGCACCTTCCGTCTTTTGGTGACTTGGGTGCGCTCTTTCTTTGTCATTTATTGCATGTTAGAGAATGTCATCGATTGGTGGGAGCCGTATGGTGAAAATAGTAAACACAGCTTTGCTGAGCACTTTCACGTATGGTGAAAATGGAAAACACAGCTTTGCTGGGCACTTTCACGTATGGTGAAAATGGAAAACACAGCTTTGCTGAGCACTTTCACGTATGGTGAAAATGGAAAACACAGCTTTGCTGAGCACTTTCACGTATGGTGAAAATGGAAAACACAACTTTGCTGAGCACTTTTACCATTAGTGAAATAGGTAAGCAAAGCTTTGCTCTGCTGATTTTGGGGAATTTATAATTATTATTTTGTTGGGCTTTCTGTTTCCTCTATTATTGATTTATTGTTGTATTATTTGGATTCTATGAAAATTCTCCTTATCTTTGCACCTTAGCCCAGTCGGTTATGCCAGATCACTGGCATTCGGTTGTAAAAGTGCTCGCACCGATAGACAAAAGTCTGGGGTTCATTATTCAGGGCTATAAGAGTGTGTGCACGAGCCGTTGGCGCAAGTTGCGAGGTCTGCCATCCATTAAGTCTCAACTGTGCATAGCGGAGACAATCTAGTGTGGCATCTCGACGAGATTAAATAATTATCAAGAATTAGGGAATTAGAGAAATATATAAAACTCAAAGAAGAGGAGAAGATAAGAAGATTATTTAGCGACATAAACTTATTGGGGCGACTGGCGTCGCCTTTCGGC
>JAZQOK010000006.1:0-7240 GCA_045627865.1 Bacteroidales bacterium
GAAAATAGTCACTATATTCGCCCTCGAAAAACAGCTCAATCGGGTGGCACATTTGAAATAGTTACAGGTGGCACATTTGAAAGTGTTTTTGCTGGCACATTTCAAACCGATACAAGTGGCACATTTATACCGCTATAATCATTTAAAATCTTAAAATAAAATTTATCCTCAAATCATTTTATAAATAGTTATTAGAAAGCGCTTCGCTTAAAATACTACTAAAAATCAAATTAAAAATCTAAGTAAAATTAAACTTAGAAAACAAGGAAAACGTTTTATATATTTTAGGTGTTTTATTTAATTATATATTCGTGCAATTCGTGGTTAAAATTAAGTAAGTATATAAAAAGAAGGAGCGGGAGGCTCCTTCTTTTTATGTGTAGATAATAAATAGGTGCAGTTAGATTTCAGCAATCACTTCGATCTCGATAAGGGCATTCTTAGGGAGAGTCTTGACGGCTACGGCAGAGCGAGCAGGGAAGGGGGAAGGGATGTACTGGGCATAGAGCTCATTCAGAGTGGCGAAGTCGGACATGTCGGCCATGAAGACCGTAACTTTGACAAGCTTGTCCATGGTCGTTCCAGCCGCCTCGACTATGGCTTTGCAGTTCTTGAGACTCTGTTCTGCCTGGCTGCGGAAATCTTCGCCAGCAAGGGCACCAGTAACAGGATTGATGCCGAGCTGACCACTTGCGTAGAGCATGTTGTTGACTACAACAGCTTGGCTGTAAGCTCCGATGGCAGCGGGTGCATTGGGCGTAGAGATGATCTGTTTCATAAAAAAAAGAGACCCTCCCCCAGCCCTCCCTCATAGGGAGGGAGCATAATGAATCTACTTGCTCAAAAGAGATTCTACTATCACCGCAAAGAAATACTGATAACGTTCAGTCCTCATTAGGTAACAGCTCCCTCCCTATGAGGGAGGGCAGGGGGTGGGTCTTTAGAGTTTAATAGTTATTACTGAGAATGAACATGGCTGAGCCTCGTACTTCAGTTGCTTGGATGCCTTGAGGGCAGAGGTCTGCGGCTGGATAGGCTGCGCATCGAAATTGTTCTCTGCCATAGGATCGGAACCGGTCAGGACAGTAACCGTAGCATTCGACTTAACGCTGAACTTGCTAAGGTCGAAGTTCAGGGTCTCAGCCTTGTCGCCTACATTCGCAATCTTGATGTAAAGCTCTTTCTTCTTGCTGTTGAGCACGATTGAAGCATCCACTTTCTTGTTTTCGGTATTGAGAGCAGGATCATAATAATAGTCGCCACCATGCTGTCCGAACAACTGTTGTACATAGTAGCTGCAGGTCAGGATGGTACGTTCGTTGTCGAAGTAGATAAGGTCCGGATTCCAGCTCATGTGGCCCTTCTTGGCGAAGAGTGGAGCATAGCTGGTCATGCAAACGATATCTGCGTTACGTTCGACGTGGATGAGGTAGAGAGCTTCAGAAACAGCGTCGATGAGTTTCTTGTCCTTCGAAGCATACTCGCCCAAGTAAACCTTGGTCTTGCGATCGCGAGGGTAGGAGTCATACTGTTTGCTGGTCTGGAAGTAATCGCGTGGCTCATAGTAGTGCTCATCGATGATTGGCATACCGAGCTCTTCGGCCAATTTCCAGCCATTCTCAAGGTCTGGGTTGCCTGGGTGAGAACCAGGACCTGCTGTACCAACGATGATGATTTCTGGGTAGGCCTTCATGATACGCTCGTACATATACTTGAAACGCTCGCAGAACTCAGGAGTAATCTTCTCCTCGTTGCCGATGCCGAGGTACTTGAGGTTGAATGGGGCAGGGTGACCAGCTTCGGCACGTTTGCGGCCCCAAGTGGTGGTGACATCACCATTGGCCCACTCGATGAGGTCGAGCGCATCCTGAGTCCACTTGTCCATATCCTCCATTGGACAAACATCCTGAGCCTGGGTCTTCATGCCCCATCCACCATTGGTACCCTGACAAGAGACGCCACAAGGCAGAATCGGCACAGGCTGACAACCCATATCTTCGCACAACTGGAAATACTCGAAATAACCCAATGCCATGCTCTGGTGATAACCCCAGGTGTTCTTGAGTTGCTTGCGGGTTTCTTTAGGACCGATGGTATTCTTCCAGTGGTAGGTGTTCCAGAAGCCATCGCCACCGCCATGAACTACACAACCGCCAGGGAAACGCATGAACTTAGGATTCATGTTGTCCAATGCCTCTGCCAGATCTTTGCGCAAGCCGTGACCTTTGAAGGTATTTTGTGGCATGAGCGAAATCATATCGACATCAACCGAACCGACTGTTTGGAAGAGGATATGCAGTGTTGCCGTCTTCCAGGTCTGGTTGGCGGTCAATGTACATTGGTATTTATCCCAACCCTGACCATTGATCTTGATGGTGTCGTCGGCAATCACAAAATCTTCCCAAATGGTTCCCCAAGGGCCCTTCTTTCCGCTATCCTTTGTACCAACGAGCACAATACGAGCTTCCATCAGACCTTTGGCAGGACGAGCGAACATCGAGAAGTCATAGCTTTCGCCCTCCTTGACCGAAATGCCGTCGAAACCATCATTCTTCAATCCATAACCAGTCCAACCGTTGAAGTCATAGTAGTGACCTACACGTTCAATGTTGATTTGCAGATAGTTTGGGTTGTTTGGATGGATAGGGAACTGACTCTTGGTCTCGAAGAAACCAAGGGAATGACCTGGGCGGATTGGGTGCCAAGCGAAGGTAGGACCCCACTCGTCGCGTTCTACTCCACTATATTCGAACGAACCGTTCTGTACTAACTCTGCGTTCAATCCGCCGTCGGCAGAGTAACTGATATCCTCGAAGAAGATACCGATTAAGTCTTCGCTGATAGCTTTTCCTCCAGCAGGTACTTTCTGTGCCGATGCAGGCAGTGCTGCAGCCAAAGCCAAGGACAAAGCAAAAATTGATTTACCTTTCATTAGATAAGATATATTTAGTTTTGGATTAAATGTCTCCCACAGAAAATCTCTCGGATTTCTCAGATTATATTCTCAAAGAAGATTTGAAGAGAAGAAGCGTTCTTGCTGCTAAACAATCTTCTTGTCTTCACCTCTTCTTGAGCACCTTCTTACCATTGATGATATAGAGACCGGCAGGAAGCTCATCGAACGATGCCTGCTGACGATTTCCACACAGGTCATAGATAGTGTTTTTATCTTCCTCGATAGCATCAACTTGGTCGATGTCTGTATAGACAACACCACCAAGACCACGAACAACACCAGCATAGGCATGCTTGCGATAGGCATAGCCCTGTGCCCAGTAACCTACAGGCTCACCATTGCGCCAGCCACCCGAATCGCCGACATTGCCTGCCGCATCGGTAGCACACCACTGGCAAATGCCCCACTGCTGGGCTGCAGGTACGAGACGGAAGTACTCCTTGTAGATCCACTCGTAGAAGTCTGCCATCTTCTTGTGCATGGTTTCGGTCATATCCTTGGTTGCAACGGTCTTGCCACTGGCATCGACCATGCCCATATCCAACTCGCTGACACGTACCAGCTTGCCGGTAGCAGCCATGAGCTTGAACATGTTGGTGATGGCATTCTTCTTGCTGGTCATGGTGCCGTCGTTCATGTAGCATGAGATGTGCATCTGGGTGCCGATACCATCGATCTTGGTCACACCATCAGCCTCCCACTTGCGGATCCAGTTGATGAGCGACTTGAGCTTCTTGTTGCCGTCCCAATCTGACTCGAGGTTGTAGTCGTTGATGAAGAGCTTGACATCCGAAGGACCATACTTGCGGGCCAGACGACATGCCTGACGTACATACTCGAGGTCGCCCATGTAGTCCTGCCACCAGAAACCATCGCCACCTACGTCCCAGGTGCCGGCAACAAAGCCGTTGCGATGCTGGAGGGTGTAGTTGCCCTGTCCGTCGTCGCCACCGCCCGAGATTGCCTCGTTGACCAGATCCCATGCCTTGACCTTGCCGCCACAGGCATTCATCATGCCTTTGATCCACTTGTCCATGGCATAGACGAGGGTATCATGTACCTCCTTTGCGGTGAGTGGGGTAGCGCCTGGTGTCCAGAGGTAGTGGTAACCATCGGTGATGGTCGATGAGACGATGTCGCCCTGATTGAGCTTCTCCTTGAACGATGTCATGTCGGTGCCGGTCAGCTTGCCGTTCTTGATTTTCTCGACACCATTGATCTTGAGGCTGATGTTGCTGAAGTAATAGTTGTTGGCACCAGCATAGTCGTTGAGGTTAAAGGCAATCGACTGGCCGGCCTGGCTGAGCTTGCCCGATGAGGTGAAGGTCTTCCATTCGGTCGAGAAGGAAACATTGCCCAAAGCCTCATAGTGAACGTAGTTGCCTGGTGCGTTGTGAATCTGGGTGGATGCAGTTGCAGCATTGTCAGCACGAACGTCGGCCGAGAAGGTGTAGCTGGAGTTGGCGGCAAAGTCGCCCAATACCAACCAGAACTGATTGTCCCATGCTTCTGACTGCTTGGCACCTGCTCTGACGACGATGCACTTATGATCATCGGTCTTCTTGAGCGCCCACTTGGTGTTGTTGAATGAGATGGTCTTGATGTAGATATCGCCCACAAAGTCACCACACTGCAAGAGGAACATGTCGGTGGAATGGGTGATCGTGTAATCCTGCTCGACCTCCTTCCATTCGGTGGTGAAGGAGATGTTAGGGGTTGGTCCTCCATTCCAGTTGCCGACCTTGGTGTGCAATGTGCCTGCCTTCGAGCCCTTGATCATCATCTTCATCTTGTAGGTCTTGCCGATCTCGAGACCGAGGTCGTTCATGGCCTGGAACTGTACGTCCCACGAGTTGGAACAGACCTTGGTGGTGTGAACCTTCATGCCATCGGTGCTGCTGTAGCTGATTGAATAGCCATAGTCGGAGGTCGATGAGCTCCAACCGATGCTCTGCTGTGTGCGGAAGTCCTTGCTGGCAACAACGTTGGTGATCAAGGTGTCGCCGGAGGTGAGATCTGGGGCCGGTTTGTCTTTGATGAGCGAGCCTAACCAACCGACTGGCTGCTGTGAGTGCCATGCCAGGGTGTGACCATAGACGTTCAATCCGGCTGCTGTGGCAGAGTTGACGAAGTTGGTAACGCTGCCGAAGTTCATGTCTCCATTGCTGTTGACGCAACTGGCCATCTTCATGGCATTGCCCGCAACGGTTTCGTCAAAGTAATTGTTTGTTACGTTGCGAACGGTTGAGTTGTTGGCATAGTCATTTACGGCAATTGCGCACCCCAACTTGAAGTTTGGGTACTTGTCTCGATCTACATATTGTTTGAGGGGTTTGTAGTTCTTCAGGTAATCGTAGTTCGAATCACCTGATTTTCCCATCTCATATCCTTGTTGGGCGGATACAGTGGTAAGGCTACAGGCTGCGGCCAATACCAGGAGTGTTGTTTTGTTCATTGGTTTAATAAAGATTCAAAAATGAGTTTGTGTTTAATTTGGCACAAAGATACAGATAATTTTTGAATCATGCAAGCCCGCGTAGGCGCGAAGCCCCCAAAAAAGTCCAAATGTTACGATTCTACCCACAAAATGTTTCAAAATGCCGCTAACTTAGCCCCAATTGTGTACCGATTTACGGAAGCAGTCAGGAGATATTGCAAAGGGGTCGTCATTTTGAAGACCCCTACGATGGGAGGTCCTCAGAACATGGAATTTGACGTGCTCACGCAGGCACTCACGCAGGCGCTCACTCAGGCGCTCACGCAGGCGCTCACGCAGGCGAACACGCAGGCGGAAACATGTGCGCCGGTAACTATTTTGTTAGATATAGAATTAGATATAGAGGGAGAGGAGAATACGCGCGCGCGAGACTACCTCCACCAAAGATTCCTTTTTTTCGCTTGGTTCATTGTTCTCCGCCAATTAGTTTCGTGTGGTATTTTCCTCCATCATTCATGAAATCATTCGTGAAATAAATTTTCTTTTTAACTCAGAGAAGAGATCAACTTTAAAGTCAAGCAAAGTCAGGGAAAGTCAAGGAAAGTCAAATGCCGCCAGAAAAAGTTCGTATCTTTGCACCGTGATTCAGATCAATGTTCATCCAATGCTGTACAATATCCCCCTATTCAAGCATTACGAAGGGCTATCGAACTGTTATCGAAGGGTTAACGAAGCGCTTATTTAACCTAATTTTTACAAACTTTTTCCCCGCAAACCCTCTCGCGGGATAATCTTCCCCCTAATCCGGGGATTCGAGGGGGGGCTTTATGAAGATTACACCAATCGACATCATCAAGGACATGTTTGGCAAGGTTCTCTACCAGTTGAAATCAATTATTTTCAGGTTGATAGGGACAAAAACATTAAAAACACTCACCAGCAACCTATGGTGTAAGAAATGCTTCCTCTCTTCAAATCTTCCTTGAGAATATAATAACCTCAGAGAAGAGGAGAAGAAAAGAAGATTATTCTATAAGGCACTCACTCGAAGGTCGCTATGGACGCAAAGTGAGCCTCGCAAAGGATATATTTATATCCTGGCAAATTATCACACAAAGGTAAAGGGAGAACGCGAAGAACTTTCTTATCCTTCTTTCCCTTTTGGCGACAATCAAAGAAACACACACCTTTGCGAGGCCTACTTTGCGTTCTTTGCGACCTTCGAGTGAGTGCCCAAATAATAATCTGAGCAAGTGAGATCTGTGGGAACCAAACATGGCTTGCGCCGAAACATGAATTAGGACGTTAATTAGGACGTTAATTAGGACAGAAATAACTCAATTATGGCAGATAAAATTAACGTCCAATTAATGTCTAATTATACGGAAATTAATGTTGGCGAAGCCATAAATATTGCTTTGGAGCAAAGAGAACCCGGTAGGGTGGTTTTTATTGTTTTTGTCAATCATTCTCACTTACACTCAGCGAGCCATAAATAATCTGAGTAATCAGAGAGATTCGTACGGTACTTGTTGAGACTCTTCAAGTATCTGTATTATCGCAGAAGACCTTTGTCACGGAGGGATTTCAGCAGGTTGTAGGTCGTGGATTTCTTTCTGTTAATCTTCTCGCACAACTCATCAACAGTAGGTTTGACCCCTCCAGACATAAGTTCTATTACCTGCTTCTCCAAGTCAGAAAGCTCAGGGCTGTTTGCAGAATGACCTTTCCTTAAAAGGGTGATATTGAACATTCCTTCTGTTTCGTATTGTGGCTCTGGCAAACCTGCATCAAGCATCAGTTCCTGCATTCTGCCTATACCAGAACCGACATGCTCGACAAGGTTC
>JAZQOK010000007.1:0-68557 GCA_045627865.1 Bacteroidales bacterium
TGCTCTCATGAATAAGGATGGTCAGTTGACCAATGCGGCCCTCATCCTTCTTGGCAAGTCAGAAGCAACACGCAAGCATCTGTATTGCAATCGCGTGACTGTAGAGTACCGCCTATATCACTCTATGATAGAATACACTGCACGTCAGGAATTCCAAGAACCACTTGTATTAATGGTTGATTCTGTGTGGAACTACATCAACCAACCTGCCAGCAATCCATTGCAACACTACAATGACGGTTTCCGCATTGGTGACATTCCTGCGTTCAATCGAGAAGTAGTACGAGAAGCCATCCTCAATGCTTGTTGCCATCGTGTGATGTTTATCCAAAGCGATGTGGTGATCAAGCAATATCCCGACCAACTCATCATTACCAATGCAGGAGGTTTCCCTGTTGGCGTGGATGTGGACAATATCCTTACGGTCAATAGTATGCCACGCTGCAAACTCATCACCGAGGTATTGCAGAAGGCAGGCTTCATCGAGAAGAGTGGACAGGGTGTTGATAAAATGTTCTACCATTGTCTGATGGATGGCAAATGTTTGCCAGATTATTCTTTGACAGACGATTGGCAGGTATGCCTACGACTCCCTGGCGAAATCAAGTACCCAGCCTTCATGCTCTATGCCCGTGAGTTGCAGAATGCCCGACCTGCAAACAACAAACTCAATGTATTCGACCTTCTTGCCCTCTTCCGTGCTTCACAAGGCGACAGCCAACGCCATACAGATGAGGTAACACTACGCAAACTTATCAACGAAGGATTACTCATCTCTACGCAAGATGGCTATAAGTTGTCTGATAGGTATTATGAAATCGCCAAGAATGTTGGAACTGTCGAAAATACTCAGAAGAATGACACAGTAAATGTCCCAGTAAATGATACGGTAAAATCACCTCAACTTACTGAAAGACAGAAAAAGATTTATCATATCATAAAAGATGGTACGATAAATGATACTGTAAATGTCCTGATAAATGTCCCGATAAATGTCCCGATAAATGCTTCTGGTCTTGCAACAATGTTTAATGTTTCCGAGAAGACTATAAAACGAGATCTCTATGTCCTCCGAGATTTGAATCTCATTAAGTATGTGGGAAGCAATAAGACTGGACATTGGGAGATTCGATAAAAAGGTAAATAATTCTATAATAGCAACATGGATAAAGCTCAACAGATACTGAAGTCGGTTTATGGTTATGATTCATTCCGACCATTACAGAAAGACATCATTGACCATGTCGTTTCTGGACGTGACGCACTTGTGCTGATGCCTACAGGTGGGGGTAAGTCTATCTGTTATCAGATTCCGGCCTTGATGCTTGAGGGCGTTGCCATTGTGGTATCTCCGCTAATCTCGTTGATGAAGGACCAAGTGGATGCTTTGCAGGCAAACGGAATTGTGTCCGAGGCTATGAATAGCAATAATGACGAATACGTCAATAGAGCTATCCGGGAGCGCTGCCAACGCGGAGAAATCAAGATACTTTATATTTCTCCTGAGCGTCTGATGGGCGAAATTCCTTGGCTGCAGCAGTATATCCATGTCTCGATGTTTGCTATTGACGAAGCACATTGCGTGTCGCAATGGGGGCATGACTTCCGACCGGAATACACGCAGTTGGACACATTGAAAGATTCTTTCCCTCGTGTCCCTATTTTGGCTTTGACTGCAACTGCCGATAAAATTACGAAAGCTGACATTCTCGAGCAGTTGCGTCTGTCTGAGCCCCGCGTGTTCATCAGCAGTTTCGACCGCCCCAACCTTAGCCTTGACGTTCGTAAGGCCTATCGCAAACGTGAACGAATCCGGACTATCCTTGAAGTGATTGCCCGCCATAAGAATGAGAGTGGCATCATCTATTGTCTTTCGAGAAAAGGAACTGAAGAGATGGCTGCCGAACTGAAGAATTACGGCATTTTGGCTGGCATTTATCATGCAGGTTTATCGGCACAGGAACGCACCCAGATTCAGGATGACTTTATCAATGACCGTATCAATGTCATTTGCGCCACGATAGCATTCGGCATGGGTATTGACAAGAGTAACATCCGCTACATTATTCATAACAATCTGCCCAAGAGCATTGAAAGTTTCTACCAGGAGATTGGCCGTGGCGGCAGAGATGGCTTGCCCACAGAAACCATACTGTTCTATAACCTTCAGGATTTGATAACCCTACGCAAGTTTGCAGAGGAAAGCGGACAACGCGACATTAACATAGAAAAGCTGAAACGTATGCAGGAGTATGCCGAGTCGCAGGTTTGCCGCAGACGTATTCTTCTAAATTACTTCGGCGAGACAAGCGATTGCAGCTGCGGTAATTGTGATGTCTGCAAGAATCCTCCTCAGCATTTCGACGGTACCATTATCGTGCAGAAGGCACTATCGGCAATAAAGCGGACAGAGGAGCAAGCAGGCTTCACCCTTGTGACAGACATTCTGAAGGGCAGTATGTCGCCAGCCGTTGTGACAAAAGGCCTGCACACATTGAAAACATTCGGAGCCGGTCGTGATATTACGGCAGGTGACTGGCATGCGTATCTCCTTCAGATGTTGCAGAGAGGCTACATTGAGATAGCATATAACGAAGACAGTCACATCAAAGTGACACGCCTTGGTGAGGATGTGCTTTTTGGACGGAAGCAGGCAGAACTGGCCGTCATTGTAAGGGAAGACCTCCGTGTTACGAAGCGAAATCGTCAGGAGCAAGTGCCTGATTTTTCCGATCAAATGCAGACACCCGATCAGCAGCTGTTTGAGAAACTCCGAGAGCTGCGTCGAACCATTGCCAATGAAATCAAGAAACCCGCCTATATCGTACTCTCCGACAAGGCTTTGCAGTCTCTATCGGTGGAGAAACCGACAACCCTCTTCCAGTTCGGCAATTGCTTCGGTATTGGCGAACACAAAAAGAATCAATTTGGCGAGCGCTTTGTAGAACAGATTTGCAGCCATCTTGGAGTTGAGCGTTCATCTGAGCCATTTGAAGCAGCAGAGGAGCTTCCTTTCACTAATGCTGTTGATCAGACTATGGAGAATTCAGACAAAGAGATTTCATACATGGAAAAGCAGAAGCAACTTCATGCAAATGCATATGCTCCATGGTCGGAAGAAGAGGAAAGCACTCTTCGTTTCCTGTATAATCAGGGTAAGAGTGTAAAAGAACTGGCGCTCATACTGCAACGTAATGAAGGCTCAATCCGTTCAAGGCTGAAAACGATTGGATTAATCTAAGAAGATAATCATGTCCATCTGGAGTAAAATAATAGAATCGGTAGGCGGCAACGTTTCTGCCAAAGAGGAGGTGTCTCGCGATGCTTCCAGATATGCTATTGTGGATTGCGAGGTGGGCATAAAGGACAAGCGGGTTCATGACATTGGGGCTTTGCGTTGGGATGGAGCGACCTTTCATGCTGCCGACAATGGATATGATGCCGTAGAGGGTGGCGTGGCTAACGATCAGGTCATCGACACCGTAGAGGACTATGAGAATGGTCGCATCACAGCAGAACAGGCACTTGACCAACTGAGATTCAAGAACCCTAACCATCAGCTCTGCATACGTAACCAGGCGATTATTACCCAGTGCTTACGCTTCCGTTCATGTTACACCGTTAAAGATGAGGACTAATCTATGAGAGATAATGTACTATGGCGCAAGATAGCCTGGATAATAATACTCATTGCCAAGGAACTTGGCATCGATGAAGAGCAGGCCCTCACGATTTTTTTATCAAAGTCGTGTGTATCGAATGCTTAAAGACCCACGCTACGGCCTTCTGGTTATGAGCGACTTCTACGTGTTGGACGAGTTTATGCTTGAATATCGAGGAACACATTGAAAGAAGCGGGTACGGAGACTACCTTCATAATTATCAAGATGTCGAAATATGGATACTCAAATAACTTCACAAGAACTTCAAGAGAAGCTGAACCTCCTGAAGCAGATGGCGATGGCCGATGGAGTGCTGACCGATAACGAGAAGCAGATCTTTCGTCAGATTATTCCCATGACTGACGAAGAGGCAGAAGAATTATTCAGTTCCATTGAGTCAGAGCTTGAAGCCGTACAATCTGAAACCGAAGTCATTGACTGGAAACGTAAGAATGGCTATGACTTCGAGAAGTTCGTCGTAAGCCGTTGTCCTGCGAAGTTTGAAATCAAACAATGGACGAGTGACAAATTCGTGGAAGGAAAATTCGATGCGCATAACCTTGATCCAGATCTATTGCTTGAGGTGGTAACCTCTGCTCAAAGATATCCCATAGCCATAGAATGCAAATTCCACATGGGCTTTGTTGATGGCTGGGTCTTCGTAGCAAGGGAGGAACAGTTGGAGAGGTATCGTCAGTTTCAGGAAGAGCATCAATATCCTGTCTTCATAGCCATCGGTATCGGTGGCTCGGGCACCAATCCTGAAGAGCTGTTCTTAGTTCCCATTTCCGCGCTGAAATATCCACACGCACGAAGCAGCTACCTTCAGCAATTCGCCGTCAATCCCCGATACAAACTATTTTATGACACAAAGAGTAATAGGTTTCGAGGGAGGAATGGTAAGCAATCTCCTCACATCGGCCAATAAAAATATCTCCAGCATCGATCTCAGCAAATGCGTTTCTTCGGCTATTGATAACCCGATGAAGAGTATTGCGGGGAGGGTGAAGAACTAAGTATCAGACATTATTTAATATTGTACGCATAATGAACAACGAACAGAAATATACAATACAAGGTCTGGACGAGTACATCCGCCAAGGTGAACTTCAGCAACGTGAACGTGGCAAGGCGTGGAAAGTGGCTATCGGCCTGCAACAGGTGGATGGTTTGCAGACCTCTGAGTATCTGCTTGATATAGCTCGTAAACATATTGAGGGTGACATTACCATCGAGGAAGCCAAGGAACTGATTGACTCGTACTATAAGTCGGCTGATGGACGTAAGTCGATAGAGAACGAGCGGACGGAGGAGGCAGATAAGGTATCAGCTCGCATCACGGAGGAGCGTTTCTTCCGCAGTATGTTGTTAGGTGAGCAGCATGATTTGAGGAATAGAATCATGCATGTGGATTGGGGAAAGGTTGAAGGAAGTGCTGTTCAAAGTGCAAAATCTGAGCTCCAAAGTGCAAATACAAGTAAAGAGCTGCCCCTAAAGTGCAAATATTGCACTTTGGAAGAAGCTGCAGTATTGCGTATAGTGCAAAAGAATCCTACTGTTACCCAGAAGGAAATTGCTGCAGAAATAGGCAAATCGGAGAGAACAGTCAAGACGATTACCGTTAATCTGTAGGAGAAAGGTATTCTGCAAAGAGTAAACGGCAAGCGTAATGGTCGTTGGGAAATAATAGACGAATGAGAATCGAAGTATGTGTGTTGATGTGACATCTAGCTTGGTCTACACCATTCAAAATAAACGAACCATGACACTATAAAATGCAAATAGCGTGTAACTCATTGAGCTACACGCTATTTGATAGTATTTTGTTATGTCTTTACTTATCGGTCTCATTTGACTTCTTCGAAGTCCACATCCTGTGGCTCACCATTGTTTGGAGCACCACCCTGAGGACCAGCGCCTGGGTTGCCCTGAGCACCTGGCTGACCATACATGTTTTGGGCAGCAGCACCCATCATCTGCTGGAGTTCCTCGGTAGCAGCGTCGATACCGGCGATGTCCTGAGCGTCCTTGGCGGTCTTGAGCTTGGCAATAACTGCCTCGATCTGTGACTTCTGCTCTGCAGGGATCTTGTCGCCATTCTCCTTGAGCTGCTTCTCAACCTGGAAGATCATAGAATCAGCTGCGTTGATCTTGTCGACCTTCTCACGCTCTGCCTTATCTGCAGCCTCGTTGGCAGCAGCCTCAGCCTTCATGCGCTCGATCTCCTCCTTTGAAAGGCCTGAAGATGCGGTGATGGTGATGTGCTGCTCCTTGCCGGTGCCCTTGTCCTTAGCGGTTACGTTGAGGATACCGTTGGCATCAATATCGAAGGTTACCTCGATCTGAGGAACGCCACGTGGAGCCATTGGGATACCGTCGAGGTTGAACATACCGATCGACTTGTTGTCCTTGGCGAACTGACGCTCACCCTGGAGTACGTGGATCTGTACGGATGGCTGGTTGTCGGCTGCGGTCGAGAAGACCTCTGACTTCTTGGTTGGGATGGTGGTGTTAGCGTCGATGAGCTTGGTCATGACACCGCCGAGGGTCTCGATACCGAGTGAAAGTGGAGTTACGTCGAGGAGGAGGATGTCCTTGCCACCAGCAACGTTCTCACCTGCGAGGATACCGCCCTGAACAGCAGCACCTACTGCAACTACCTCGTCTGGGTTTACGCCCTTGCTTGGGGTCTTGCCGAAGAACTTCTCAACCTCACGCTGTACAGCTGGGATACGGCTAGAACCACCAACGAGGATGACCTGGTCGATCTGTGAAGCAGAGAGCTTGGCGTTCTGGAGAGCGCGACGGCATGGCTCGATACATGCGGTAATCAGATCGTCGCAGAGAGCCTCGAACTGTGCACGGGTGATGGTCTTGTTCAAGTGCTTTGGAGCACCACCTGCCATGGTGATGTATGGCTCGTTGATGTCGGTCGATGTGCTTGATGAGAGCTCGCACTTGGCCTTCTCGGCAGCCTGCTTGATACGGCTCAATGCCATTGGATCCAGACGGAGGTCAACGCCCTCTTCCTTCTTGAACTCGTCGCACAACCAGTCGATCAACTTGTTGTCGAAGTCATCACCACCGAGGTGAGTGTTACCATCGGTTGAAAGTACCTCGAATACGCCATCTGAGAGGTCGAGGATTGAGATATCGAATGTACCACCACCCAGGTCGAATACTGCGATCTTCTCGTCCTTGTCAAGGTTGCCGAGACCGTAAGCCAAAGCTGCTGCGGTTGGTTCGTTGACGATACGTTTTACCTCGAGACCTGCAATCTGACCAGCCTCCTTGGTTGCCTGACGCTGTGCGTCGTTGAAGTAGGCAGGAACGGTGATGACAGCTTCGGTAACAGCCTGTCCGAGGTAATCCTCGGCGGTCTTCTTCATCTTCTGGAGAATCATGGCAGAAATCTCCTGTGGAGTGTACTGCTTGCCATCGATCTCGACACGTGGCTGATTGTTGTTGGCTACTACTGAATAAGGAACACGCTTAACCTCGCCTGCAGACTGGGTCATGTCGCAACCCATGAAACGCTTGATTGAGTAAACGGTCTTGGTTGGGTTCATGACCTGCTTACGCTTGGCCAACTCACCTACGACACGTTCGCCATTGTCGGCGAAACCTACGATTGAAGGGGTGGTGTTACGACCCTCTGAATTTGCAATGACGGTTGGAGTGTTACCCTCCATAACGGCTACACACGAGTTGGTGGTGCCAAGGTCAATACCAATAATCTTTCCCATAATTCTTATATTTTAAATTGTTATTTTGTTCTTGTTCGGGTTGACTTCGCTCCGTTGTGAAGCGCGGTCGCTTTACTTGCTTCAAAAAGCGTGCCAAACTTTCCGTGTGACAAAAAAAACGACTAAAATGACAATTTGGCAGACATTATTTGGCACTTTCATAAAATTATAGTAACTTTGCAGCGGAACTTCGTTACGATAACGATACGCTTCGCTACGATAACGAAAACCATAACGATAACGAAAACCATAACGATATGAAAATAAGAGTTGGATTCGGATACGATGTGCACCGATTGGTCGAAGGCAGGGAACTCTGGCTGGGTGGCATCAAGTTGGAACATACGCTGGGCCTGCTGGGCCACAGCGATGCTGATGTACTGATTCATGCCTTGTGCGATGCCTTGCTGGGTGCTGCCAATATGCGTGACATCGGTTTCCACTTCCCCGACACCTCGGCCGACTTCAAGGGCATCGACAGCAAGATCCTGCTGGCTGATACCATGAGGCTGATCCGTGATAAGGGCTTTGAATTCGGGAATGCGGACATTACCGTGGCTGCCGAGAAGCCTAAACTCAACCCGCACATCGAGGAGATGAAGGCCTGTCTGGCGCAGGTGATGAATGTAGATGCCGAGGATATTTCGATCAAGGCTACCACAACCGAAAAACTCGGTTTTACGGGCCGTCAGGAGGGAATCTCGGCCTATGCTACGGTTTTGATCCAGAAGAGCCTATAAATCACCCTGCCTAGGGAGTCTTGCCTTCGTTATGCAAAAACTTATAATTGCTGTCACCATCTTTTTTTCTACCTGCTGTGCCTGGGCACGGTGGGAGGGTTGCTATAGGCTCTATCTGGCCGATAAGGAGGGGAGCGACTACTGCGCCCTGAGCGAACGTGCCCTGCAGCGACGCGACCGTCAAGGCATTGCGCTCGATGATGCGGACTTGTGCGTGTCGCCGAAATACAAGCAGGCTCTGCGCGATGGCGGATGGCAGATCGTGACCGAGTCGCGTTGGTTGAATACGGTCGTGGTGCGTCGCCCGGACGAGGCTTCGGTGGAGGATGAATTCTGGACTCAGTTCCCGTTCGTGACACGTTCGCAGCAGGTTACAGGGGGCGATGATCTGCCCTCGATCGCTGCCCCGAAACTGCGTCAGGAGTTGCATCTGCCAATCGATAATCTCCCTAAGGATGATTTCCGCCGCCCTGTGCATGAGGTGCATGGTGAGTCTCTGTATGAGAATGGATTCAGAGGCGAGGGGATGCTGGTGGCTGTCCTGGATGGCGGTTTCATGAATCTCAACTATTACTCCTTCCTGATGGAGAAGGTGGTGGGATGGTATGACTGCTATGACCCGATGGATGCCGAAGGAACCGCGTTGTGGAGTGCCAGCACGCATGGCTCCCATGTCCTCTCGATCATGGCTACGGATAGCGCTTGGGGTGTTTGGGGTACGGCTCCGGAGGCCCGTTACTTCGTGATCCGTACGGAATGGGAAGAGACGGAGTCGCCCCTGGAGGAGGATATGTGGGTGCGAGGTGCCGAGATTGCTGATAGCATCGGCGCAGACCTCATCAACAGTTCGTTGGGTTATGCATCCTTCGATAATGCCTCGTTCAACCATAGTTGGGACGACCTATTGACAGATCGGGTTTTCGTGTCGAAGGGTGCTGTCATGGCTTGCCAGAAGGGCATGTTGGTGTGCAATTCGGCCGGCAACGAACGACTGAAGGCCTGGCAAACCATCAACTTCCCGGCTGACGTGGAGCAGGTCTATACCATCGGCGCTACCGATATCAATCTGAATCCAGCTGCCTTCACCAGTACGGGATGGCTGGAACCCTATGTCAAACCGGATGTGAGTTGCCGGGGCGCGAATGCATGGATCATCAATTCGGCGACCGGAAAGCCAACGGTGGGCAGCGGAACCTCCTATTCCAGTCCATTCATGTGCGGATTGATGGCCTCGCTGTGGAGTGCAGATCCGAGCCGTTCGCCCGAAGAACTCCGACAGATTGTCCGGGAATCGGCCTCGCAATATGTCGCGCCCGATAGCCTGATCGGTTATGGCTTGCCTAACTTCCGGGCGGCCCTGGCTCGGGTTCGTCCCGATCTGTCCGAAATTGAAACCCTCCGTCAAGATAAGGCGTGCGGGATTGTCTTCAATCTGCATGGCCAACCAACTAACCGTAAGGGACTTTGTATTGATCGGCGCAAGGTTGTCTTTGTCCGATAATCGATTCCTTTTTTGCTTACTGCGCATGCAAGTTGGCCAATCTCTTTGCGTGTGCGAGCATATTTTATCGGTTTATATTTGGTGGGTATGGAGAATTTGATTATCTTTGCGCGGAATTTTTAACTATTAAGGTTTACTAAAACACATTTTTTTGGTTATGTTGAATATCGTAATTTTCGGTGCTCCTGGTTCAGGCAAGGGCACACAGAGTGACAAGATCATCGCTGAGTATGGTGTAGCACACATCTCGACCGGCGACGTTCTTCGTGGTGAGATTAAGGCAGGCAGCGAACTCGGTAAGACCGCAGCTGCTTACATCAACGAGGGTAAGCTCGTTCCAGATTCTTTGATTATCGATATGCTTGCTGCTACCCTCGATGCAAAGGGTAAGGACATCAAGGGTGTAATCTTCGATGGTTTCCCACGTACTATTGCACAGGCTGAGGCCCTTAATGCTATGCTCGCTGAGCGTGGCCAGTCGGTTAGTACCGTAATCGGTCTCGAGGTTGATGATGCTGAGCTCATCAAGCGTATCATCGCCCGTGGCGCTACTTCAGGTCGTGCTGATGACAACGAGGAGACCGCTAAGAAGCGTCTCGATACATACTATAGCCAGACTCTCCCATTGAAGGACTTCTATATTCAGGAGGGTAAGTATGCCAAGATCCAGGGTGTAGGCTCAATCGACGCTATCTACGCTGAGATCAAGAAGGCTATTGATGCAGTAAAGTAAAAAAACTTTCTGATATTCTCCACCAGTTAAAATCGATTGGAAATCAATATTAAAACTGGTTTTCAAATGGTTTCAATTGGTGGAGAAACTATTTTTTTTATAACATATCTTCATGTAATTAACTTATGGCTGAATCGAATTTTGTTGACTATGTAACCATTTATTGCCGCTCGGGTAAGGGCGGTCGCGGATGCTCACATCTGCATCGTGCCAAGTACATCCCCAAGGGTGGACCTGATGGCGGCGATGGCGGCAAGGGCGGTTCGGTCATATTGCATGGCAACCGTAACTATTGGACCTTGCTCCACCTGCGCTACCAGCGTCACCTTTTCGCTACCGACGGCCAAGCCGGTAGCGAGAATAAATCGTTCGGTAAGGATGGTCAGGATGTGACTATTGAAGTGCCAATGGGTACGGTTGTTTACGATGCCGACACAGGCGAGTATATCTGCGAGGTTACGGAGGATGATCAGAAGATCGTGCTCCTGAAGGGTGGCCGTGGCGGTTTGGGTAACTGGCATTTCCGTACTGCGACCAATCAGGCTCCACTTTATGCCCAGCCAGGAGAACCTGCCCAGGAACGTCGCATCGTGCTCGAGTTGAAGTTGCTGGCTGATGTCGGTTTGGTCGGATTCCCGAATGCAGGCAAGTCAACGCTGCTGAGCAGTGTGAGTGCCGCTAAGCCAAAGATCGCAGACTACCCATTCACCACCATGGAGCCGAATCTCGGCCTGGTGCCTTATCGCGATAACCGTTCGTTCGTGATCGCTGATATTCCTGGCATCATCGAGGGTGCTTCGGAGGGCAAGGGCTTGGGTCTGCGTTTCCTGCGCCACATCGAACGTAACTCAACGCTCCTGTTCATGATCCCTGCTGATTCGAACGATATCCGCAAGGAGTATGACATCCTGCTTAATGAGCTCGGAACCTATAACCCGGAGATGCTCGATAAGCAGCGCCTGCTTGCCATCACCAAGTGCGATATGCTCGACGATGAGCTGATCGACGAGATGCGCCAGGAATTGCCAGAGGGTGTTCCGACGGTCTTCATCTCGGCTGTAGCTGGCAGGGGCCTTGACGAACTCAAGGATATGCTCTGGACCATGCTCAACGACGAGTCGAACCGCATTCAGACCTTCACGCATCGCAATCTCGATGTTTCGCGCGGTCTGGAGGATGATTACGTCGAGGATGATCCGTACGGCAAGAACGACTACGAGATTGACGGTATCCGTCCGGAGGATCTCGAGGAGGATTGGTAATGTCGGCTGAAGATTGACCGATACAAATTCAGGAAATGAACAAGGGCATGTCAATTGGATTGGCATGCCCCTGGTTTCTTTTATTCCCAGCGGATCTTGAGCGATTCGACCAGACTTGCACTGGGACCGGTAGATCCGGTGTGCTGCATGTAGAAGGTGGTCGGGAGCGCAGAGGTGGTCCCGATCTCTGCTTCGAGGCTGAGGGTGGTTCCGTCGTGCGACGCTGTGGCTGACAGCCTGTTGCCCTGCTGACAGACTGTGATCCGGCAAGGAGCCAGGTAGCAGGTGGAGGCTTGCGGTTCGGTCAGAGGTCGGACGGTGCCATTCTCGTATCGGACAAGCTGGAACACAACGGCACGGTCATAATCGGGTGTGCGCTGTATGCGAAGTGCATAGCCCGTCAGGGTCTCGGCATCGAACCGGATACCGATGTCGAAGTACTGGCCTGTGGCACTGCCAAATCCTTGTCCGGCCGTCTTGGCTGGAGCGATGCTCAACTCAGCACACATCGACGAACACTGATCGATGGTCGGCGTGTAGAAGCAGCGTGCACCGCGTGTGGCCTGAACGAGTCCGGTGTAGCTGGCGGCTCCATCGACCCCCTTGCCGTAGTACCAGCTATTCTCAGGCTGCGGTTCCCAGTTGTAGGTCTGGGTGTCGGCCGGTTTGTAGGCATCGAACGTCCAGCACCCTTTCACGAGTCGAGGCTGGTATCGGACCGGAATGTCGTGGAAGTCGGTCTCGAGTACGAAGCTCTTGCCCTGTCGGAGGGTTGGTAATGGCTGGGCATAGATGGCAGTGGTCTTCGGACCTGCTTCCGAGATGTTCGTCTGCGGTGAGATCTGTGCCATCAGATGATAACCGTTGTCGGCAGGTGACAGTGTGTAGTTCCTGCTGCCGAGCTGTACGGCAATGGCATCCGACTGATCCTCTTGCCTGTATCGGAACCAAGTGATCTGACTCCGGTCGCCGGCTTCGGAATCCAGCTTGTATTGTAGCTGAAGTGATTTCTGCTTCTTATTATATAATAATGAGGGAGTCTCGGTGAATTGAGGCGCCTGTTCGAGCTGTGCCTCCTGATGCAACCGACGTCGGGCACGAAGTCCGTAGGGGTGGGAGAGGAGCATGGTCATGTCGGCCGACTCACGCATCTTGGCCGGCTCACCGTTCCAACAGAAGAACTGGACGCCTTGCTGGTCGTCCCACTTCATGTAGGTAGGAAGCGGACCGTCGAGCAGATTGTCGATGGTATAGGCCTGGAGCATCGGCAGGTGGGTGATGTCTGTCGCCCCCTCGATCTGTGCAGGCTGGCCGTTGACGGTGACATCGCTGTAATAGCATGAGGCATCGTTCTGTCCGTAGGTGGGAACGAGGGTCAGCGGTTCGCCTTCGAGCTGTCGGATCTGCGTGCGGATCAACGACAGTCCGCCACGGGTCTTCATGAAATACTGGATTCCCTTGACGTGGGTGTCTATCTGGCAGTCGAGGAAGACGGGGCCATGGTAGGGCGCTCCCCAGAAGGGCTTGCTCGAGAAGAATTCGAAATGGCAATGGTCGTAGATGGCAGAGCCCTCGAGCGCATCGTCGGTGCACTCAAAATGACAGTCGGAGAAGAGTGCACGGTGTACGCCACTGAAGGGACAGAGGTTCAGTCGGCTGATGAAGCGGCAGTTGGTGGCCTCGACAAACCGTGCATTGGTATGGATCAGCTGGGCCTGCACGATGGCATCGGCACGACGTTTGCGACTCAGCGCCGGATTGCGTCGGTAGTTCAGGTCGACGGAACAGTAGTTGCCAAAGGTGATGTTCTGGGCCTCGATGCTATGACAATCCATGAAGAACATCGTGAAATTGCCCATCGCACCCTGGGTTTGTCCGCGGTTGCAAGCAAGTACCACATCCTCTGCCTGATCGGAGAGACCGATGAGTCGGAGGTTGGATGCATGCAGACGGAAGCCGTAAGGGGTACTTTCGGTATGGCCGGTCACGCGACGTATGGCAGGATCGTCGGGGTCATCGACCCAATAGACGCCCGGCGCAATCTGGAGCGTAAGGGTGTCGGACGGAGAGAGCTGGAGCTGGTTGATAGCAGAAAACGCCTCCTGTACCTGGTTGAAGAGGTAGGGAGACGCATTCGCATCTGTATTGCTCAACGACTGGTCGAGCAAGAGATGCCTGTTATCATAGTCGGCACCAACGGCAGTATTAGCAAGGATCGCTAAGGTTGTCAGAAGGAGCGGGAGCTTCATTACTGTTCGGATTTTTGAGTAATTCGAATTGATCGACGAATATTTCGGTCACATAATGGCGGATATTATTCTGGTCAGTCCACTGACGGGTGCGGAGTTTGCCTTCGAGATAGACGAGAGAACCTTTGTGTACCTGGCGTTCGATGCGTTCGGCAATGCCCTGCCAGGCTACGATGTTGTGCCATTCGGTTTTTTCAGGCACCTCTTCGCCTGAGCGTTTGCGATAAGAGCGTTCTGATGTGGCCAGAGGAAAAGATGCGCAAATGGTTCCATCGTCGGTACGTCGGATGTCTGGCTCACGTCCCACATTTCCAAGAAGAATGACTTTGTTTACTGCCATGTCGTGTGTTGATTGGTTTTAAGGTTAAACGATGCCACAAAGGTACTCTTTTTTTTTGAATTCGGACAAAAATAATGTATTTTTTATTCAAAAAGGGCAGAAAAATGTCTGTTGGCCTCAAATATGGGCTTCGGAACCGCTTTTTCCTGCCACTCTTGCCAGGAAATGCGAATGTATTCGTCGGGCAACGTCGTAATGGGTTCCTGGAGGTCGACTAGGGTCACGTCGATCAGTAACAGCTGGTGGGTCAGCTGATGTCGGATCCTGTAACTCTCGTGGTGTCCGTCGATCCGGATGCCGGCCTCGGCTTCGAGCGGAGCCAGATAATACTCCCAAAGTCCTTGCCAGATGTCGCCGGCACCCCGTTGGTGTACCCAGATCTCCTTATTATATTTAAATAGGTAATAATGGAGCTCCCGTTCGCGTACCTTCACCTTGCCTGCCTTGACCGGACGATCGGCGATGGTGCGGTTCGCAAAGGCCAGACAGGTGCTCTGCAACGGACACTCTTCGCATCGTGGTGAAGTGGGGGTGCAATGTAGCGCCCCAAACTCCATGATGGCCTGATTGTGCAGGCCTGGATGCCGCTTGTCGAGCAGTTCGATGGCTAATGCCTGGAACTCCTTCTGGCCCGCCGTACTGTCGGTGGGTGTCTCGATGTCGAACAGGCGGGAGAGGAGACGATAGACGTTGCCATCGACCACAGCTACCGCTTCGTCGGACGAAAAACTGGCAATGGCAGCGGCGGTATAGGGGCCGACGCCAGGCAATCGGATCAGTTCCGCGTAACGGTTCGGAAAATGCTTCGTCTGACCTGCAGACTCCGGACCATCTCCTACGACAGCCTTGGCTGCCTTGTGCAGATTCCGGGCACGGCTGTAATAACCCAATCCCTGCCATAGTTTCAGCACTTCATCCTCGGACGCAGCTGCCAGATTGGCCACCGTCGGATAGGCCTGAATGAAACGGTTGTAATAGTCGAGACCCTGGGCAACACGTGTCTGCTGAAGAATCACTTCCGAAAGCCAGATTCTATAGGCATCTTTCGTCTGTCGCCAAGGCAAATCACGGCTATTTTGAGCGTACCAAGATTGCAAAATTGGGCTAATTTCCATACATTTATTGATTTTGAGTTGGCAATTCTGCCGTTTTCGGGCGCAAAGATATACTTTTTTGTAAAAAAATCCAATGAAATCGTTGGAAATTCGAAAAATAGTAGTATCTTTGCAAGCCGAATTTATGAGAATTCAGTGAAATTTAACTTAAGATAAGAAATAATATATGACTAAAGCAGAGATTGTAGCCCAGATCGCTAAGAAGACTGGACTCGACAAAGAGACCGTATTGACCGTTGTAGAGCAGTTTATGACCAACGTGAAGGATTCGTTGGTGGATGGTGAGTGTGTTTACCTCCGTGGTTTCGGCTCATTTATCATCAAGGAACGTGCAACCAAGACCGCTCGCAATATCAAGGAGGAGCGCTCAATCATTATCCCTGCCCACAATATCCCAGCTTTCAAGCCAGCTAAGAGCTTCATGGCACAGGTAAGTGGTGACCTCGATATTCAGGATTAATCAAAGAAAAAATATAAAGTTTAACCAATTAATTATTATTTGCTATGCCAAACGGTAAGAAGCACAAGCGTCACAAGATGGCCGTTCACAAGCGCAAAAAGCGCCTGCGCAAGAACCGTCATAAGAAGCACTAATTGGTGCTGTGACAAGGCGTTGAATAATAGTAGCGCCAGAACAGGATACAGGGGTGCACATTCGGTGTGTACCCCTTTTTCTTAAAAACTCTTTTAATTTTACTCATCATGACAAGAGAAGTAGTCATTGATGTGCAGACCAAAGAGATCACCATCGGTCTCCTGGAAGACGGAAAGCTGGCTGAATATCAGCGTGAACAGCAGAACGCCTCTTTCTCGGTCGGTAACATCTATCTGGCGAAAGTCCGTAAACTGATGCCAGGACTGAATGCTGCCTTTGTCGATGTGGGGTACGAAAAAGAGGGATTCATTCACTATCAGGATCTTGGTCCACAGTTCAAGACTTTGGCCAAGTACGTCAAACAGCAACTTTCTGACCGCAAGCACGTCCTCGCATTGGATAAGGTGAAGCGTGAGCCGGACCTCGAAAAGGAGGGAACCGTCAACGATGTCCTACAGCAGGGCCAAGAGGTGCTTGTTCAGATTGCCAAGGAACCCATCTCGACTAAGGGTCCGCGCCTGACCAGCGAAATCAGTCTGCCTGGTCGCTTTATGGTGCTGATGCCTTTCCAGGACAAGGTTTCGGTGTCCGCGAAAATTAAATCGAGCGAAGAGAAGGTCCGCCTCAAGCAGATCATCAATGGTATCCGTCCAAAGAACTTCGGTGTAATCATCCGCACCTCCGCACAGGGAGCTGCAGCCGAAGACCTCGAACAGGAAATGACCGCGCTCACACATCGCTGGGAAGAGGCGATGCAAAAACTCATGAAAGGCCAGCTGCCATCACTCGTGTATGAGGAAACCAGCCGTGCTGTGGCATTACTTCGCGACATCTTCAACCCCTCGTTCGAGAACATCTGGGTCAACGACCCAGCAACATTCACGCAGATTAAGGAATATGTTAGTCTGATAGCCCCTGAGAAGGCAAATGTTGTTCATTTGTACGAGGGAGAATTACCGATACTGGATAAGTTCGATGTAACACGACAGATCAAGTCCTCGTTGGGCAAGACCGTTTCGTGCAAGGCTGGTGCCTACATCATTATCGAGCATACTGAGGCGTTGCATGTCATTGACGTAAATAGTGGGCACAGAAGCCGACAGGCTGCCGATCAGGAGGAGAATGCTCTTGCTGTCGACATGGCTGCGGCCGACGAGATTGCCCGTCAGATGCGTTTGCGAGATATGGGAGGCATTGTGGTGATCGACTTCATCGATCTGAATACTGCCGAACACCGAGAACAGCTCTTCCAGCACATGAAGGAGTTGATGCTGACGGACCGTGCCAAACACAATATCCTGCCTTTGAGCAAGTTCTGCCTGATGCAGATCACGCGACAGCGCGTACGTCCTGTGATGGATGTACAGACCGCTGAAGCTTGTCCTGTGTGTGGCGGAAAGCATGTAGTCAAACCTTCGATTCTCTTCCCGGAACAGTTGGAACAGAAACTTGACTACCTGACAGGTGATCTGAAAGTGAAGCGATTCTATCTTCATGTACACCCGTTTGTGGCAGCCTATTTGAAGCGAGGCTGGATCTTCTCCCGCCTCCTGAAGTGGAAGTTGCGTTATGGCTTTGGCCTGCGTCTTGTGCCGGACCAGAGCATGGAACTTCTTCAGTATAAGGTCGTAGATGCCGAACATGGCGAAATCGACCTTAAACAACCGGTTGATAATCATGTCTAAAATCAAACTACAAGATGCTTTGGGGCGTCTGCCTCAAACCCGGATGCTCGCTCCCGTCAACTTCCTGCTTGACGAGGGCGAGCACATTGCCGTTATGGGTCCTAATGGCGGAGGTAAGAGCTGCCTGCTGGATCTCATTACGGGTAAGAACCTGCTGATGCAAGGCTCGCTGGAGTATGACTTCGGCGATGGCGGTAACTCTGCCTACGGAAACATTGTTCAGCTTACATTCGAAGATGCTCTTGGATCGGTCGAAAAGCCTTACTATTTCCAGCAGCGATTCAATTCGCAGGATCGCGATGAGTCTCCGCTTGTATCGACCGTCCTGAAACGAGCATTGGCATCGGATAAGGTCTCTGCAACAGGTTTGAGTGCTGACGAGGCGCGTGCTGCCGGTCATGGTCTGACCGAGGATGAGGCGCGTGCTGCCGGTGCAGAAGATGATGCTGAATTCCTGGCAAATCCGTTGCTCGATACCTTCATGATGCGTCCGCTGCTGCAGAAGCGCATGGTTCTGCTTTCGAGTGGTGAGATGCGTCGTTACCAGCTGTTCAAGTATCTGATCAAGCGTCCGAAGGTGTTGATCGTCGACAATCCTTTCATCGGCCTCGATGCTGCTATGCGTGACCAGCTGAGCGGGTTCTTTCAGCATCTGATTGAGGGAGGCGAGGTGCAGATTATCATGGTACAGTCGATGCTTGATACTGTGCCTGAATATATGACACACGTTGTCCTTGTTGATAACATGACCGTAGGCGAGAAGATGACCCGTGAGGAGTATCTTGCCTCGAAGAGTGACTTCAATAGCGATAGCCGTTCGTGCCTGAGTCCTGAACTTCGTCAGCAGATCCTCGATTTGCCGGTAATGCCTATGGCGAGTCTTTCGGCCGAAGGGACTGTTTCGGACGAGATTGTCTCGATCCGTGACTTAAGCTTGCCGTTGCCGGATTCGGATCGCGTATTGTATAATGGTATGAACTGGACTGTTCGTCGAGGCGAGAAATGGGCGCTTCAGGGTCGTAATGGTGCGGGTAAGTCAACGCTACTGAGCCTGATCTGTGCGGACCATCCGGCTGCTTATGCCTGCGATATCAGCTTGTTCGGACGTCGTCGAGGTACGGGCGAGAGTATCTGGGAGATTAAGAAGCACATCGGCTTCGTTTCGCCAGAGTTCCATCGTGCCTACAAGGAGAACCGTCCGGCCATAGATATTGTTGCGTCGGGTCTGCATGATTCGGTGGGACTGTATAAGCGTCCACGTCCGGAGCAGGTGGATATCTGCCTGTTCTGGATGCGTGTGTTCGGTATTGATCAACTGAAGGAACGTCTTTTCCTGTCGCTCTCGGCCGGAGAACAGCGTCTCTGTCTGCTGGCTCGTGCCTTTGTCAAAGATCCTGCCTTGCTCATCCTCGATGAACCATTGCACGGCCTGGATACCTATCGTCGCAACCTGGTCCGTGATGTGATCGGCACTTTCTGTCAGCGTCCCGACAAGACATTGATCATGGTAACCCATTATGTAGAAGAATTGCCAGGCGAGATTAAACAACGACTCGCTCTTTAATTTTTTTTGTCTCATTTATAAACTATTAAAAAACCAAATGTAATTATGAAACGTATTCTCTGGGCATTTGCTCTTGTGTTCACAACTCTGACTGTTATGGCACAGTCGGCTGGTGACAAGATTATTGGTACTTACAAAGCTATACAGGATGGTAATGTAAGCAAGGTTAAGATCTTCAAGAACGGTAATGGTTATCGTGCTCAGATCTTCTGGCTCGAGGAACCAAATAATGCCGATGGTACTCCAAAACTGGATACCAAGAACTCCGACAAGGCTAAGCGTTCGGTTCGTGCCGACCAGATTGTCTTGATCGATAAGGTTGTATATAAGAACGGCGTCTGGACCGATGGCGAGATCTATGATCCAACCTCAGGCAGCACTTATACCGTTAATGTCAAGTTCAAGGATGATAAGACCCTGGCAGTGACCGGCTCGTTACTTTTCTTCAAGCAGACTGTATATTGGACCAAACTGGACTAATTCCGACAGTATTAACGTACAAGCGCATCAGAAGTTTCCCTTTTGATGCGCTTTTTGTATCCGTTTTTGCATCGTTTTTGCAAAAAAGCTGGGAATTATTGCAAAAAAAAAGAAAAAAGGGCGGAAAAACGACTTTTTTTCGAAAAAAATGACAATAATCCGTAAATAATGATTATCTTTGCGCACTAAATAGCCCCACCTCGTGGTATGGTTATAGACATAAATACGATTAATTTAAGGTACACAACTATATGAAGATTCAACTCCGTAGTGCACAGACCACCGAAGGTCGTCGCATGGCTGGTGCCCGCGCCCTGTGGGTAGCCAATGGTATGAAGCGTGAGCAGTTCGGTAAGCCTATTATTGCCATCGTCAACTCGTTCACCCAGTTTGTCCCAGGTCACACACACTTGCATGAGATCGGTCAGATCGTCAAGGCAGAGATTGAGAAGCTTGGTTGCTATGCTGCCGAGTTCAATACGATCGCTGTCGATGATGGTATTGCCATGGGTCACGACGGTATGTTGTATAGTCTTCCTTCGCGCGACGTGATTGCAGACTCTGTCGAGTATATGGTCAATGCCCACAAGGCTGATGCCATGATCTGCATCTCGAACTGCGATAAGGTGACTCCTGGTATGCTGATGGCAGCTATGCGCCTCAATATCCCAGCCGTATTTGTCAGTGGTGGTCCAATGGAGGCTGGTAAGTACAAGGGCGAGAACGCCGACCTGATTACCGCAATGATCAAGGGTGGTGATACAACCGTGAGCGACGAGGAGTTGGCTGAGGTTGAGAACTGCGCTTGTCCTGGTTGCGGTGCTTGCTCGGGTATGTTTACCGCCAATTCGATGAACTCCCTGACCGAGGCTTTGGGTCTTTCGCTCCCAGGCAATGGTTCTATCCTCGCTACCCACGTTAATCGTATCCAGCTCTTCAAGGATGCCGCTAAGCTGATTGTCAAGAATGCATTTGCCTACTACGAGAATGGCGACGACAGCGTTCTGCCACGCAGCATTGCTACACGTGCAGCCTTCCTCAACGCCATGACTCTCGATATCGCTATGGGTGCTTCGACCAATACCGTGCTTCACCTTCTGGCTGTTGCTCAGGAGGGCGAGGTTCAGTTCACCATGCCTGACATCGATGCTTTGAGCCGCAAGGTTCCATTCCTCTGCAAGCTGGCTCCAAACTGGCAGAAGTATTCTATTCAGGAGGAGAACCGCGCAGGTGGTATCTTGGGTATTATGGGCGAGTTGGCTAAGGGTAATCTGCTTGACCTGAACTGCAAGCGCGTGAATGGTGCTACTCTTGGCGAGGATATCAAGAAGTACAGCATCACAGGTGCTACCATCGATCCAGAGGCTAAGCGTATCTATTCTTCGGCTCCTGCTGGTAAGTTCTCGACCAAGATGGGCTCGCAGGATTCCCAGTGGCCAAGTCTTGACACAGATCGTGCTGAGGGTTGTATCCGCGACATCGAACATGCTTACACCAAGGATGGCGGTATGGCTGTCCTCTTCGGCAACATCGCTCAGGATGGTTGTGTTGTGAAGACTGCAGGTGTGGCTCCAGAGCTCTGGCACTTCGAGGGTCCAGCTGTAGTGTTCGATAGCCAGGAGGATGCTTGCGAGGGAATCCTTGGCGGTAAGGTAAAGAAGGGTGATTGCGTAGTCATTACCCACGAGGGTCCTAAGGGCGGTCCTGGTATGCAGGAGATGCTCTATCCAACCTCTTACATCAAGTCTATGCACATGGGCAAGGAATGTGCCCTTATCACCGACGGTCGTTTCTCAGGTGGTACTTCAGGCCTTTCTATCGGTCACATCAGCCCTGAGGCTGCTTCGGGTGGCAACATCGGCAAGATTAAGGATGGTGATATCATCGTGATCGATATCCCAACTCGTAGCATCAACGTGAAGTTGACTGACGAGGAGTTGGCCGCTCGTCCACAGCAGCCGCTTAAGCGCAATCGCGTTGTCTCAAAGGCACTCCAACATTATGCGAAGAGTGTATCTAGTGCTGATAAGGGAGGCGTAAGATTGTAACCCCACCCCAGCCCTCCCGAGGGAGGGGGATGGAAGACAGGAGAGTGTTGCTCAAGGAAGCTATTGGGATAATGATGAATGGAATCAACCAATTGGAACATCTCCCTAAGGAGAGTCAGGATGGCTTCAAATACCAATACGCAGATCCTTTCCTATATGAACTTTTGCATGGTTTTGCGCAAGAGAATAAGAAATATCCTACAGAGGCAGAGGCTTTGCTTTGGGAGCGTATACGATCTTGTCGGTTAGGTAAGCAATTCAATCGTCAGCATATAATCGGCCAATATATTGTAGATTTTGTTTGTCTGGAAATAAAATTGGTAATAGAGGTCGATGGTGGATATCATTCTGAGTACACTCAGATTGAAAAGGATGAAAACAGAACCGAAGAACTGGAAAAGCTGGGGTTCGTTGTTCTCCGATTTAAGAATGAAGATATCATTCACCGAATGGACTTTGTAATAAAGAATATTGTCAAATACTTTTGATGAATAATAACAATCTTTCAAACTCCTCCCCTCGGGGAGGTCGGGAAGGGGTCGGAGAGGTCATGTCTGGCTCTTTCGTCTTGATGGAGTCGCTCAAGGCTCAGGGCATTAAGACTATCTTCGGATATCCGGGAGGTAGTATTATGCCGGTCTATGATGCACTCTTCGACTATACTCGTGGCCCAAAGAAGGCATTCGATCACATCCTCGTACGTCATGAGCAGGGAGCAATCCATGCAGCACAGGGCTATGCCCGAGTCAGTGGCGAAGTGGGTACTGTGATCGTGACCAGTGGCCCAGGCGTAGCCAACACCTTGACCGGTATTGCTGACGCTATGATCGATTCGACCCCTGTTGTCGTCATTGCCGGACAGGTTGGTGTTGGCGTATTGGGTACTGATGCCTTCCAGGAGCTAGATCTGATAACTGTAGCCCAGCCAATCTGTAAGTGGGTTTATCAGATCCGCCGTCCAGAGGATATCCCTTGGGCAGTCAGCAAGGCTTACTATCTGGCCAAGTCTGGTCGCCCAGGTCCAGTCGTACTCGATTTCCCAAAGAATGCTCAGGTAACCAAGTGCGAGTATGTGCCAGCTTCGGTTAACTTCGTCCGCTCATATATTCCAGCCCCACGTCCGAAGCAGGAGCATCTGCAGGAGGCTGCCAATCTGATCAATGCTGCCAAGAAGCCATTGGCATTGGTGGGTCAGGGTGTTGAACTGGGCAATGCACATGCCGAGCTCAAAGCATTCCTCGAGAAGGCCAATATCCCTGCCGGTCGTACCATGCTGGGTCTTTCGGCCTTGGCATCTAACCATCCGCTCAATGTCGGTATGCTGGGTATGCACGGCAACTATGCTCCGAACCTCAAGCAGCAGGAGGCCGATGTGGTCATCGCCATCGGTATGCGATTCTCGGATCGTGTGACAGGCAATCTGGCCACCTACCTCAAGCAGGCTAAGGTGATTCATCTGGACATCGACCATGCCGAGATCAACAAGAATGTGATTGCCGACGTAGCAGTTGTGGCAGACTGTAAGGAGTCGTTGCCAATGCTTACCGCTCTGGTCAACAAGGCAGACCACACCGAGTGGATTGAGAGCTTCAAGGAACTCCAGAGCCGTGAAGAGGAGAAGGTGACCCGTCGTGCACTGCATCCAACCGAGGGCCCATTGCTCATGGGCGAGATTGCCAATGCTGTAGCTGAGGCAACACAGGGTATGGGTGTAACGGTTACTGATGTAGGACAGAACCAGCTTTTCTCGACCCGTTATTCGAAGTACAATACTCCACGTTCCATCATTACCAGTGGCGGTTTGGGAACCATGGGTTATGGTTTACCAGCAGCCGTAGGTGCAACCTTCGCCGAGCATGACCGTCCAGTCGTTGTCTTCATGGGCGATGGAGGTCTGCAGATGACTATTCAGGAATTTGGTACCATCATGGAGTACCATTGTCCGGTCAAGATGGTGCTGATGAACAACAACTTCCTGGGCAATGTGCGTCAGTGGCAGAATATGTTCTTCCAGAAGCGTTACGCCTTCACCCACATGCTCAACCCGGATTACCAGCAGATTGCAACTGCCTACGGTATTCCTTATCGCAAGGTAAGCGATCGCAAGGAGTTGGCCGACGCTATCCGTCAGATGCTTGACACCAAGGGCCCATTCCTGCTCGAGACCGTCATCATGGAGGAAGACGATGTGATGCCAATGACAGCACCTGGTGCTTCGGTTAGTGAAATGATGTTAGAGAAGGAGGCAAACTGATATGGAAAAGAAACTTTATACTATACTGATCTATTCAGAGAACGTAGTGGGTATCCTCAATCTGGTTACAGCGGTCTTCACCCGTAATCAGGTCAACATCGAGAGCCTGAACGTGTCGCCTTCCGGTATTCCTAACGTACACAAGTACACCGTGACCGTCATCACCGATGAGGTTCAGGTCAAGAAGCTGGTTAAGCAGATCGAGCGTAAGGTCGATGTCATCAATGCTAACTACTACCTCGAGGAGGATATCTTCGTAAGTGAAGTAGCATTGTTCAAGATTTCGACTCCAGCTGTGCTGGCTAATCCGGAGATCTCTCGTCTTGTGCGTCATTCGGGTGCCAAGGTGCTCGAGATCAACGAGACTTACACCACCATGCAGATCTGCGTTAAGCCAGATGCTGTTACGGATCTCTACAAGAAACTTACCAAGTTCAAGTGTATTCTTCAGTATACCCGAAGCGGTGTCGTTGCAATCACCCGCGATAAGATTGAACGTGTTTCTGAGTTCCTTAAGGAGCAGGAGAATCAGCAGTTCAGCTTCCTCGAAGAGGGTATCAACGACGAGGAGTGCTAATGACCCCACCCCGGCCCTCCCGAGGGAGGGGATTCTTAGACAGTAACGGCTAATCGTTAATAATCTAATATAGAACAATCATATTTATAAATAATTAATTATTAATTTGACCTACTTTTCATAATCTAATTTCTCCTCCCCTCGGGGAGGTCGGGAAGGGGTCCTTAATTTTTTATTAAAAAAATGGCACAGTTAAATTTCGGTGGCGTTATTGAGAACGTCGTAATGCGTGAGGAGTTCCCTCTTGAAAAGGCTCGTGAGATTTTGAAGGACGAGACTATCGCAGTTATCGGTTATGGTGTACAGGGCCCTGGCCAGTCATTGAACCTCCGTGACAATGGCTTCAACGTAATCGTTGGTCAGCGTGCTGGCAAGACTTATGACAAGGCTGTCAGCGATGGCTGGATTCCAGGTCAGACTCTCTTCTCTATCGAGGAGGCTGCTGAGAAGGCTACTATCATCATGTGCTTGCTCTCTGATGCTGCTGTTATGAGCGTATGGCCAACCTTGAAGAACTACCTCACCCCAGGCAAGGCTCTCTACTTCTCACACGGCTTCGCTATCACCTGGAATGATCGCACTGGCGTTGTTCCTGGCAAGGATTATGATGTTATCATGGTTGCTCCTAAGGGTTCTGGTACTTCACTCCGTACCATGTTCCTCGAGGGTCGTGGCTTGAACTCTTCATATGCGGTATATCAGGATGCTACAGGCAAGGCTATGGATCGTACCCTCGCTCTCGGTATCGGTATCGGTTCTGGTTATATGTTCGAGACTACTTTCCAGCGTGAGGCTACTTCTGACCTTACTGGCGAGCGTGGTTCCCTCATGGGCGCTATTCAGGGTCTTCTCCTTGCTCAGTACGAGGTTCTTCGTGAGAATGGCCACTCTCCATCAGAGGCATTCAACGAGACCGTTGAGGAGCTCACTCAGTCACTCATGCCACTCTTTGCAAAGAACGGTATGGACTGGATGTACGCTAACTGTTCTACTACTGCTCAGCGTGGTGCCCTCGACTGGATGGGTCCTTTCCACGATGCTTGCAAGCCTGTAGTTGAGAAGCTCTACAACTCAGTTAAGACCGGTAACGAGGCTCAGATTTCTATCGATGCTAACTCTAAGCCTGATTATCGTCAGGGTCTCGAGGCAGAGCTCAAGGCTCTCCGTGAGTCAGAGATGTGGCAGACCGCTGTTACTGTTCGCAAGCTCCGTCCTGAGAACAACTAAATCAATTAGATAATTGATAGTTATTAGTTATCAGTTAATAGTTATTGCCCGATCAATGCAGGACATTGAGTAAGCCTAACTAATAACTTATAACTAATAACTTTTTTTAAAATACAATGGATAAATTAAGTTATGCTCTTGGCCTGAATATTGGCTCTCAGTTGAGCCAGGCAGGCATCAAGGATGAGCTTCAGTCGGCTGATTTCGCCGCTGGAGTTATGGATATGTTGCAGAAGAAGCAGCCACAGATTTCGTTGCAGGAGGCACAGGATGTCCTGAATACCTTCTTCACCGAACTGCAAGAGAAGCAGCAGGCTGCTGCTGCCGAGGCAGGCAAGGCTGCACGCGAAGAGGGCGAGAAGTTCCTCGCTGAGAATGGCAAGAAGGCAGGTATCACTACAACTGCCAGCGGTTTGCAGTACGAAGTCCTCACCGAGGGTACTGGCAAGCAGCCAAAGGCTTCTGATACGGTTCGTTGCCACTACGAGGGCCGTCTCCTCGATGGTACCGTCTTCGACTCATCATACCGTCGTGGTGAACCTGCAGACTTCGGTCTGCGTCAGGTCATCGCAGGTTGGACCGAGGGCGTTCAGCTCATGAAGGAGGGTGCTAAGTTCCGCTTCTACATCCCTTACAACCTCGCTTATGGCGAGCGTGGTGCAGGTAGCGACATTCCTCCATACGCAGCTCTTATCTTCGATGTCGAGCTCGTTAAGGTGCTTTAAGTATAAGCCATCATAAGAAAAAACTCCCAATCATTTTTGGGAGTTTTTTTTCGGCCAGTACGAATAAATTTCGACCTTAAACAATAACTTGCCATAATCCATCTAGATACCTGGAAACTGGTGTTCTATGCCTTGAGGGAGAGACGTGCATTACAGTCATTACAAATTACAGTTCGATTTCAATGGGTCTGTTGTTTTTTAACACCCCCTTTCTATAATCTTATTTTTCTCATTTTGGTCTCGTCGGACATGCGGGAGGCCTTTGTTCCAATGATTTTTCCAGTGCTTGGTGCTCATGTCAGTAGTGCAGAATTTCTATATCCGGACCGGATTTGGAAGGAAATGTGCGAAATATTGGCTATTGTTCTATCCGATAAGGGATGATTAAGCAGATTGTTGATCGCAAAATCTGCGTGAAACCACAATCAGTTGAAGACTGAAGACTCGGCTGCTGGGTCGAACCTCGACAACACGAACCTTTGATGCCGTAACTAATAAGTCTACTTTCAGAACGAAAAGACCTCATTATTTCACATGAAAATTCGTGAACTATTGGTGCGAAAAATGAGTTTGCATAAAAGGAAGAGAGCGTGTATTAAGTCAATTGACTTTTTACACGCTCTCTTCTTAACAAACAATTTATTTTCTTTCTTTTGGGTTTTGCGAGAATTACTTCATGGCAACGTCGTAGCCATAAAGAATGGTGTTGAGACCTGCCTTGTTGAACTCGTTGTTGAGCAGACCAAGATAGATGTGATACTGGCTGCTGGTAACGATGCGACGCATAGAAGCGAGGTTATCAGACATGATGGCAGCCAACTTAACACGACGGAACTCAGCAGGAGTCTCCTTGAGGTCAGCAATACGACGGCTAAGCTCGCGGTTTACAATCTGGATCTTTTCAATCTGAGCCTCTTCGAGATTCATTGCCTTACGCATCTCGGTGATGTGAACGCGGAAACGATAGTTAACTGAGTCTATAGTAATTGTCTCCTTACCGGCTACATTGCTTGAGTTCTCTGCTTTAGCCGAAGCAGCTACCATCATTGCTGCTACCAAAATCATCAAAAAATTCTTCATAAAAGAATACCTTAAAATAATAGAAACCAACTTTATAATCTTTCTTATAATTTCGCCGCACAGATTCGCTCGCCTCTTGGCTCTGTCTCTGTTTGACGGTGCAAAGATACGGCGAATATTTGAAAGTGCAATGGATTGTTCAATAAAAAGTGCGAAACCGATTGTATTTTTCGGTTGTTTGTCATTTTTAGGTTGCAAATTCCCGTAAATTACGGTAGTTATTGGCTTTGAAGAGAGCAACTTTCGGTCATTTGACGAAATAGTCCTATATTTGCAACATCAAACATACCTACACATTATTTATAATAAACAGATACTATGAACAAAATCATGACAGCCTTCATGGCTACAGCTGCGGCAATGACCGTAGTTTCGTGTTCACAACCCAAAGAACAGCCGACAGCAGAGCCAGCAGGCACCAAGTCGCTGGTATTGTATTACTCGCAGACCGGTACGACCAAGGCAGTCGCTGAGGAGTTGCAGCGTCAGTTAGGTGCAGACATTGCAAGCATCGAAGCCGAAGCTGCCTACGATGGTGACTTCGGAGCAACCATAGCCCGATGCCAGGAGGAGATGAAGAGCGACAGTCTGCCTGCTTTGAAACCTTTGCAGGTAGATATTGCCAAATACGATACTCTCTATTTGGGTTATCCGGTCTGGTTCGGAACTTATGCCCGTCCGATGTTGGCTTGGATCAAGCAGAATTCGCTCGAGGGCAAGGTGATCGTTCCTTTCTGCACGTTCGGCAGTGGAGGCTTGAACACTACCACCGAGGCATTGAAGGCAGATCAGCCTAAAGCTACGGTTCTTGAGGGCTATGGCGTTCGTACAGCCCGTATTGCAGCCATGCCTAAAGAGCTGGACCGATTCCTAAAGGAAAGCAAGCTCGTGGCTGGCGAGGTAGAACCTCTGCCTGCTTATAGCGAGCAGCAGCCAGTGACCGACGAACAGAAGCAGATTTTCAATCAGGCATGCGGTAATTATCAGTTCCCACTGGGTACACCTGTCACCGTAGGTGTGCGTTCTACCGACGAAGGTACTGATTATTTGTTCACCGCATCGAGCAAGGGAATGGATGGCCAGGAGTCAACCTCTACGATCTATGTGACGGTGGTTAATGGCCAGCAGCCAGAGTTCACGCAGGTGGTCCGTTAAGCGCTTCCTTGCAGACCGAATAGAAACAATCATCCCCCGCAACCCAAAAGGGTCACGGGGGATTGTCATTATCGTGTCAACACTTGGATTCGAACCAAGGACCCCCACCATGTCAAGGTGATACTCTAACCAACTGAGCTATGCTGACAAAAAAAAGGAGAACTGTCAATTGACTCGGCAATTCTCCTGGTGCCCGAGGCGGGACTCGAACCCGCAAGGCATGCACCATACGCACCTGAAACGTACGCGTCTACCAATTTCGCCACCCGGGCGTGAAGGTCAGACTAACAACGCGACAGCGTTGCTGTCCGGCGTTTCAGCTATGCAATTTTGGAAGTTTTTCCTCGATTGCGGGTGCAAAGATATATGTTTTCGGCGAGGATTCCAAATTTTTTGTCAATTATTTTGCGAATTCTTGCCTTTTTTGACCGAATTGTCATGAAAAGTAGTTATATTTGCACCCTCGAATAATCAAATCCTATTGAAATCATGAGATTTTTATCACAGTTTGGGCTGCTTCTTGCATTGGCGGGCGTTGCTATGGTGGTAACTGTGCTCGTTTCGTCTCCATCAGCCTATCTCTTGTCGCATGGATATCCATCATTGGGATATCATTGGATGCAATGGTCGCAGACCTTGGTGCTGATGATTCTGGCTCCGTTGTGCTGGTACCGATGGTATCATGTGCCGAGTCTGCAGTCCCTCTCCGGAAAAGCTCCTTGGAAGGACTGTGTAAAGGAGGCCCGACTCACGACCATCAATTGGAAATATATGTTCGTGACTTTCTGTCTGATGCTGGTGGTTGTGCCAATCTTGGATACGTTCGAGGTCTTCTTGAACAATCTGCCTTGGCCTGAACCTATCCGTAACTATATCCAGGAGGGCTATGAGCAGAACCAGGCTGTCATCTCTTCGCTGTTGGCTCCAACGGGTGTCCTAGCTACGATTGAACAGTTCCTGCTGATGTGCTTTTTCACAGCGGTAGGCGAGGAACTGATGTTCCGCGGAGCCTTGTTGAGCTGCTTCCGCAATACCACCAAACTGGGTATTCACGCCATTGCAATCATCATCGGTTTTATCTTTGCCTTGATTCACTTCGAGCCGGCAGGCTTCGTGGTCCGCATGCTGCTTGGTATGCTGATGGTTTATCTGGTTTACTGGTCTGGTTCGTTGTGGCCATCTATCCTGTCTCACTGCATGAACAACAGCTACGCCCTGATCGGTTATCGTTTGGCAACGCCAGAGGAGCAGTTATCGCTCGTTAAGGAGTATCCTTTCGGTCCTGTTTTGTCGGCCTGCAGTGCGGTCGCTGTAATCGTTGTTCTGTATGTTTTATGGCAGATGAGGACTGAAAAAGGGGACAAATAAAGCTTTCAGCTAATAAATGAACACTTTTTCGGGCAAAAGCTTTGTTTGTTCGAAAAAAGTATTTATCTTTGCACCCGCTTTTGATAAAGACCCTTGATTGCTTCGGCAATTTTGAGGTTACAAAAAAACATAGTTTTAAGGGGGCTGCTCCCCCTGTGACCCCTGGTTGCTTCGGCAATTTTGAGGTTACAAAATTGCCGAAGTGGCTCAGTTGGTAGAGCAACGCATTCGTAATGCGTGGGTCACGGGTTCGAGTCCCGTCTTCGGCTCCAAAGGAGTCTCATAGGAACTCTAACCCGCGACGGTCACGGGTTGCTCCCATTCGGTCGCGTCAAGGGAAGCGAGTCCCGTCTTCGGCTCTAATTTGCGTAAACGACATGACTTATGTAAGTCTTGTCGTTTGTTTTTTTTCTTTTTTTTAATAAAAAAAGAGAATTTCCTTGGTCATATCAAAAAAATGCTTTATCTTCGCGGAGTAAAATAATTGGTATGGCAAGAATAATCGCAATAGACTACGGACGTAAGCGTACAGGGTTGGCTGTGACCGATCCGCTTCAGATCATTGCCAATGGCCTGACAACGGTTGCTACGCACGATCTGGAGAAGTTCCTGATGGATTATATGCAGAAGGAGCCGGTCGAACGTGTTGTGATTGGCTTGCCCAAGCAGATGAATGGAGAGATGAGCGAGTCATGGCAGTATATCGAACCATTCGTCAACCGCTTGAAGAAACTTAAGCCGGAACTCCCCATCGAGATGGTCGACGAACGTTTTACTTCGAAGATGGCATCGCAGGTTATCCTGCAGAGCGGTGTGGGCAAACAGCGTCGTCGTGAGGATAAGGGAATGATTGACGAAGTCTCGGCTACGATTATCCTGCAAAGTTATCTGGAACAGAAAAGGTTCTAATCATCAAATCTCATTTGTAAATTCTCAATTAAACATAATGTTACTCCCAATTTATTTGTACGGACAGGCAGTGCTTCGCAAAGAGGCAGAGAACGTGCCTGCCGATTATCCAGATCTGAAGACTTTGGTCGATAATATGTTTCAGACGATGGCAAAGGCCAGCGGTGTCGGTCTGGCAGCTCCTCAGGTGGGCCTCGCACTACGTATGTTTGTGGTCGATGGCAATGGTCTGGAAGAGGATTATCCGGAGTGTCTCGGTTTTCGTCGCTGTATGATCAATCCAGAGGTGATCGAAGAGAGTACTGAGACTAACACCAAAGACGAAGGCTGTCTATCAATCCCTGGCGTTTACGAGGCTGTAAAGCGTCCGGACTGGATTGTGGTACGTTATCTGGACGAAAACCTCGAGCAACATGAAGAGAAGGTGACAGGCTTTGCAGCCCGCATGACCCTTCATGAGTATGACCACCTGGATGGCAAGATGTTCATCGACCATGTTTCACCACTGCGCAAGCAGTTGATCAAGACCAAACTCTCCGCCATTATTAAGGGCAAGGTCAGTACAAGTTATAAAACCAAACAGAAATAAAATAGAATATAATGAAAAACGAGCATCCACAACCATCGAACGACCGTCTGAAAGCTCTTCAGGCTGCGATGGAGAAAATTGACAAGACCTTCGGTAAGGGTTCCATCATGCGTATGGGCGACGAGGAGGTAGAGCACGTTGAGGTGATTCCTTCAGGCAGTATTGCCCTGAACAATGCACTTGGTGTAGGCGGTTATCCAAAGGGCCGTATCATCGAGATCTATGGCCCAGAATCATCAGGTAAGACAACTTTGGCCATCCATGCCATCGCTGAGGCTCAGAAGCAGGGCGGTATTGCTGCCTTCATCGATGCCGAGCATGCCTTCGACCGTTTCTACGCTGAGAAGTTAGGCGTTGATACCGATCAGCTGCTGATTTCACAGCCAGACAATGGCGAGCAGGCACTCGAGATTGCCGAGAACCTGATCCGCTCTTCTGCGATCGATATCATCGTCATCGACTCGGTAGCTGCATTGACCCCAAAGGCAGAGATCGAGGGTGAGATGGGTGACAACAAGGTTGGTCTGCATGCCCGACTGATGAGCCAGGCACTCCGCAAGCTCACCTCTGTTATCGACAAGACCGGTACCGTATGTATCTTCATCAACCAGTTGCGTGAGAAGATCGGTGTGATGTTCGGCAACCCAGAGACCACCACCGGTGGCAATGCCCTGAAGTTCTATGCTTCGGTTCGTATCGATATCCGTCGTGTCACCACCCTCAAGACTGGCGAAGAGGCCATTGGTAGCAGCGTTCGCGTTAAGGTTGTCAAGAACAAGGTAGCACCTCCATTCCGTAAGGCAGAGTTTGATATCCTCTATGGCGAGGGCATCTGCCGCAGTGGTGAGGTGGTTGATCTTGGCGTACAATTTGGCATCATCAAGAAGTCCGGCTCCTTCTATAGCTACAATGGTAGCAAGTTGGCACAGGGCCGTGATGCTACACGTCAGTTGATGCTCGATAATCCAGATCTTGCTGCCGAAATCGAGGAGCAGATTATGGCAAAAATTCAGGGTGGAGATCAGCCTGCCGAGGAGGTTAAGTCTGAGGAATAAGGAAATCATGGTGTCCGGGGGGATAGGTAAGCTTATCTCCCCGTCCTCCTTTCTGTTCAGCCTTTCTTTAATAATTTATACTAATGAACAAAGCATTTTCTCTCATTTTATTAAGTGCAATGATGTGGATGTCTGGCGAGGCTCAGACATTACCCGCACAGAACCACAATCTAATGTGGTACGAAAAGCCAGCCAGTGTCTGGACCGAGGCCCTGCCATTGGGAAATGGTAGATTAGGAGCTATGGTTTATGGCGTTCCTGCAGTAGAACAGATTCAGCTGAACGAAGAGACCCTTTGGGCCGGTTCGCCAAACAACAATGCCAATCCTGAGGCATTAGAGCATCTGGCCGAAATCCGTCAGCTGATTTTTGAAGACAAGACGCTCGAGGCACAGACTCTCTGTACCAAGTTCGTTAAGGCTCCTACCAACTCCGGTATGCCTTATCAAACCTTTGGCAACCTGCGACTAATCTTCCCAGGTCATGAATGGTACAATTGCTACCGTCGTTCGCTCGACCTCGATTCTGCCCGCGTGTTAGTAGAATATGAGGTGCCAGCCCAGATTGCTACCACCGGACCACAGACCAATTATCGCTATCGTCGCGAGATCTTCTGCGCATTGGGAGATAGCGTAGTGGCCGTTCGTCTGACCACCGATAATCCAGAGGGCTTGTCGTTCACAGCCATGCTCGAAACTCCTCAGCAGGACTGTCTGTGGGCCAGCGAAGGTGAGGAGGTGACAGTTACAGGTTTGACTGGTAGTCACGAGAAACTGAAGAACAAGGTCCGTTTTCAGGGTCGTCTGCGGATTGAGACCAAAGGAGGTCACAAGATGTCGCAGGATGGCTCTATCATCGTGCATCATGCAGCCGAGGCTGTCGTCTATGTCGCTATCGCCAGCAACTTCGTGAACTATAAGGACCTTTCGGCCGATCATCGTGCCCGTACGCGTCGTCACATTGATCAGGCGTTGCAGAAGGGGTACAATCAATTGTGGAGCGACCATGTGAAGCGTTACCAGGAACAGGCTGATCGCAATACCCTCTGGCTAGGCCCTGATCTCTATGCACAGCAACCAACCGATCTTCGTCTGCGTAACTTCCAGAAGACGCACGATAAGCATCTGGCAGCCCTCTATTATCGCTTTGGCCGTTATCTGTTGATTTCCTGCAGCCAGCCTGGAGGTCAGCCTGCCAATCTGCAGGGTATCTGGAATGACAAGATGCTCCCATCGTGGGACTCTAAATATACCACCAACATCAACCTCGAGATGAACTATTGGCCGGCAGAGGTCTGCAATCTTACGGAACTCAACCAGCCACTCTTCTCGCTTATCGACGATGTCTCGAAGACTGGTCGCGATGCAGCCCGGATCATGTATGGCACCAAGCAGCCAGAGTCGTGGGTATTGCACCACAATACTGACATCTGGCGTGTGACGGGAGCCATCGATAATGCCCCTTCGGGTATGTGGATGTCGGGTGGAGCCTGGGTGACACAGCACCTGTGGCAGCATTATCTATATACCGGCGATGTGCAGTTTCTGGACAGCATCTATCCAATCATGAAGGGTGCTGCGCAGTTCTTCGACGAGACCATGATCGAAGAACCGGATCATCACTGGCTCGTCGTGAGCCCAAGCAACTCGCCCGAGAATGTCCCTGGTGGACATAAGGCTACCACCTCTTATGGCTGTTCGATGGATAATCAGCTTCTGCGTGATCTCTTCTCGAATGTGATTGCCGCTTCTAAGATCCTCGGTCGCGATGCCGACTATGCCAAGCATCTGGAGGAGATTCGCGGTCGTCTTGTTCCGAATCAAATCGGTAACTGGGGACAGTTGCAGGAGTGGATCAAGGACTGGGACGATTCGCTCAACCAGCACCGCCACATCTCGCATCTCTATGCCCTCTATCCTTCGTCGCAGATCTCTCCGCGTCGCAATCCAGAACTGATGTCGGCTGCCCGCGTTTCGCTCACTCACCGTGGCGATATCTCGACTGGTTGGGCCATGGGTTGGCGTGTCTGTTTCTGGGCTCGTCTGCTGGATGGTAACCATGCCTACAAGTTGCTTGAGAATCAGCTGACACTTGTTTCGGAGGTGGCTCCACAGGGCAAGAAGCCGAAAGGTGGAACCTACCCGAACCTGTTTGACTCGCATCCGCCATTCCAGATCGATGGTAACTTCGGCTGTACAGCCGGTATCGCCGAGATGCTTATGCAGAGCTACGATGGCGCGATCGATCTCCTGCCTGCCTTGCCTGATATCTGGAAGGAAGAGGGTCGCATTCAGGGTCTTGTCGCTCGTGGCGGTTTTGTACTTGACATGGAGTGGAAGGCGGGCCAGATTACCCGACTTGCCATTACCAGTCGCATTGGTGGCAATTGCCGTCTGCGTTCAGCATCGATGCTTAAGGGTGCCGGTCTGAAGCAGATTGCCAAGCCTGGACAGAACCCTGCCAAGGCCAACAGCAATCCGCTCTTCGCTCAGTTCGTCCCTGATTGCGAGACGCTGATTGATCCGCAAGGCAAGAGCAAGATCGACGATATGCCTGCACCTCAGCAGTATGTCTACGACTTGCCGACCAAGGCAGGCAAGACCTATGTATTAATTGGAAAATAATAATATAAAATGAAGAAATTCTTTCTGGCCCTCGTGGCTCTCTGTTCGTTGCTGTCGCTTTCGGCCAAGCCCAAAGTCGTCATGCCATGGAGCCACGGCAAACTCCAGGTGACTGACAATCACCGTTACCTTCAGCACGAAGATGGTACTCCTTTCTTCTGGTTGGGCGAAACCGGTTGGCTGTTGCCCGAACGCTTGAATCGTGATGAGGTCTCTTTCTATCTGGGTCAATGCCATAAGAATGGATATAATGTAGTACAGATTCAGACTGTGAATGGTGTACCTGCGTTTAATGTTTATGGCGCCATGTCTCATCCAAACGGTTATGACTTCTCGAAGATTGATGAGCAGGGCTATGGCTATTGGCAGCACATGGATTATATCGTCAAGACTGCCGAGCGTAACGGCATTTATATCGGTATGGTCTGCGTGTGGGGTAACCTGGTAAAGGCCGGCAATATGGATATTGAACAGGCGAAGCTCTACGGAACCTTCCTCGCTAATCGTTATAAGGATTGTCCGAACATCGTCTGGATCATCGGTGGCGATATCCGAGGCGATGTCAAGACCGAAGAATGGGAGACTCTGGCTCGCACCATCCGTGCCATCGATCCGGATCATTTGATGACTTTCCATCCACGTGGAAGAACCTGTTCTGCCCGTTGGTTCAACGAGGCCGAGTGGATGGACTTTAATATGTTCCAGTCCGGACATCGCCGCTATGGTCAACGCAATGGTGATGGCGACTATACCATCGCCGAAGATACCGAAGAGGATAACTGGCGCTATGTTGAGAGTGCCCTGTCGATGTCAACCATCAAGCCAGTGCTCGACGGAGAACCTTCTTATGAACGTATTCCGCAGGGCTTGCACGATGTTAACGAAGTGCAGTGGAACGATGCTGATTGCCGTCGTTATGAGTGGTGGTCTGTTCTGGCCGGAAGCTGTGGTCATACCTATGGCAACAATGCTCTCATGCAGTTCTGGCGTCCAGGCATCAATGGCGCTTATGGTTGCAGTACCCCATGGTGGGTAGCCATCGAGGATCCAGGTTTCAAGCAGATGCATTGGTGCAAGGATCTGATGCTCAAGTTGCCATACAACGACCGAATGCCTGACCAGAGCGTGCTGGTAGGTACTTATGGCGAACGCTATGAGCGTCCAGTAGCAAGTCGTGGAAAGGATTACATGGTGGTTTATACCTATACAGGTGCACCTTTGACTGTCGATCTGACCAAGATTTCAGGCAAGAAGAAACATGCGTGGTGGTATAGCCCTGTTGATGGAACACTGACAGACTTGGGCGAGTTTTCCGATAGCAAGAGTCAGATTTTCCAGACCGGAAAGAGCTACGGCGCAGGTCACGATAATGTGCTCGTTGTTATTGATTCGAGCAAAGACTACCTGAAGTAATCGACCAGATTACATCGGCGTACTTATGGGCCAGTTCGTGGTCGTGAGTAGATAAAAGAATTGCTTTATGCTCTTCGTGAGCCAATTGTACAAGCAGGGACATCAGTTCCTGCTTGCTTTCGTAATCGAGGAAAGCTGAGGGTTCGTCCAGCAACAGATAATCGGTGCCTTGCGCCAGTGCGCGGGCAATCATGCTCTTTTGTCGTTCGCCATCGCTCAGTTCTCCGATATGTCGGTCTGCAAGTGGCTCGATGCCTAACTTGCTTATGGCCAAATCTGCTGCGGCCAGATCCTCTCGGCTCAGTTTGCCCAGCCATGTGGCATAGGGCAGACGACCATAAGCTACCAGTTCGCGCAGTGTAGTGTTGGGTAGCTCCGGTACCTGTGTCAGTACCAGTCCCACCTTACGTGCCAGTTCGGCGGTGGTAAAATCAGAGAGTTTGCAATCCTCGATGCGGATCTCTCCAGACAGGGGCGTAATCAGGCCTGCCAACGACTTCAGTAACGTTGACTTGCCCGTGCCATTTCGTCCCAGCAGACAGACAAAACAACCTGGCCGCAGTTCCTGATTGATGTCAGAGACTACGGCCTGCTTGTATCCGATAGTGAGATGATTGAGGATCATTCTTCTGTAGTTTGTTTAATGAAAGGTTGGGTTCTTGAGCAACACTTTCTCGCGCTCCTTCGCTTCTTGCCACCAGGCTTCAGGAATCACCTTCCAGTCGCCACGTTGACGTGGGGTGTAGATGTGATCTGGGAGTTGGTGTATGTATCTGGCCACGAAGCGGCGTACATCAATTTCGGAAGCGGTCAGTGTGCGGCTCTGGAGGAACTCCTTGCTCCAGCCTAGTCCGCATGGAATGAAGCCGCCGCCTCCCGAATACTGGTAGCTGTTGATTGCTACGCGGTAGAGTTTGTTCGGATCGATCGGTGAACCATCGCTCATCGAAATCAATGACACACGATGGCCTGGTTCCTTGCTCACGTCGACCACATACTTGATGCCAGCAGCCGAAGTGTAGTTGAACGAGATGCTTGCCAGTTGTGGACGTTTGCCTGGCGCTGCAGGAAGCCAGTTCAGCAGATGATCCTTGGCCGAATGCATGGTGTTGAACTGCTTGTTGTAACCATATTCCAGATACTGACGGATCTCGTCGGCTGTCATGTGGATAGTGTTGAGCAGATTCTCGTACTTATAGATTGTAAAGAGATGACGCATCGTAATGTCGCCGGCGGGAACCACATCGTTAGGAGAGAGGACCGAAGCCAGCGAGATCTCTGCATTCGAAGCCCAGAGTTGAGCATCGTGAATCAGGTCGACGAATGCGCTTGGACCTAACAGACCATCCACACCAACCAGTGGCTCAGTCAAAGTGCCGAGTGGACGGTCGCAATAGATGTTGACCGAATCGACAGCCGCTTCGAATTCTTTGATGTAGGCACTATCCGGGGCATACTTCTCCATGTCTACCAATGTCGTGCGGATACGTTTCTCGTACGAACCGTCATCCTGTCTTGTGAAATGGATATCTGCGCGACCCATACGTCGGGCTTGTGTGCCAGCATCGATGAAGTGAACCGTATCGCAGGCTGCATTCAGTCGGAGGGTTACCTGTGGGTTGTGGTCATGACCGAGCAGACAAAGGTCGAAGCCCGGTACTTTCAAGGCTGCAGGCAACGAACCGTTCTCGTTAAAGCGGGTATCGAAGTCGTTGCCACTTGCCGTAAAGTCAGTACCTGCGTGGAACAGACCGATCAACAGGTCCGGTTTCTCCCTTTCCTGGATGATAGGTACCCACTTCTGGGCACATTCCACCATGTCCTCGAACTCCAAGTTCAGCCACAGGTTCTTAGGCAACCAGGCTCCGATGTGAGGAGTGATCATGCCCAGAACGGCCACCTTCAGTCCCTCGCGATCATAGACCGCATAAGGCTGGAACATCGGTTCGTTTGTACGAGTATCGATGGCATTGGCACAGAGCCATGGCATCTGGAACTGTCCTGGCAGACGCTGCTCGTAGTTCTCGTCGCCCGTTTCAATATCGTGATTACCTACTCCAATAGCATCGTACTGCAGATAATTATAAGTACGCGCGCATACGTGCGGAGTCACCGTATCGATGTAGTTATAGTAATACATCGATGGCTGGCCCTGCAGGAAGTCGCCTGTGTCGAATACCAGTACCTTGCCGGGATTCTCCTCGCGCACCTTGTTCAGGTAAGTACTGACATTGGCCAGGCTGGTCTGGGCTGGGGCATTACGTTTGATGTCGAATGCCAGACAGGCTCCGTGTACGTCGGTGGTATACAAAATCACCAAGTCGGCTTCCGACGGCTTGGTGTTTGTACATGCAGTCAGACCAAGAGCCGCAACTGCTATGAGTAGGAATTTCTTCATTAAAGGAACTTTTTGACCTCGTTCATGACCATATCAGCGGTCTTCTGAGCCTCCTCTTCGGTCGAAGCTTCGGCATAGACACGAATGATAGGTTCGGTGTTCGACGCGCGAAGATGTACCCAACGGTCAGGGAAGTCAATCTTGACGCCATCGATGTCGGTAATCTCTGTGTTAGGCTGCTTGCTGTACTCCTCCTTCACGGTAGCCAGCAACTTCTTGATGTCGATCTCAGGGGTGAGGTCGATACGCTGCTTAGCGATGCAATATGGAGGATAGGTAGCGCGCAACTGGCTGACGGTAAGGTTTGGATTCTCCTCGCGCAACTTGGCCAAGTTGGTCAGGAAAAGAGCAATACCGACCAAAGCGTCGCGGCCGTAGTGGAGTTCTGGGTAGATGACACCACCATTGCCCTCGCCACCGATCACAGCGTGAGTATCCTTCATCTTGGTAACCACATTCACCTCACCTACGGCAGCAGCGTTGTAGACGCCGCCACGGGCACGGGTCACGTCGCGCAAAGCGCGGCTTGAAGAGAGGTTTGAACAGGTATTGCCTGGTGTGTGCTGCAGTACATAGTCAGCGCAGCTAACCAATGTGTATTCCTCGCCGAACATCTCGCCATTCTCACATACGAGGGCCAGACGGTCCACGTCAGGATCTACAACTACACCGAGGTCGATTTTCTTCTTCTTGATTTCGTCCGAAATCTGGGTGAGGTTCTGAGGAATTGGTTCAGGAGTGTGAGCGAACTGACCGTTAGGAGTGCAGTTCAGTTGATGGATCTGCTTTACGCCAAGAGCCTCAAGAAGGGCTGGGATTACAACACCACCTACCGAGTTGATGCAGTCGCACATTACCGAGAAGCCAGCCTTGCGGATAGCCTTCACATCCACTAGAGGGAGGTTCAGCACCTGCTCAATGTGGTAGTTTGTATAATCTTTCTTGGTCACCTTGCCCAGTTTGTCAACTGGTGCGAATTCAAAATCACCCTTCTCGGCAATAGCCAGTACCTTTTCGCCGGTCTCCTTATCGAAGAACTCGCCTTCGTTGTTGAGCAGCTTCAGGGCGTTCCACTGGATTGGGTTGTGGCTGGCAGTCAGAATCAAACCACCATCAGCCTTCTCGGCAGTAACAGCGATCTCGGTAGTTGGGGTAGTAGCGAGGCCGATGTTAACGACATCGAAGCCCATGCCGATCAAAGTGCCGGAAACGCACTGATAGCACATTTCGCCCGAGAGACGGGCATCGCGACCTACCACGATCACACCACGCTTTGTAGGACCGATCTTCTCACGGATTACGGTAGCATAAGCTGCTGTGAACTTAACAATATCGAGCGGATTCAAACCTTCGCCCTGCTGGCCTCCAATCGTACCACGGATGCCTGAGATGGATTTAATAAGTGACATATGTTGTAAAATTTTAGTTCGTAAATAATACCTCGCCGCTAACCGGTCATCGTTAACCGTTAACCGCATTATTGCTGCAGGTATGTCGGCTTCTTATAGGTGATCGAGCCGTAATAGAGTGTATAGTAGTAGCTCGAATAGGAGGATTCCACCAACGAGAAAGGACAGACAATCGAAGCCTCGCCACCTTCCCAGAGGAAACGGATTGGGAAAGCCAGACCGCCCGAAGTACATTCATAGATCGAACCCGAACCGTAGTACATGCTGTAGTAGCTGTTGGCGTAGTAGGATGGATTCCAGCTGTAGCAGATCAGGAAGCTGTTTGGATCAAGATTGTTACCTCGTACGTTCTTGGAGATGTCATCGTAATCGAAGTTGTTGAGCAGATAGAGGCTGTCGTAGCGAACAAGCACGTTCTTGCCCGAGGTGAACTTCTTCTTGGAGCTATCATCATGACCCCAGCTGTTGATCTTGAAATAAAGACGTTTGAAGTTGCCTTCGGTTATCTTATACCACTGGCCCAGTTCGATGCCGAGTTCAGATGGGTGAATGGAGTCGTTCAGTATTTTATCGGTGACCTCGGCGACCCAGTCCTCATCCTTACTGATGATGTGACCGAAATCGATGTCATAAGGGTTGCCCTTGATCCAGTTTTCTATATATCCTTTTTCGTCCTCAACGAGTTCGGCATAAGTCTCAGTCTTCTGGCACGAAGCGAACCAGCTGCCGATGCATATCAGACATGTAGCGAAAAACAGGCTTTTTTTCATTCTTTTGTTATTTAATGTACGGGCGCAAAGATAATAATTTTTCTTGAAATCAGCAATTAATTTTCAAGATATTTAGCAAAAAGAGGCAATGCTTTAACAAAAAGTTGCTCTGCTTGTTGCAAAGTGCCCAAAAATTCACCGCCTGCAGCGTTTTTGTGGCCGCCGCCGTTGTAGAATTTCTGCGCAAGCAGATTGACTGGGAAGTCTCCCTTCGAACGGAGTGAGATCTTTACGAAATTCTTCTCCTCGCGGAAGAAAGCGCTTACCTGAATGCCATAAATATCTAGAGGCATATTGACGAATCCCTCGCTGTCGCCCTTCTGATGATTGAATCTCTTCAACTCCAGCTTATTCAGGCTGAAGAAGGCTGCCTTGTACTGCTCCACCAGATGCAGTTTCTGTTCCAAGACATATCCCTTGAGGCGGACGCGACGCTCTGTTTCGAGCACCAGGTCACGGTGCAGACGTTCTTTGTCAAAACCCTCTTGCAGCAGACGAGCTACAATCATGTAGACCTGTGGACGACTGGAACCGAACACGAACTGTCCGGTATCGGTCATCATGCCGCAATAAAGTTCTGTAGCGATGTTCTTGTCAAGCAGGGCGTCATCGCCCATTTGGAGCATGAATGTATAAACCACCTCGCAGGCAGCCGAAGCCTCCGGATGTGAGATTACCACGTCGAAGTCATCGACGCTTGGGTCCAGATGATGGTCAAGCAGGATTTTGGGGGCGGGGTTCGCCATCACCTCCTTGCTCATATCGCCCATGCGGGTAGGGGTGTTCAAGTCGACGATGAAGAAACATTCAGCCTCCTTGATAGCCTGTACAGCTTCGGCGTGGGTGTCGGGTGTTCCATCGCGCTGATTGTCGAAGACCAGTTCTCCGCGTACGCCAGGCACGAATTCCAGGTTGGCACCAGGGGTGTCGTTGTAGACTACAACGGCCTGTTTGCCCTTTTTGCGGAGATAGTTAGCCATGGCGAGCGACGAACCGACAGCATCACCATCGGGCGACATGTGGGTACAAATCACGAACTTCTGACAACGGTCAACAATCTGCTTGGCTTTTTCGATCAGTTCTTGCTGTATGATTTTTTCAATTTCGTCTTGTATCATAGATGTGGTGAATTGTTAGTATGAAAAAAATAAGAGGAGCATCTGTTTGATACTCCTCCGTTTGCTGGTAGCGCCTACGAGACTCGAACTCGTGTACCCGGCGTGAGAGGCCGGTATCCTAACCGCTAGATGAAAGCGCCAGACTAATTTTATTTGGCTAAGCTTTCAAAAGCGCGCTGCATTTGCAGCAACTTTATATTTGAAAGCGCCAGACTGTGATGTTTGCTGTTTTAGCGGTGCAAAGATAGAGCATTTTTTTGAACTCACCAAATTTTTTGCTGACTTTTTTGCAAAAATAGTCGATTTTTTTACTGTTATTCGAAAAAAGTGGCTATCTTTGCACCCAGAAATTACAAAAACAGTAAAAACTATGGCAAAAGTATTGATCAAAACAACCCTGGGCGATATCATTGTTCGCCTCTACGACGAGACTCCACAGCACCGTGATAATTTCCTCAAATTGGCCAAAGAGGGCTTCTACAATGGCACCCTTTTTCATCGTGTCATCAAGAATTTCATGATTCAGGGCGGAGATCCAGAGAGTAAGGGCGCTCCACTCTCCAAGCAGTTGGGTGCTGGTGATATTGGCTATACCATTCCAGCTGAGTTCGTTTATCCGCAGCTATTCCACAAGAAGGGAGCGATTGCTGCTGCCCGTACCGGCGACGAGGTCAATCCTGAGCGTCGTTCCTCAGGTTGCCAGTTCTATATCGTAACAGGCGAGGTCTATAGCGCAGGCAAACTGACCCAGATGGAGCGTAGCCTTGCTCAGCAGCAGTTGCAGACCATCTTCAATAACCTGGTGGTCGAGAACCGTAACAAGATTCTTGAACTCCGCAAGAACCGCGACAACAGCGGACTGATGGAGCTTCAGACCGAGCTTGAGAAGCAGGCACGTGCCAAGGACAAGGAGATGGGGGCACCTAAATTCACCGATGCACAGCGCGAGGCCTATACCACTATTGGCGGCACACCATTCCTCGACAATAGCTATACCGTCTTTGGCGAAGTTGAGTTGGGTCTCGAGGTTGCCGACAAGATTCAGCAGGTAGCTACTGCTCCCGGCGATCGTCCGAAAGAGGATATTCAGATGATCTCGGTCGAGGTGATTGAGGGCTAAATTAGTGAATTATCCGACAGCGAGAAATATCTCCCGTCCGTAATAATAATATGATCAAGGAGGCGCACGTCAAGCAAGGCGAGTGCCTCCTTGAGTGCTTTTGTCAGGTCGATGTCCTGTTGGCTCGGACGCGGATTGCTATGAGGGTGATTGTGGCAGAGGGCTACTGCCGAGGCCATATATTCGATAGCTGGCCGGCAAACCTTCTTCAAATCGCAGCCTGAGAAGTCAATACCGCCCTCGCTGATGCGCTTCTTGTAGAGTAGTTTTCCGTTACGGCTGCAATACACCGCCCACAACTCTTCGTAGTCGAGTCCGGAGAGCTGTTTGTCGAAAAGATGGAAGATTTTGTCAGAAGAATCGATAATTGTGCTTTCCTGTTGGCTGCGGATCAGTTCCGCTTGGTGTCGTCGTCCTAATTCGAGGGCTGCCTGGATGTGGCACATTTTGGCAGGACCAATGCCCTTGAGGAGTGCTTGTCGTTCTTCGTCAGTACCTTGCAGTAAAGTGTGATTTAGGGTAATCAGGCTGTTGTCGCAATGACTTAGCAAGTCGCGGGCGAGTTCTACTGCGTTTCGCCCCTTCTGCCCGGTGTTAATAAGAATGGCCAATAGCTCAACCTCAGTCAGCGAGGCAGCGCCATTGGCCATCATTTTCTCACGCGGACGGTCTTGTTCAGCCCATTCGGTGATGATCATGCATAATTACTTAGCACGTTCAACGTAGCTGCCGTCGCGAGTATCAACAACGATCTTGTCGCCCTGCTTACAGAAGAGAGGTACCATAACGATGCCGCCGGTCTCAACAGTAGCCTTGGTGAGGGTGTTGGTAGCGGTGTTGCCCTTAACGCCTGGCTCCATCTCGGTGATCTCGAGAGTAGTCTTAACAGGCATTTCAGCGGTCAGGATAGTCTCGGTCGAAGCGTCGCTAACAACCTCAACGACGTCACCCTCCTTCATGTACTGGTTGCCAATAACCATTTCCTTGTTGATGTTTACCTGATCGAAGGTCTCCTGGTTCATGAAGACTGCATCCTCACCGTCCATGTAAAGGAACTGGTATGGACGATGCTCAACGCGAACGTCCTCGAGAACTTCGCCGATGTTGAAGCGCTTCTCAACAACATAACCAGAAATAACATCCTTCAACTTGGTGCGCATAAAGGTGTTACCCTTACCTGGCTTAACGTGAAGGAACTCTACTACTACCTGAAGTTTACCGTCCAAACGGATGACGGTACCGTTCTTAATGTCCTGTGACTTGATTGCCATACTGTTTTATTTTTTATTGATTAAATGATTACGTTTGTGCAATGAAAGACAGGTGCATTCACACTCTTTTTGTCTAATTCGCGGTGCAAAGATAGCAAAAAAACCGAAGAAACACAAAAAAAAATGAAGTTTTCTTTAAAAAAGTTTGGTAGTTTGGGAAAATTATGCTACTTTTGCACCCGCAATTCAGCAAAAATAATATAAACTATATAAAATTTCAAGAGCTATGAAGATGACTTTCCAGCCTCACAACCATCGCCGTTTGCACAAGCATGGTTTCCGCGCTCGTATGGCTACCAAGAACGGCCGTCGCGTCCTTGCTGCACGTCGTGCTAAGGGTCGTAAGAACCTCACTGTTGGTGACACCATGCGTTAATCGCATGTGTAACTTGCGATCAAGTTCATGCGTTAATTGCTTGAGGCAAAAAAGAAATGGACTATTGACTGCTTAAAGGGTTGCCCTTTAGCAGTCATTTGTTTTTTAAAACGATCCTACCCAGCTTATGAAATCAAGAGTTCAAAGCATCCTGAAGTCCCTGAATGAGGGCGTATATGAGAAAGAGACCGAGCTCAGTCTCTCGCTGCTGGCTGCATTGGCAGGACAGAGCATCTTGCTGCTTGGACCTCCCGGTGTTGCCAAGAGTATGGTAGCCCGTCGTCTGAAGCTTGCTTTCTCACGCGCGCGTTCTTTTGAATATTTAATGTCGCGCTTCTCTACGCCCGACGAGATCTTCGGACCCGTATCTATCAGTCGGCTGAAGGAGTCCGACCGCTACGAGCGTTGTGTTGATGGTTATCTGCCTACAGCCGACGTCGTCTTCCTCGATGAGATCTGGAAGGCCGGTCCTGCCATCCAGAATACCCTGTTGACTGTCATCAACGAGAAGCTTTACCTCAATGGACAGACCCAGATGCATCTGCCGCTCAAGCTCCTGATTGGAGCCAGCAACGAGTTGCCAACCGAAGGGGAAGGGCTCGAAGCCCTGTGGGATCGATTCATCCTGCGTCTGGTTAGCAAGCCGATCGAGAAGGAGGAGAGCTTCTATGCGATGTTAAGGAGCCTTCCCCTTCCCCCTCCCGTGAATGGAGGGGAGTGTAATGATGCCTTTACCCCCGAAGAATATGCAGCTTTGCAGACCCAGATTGATCAGGTACAGATTCCTAACGAAATACTGTCTGCTATTACTGCTATTCGTCAGGCCCTGAAGGATGTAGCTATCGAGGGACAGGATGTGCACCGTTCGCTCTATGTCAGCGATCGTCGTTGGGCCCGCATTGCCCGACTGCTCCGCACCTCGGCATTGCTACATGACCGTGAGGAGGTCAACCTCGCTGACTTGCAGATAGCCGTGCATGCCCTCTGGAACGAACCCGACGAGTTGCCTGCTGTCTCGCACATCGTGGCCGATGCCCTCTTCCAAAGCTATCGACAGCGTCTCGATAGTATGAGTGTTGCTGTTGGTCGAGCCCTGAAACGTCGCATGGTACGTGAATCGCTCGAAGTTGCCCACAGTCGTGGCGACCACCGCGACGACGATCTGTTGATTTACGATGGTTTCTACTATGGCATCGACGACAGTGCTAATGCCTCCTCTGCCCAGGCTCCAGGTACCTATATCTATGCTACCGACTTCCGTTCGATGCCGACCCATACCGCCAACGAGCCTGCTATCCGAGGTGTGATGTACACCGATCCGAAATGTCCGCGGCGTAAGGTGATCCGTGCCTACAGCAACCCCGACAATCTCGATGTCTCAGGCGTCGAGTTCACCCGCGTCAACCTCTACCGCAATAGCAACTCGATCTTCATCAATGGCGTCCGTTACTCATTGCGTCGTGGCTTGCCCGGAGGAAAGCTCGAAGTCGCTTCTGGTCTCGAGTCTGTCAGCCGAGAACCAGAACTGTCCCTCGAGGACTACGAGTCGGCTGTTGACAATCTTTTCATTGAGGCTACTACGCTCCATCGTTCGCTTCAGAACCATCTCTTTGTTTCGGCCGACATTTCGCAGACCATCACCACTTACATGGATGGATTCAAGAAACAGGTAGCCCAACTTCGAGCCAGCGTCCGTAAGTTGCTGTACGACGAGTAGGAAGACCCTCTCCGCCCCACTCAACTTTATGTGATTTATGCTATCCTTTCCTGCTCATTTGGATTTCGTTACAGAGCTTATCTGTAATGATATGGAACAGAACTTTGTCGATTCCTTATCGGCAAAGCTCGACTTCATGCGTAAGCGTGGAGTGACCGATCCATACGAATTGGCACAGATTGAGCAGGATTATATCACCGAACGACAGCCGAAAGCCCAATTGTTGCTGGACAAATGTCTGGAGACTGTTCCCGCATGGTTGGTAGAGCATAAATGCAGCGATGATGAGTTCGAGCAGGCTTGGGCCCTGATGGGAGGTGTATGGAATGTGGTCGAGTTCGAGCGTATCCGACACATTGTCCGTATTCAGTACAACTATCCGCAGGTGCTTCAGGTGGCCAAAGTTTTGGGTCGTATGGCCGACGACGAAGGTCCAGCCCGAGTGCCTCTGGGCATGGGTAACCGTCAGCGGGTTGAGCATAGCACCCCAAGTGATATCGAAGGAGTAGGCGTTGGCAATGACCTGTCGGCTCTGTTGCCGCTCGAGATGGCCCAGATGGCCGATAGCGAACTCGATGGACTCTTTGCCTATAAGTTCGCCACCCGACGACTGCAGACCTTCAGCTATAAGAGTCAGATCATGCATCCATCGCATAAACTGCGCCTGCATCGGGCACGACAGAAGGGCCCGATGGTGGTTTGTCTTGATACCTCAGCCTCCATGCAGGGTGTTCCGACCGAGGTGGCCCATAGTTTGGTGGTTAAGTTGCTCCAGTTAGCCTTGAAGCAGAATCGTGATCTGTTGCTCATTCCTTTTGCGGTCAATGCCCGTCCGTTCGACGTACGTCGCAACCGCACCCGACTGCTCGATTTTTTTCGCAAGGAGGCTGAGGGTGATACCGATGCCACAGCGATGTTGCAACTCACTTTCCATACCCTCTGTTCACGGCCCGAATATGGCAGTGCCGACGTCCTGCTGGTATCGGATTTCCAGATTCCAATGCCGCCCGTCGAACAGCTCAAGCAGATGCAGCTTATGCGTGACCAGGGTACCCGTTTTTATGGACTGCAGATTGGCGAGACGCGTGACTCCCAGTGGCCACGCTACTTCGATCAGATCTGGCACCTGCCCTACGAATCCCGGCTTCGTCCCTGGTTCATCCAAAAATAAATAACAATACATCATGAAATCCCTTTATCTAAGTCTGTTGAGTCTGTTGCTGGTACCTTCGGTATCTGCACAGGTCATTATCAACGAGATCATGCAATCCAATATTGATTGCATCATGGACGATCTCAATGATTTCCCTGACTCGTGGGTCGAACTATACAACACAGCGACAACCTCCCAGAATCTGTCAGACTATAAGTTAGGAACATCGACCGACGCCGATGCGGCCTGCAGCCTGCCCCCAATGGTTTTGTCATCACACGGCTATAAAGTCGTTTATTGCGACAAAGTAGAAGGCAAGAACTGGCATATGCCCTTCCGTCTCGAATCGGGCAAAGGCTGTGCCATATATCTTTTCAAGGGGACAGAGATTGTCGATAGTATTTCGGGACTGAAGAAACAGCCGTCTCCCAACATCGCTTATGGTCGTTCGACCGATGGCAGTTCCGCAATGGGCTATCTGACCAAGCCTACGCCCAATGCTTCGAACTGTGGTGTAGCCGTAGCACACGATAATATCCTCGGAGAACCGCTCTTCAGTGTGCCTGGTTGTGTCTTCGAGTCAAGCAACAGTTTTACACTCCAATTGTCCGTGCCGGAAGGTACACCTTCCGAGGCCAAAATCCGCTATACGACCAATGGCAGTGAACCTACGGCGAGCAGCGCCATCTTCCCAGCCAGTGGCCTCAAGATCTCGAGTTCCCGGGTAATCCGAGCCAAGATCTTTTGCGATGGGTATCTTTCTCCACGTTCCACGGTGCAGTCCTATCTGTTCCTCTCGCGCCAGATGACCCTTCCCGTCGTCTCGATTTCGACCGACAACAAATATCTGAACGATAGCAAGATTGGTATCTATGTCGAAGGTTCCTATAAATCCGGTGTCAAGAATTACCAATTCGATTGGCGACGCCCCATCCAGCTTGAACTCTTTGATGCACCTGCTTCAGCGAGTGTATTGAACCAGCTCTGTGAAACTCGTATCCAGGGTGGTGCAACCCGTTCGGCACAGCTCAAGAGCCTTGCACTCTATGCCCACAAACGTTTCGGAACAAAGAAATTCGACTATGAATTCTTTCCCGAAGATAAGCCCGAGCAGACTAACTTCAAGTCGTTGCTGTTACGTAATGCCGGCAATGACTTCGATTATCTCTATATGCGCGATGCCATCATCCAGCGAGTGATGGCCAAGCATGTTGACGTCGATTGGCAAGCCTGGCGTCCTGCCATTGTCTTCATCAATGGCGTGTACAAAGGCATCCAGAACTTCCGCGAACGTAGCAACGATGACAATGTATATACGAACAACGATGGCTTGGAGGATGTCGAGGTGATCGAGAACTGGAGGGATGTGAAGACTGGTACCGGAACATTGTTCGCGGACTTCCAGAACTACATCAACGAACATGGACATACCTGGGCTGAGTTCGACGAACGTATGGATGTGAGCGAATTTCTCGACGTGATGATCATGGACCTGTACTTCAATAATCTCGATGCTCCGGGCAATAACTTCACCATCTGGCGACCGACGGATGAAACGGGGCGCTGGCGAGTTATCCTTAAGGATGTCGACTATACCATGGGCCTCTATGGCGATCCATACAACTACCAGATTCTGAACTGGATCAACAACCAGGATTACGACTCGAACCACAACTGGGGTGCGAACAGTTGGGAGGGTACCCGACTTTTCCGTCGTCTGATGGAGGACCATACCTTCAAGGAGGCCTTCTTCGACCGCTGTTGTGTCTATATGGGCGACTTCATGAACCTCGATGGTGTTTGGAAAGTATGGGAGCCTATGTATGAGAAGATCAAGACCGAATATCCGAAGCATCGTGCGCTCATCAACCAATGGTGGCCGAACTACAACGACGAGATGAACAATGCCAAAAACTGGCTGAAGAACCGCACCTCGTACTTTTACAGTCATCTCTGCAGTTACTACGGATTAGGTTCACCGATGCCGCTCCAGGTAAATAAGAACTTATCGGAAGGCGAATTACAGCAGATGAAGGTCGCCATCAACGGTGTGCCACTGAGTGAGGGTGTCTTCGATGGCAAGTTCCCGCAAAACCGGGAGGTGAGACTGACGGGCGAGAATGTCGTTCGTTGGGAGGTGACCACACAGACCAGCAGTGGTTCGACTAAGAAGACATATTCGGGCGCAGAGGCCAAATTCACCATGCCAAGCTGTGTGTCGGTCAAGGTTGTCGCGGTGGCTGGCGAGGCAGAGGGCATCGATAATCTGCAACCTGAGCAGAACGGACATCGAGAACTATTCTACGATATGTGTGGACGTAAGCAGAATCAGCTACAGCGAGGTGTGAACATTCTCGTGACACCACAGGGTAATTGCAAGGTTCTGAAGAAATAGAAAAAAGGAGGTCTTTCGGCCTCCTTTTTCTGTGTTTATCAAAGTAATCAATTCAAGTTAAAAAATGAAAAAACATTTGGGCAATTGTGTTATGGTTATTTCTTTAAGGTGGTGCAAAGATAGAGCCTTTTTGCCACCTGACCAAATTTATTTATATGCTCTACAGCAGAACAATCGGTTTTTCAGCTGTAGAACATACTTTTTCTTCTTAAAAATAGCTGAATTTTGATTTTTGTATCTCTAAAAGTTTTCGGAAGCAGCAAAACTTGCGTTTCGTTGCTTCCGAAGTTTTAGATTTGAACGAAATTTGAATTTTGCTCGTCCCGAAGTTTTAGATTTGAGCAAAACACGAGTTTCGTTGCTTCCGAAGTTTTAGATTTGAACGAAATTTGAATTTTGCTCGTCCCGAAGTTTTAGATTCGAGCAAAACACGAGTTTCGTTGCTTCCGAAGTTTTAGATTCGAGCGAAATTTGAATTTTGTTGCTTCCGAAGTTTTAGATTCGAGCAAAACTCGCGTTTTGTTGCTTCATTTTATCAAACGAAGCGTCATCTTATCTGTATGCGTTCCAAGAATATCGCAATCCTTGATTTAGGGCATTGCCGCGTACATATCAGGTAGAAGATTTCTCAGTTTAGTATCCCTCTTTCGGAAGACAGCTTTCGAAGTGTTTACACCTTGCATGATCAGACAGAACTTTGCCCAGGGAAGCTCAATATGACCATCCTTGCCTTCCACTTTTTCGAAGGTTCCCTTTTCCAATCTCTTGGTGTAAAGTATGAAGCCATCATCGTCCCATCGTAGGATTTTTTACCTGATCATGGCATCTGGAAAAGAAAACAAAGGCATCACCCGACGTGGCTTCTGCACGGATAGAATTTGAAGCAGGACTTCGACGGAGAGACTTCCGATGCGTACGGTCATGCCTGACGGACAAGAAATCTGTACGTCTGCAAGCCCGGATACCGATGAGACGCAAGTGGATTGTGTGATTGATATGAAGCCGGTAGTAGGCTTCGGTTTCGACATTGACCGAGTGGTATTGGAAGGACCGATATTCTTACGTTTCCAATATCTCATCCCCTCATAACGGATATGATGGGATTGGCAATAACTCTTAAGAGACTTATACTCGCCTCTTTCTTGTGAGGCCTGGTAATCCTGCCAGGCATACTCGTAGCGTTCTTCGGCTGTTTGCATCGTGATTTGTTTTAGTTTGACGGTGCAAAGATACGAAGTCTTCAAATTCTATTCAAGGCGTGATACTTGGAACGCATACGATCATCTCGCGTTTCCCTTATTCAAAAATGCCTACTTTTTTATAGCGGAGATGCTTCCGAAAACTTCGGGACGAGCATCTGCTATGCCAGATGGGTGAACTCACCTTTGTAGTTCTTCTTTCTGCAAATAAATTGGAAGGCCGACTTTGCATTGTTCGGTATTTTTTGTGAATCGGATATTTACGAGGATAGATTTTTCTCATTGAAACAGTTGGTGGCATAATAAAATATACCTTTGCACTGCTCACAATTTTAATCCACTAAAATACAGTATTATGAAAAATCGTTTTTTTATTTACATGCTCTCAGCTGTTGCTATGACAGGAGTATTTGTGTCTTGTGATGATGATGATGATAAAAAGGATTCTAGTTCAGACACACCATCAGCAAAATCTTATTTAGACGTTGACGGCAAGCGCTTGACTTCAGTCGGCAGTATTTTTAAGTGTATGTATGATGACAATGGTGATTTACTATCCTATTCCAGTGATTATGCCACTTTCGAAGTCTCGCAGAAGCCATTTAAATTAGTTTACCAAAGTGATTATTCCAGTGAAGTTTATGAATTAAAGTTCAATAGTCTGGGTTACATTTCTTCCGTCAGCAATACTTATTCTTATAAAAGTGACAACGAAACCGAGAACGCAAAGACCAATGCCACAATTACGTACAATAAGAATGGCCAAGTTGATAATATAAAGAGTACTTATAGTGGAGAGGAAATCTATAAAGGTGAATCCGATTCTTGGTCAGGTACCATAGTTGTAGTATTCACTTATTCTGGCTCTGTTTTGACCAAAGTCAAAAGTACTGACAACTTCACTTATGTAGAAGATGGTCAGAAAAAATCGGCTACGGATGTTGAAGAATATACATTTGAATATGATAGTGAGTATGATAATACTTTCTTCCAATACACTCCAAACTATGCTAATGCATTTATGGGAGATGATTTGGTGGGACTTGCATTCATCGGTATGTTTGGTAAGGCTTCGTCAAAGCTTCCGAGCAGTATTAAGTATGTCGAGATAGATGACGACGAAGAATACGAACACTCTGGTTCTTGCGATTGCAGTTATTCTTATATGTCGAATGGTGCCATCAAGAGAGCCGATAATGAAGATTACACCTATTCCTCAGTTAGCGGCACACGTGCTGTAGTCGAAGAATCTGCTCCAGTGCTCAATGTTGAGAGAAAAGCGAATAAGCGTTTCGGCTTGATGGGTCGCCACCATCACCGCAAGTAACGTATTGTCCCCCTACGTAATAATAACTCCCCGTTCTGCTGTTCATTGCAGAACGGGGAGCTCCTGTTTTGTTTCTGGGCGCGGATTTGTTATCTGCTGACAGGTTGCTTCATTTTATCAAATGAAGCGTCATCTTTGGATTCCGGGTTGCTTCATTTTGTCAAATGAAGCGTCATCTTTGGATTCCGGGTTGCTTCATTCTATCAAACGAAGCGTCCCAGTCTTTCCAGACGGGCTCAAGACCACGCTGGCGGAGGGAGTCGGCAACCTCCTGGACGGAGCGGTCGTCGCTGACGGTGAATTGCTCCAGAGCTTGTGGGTAGGTGTAATAGCCACCTGGATTCACACGGCTGGCAGCCGACATGGTAGTGACACCGAGAGTACACATGTTGTTGCGGATAAACTCCGGTTCACGAGTAGAGTAGCTGATATCCACATCGTGATCAAAGATGCGCATGGCAAAAGTGACCTGAGCCAATTCTCGGTCATTGACGAAACAGTTGGGTTGGAAGCCCTCGTTCTGGGCAGGACGCATACGTGGGAAGTTGACCGAATACTTGGTCTTCCAATAGCGCTTCTGCAAATAACGAAGATGATAGGCCAACATGGTCACGTCGGTCTTCCATTCCTTTTCGAGACCAAGCAGAGCACCCATGCCGATGGAGTGCACTCCCGCCATTCCCATACGGTCGAAGCCGTCCAAACGCCATTCGAAGATAGACTTCATGCCACGAGGATGATAGGTCTTGTAGTTGGCTGCATTGTAGGTCTCCTGAAAACAGATTACTCCATTCAATCCATGGTGAGTCAGCATCTCGTACTCCTCGGTTTTGAGGGGCATTACCTCGATCTTCAGGTTCGAGAAGTATTTCTTGGCACGATCCAAAGCATCGGCCAGATACTGAGGTCCTGCCTTGGCTGGATTTTCGCCTGTCACGATCAGCAGGTTCTCGAAAGGACCCAGTTTCTTGATGGCTTTGTATTCATCCTCACACTGGTCGATGGTCAGGATGGTACGAGCCATTGGATTCTCCCGATGGAAACCGCAATAGACACACGAGTTTGAGCAGGAGTTGGTGATGTAGAGAGGAATGAACATTGACATCGTGCGGCCGAAGCGTTCACGTGTATATTTCTGCGACAACCTTGCCATCTGTTCCAGATAGGGTTCGGCGGCAGGAGAAATCAAAGCCATGAAATCCTCTACGTCACAATGGCTCTTGGCCAATGCTCGGCGTACATCCATGTCGGTCTTCTGAGCAATACGCTCTGTGGTCTCTTCCCAACTAATATTTTTTAATTCGTCTGAAAACATGTCTTATTTTCTTTTTGAGCATGGCTGAAAAGCATACTCCTTGAGTTCTGTAATAGAAGGATGATCGCTGCACATGGCGCAATCAGGATCTTGACTGAAGTCGAAACGATTGAACTGCATGGTCAAGGCATCGAAGGTGAGCAGGGCGTTGGTGAGAAGTTGTCCTGCGCCTGTGATGTACTTGATGGCTTCGGTGGCCTGCAAGGTTCCGCAGATGCCCGCAATGCTACCTAACACACCCACCATCGAACAGGTCTCCACCTCCTCTTGTGCAGGAGGCTCGGGAAAGATGCAACGGTAGCAGGCTGTGCCTGGAATGTGTGTCATGAGTTGTCCACGGAATCGGTTGATGCCACCCATGCAGAACGGTTTGCCCTCCATGACACAGGCATCGTTGATGAGGTATTTGATGGCGAAGTTATCGGTTCCATCGATCACAAAATCATATTGACGAACGATGTCACGGATACTGTCTTCAGTCAGATACTCTTCATACTTGATTACCTGAACATCTGGGTTGAGGTCTCGGATGGCCCGTTCTGCCGAATCGACTTTAGGATGACCCACATCCTCGGTGCGATGGATGACCTGTCGTTGCAGATTGGTGAGAGACACATTGTCTCCATCGGCCAATCCCAATGTCCCCACTCCGGCAGCCGCCAGATAGAGGGCAACAGGAGACCCCAAGCCTCCTGCTCCCACGATGAGCACCTTTGCACCCAACAGACGGGCTTGTCCTTCGGGACCGATGCCATCCAGGATCAGGTGGCGGTTGTATCTGCGTTTTTGTTCAGATGTCATGAAAGAATCTTTATTTAATCTTTCTCAGATCATGGGTCAACTTGGCTGCACAGAAGTTAGGACCACACATGGTGCAGTATTCACCATCGGTATGACCAGCCTCCTCGAAGTATTGAAGAGCGCGTTCCGGATCCAGAGAGAGGTGGAACTGATCACGCCAACGGAACTCGAAACGGGCCTTCGAGAGTGCATTGTCACGAATGGTAGCACCTGGATGACCCTTGGCCAAATCGGCTGCATGGGCAGCAATCTTGTAGGTCACGACACCTACGCGGACATCCTCCTTGTTAGGCAGAGCCAAATGCTCCTTGGGTGTCACATAGCAGAGCATGGCTGTACCCAACCAAGCGATCTGTGCACCACCGATGGCAGAGGTGATGTGGTCATAACCTGGGGCAATATCGGTCACGATAGGGCCGAGGGTGTAGAATGGAGCTTCGTGGCAATGGTCCAGCTGACGTTCCATGTTCTCACGGATCTTGTGCATAGGTACATGGCCAGGGCCCTCGATGAAGGCCTGTACATTCTTCTCCCACGCACGGGTTACGAGTTCGCCCATGGTGTCCAACTCTGCAAACTGTGCTGCATCGTTGGCATCGGCTGTACAGCCAGGACGGAGACCATCACCAAGTGAGAGAGCTACGTCATATTGGGCGACAATGTCGCAGATGTCATCAAAGTGCTCGTAGAGGAACGATTCTTTGTCGTGTATCAGACACCACTTGGACATGATCGAACCACCACGGCTCACGATGCCACACAGACGGCTGTCGGCCAGATGCACATTGTGACGACGGATGCCGGCATGGATGGTGAAATAATCGACACCCTGCTCACATTGTTCGATGAGAGTGTCACGATAAACCTCCCAGGTGAGATCTTCGACACGGCCATTGACCTTCTCCAAAGCCTGATAGATAGGAACCGTGCCTACAGGAACAGGACAGTTACGGACAATCCATTCACGGGTTTCGTGGATATTGTCGCCAGTTGAGAGGTCCATAAGGGTATCGCCACCCCACTTGCAAGACCATACAGCTTTATCGACCTCCTCCTCAATGCTGGAGGTGGTAGCTGAGTTACCGATGTTGGTATTGATCTTGACGAGGAAGTTTCGGCCGATGATCATAGGCTCCGACTCCGGGTGGTTGATGTTGGCAGGAAGGACAGCACGACCACGGGCAATCTCATCACGGACGAACTCTGGGGTGATGTGGCTCTTGATACCGAGCTCCTCGCAGTTCATGTTCTCGCGGATGGCTACATACTCCATCTCTGGTGTGATGATACCAGCTTTGGCATAAGCCATTTGGGTGATGTGTTTGCCAGCCTTGGCACGACGTGGCAACTGGATGTGTTCGAAGCGGAGGCTGTCGAGAGAGTGGTCGGCCAGACGCATGCGGCCGTACTCGCTGCTCACCTCGCTGAGTTGTTCGGTATCGTTGCGATCCAGGATCCATTGCTCACGCATACGAGGCAGACCCTTCTTCAGATCCACTTCGATGTTTGGATCGCTGAAAGGACCGCTGGTGTCGTAGATGAGCACCGGCTTGTTCTCTTCGGTATGAGGAATGCCGTTATCATCTTTGGTGACGGTTGGGGTCAGATTGACTTTGGTCATACCCACCTTGATGAATGGGAACAACTGACCCGGCATATAGAATTTTTCGCGTTTGGCGTAAGGGGACCCTCCCCCGTGCCCCTCCCGTGAATGGAGGGGAGTAGTTTGTTCGGTATTCATTGTTATACTAAGAATGATGTTAATGGACTACTTGCTTCGGCACAGTCGGCAATGGCACCCAATCCAGCTTCGTAAGCACGACGGCCAGCGATGACAGCCTCCTTGAAGGCAACGGCCATTTCGACAGGATCACCTGCCACGGCAATAGCGGTATTGACCAAACAGCAGTCAGCACCCATCTCCATAGCCTCGGCAGCATGGCTTGGAGCACCGATACCTGCATCGACCACAACAGGTACATTGGCTTGCTCGATGATGATCTGCAGGAAGTCCTTCATGCGGAGTCCCTTGTTGGTGCCGATAGGGGCAGCCAAAGGCATGACGGTAGCAGCGCCAGCCTCCTCAAGATGCTTGCAGAGGGTTGGGTCGGCTTGGCAATAGGGAAGTACCACAAATCCCAACTTGACGAGTTGTTCGGTTGCTTTGAGGGTTTCGATAGAATCAGGCAACAAATATCGTGGATCTGGGTGGATCTCGAGTTTCAGCCAGTTGGTACCGAAAGCCTCACGTGCCATCTGGGCAGCGAAGACAGCCTCTTCGGCATTGCGTACGCCCGAGGTGTTAGGCAGTAGCTGGATGTTGGGATTCTTGATGATGTGCTGCAGGAGGTCATCCTGCTTGTCGCCGAGTTCGACACGTTTCATGGCGACGGTCACCATCTGAGTAGCTGAGGCTTGGATTGCTTCTGCCATGATCTGATTGTTACTGAACTTACCTGTTCCGAGGAAGAGTCGCGAGTCGAATTCGCGTCCCGCAATGACTAATTTTTTCATAAAGACCCCCTCCCGACCTCCCCCGTGAATGGGGAGGAGTATATACCTTTGGAGGGTAAAGGTTTTTACTGATTAATAATTTTGGAGATAATTTCTTTTGTTTTGTTGACTGGATCGGAGGCATTGAGGATCGTGCTAGAGAGGGCAATGTCGGTGACTCCGGTAGCGAGGATGGCAGGGATATCGGCAGCGGTAATGCCACCAATTGCAACTACGGGGAGGTGGATGCCGGCCTCCTGCATCTGACGGATAATTTGCTGATAACCTTCGATTCCGAGGATGGGAGCAAGTCCCTTTTTAGTGGTCGTGAATCGGAAAGGTCCACATCCAACATAGTTGGCACCTCCTTCGTAGTGCATACGGACATCGTCGAAAGTATTGGCGGTACCTCCGATGATATAGTCATTGCCCAGGATGGCTCGCGCTTGGGCCACAGGCATGTCTTTCTTGCCGAGATGAACACCATCGGCACCGACAGCCTGGACCAGTTCAACGTGATCGTCGATGATGAAGGTAGCCTGATACTGATTGCATAGCTTTCGGACCTTCAGTCCTATAGCTATAATCTCCTCTTCAGAGGCCTCCTTCATGCGCAGTTGGACCCATCGGCATCCGCCTTCGAGTGCCATCCGGATGCTATCCAGATAGCTGTATCGCTCGTTGTAATGAGAAATGAATTGTAACATAGTCGTTCATTAATTGCCATTAGCCATTACCCAATAGCCATTACCCACCACATGCAGCCTGGATGATGGTAACATGAGCATCGGCTTCGAGTGGGGTCGATTCCCATTCGGCACGAGGCACCATACGGTTAGATACAGCCAAAGCCACACCCTTTAGAGGGAGTGACAATTCGGCAGCCAGTTCAGCCAGGTTCTGTGCCTGAGTCTCAACGGGCTTGTTGTTTACAGTAATTGATTTGCTTGGATTCATACCTTTGCGAAAGTTATTACTTGTTTGACTTTTATATCGACGCAAAGGAGCAATCCCTTAAAAACGAGACAAAGGCTATGATTAGAACATCATAACCTTTGTTATACTTTTGTTGAATATGCGACTCAATCCCTACGGCAGTACAAACTGCATCAGGTTCGAGGGTATAATCTCAGCCGATAGAAATTGAAAAGTGAAAAATTAATTTATCCTTTTCCCTTTATCCTTTTCATCGGCACCCCTTTGATGTTCGATGGCGCAAAGGTACGGCTTTTTATCTGAATAAACAAATATTCGGGGATTTATTTTCGAAAAACGAACTTTTTAGGGTATTGCAATAGGTTTTTCAGGCCTCGGGATTGTCTTTCAGGATGCGGAGAATGGCGAATTTACCGGTAATGGCGGCATTAATCAGTCCTCCGGGTGGCTGGAGCCATTGGCCAGCAAGATAAAGATTCTTGAGACCCTTGATGCGACCGTCGTGGAATTCGCGTGAAATGCGAGGCTTGGTCACGAATGGCATGTAGCTGCCCTTGTAGGCACGGCAATAGCGTGTGAGACTGTAGGAGGTGGTGAATTCAACCATCTGTAATTGTCCTTGCAGTTCGGGAAAGTGTTCTTCAAGCTCCTGGCGTACAAATTCGCCAATCTGTTGTTTTTCGGCTTGGTATGCTTTCAGATCAGAGTTGCGTAACTGCTCGTAGTATTCGTAGTCGGCTTCGTTCTGCTGGATCATGACCTGCAGGACAGTTCCTCCGTCGGGGGCAAAACTGCGTTCGTACTGGAACGATTTGACCAGAAGTATCTGCTGCTCGCGACCTGCCATGAGGAAAGGCTTCCGGGTCATGAAGGCGATCGAATCGGATTCTGTATCGTTCAGCAGGGCCTTGCTGCCAAAGTAGATGCAGGCATGGCTGAAGAGTGGATATCGCTCGTTGTCATTCCATCGACGTTCGAAGTATTTATCTTGATAGCGGTCGTGGAGCAGATGGTGGATGGTGACGTGCGGATCGCAGGCTGCCACCACATAGTCGGCTTCGATCGGTGTGCCATCCTTGAGGATGACTCCCTTGGCGGTATCGTGGTCGATGATGATATCTTCGACCTCAGCATGACATCGAACCTCGCCACCGAGTGTCTCATAGAGGACCTGCATGCGTCGCGCCATGGCACGAGAACCACCTTGCGGAATACCAGCCTTGCCACAGGTAACTACAGCATACATATAGAGCAAAGCTTCGGCATAGAAGGTATCAGGCATGTAGGCCAGCATCGTTCGTCCAATGAACTTGTTCTCGAAGTGCTGTGAGAGCTGCAGAAGCGACTTCTTGGCATGTCGGATGTGGGGCAGGATCGCCTTGCGGATGCGCCAGTAATAGGCAACTATCTCGAGCCACGATCGTTCTTCGCGTGGGGTAGTCGTGACGCTCTCGATGACGGCGTAGTTGCGGACATCGTCGATGAACTGCGCGATCTTCTTGGCATCGGCAGGGGAGAGGGCGGTCATTTCTTCGCGCATGCGGTTTAGGTCGTTCCAGATGTGGAACTGGCTGCCGTCCTGGGCATCGAAACGAAGAAAAGCTTCGTGCTCGATGAGCGGGATGTCGGGGCCCAGAGCACCTAGTTCCTCCCAGAGCTGGTAGGTCTCGGTGCCGGGCAGTGTGCCGACCATCCAATGGATGCAGTTGTCGATATGGTATCCCTGTCGATTCCATCCGGTGCATTCACCACCGGTGATGAGATGTCGTTCCAGCAGAATGCTGCTGAAACCTTTCTTTTGGGCGAAAATACCTGCTGAAAGACCGGCAATTCCACCACCGATGATGATTATGCGTTTCATATTTATTTCTTTTTGAATTTGCTGAGCATCTGAGCCACTACGTCGGCATTCTTCTGGAACTCCGGATTCTTGGTGTTTTGGGCAAGGGTTGACCAGAGCTTGAGGGCAACGTCGAGGTTCTTGACGGCATCACCATAACGACGGATCTTGTCGTCGCATTGGGCCTGTCCGCACTTGGTGTGAATCATGGCCATGTCCTGACAGAGTTGCCCGTCGATGCGCATATTGTTAAGAACACCAAACTGACGAATCACCTTCTCGTAGGTGCCACATTCGGCCAAAAGACCACCGGTGCGGTGCTGCAAATCGCCAAGTTCGAGGGCAGCATTGATTACGAAATGAACCACACGGCCATCGCGAGGATAGGCTTTGAAGCAATCGAGTGCCAGATTCATGTTGGCGGTCAGGACTACCGAGAGGTCATGCTGTGACTTGTTTTGCTGACGATAATGTCCAGCCAGCATGTGGTTGGTGACCGAAAGAGCAAGACGCTGGAGCAGGGCCTGTGGTGACATCTGGTCGCCCTCCTGTTTCTGATACTGACCTACCAGACGCATCTGCAGAATCTGTGCCTCGACCAATGCCTCGTAGGCCTCGTCGTGCATCTCTAGACGGTCGCTGATTTCGCCCAACGACTGGTAGTAACCTGCCAGCTTGGCCTGATCCTCCTTGCTTTCGTTTTCTGTCTCGTGGTCGTTGTCGTTGGCCAGAAATGCCTTGAGCAGGGCAAGTGTCGGTTCGCTGTAGTTAGTAAACTGCTCCTGCAACTCCTTCGGGAAGGCATAGTAGAGCTTGGCCATGTCGATGTGCTGGTTGATGATAGCCTCGGCAATGTTGCCACGTTCCTCGTCGCTGCGGCTGGTGTCCTGAGTCTGTGCCTGCTCGACCTTGATGATCGACTCGAAGAGAAGAGCAATGGCCTTAGGCTGTGCCATCTCCTGACAGATCTTCAGAGCAATCCAATATTCGCGGATCTGCTCAGCATTGATGGTGAGTGGATCGGCCTGCTGGATGGATGGCATGAGGTAGTTGAGAGCAGCGATAAAGGCCTCCTGCGCCTCTTTCTCCTCGCGACGTACACGGGCATTTTGGGCAATGCGCAGACGGCTGATGCCGAGCAGTACGGTGATATCCTGATGTCCCTGATGGATGAGTTCTTCGATCAGCTTTGACAAACGGGTGACTGCCTCCTTCTGTGGCTCTGGCTGTCCGATGATGGCGATACAGTCGTTGAGCAGGAGCATGAGGAGCTTGGTGAGGTTTACCTTCTCGCCCTCGCAGCGTACCATGTCGTAGACGCTCTCCTTGATTTCGGCAGGAGCATCCTTGAGCGCCTGGCCCAGGGTATTGACGGCTAGACGAAGCTGTTCGCCTTCGGCCTGGCTGACATATTCAGCTACGGCAGCGCTCTCGCCTCCGTCAAGCAGAAGGTGGGTAATCTGTACGTCACGTACCAGGTCACCTGCCTCCTTGTGCTCGAGCAGATAGTAGCCCAGATCGCTGGCACAGCTGCGCAGGTTGCTCTCGGTGATGGTGCCACGCATCTTGCTGCGGAGCACAGGCGAGAGGTCATAGAGTTTGCAGTTCGGTAAGTCGCGGTACACGCAGAATGGAACGCCCAGAAGGTTGTTCCAAGCCTCGAAGGTATCGGCGCTGAAGTCGTCGCCAATGACGGCCTGCAGGTCAGCTCCGCGCAATCCGCCAATCGAAGCGATGATGTAACGGATAGGTTCTGCTATCTGGTCTTCGCCCAAAGCTTCGGCCGAAGTGTTGATGTAGTTCTGGATGGTCTGGAGCTCTTCGTCGGTCAGCTCCTCGTTTTTGGCCACGATGGCCTTAAGGTTATTGATATTCTCCTCGGTAAGCGAGGCTTTAAGTTCTTCTAATGTCATAATTGGACCCTCCCCCAGACCCCTCCCGTGAAGAGGGAGGGGAGTAGTTTGCTCGGGAGGTAAAGCTTATTTAATTGTTGTTTTATTTATTTTGTTGTTTCAAATCACTCCCCTCCCTCATCACGGGAGGGGCAGGGGGAGGGTCTTTATACCCACAACTTTGCTGAGGCATCGCTCGGCATACGCCAGTCGCCACGTGGCGAGATGCTGACGGTACCGACCTTCGGTCCATCGGGCAGACACGAACGCTTGAACTGCTGCTGGAAGAAACGGCGGCAGAAGGTGCGGAGCCACTTCTGGATGGTCTCGTCGTCGTAGGTACCTTCGCGCATCGAAGCATACTGCTCCTCCTGGAAGGCCTTCTTGGCCAGCATGAAGATCTTGTCGGGCGAGGCACCGAAACGGAACATATGGTAGAGGAAGAAGTCGTGGAGTTCGTAAGGTCCCACCAGATCTTCAGTCTTCTGGGCAATGTTGCCTTTCTCGTCGGTTGGAATCAACTCAGGCGAGATTGGGGTATCGATCACATCGAGCAGGAACGGACGGGCTGCCTCGTCGCCGTGCAGGGCTACATATTTGACCAGATACTTGACCAGCGTCTTCGGAATGGATACGTTGACGGCATACATCGACATGTGGTCACCATTGTAGGTACACCAACCAAGACAAAGCTCCGAGAGGTCGCCCGTGCCGATCACAATGCCACCGGTTTGGTTGGAGGCATCCATCAGAATCTGGGTGCGTTCACGAGCCTGACAGTTCTCGTAGGTGATGTCGTGTATGGAACTGTCGACGCCAAGGTCCTTGAAGTGCTGGTTAACTGCCTCCTTGATGCTGATTTCGCGGAGGGTGATGCCAAGAGCCTTCATCAGTCCGATGCTGTTCTTGTAGGTGCGTCCGGAGGTGCCGAATCCTGGCATGGTGATACCCACGATACGGCTGCGGTCCCAACCCAACTTGTCGAAGGCACGGACGGTGACCAGCAAGGCCAGGGTAGAGTCGAGTCCTCCGGAGATACCAATCACGGCAGTCTTGGCCTGGATGTGGTTCAGACGAGTCACAAGCCCCTGTACCTGGATGTTGAAGATCTCAGAACAACGGCTCTCCATGTCGTCGTCGGAACTTGGTACGAATGGTCTTGGTGCAACGAAACGGTACAGTTTCTTCTCGAAATCTGGAGCGGTGAGCTTGCTCAATTGGATGAGTTGATAGCCACCTACGCGAGGCAGCTCGTGGCTGTAATATTCGCTGTGATAGGTCGAGGCAGATGGCTTCTGCAACTTGTCGACGAAGGTGCTCTGCGTCTGACGCAGAATCTTCAGCTTTTCGATGTCTACATCCCGGATGAGCAGGTGTGGCTCCATCTGGAATCGCTCGCTTTCGCCCAACAAGGTACCGTTTTCGGCAATGAGTCCTTTGCCGGCAAAAACCAGGTCGGTCGATGACTCTCCAAAGCCAGCCGAGGTATAGACATAGGCACAGATCAGACGACCCGACTGGGCCTCGATCATGCGACGCAGGTAGGCATGCTTGCCCAGAACCTCGTCGGAGCAGGAGAGGTTGACAATGACCTGTGCTCCTGCCAGTGCCATGCGGTTAGAGGGTGCCATTGGTACCCAGAGATCCTCGCAGATCTCGATGCCAAGGGTGGTGCCCTCGAAGTCAAACAGTAGATCCTTACCCATACGGACACGCTGCTGGATGCGCTTGCCCTTACGGTCGGTCATTGCGAACTCAATCATCGAACCATCGGTCACCTCATCGCCCGAAGCAAACCAACGAGCCTCGTAGAACTCGTTGTAGTTTGGCAGATAGATCTTAGGAACAATGCCGGCAATCACACCATCTCCCAACAGGATGCCGCAGTTGTAGAGGCGGTTTCCCAATGCTAATGGCGCACCTACGACCACTGCCATGTCGATGCCCTTGGTAGCTTCGGCCAGATGCATCAATGCACTCTTGGCAGATTCGAGCAGAGGGGTGTGATGGAAGAGATCTGCACAGGTGTAGCCAGTGATGGAAAGTTCTGGAAAGGCAAGAAGCTGTACTCCTTCAGCGTGTGCCTGATGGATTAGCTCAATATGCTGTTTAAGGTTATATTCTACATCCGCAACCTTGACGGTAGGGATGGCGGTTGCGACGCGGAACAAGCCGTAGTCGCTTGTCTGTTTATCTTGCATGATAATAATGTTATCGTTATCGTAGTGAAACGTATCGTGGTGAAACGTATCGTAACGAAGTGAGTCGTTAACTGCGCAAAGATACATATTTTTATTTATATAGCGTGCAAATTGAGCCTAAAAAGTGCTGTGTTTCTACTTTTTTCCAGCATTTTTGCTTAAAATAGGAAAAAATTGCTTATATTTGCGCCCGATTATGGATTGTTTTAATGTCACCATCTTAGGCTGTGGAAGCGCAAAACCCACGTTGAGGCATAGTCCCTCGGCGCAGGTCGTTGATTTCAGAGGAAATCGTTTCCTGGTGGATTGTGGCGAAGGTGTACAGGTTGGATTGTGCCGTAGCAGGGTTCCTGTGGGCAAGATCGGCCATATACTGCTGAGCCATCTGCATGGTGATCATTGTCTGGGTCTGGTCGGACTGATCTCTACATTGGGTTTGGGACAACGTACGGGCGAGGTGGTTATTCATGCCCCTGCCGATGCGGAACGTATCTTCCGTCCGCTGTTTGACTTCTTCTGCCCGGATCTGACCATGGAGGTCCGCTTTGAACCGTTCGATACGACCCAGAGCTCGATCATCTACGATAGTGACAGTCTGCAGATCCGTACCATCCCACTACATCATCGTGTGCCTTGCAGTGGCTTCCTGTTTGAAGAGAAACCACGTGACCGCCATCTGCTGGTGGATCGCTGCGAGGAACTGGGTATTCCGGTGGCTTACTACAAGGGAATCACCAAGGGAATGGACTGGACCGATCCAGAGAGCGGCAAGGTTGTGCCGAACGATTTGCTTACCACTCCAGGAGAACCGGGTCGTAAGTATGCCTACTGCAGCGATACAATCTATGCGGAGAGTGTAGTTCCAATCATTGAAGGTGCAGATCTTCTCTATCACGAAGCTACCTATGCGCATGCCGATGTGGTCAAAGCCAAAGCCAGAGGCCATAGTACAGCCCTCCAGGCTGCCCAGATTGCCCAGAAGGCTCATGTGGGGCAGCTTGTGATCGGTCACTACTCGGCACAGTTCCTGAGTGAGGAGATGGAAATTCCGCTGCTGGAGGAGGCTCGGACGCTCTTCCCCAATACCATCCTGGCCAACGAGAAACTGGTAATACCAGTAGGACAGGAATAACCTGAAGTCGTTTTATTCTAATCTTTTAATTCTTCACCGTGCATATCGCAATCGCAGGAAATATCGGCTCCGGCAAGACAACCTTGACCAAGATGTTGGTCAAGCACTACGGCTGGGAACCTAAGTTTGAGGCAGTGGTCGATAACCCCTACCTCAAGGATTTCTATGTGGATATTCGCCGATGGTCGTTCAATCTGGAGGTTTTCTTCCTGAAGCGACGTTTCATGGATATTCTGGAGATTGCCCGTTGCCAGAATACCATTATTCAGGACCGATCTATCTTTGAGGGTGTCTATGTGTTCGTGGCGAACAACTATGCACAGGGGAACCTCTCGAAACGCGATTTCGAGACTTTCATGTCGCTGTTTGAACAGCTCATGGGCCTGGTCAAGGAACCGGACCTGATGATTTATCTGCGCGCTTCGCTGCCTCACCTGTTCAGTAATATCCAGAAACGTGGCCGCGAGTATGAACAGAGCATCAGCATCGACTATCTGAATGGTTTGAACGAACGATACGAGGATTTCATCACCAACAAGTATAAGGGCAAAGTGCTGATCATCGACAAGGATCCGCTCGACTTCGAACACAATCCGCTCGATTTCCGTTCGATTACCGATAAGATCGATGCCCAACTGTTCGGCCTTTTTTAGCTTTTAACTACTTTCAACTTTGAACATTTAACTTTCAACTCTGAAAATATGCATATCGCAATTGCCGGAAACATTGGCTGTGGTAAGACCACATTGACCAAAATGTTAGCCAAACGCTATGGTTGGAAGCCGAACTTCGAACCTGTTGACAATAATCCTTATCTCGAGGACTATTACGCCGATATGAAGCGCTGGTCGTTCAACTTGCAGATCTACTTCCTGAGCAAACGCTTCAAGGATGTAGTCGAGATTTCGCAGAGTCAGGAGGCTATCATCCAGGACCGCACCATCTTCGAGGATGCACGTATCTTTGCGCCTAACCTCAACGAGATGGGTCTGATGGATGATCGCGATTTCCAGAACTACAAGGAGCTCTTTGAGCTGATGATGAGTCTGGTCAAGCTGCCTGATCTGATGATCTACATCCGTTCAAGCATCCCGAACCTCATCGCCCAGATCGCAAAGCGTGGCCGTGAGTATGAACAGTCAATCCGTATCGATTACCTGACAGGCCTCAATAACCGTTACGAGGAGTGGATTTCAACCTATAAGGGCAATCTCATCATCATAGATGGCGATACCTGTAAGTTCGAATCGAATCCTGAGGATTTCCTGAAGGTAACAGACCAGATCGATTCGAAGTTGTTCGGCCTTTTTTAAAGACCCAACCCCAACCCTCCCTCATAGGGAGGGAGCTGTTTGAAGCAATGGGTCAAAAAAGAGAAGTCTTGAAACTAAGGTCTTGAGAATTGATATTGAATTATTAACTATAATGGCTTTACCCCTATAGTGGTATATGCTCCCTCCCTACGAGGGAGGGCAGGGGGAAGGTCTTGATGTCTATGAAACTACCTAACGAATGCACCTCGATTGAAGAGGTACGATACGAGATTGACAACATCGACCAAGAGATTATCCGCTTACTGGCCGTACGTTTCGGCTATGTGCGTGAGGTGGTCAAGTACAAAGAGAAGTCGGCCGACGGCATCGAAGCCACCGACCGTAAGAATCAGGTCTTTCTGACCCGTCGCCAATGGGCCGAGGCCCAGGGGTTGAATCCCGATGTGGTGGAGGATATCTACCGTCGATTGGTACAATATTTTATTGATGAAGAAAAAAAATTAATTAATGTATAAAAATCATCCTATCATGTTTAGAAAAGAAATCAAGGTGCTTGACTGCACCGTCCGCGATGGCGGCTTGATGAACAAATGGCAGTTCAGCAAGGAGTTTGTCAAGGCTGTGTATGAAACTTGCGTATCTGCTGGTGTCGACTATATGGAGATTGGCTATATCAGCAGTGCAGACCAGTTCCCACGCCCGGAGTTCGGGCCATGGAAGTTCTGTGCCGAGGATGAGCTCCGCGAGATCGTAGGCGACAACAATACCAACACCAAACTATCGGTGATGGCTGATATAGGCCGCATCAACTTCGACGACATCCGCCCCAAGGACGAGAGCGTTGTGGATCTGTTCCGTGTGGCTTGCTACGACTATCAGATTGACAAGGCCATCGAGCTGGCCCACCATGTGATGGACAAGGGCTACGAGGCCACAATCAACCTGATGGCGGTATCGAAGGTGAACGACCGCGCCCTGAACCAGGTGCTCGAAGATGTGGCTGCTTCGCGTGTGGGCACGTTCTATCTGGTCGATAGCTTCGGCAGCCTTTATTCTGAGGATATCCACAACCTTATGGACAAGTACATTGAGGCATTGCCCGGCAAGACCATCGGCTTCCACGGTCACAACAACACACAGCTGGCTTTTGCCAATACGATTGAGTGCATCCGCTATGGTGCCAACATGCTCGATGCTACGATGCTGGGCATTGGCCGTGGTGCTGGCAACTGCCCAATGGAGCTGCTGCTGTCGTTCCTGAAGAACCCCAAGTACAAGCTGGAGCCTATCATCAAGTGCATCCAGGACTATATCCATCCGCTGCAGAAGGAAATCTCCTGGGGCTACTTCATTCCCTACATGATCACGGGTTCGCAGAACGATCACCCACGTTCGGCCATGGCCTGGATGGCCAGCGATCAGCGCGATGACTATCTGGCCTACTACGAGTCGGTGGTGAAGAACAAGGAAATCTGAGGTAATTGCAAATTACGAATTACCAATTACGAATTGCGAATTACGAATTACAAATTACAAATTACGATTGATAATTTATTATTCCTAAATCATAATTGACCTTTCTGATATGGAAATGACAATTGAACCGCTGCTTCCGCAGCTTGACAACAAGCGCCCATTGGTCATTGCTGGCCCATGCAGTGCAGAGAGTGAAGAACAGGTGCTCACTACTGGCCGCGCACTGGCTGCACAGGGTGTGCAGATCT
>JAZQOK010000008.1:0-26184 GCA_045627865.1 Bacteroidales bacterium
CTGTCCAGATTCGGATGTAAAAATGTGGGGGCAGAACATATCTAACGGTCTTTCGACTAATGGTAAATCGGCCTTATTCCACATTTTGATGTTTTTTACTTGTGCAAAGATAACAATTAATTTTTATTATACAATGATAAAATAATGACAGGACTTGTCGTTAAAAATACAGGTTTCTGGTACCTCGTTCTACCGGAGGGACAGACGCTGAAAAATGACCTTCTTCAGCTGGATGCCACACAGCAGCCAGCTGAGGGTGGCCTTATCCCATGCAAGGTCAAAGGCAACTTCCGCCTCAAAGGCATACGAACAACCAACCCCGTAGCCGTTGGAGACATAGTGATCTACGAGGTCAACAACGAAGGATTTGCGTTTATCACCGCTATCAGCGACCGTCGCAACTACATCATCCGCAAATCCATCAACTTGTCCAAACAGGCTCACATCCTGGCCACGAACCTCGATCTCGTATTGCTCGTGGTTACAGTCAGTCATCCACAGACCTCAACTACCTTCATCGATCGTTTTCTGGCAACAGCCGAGGCCTATAATGTACCGACCATTCTGGTCATCAACAAAATCGATCTGCACGATGCAGAACAGCAGCAATATGCCGATGATCTGGCCTATCTGTATCGTTCCATTGGCTACTCAGTCTTCCCGATCTCTGTCAAGACCGGCCAAGGGATAGATGCACTCAAACAGGAACTCTCTGGCAAAGTCACCCTACTATCCGGTAATAGTGGCGTCGGCAAATCCTCCCTGCTCAACTATCTCATTCCCGACGTCAATACACGCACCGCAGAATTGAGTGACGTACACGATCAGGGCATGCACACCACCACCTTCAGCGAGATGTATCGCTTATCATCAGATATCGCTAATCGTTCATCGTTCTTAATTGACACTCCAGGCATCAAAGGCTTCGGAACCATCGAGTTCGAAAAGGAGTCTGTCGGGCACTATTTCAAGGAGATCTTCCGCATATCGTCAGACTGCCGTTTCGGCAATTGTACACACACGCATGAACCAGGGTGTGCCGTTCTTGCAGCACTTGACGACCATCTCATTTCGCAGTCCCGTTACGACAGTTATCTAAGCATCCTTCAGGACGAAGATGAGGGGAAATACAGATGATTAAGAATTTAGGATAAAAAGAACAAAGGATTAAAAGATTAGAGTTGAGAGAATAGTAAGTTAAGATAAATACCATGAGAATACTCTGCACCCTTCTTACGTTTATGCTAATGGCCACCAGTCTGATGGCCCGAAAGCATACGGCTTCAGATTGGTGCAATACGGGTAATCCAAGACTTGACAGCCTTCTGGTACAACTCAACTATCGCATCGAATGGTATAACCACGAGAGCGTTGGCAAACTCGATCTTACAGCCAACATCCACGCCACCTCTTGGAGCGAAGGTCATCGTTGGTGGACACCACTCGTACACGACCTTCTCCCCTTCGACTATCGCCCTAACGATACCACCCATCTTGACGCCACCGTCAAGGCCGCCTATCAGACCCCATGCGATCTGCTTTTGACGCCTCTGATGCTTCAATCTGATAACAATCGTCGAAACCGTCGCATTCTCCACGAACTCTATCCCGTCTTCCTTCCGATTTATTCGCTCCGCATTATGCGTGACAAGGGAGATGATAAGCATTATATTCTCCCATTTACCAACGACGGACTCCGGCAATACCGATATCAAGCCATCGATACCACCCTCATCGCCGGGGATACGTTACTGACTATCTCTTTCGAGCCGAAGAAACCGCACCACGAACTCCTCTCCGGTCAGGTCGACGTCTATCTCTCCAACTATGCAATCCATCAGATACGTGCCACCGGACAGATTGACTTCGGACATATTACCGACACTTTACGTTTCGGTACAATCAATGGCTACCACATGCTCCAGAGCAGCAACCTCTCGCTCAACTACAAGTTCGGCAAGTTAAAGGGTCATAACCACTATAGTTACAATCTTAACATTGACCAGATTCTGCCCAAAAAGGCCTTTGATCCGCGCCTCGAACCGCTCGATTTATCGGATGTTTATGCACCCAAGCCCCGTGAGGTGGTTGTTAGTGATGATTCTGTTCGCAGAGATACCCTGAATCCCACATCCATCTCCACATCAACCACTCGACGAGACTCTCGTCGCAAGTTCCTTCAGAAACTTCCTCAGCGCATGGTCAGCGCCTCCAGTTTTGAAGTCTTCGGATCCGATGTCCGCATCTATGGTCCGCTCAATCCAGCCTATATCGGCTACGATAAGATCAATGGTATCACCCTGCGACAACGCATGCGATTTTCCCACCTCTACAACAACGGCCAGAGTCTTCGCCTCCTTCCCGAAGTGGGATATTCCTTCCGACTCAAGGAATTCCGCTATCGCTTCGACACCGAATGGAACTATTATCCGGAGCGTCGAGGCTACCTCCTGCTGCGACTGCGTAACGGTACAGCAGGCTTCTCCTCCCGTTTCAAGAGCGACGTAAACAACGCCATCCGACAGTATCGTCAGTACCTCAGCACCAATGCCGATTACGGACGTCTCAACTCACTCAACTTCGACTCTTTGGGATTGAAGTACTTCCAGCGTGACGAAATCACCTTAGAGAACGGTATTGACCTCTTCGAGGGAGGCACCTTCCACATCGGTGCCACCTATAGCATCCGTCGTCCTGTCAAACACGGCCTCTATGCCATGGCACAGCAGGTTGCCGATGCCACTATCGAACGCCGTTATCTCGACATGAATCCCTATGTCCGACTCTCCTGGACACCAAACCAGTATTACTATCGTGAAGGCCGTCAGAAGTTCATCCTCAAGAGTGCATGGCCCACCTTCACCCTCGAAGCAGGTCAGGGCGTCAAGAACTTTTTCAAGTCGAGAGGCAACTACACACGGTTCGAGTTCGATGCCAACCAATTCGTCCCGATTGGAGACTCCCGTAATCTCTCCTGGCATGTGGGAGTAGGCGGGTTCGTCAAGCAGCAGGAAGAGTACTTTGTCAACTATAGTTATTTCTCCCGTTCGCAGTACCCATCGACCTGGGACCGTCGTGCCAACGGAGGCACCTTCGCGCTGCTCGATGATTATTGGTACAGTTCCTCTGCCTCGTATGCCCAAGGGCATGTTATGTACGAATCTCCTTTCATGCTCTTCCATCGAAGTCCATTCTCCAAATATGTCATCAAAGAGCGCGTCTATTCAAGCTTACTTTGGGCACAGCGGAAGAACCTATACGGAGAGTTCGGCTATGGTATCGGCAACAACTACTTTAATGTCTCACTCTTCGTAGGTTTCATGGGAGATCACCCTGTTGATATCGGTGCAAAATTCTCGTTCGAACTGGATCAACACCTGTAATTTCCTGTTTTGCTCGAATCCAAAACTTCGGAACGAACAAAACTCAAATTTTGTTCGTTCCGTGATGTTACTGACCATCTTCGTCGTCTCCCCATAGAGAAGAGCGGTAAGAATTAGCACACCCCCAGTCTTCTGTCTCGATATTATTCAACGAAGCAGAAGTCGCAATACCCAGTTCCTCCTGCATATCAAGCACAATGATTTCAGGTCTAGAATAGTGTTTCATGAATTTAGCAATTAGCGGTTTTATCGTCATTTTCCGCAAAGATAAGCATACTTCGTAAAACGACCAAGCAAAATGACAGAAAATATAAAATTGGGGAACAAAATAAAAAAAAATCCTTAATTTTGTCCATTGTATTGAAAAAATAAGTATCTTTGCGCCCGAAAACTCATAGCTAATTAAAGATTACCATCTTTATACAACACAAAATGAACCGACCATTTATAATAAAACTTCTTAAAGCACTTCACGTGCTTGTTCTTATTGTTGCATTAATCTCATGTACCTCGTCGGAGGGACCTGAGATTAATATTGTGCACACAAACGACACCCACAGCCAGTTCGACGGAATCTACATGGACGAGCAGCCTATTGGCGGCGTTGTGGAGCGTGCATCATTTCTCGAACTGATGCGCCAAAATGACCCTCAGCTCATATATCTGGATGCAGGCGACATGGTACAAGGATCTCCTTACTTTAACATCTGGAATGGCATGATCGAAATGAAGGCCATGAACCTCCAGGGACTGATTTGCTCCACTTTCGGCAATCATGAATTCGACAATGGCATTAGCTTTCTCAAGGAAATGTTAGATTATGCCTGTTTTCCAATCATCAATTGCAACTATGATGTTACTGGCACCGAACTGGAGCCATACACACGTACTTCGATGATCATAGAACGCAAAGGTGTACGCATCGGTATCACGGGTGTTACCTGCGATCCAAACAACCTGATCTTCAATCGCAACTGGGAGGGCATCAAATATATTGACCCCGTGGTTGCAGCTAACGCAGAAGCAGCCAAGTTGCGTGCCGATGACTGCGATATGGTTATCCTGCTGTCGCACGTAGGTTACTATCCGAACGACACAACCGGAGATCGCTGGATTGCATCGAAGAGTTCTGGCATCGATCTGATTATTGGTGGACACACCCATACAAACATCGAGAATGGCATCGAGGCAATGAATGCCGAGGGCAAGCCTGTAATGATTACCCAAACTGGAGCAAAGGCCTCTCCTATCGGACATGTCCATATCAAAATGCAAAAGAACGGCCGTCACCAAGATGGTTCTGAGGCATTCAAAGTTAAAGAAATCACCTGCAAGAAGCTGCACCCAGACCTCTACGACCTGCGCAATTATGGACGCGTGATGAGCGATTTTATCACCCCTTACCGTGATAGTCTCGAGCAGAAGATGAGCGCTGTTTTGGGGCGCTGTACTCATGACATGCCACGGTTCCGTCCAGAAAGTCCATTGGGCAATTTTACCAGTGATATACTCCGCGCTGTAGGTTCAGATCACTACAATCGCAAAATGGATGTTGGCATTATGAACGTAGGTGGATTGCGCAATGACCTCTATGCCGGTGATTTGAAGTTGGGAGACATCTACCGCGTCTTCCCATTCGAAAATACGCTCGCGATTCTGGAAATCAAGGGCAAGGATCTGGAAGAGGTTGTTCATCAATCAGAAGGCAAAAGACTGGAGGCCTATTCTGGTATTACCTGCACACTGAATATAGAGAAAGGTACCAAGGCCGACGGAGAGTCGTTCGAAAAGATTACAGCTACCGACATCCGTGTAGGCGGTGAGCCTATCGATCCAGAGCGCATCTATTACGTAGCAACCATTGATTATCTGGCCGAGGGCAATGATGGCCTGACCGCTTTGACTCATGCAGTAAAATATACGAATACAGGTATTCTGTTACGAAACCTAATGGTTGACTACATCAAAAAACAGAATGACTTGGGCAATGATATCGACGCCCAAATTGAAGGCCGCATTAAGGTTATCGAATAATGAGAAGATTTAGTCTCCTTGTTTACACATTATTTATAATATATGGTGCAGGAGCCCAGAATATGCTAAAGCGCGTTGACGCTGAATGCATGGAAAAATGGGTAGATAGCATTATGGACCAATTGACCCCGGACGAACGTCTGGGGCAATTGATTATGCCCATAGTGGCAAGTACAAACGACGATGCGCACCGACAGATCATCAGTCAGGATCTGAAAAATTACCACGTAGGTGGACTTCTCTTTTCGAAGGGGACGATTGCCACGCAGGCAAAGACTACCCAGTGGGCACGTAAGCAGGCAAAAAAAGCCCCACTTTGGATTGCCCTGGATGGCGAGTGGGGACTATCAATGCGTCTGACCGATGCCATCAAATATCCACGCAACGGAGCTCTGGGTACCATCAATCCGGAGATACGAGACAGCCTGATGTATCTATATGGTCTGGAAACAGCCCGACAATGCCGACTGATGGGTATCAACATCAATTTCGCCCCAGTGCTCGACATCAACTCGAATCCAAACAACCCAGTCATCGGCAACCGCAGTTTCGGCTCGACGGTTTGGGATGTTGTTCCACCAGCCATGAGTTATTGCCAGGGACTGGAGGAGGGTGGAATTTTGGCCGTGGGCAAACACTTCCCAGGTCATGGAGACACCGACACGGATAGCCACAAGACTTTACCCCGGCTGAATCACGACCGTGAAAGAATGCTTTCGTTCGAATGTGCCCCATTCGATTGCTTCGTAAAGGGTGGATTCGGTGGCTTGATGATGGCACATCTCGAAGTACCATCACTCGACTCTACTGCCAATCTGCCATCGTCACTGTCTCAACCTATCGTAACCGGACTGCTGAAGGAACAGATGGGGTTTACTGGATTGATTTTCACCGATGGTCTGGCCATGAAGGGCGTAAACAGCGTACCCGACTATAGCGTCAAAGCTCTTTTAGCAGGCATCGATGTACTGCTGGACCCGGTTCCTCTCAAAACGCAATGGGCAAACCTGAAGAAAGCAGTGACAGAGGGACGCCTGCCACAATCACTGATCGATGAGAAATGCCGCAAGGTGCTCCGTTGGAAGTATGTTCTCTGCGTTGGACGGGAGGAGGAACTTAGCACCCAAGGTCTGTTGGAGAGAATCAACACCCCAGAGGCCAAAGCATTGCAGGCAACTCTGCTAAGCGAGGTCGAAAAGGCGAAAACTGAGCGCGTTGAGGTTAAGTGCGAACAATATGATCCGACAGAGCAGGGACTGCCACAGGAGCAGGAAGCAACAACCAATGAAAGTATTCCAGAGGAGTCGGCCGTGAAGGAGACCAGCTTCAGGGGTGCTAAGATCGATTCGTTAATTTCTGATGCTATCCGACGCGGCGCTTTCCCAGGCTGTCAAATACTGGTTGCTCACAAAGGAAAAATCGTATACAACAAGGCGTTTGGTTGGAAAGACTACGAACACAAGGAACCAAATTCGCTGGAGACGGTCTACGATCTTGCCTCAGTGAGCAAGGCTGCCGCCACAATCCCAGCTCTGATGAAGGCTTACGATGAACATGATATGAAGTTCAGCGACCTGATCAGCAAATATGTTCCAGAGCTACGAGGAACCGACAAGAAGCAACTGACGCTGCGCCAGGCACTGTACCACGAAACGGATATCCGCGATGGGTACACCTTCTATGCTATGACGTTAGACACTACATCGTTCGATAAGGTCTTCTATAGTCCGAGGGAGGAGGCTCCTTTTACTATTCGACAGGATAAGCGTTGTTGGTTCCAGGAGGGATTACGCTTCGATCCGTTCTGGATTTCGACCCAGAAGGACACTACCCATACACTGCCAATCGCTCGTGACCTGTGGCTGAATCCACTGTTCCGAGACTCAATTGTCCAGAAAATCGTAGACTTACCGCTCAAGAAGCCTCATCGCTATCGTTATTCTTGCCTGAATTTCGTCCTGCTGCGCAAAGCAATCGAGAATGTAACCAAGATGCCAATGGACCAATACCTGTACGAGAAATTCCCACAGTTTTACGGTCCAGGCAAGCTCTGTTATCGACCTCTGGAAAATGGCATACCGTTGGAACGAATTGCTCCGACGGAGAAGGACGAGGCACTACGCAAACAGACACTACGAGGTTATGTGCACGACGAGTTGTGTGCTTGGAGCGGTGGTGTTGAGGGCAACGCCGGTCTGTTCGGTAGTGCAACGCAACTGTATCCAGTATTGAAGATGTTCCTGGATGGTGGCAAATATGAAGGGAAGCAGGTTGTGAATGCCATTACAGTAGAACGCATGACAACCCAGAAGAGCCACATATCGCGACGCGGATTGGGCTTCGACAAACCAGAGTTCGACCCACGCTGGAGAATCAAACGCAATCCATGTAGCCTGAAATGCCCAGCAACCGTCTATGGTCATACTGGTTATTCCGGAACCTGCTTCTGGGTGGATCCAACGAATAATATGATCTATATCTTCCTTTGTAACCGTATCAACCCAGTTCGATGGAACACCTTGCTCGGTGAGGAGGATTTACGCCAGCACATACAGACACTCATCTACGAGTCAATCAAATAAAACTCAGGTTTGGAGATGTGCTCCAATATAATGCTGATAACAAATGTTGAAGCAAGCGGATAGACTAACTTGTTAGGCACTCCGCGAACCGAGCATCAGCGAGGCTTTAGCAGTGGTTTGGAGATGTGCTCCAATATAAAACTGAAAAAACAACCAATTTTCTTGCAATTTAGCAAAAAAGTTGGTTGTTTTTTTGTATATATGAGAAAAAATTACTAATTTTGCGCCCGAAAAACAAGAAACAATTAATTAAATCTAAATAAACAATGGAAGGTCTAACTCCTATGGAAACTGCCTTATTGCTGATGATTATTGGCATGGGTACTGTATTCATTATTCTTATTCTGATCATCAACCTATCAAAGTTGCTGATCGTGACAATCAACAAATTCGCTCCTGAAGAGGAAACTGCAAAGAAGGCCGTCGCATCTGCTCCAGCAGCTGTGCCTGCTAACATCGAGGCTGCCATCAAGGCTGCTATCGCTCAGGTTGCTCCAAAGGCAATGGTAACAAAGATTTCAAAATAAAAACCTCTATATCTTATGGCAAACAAAGAAGTAAAGCTTTCTCTGGTCTTCCGCGATATGTGGCAGAGTGCTGGTAAGTATCAGCCACGTGTTGACCAACTTGTAAAGGTAGCCCCAAAAATCATCGAAATGGGTTGCTTTGATCGTGTAGAAACTAATGGTGGTGGCTTCGAGCAGGTCAATCTCCTTTATGGTGAGAACCCTAACGTAGCAGTTCGTCAGTGGACTAAGCCTTTCCACGAGGCTGGCATCCAGACCCACATGTTGGACCGTGCGCTGAATGGTCTGCGTATGTTCCCATGTCCTAAGGATCTCCGCAAACTCTTCTACAAGGTAAAGAAGGCTCAGGGTACCGATATCACCCGAATCTTCTGCGGTCTCAACGATCCACGTAACGTAATTCCATCGATCCAGTATGCTAAGGAGGCAGGCATGATCGCACAGGCATCTCTCTGTATCACCTTCTCTCCTATCCACACTGTAGAATACTATGTCAACCTCGCTAAGACTTTCATCGAGGCAGGTGCAGACGAAATCTGTTTGAAGGATATGGCTGGTATCGGTCGTCCTAAGAGCCTCGGCAAGATTGTTGCTGGTATCAAGGCTATCAAGAAGGACATCATTATCCAGTACCACTCACACGCAGGTCCTGGCTTTAATATGGCCTCTATTCTCGAAGTTGCAGAGAACGGTTGCGATTACATCGACTGCGGTATGTCACCTCTCTCTTGGGGTACTGGCCACGCTGATGTCATCACCGTTATCGAGACATTGAAGGATGCAGGTTTCAAGGTTAAGGATGTAAACATGGCAGCATACATGGAGGTACGTACCCAGATCCAAGAGATGATGGACGACTTCCTTGGCTACTATATTCCAGCTCTCAACCACCTCAACAACTCACTCCTCGTTAAGCCAGGTCTCCCTGGTGGTATGATGGGTTCACTCATGACCGACCTGGAGGAGAACCTCGAGGGTCTGAACCGCTGGAAGGAGAAGAATGGTCAGCCTAAGCTCACCACCGACGAGATCTTGATCAAGCTCTTCGACGAGGTTGCATACGTTTGGCCTAAGATGGGTTACCCATGTCTCGTAACTCCATTCTCACAGTATGTCAAGAACCAGGCTCTCATGAACGTTCTCCAGATGGAGAAGGGCAAGGAACGTTGGAGCATCATCGCCGACAACCACTGGGATATGCTTCTCGGCAAGTCAGGTGCACTGCCTGGCCCAGTAGCTCCAGAGCTCGTTAAGATGGCTGAAGAGAAGGGCCTGAAGTTCGAGACTGAGGATCCTCAGACTTACGCTCCAGACAACCTCGACGAATTCCGCGCTAAGATGCAGGCCAATGGCTGGGAGCTCGGTCGGGACGACGAGGAGCTCTTCGAGTATGCTATGCACCCATCTCAGTATGAGGCTTACAAGAGCGGCAAAGCTAAGGCTGACTTCGAGGCAGACCTCGCGGAACGTAAGGCTAAGAAGGCTAACGCTGGTACAGGCGCTATCAAGGCTCAGGACTTGAAGGTTACCGTCAACGGCGAGACCTACACCGTATCAATTGCTCCTAACGATGGGTCTCAGCCTGCGGCTCCTGCTGCCGGTGCTGCTCCTGTAGCAGCTGGTGAGGGTGCTGATGTCCTGGCTCCACTCGAGGGCAAGTTCTCTTTGGTCAAGTCTGCAGGTGAAACCGCAGTTAAGGTTGGTGATATGGTCAAGAAGGGCCAGACAATCGGCTACATCGAGGCTATGAAGACCTACAACGCTGTCACTGCAGACTGCGACGGTCAGATCACCGCTATCCTCGCCAACCCTGGAGACAAGGTATTTGAGGATGATCCTATTTTCAAGATTAAGTAAAAGACCCACCCCAGCCCTCCCTTTAGGGAGGGTGAAAGGGAAGTCACAATATTAATATCTTAAAACCGCAACCACCTCGCGGAAAGTATTTCATACTGATAAAACTCCCTCCATTAAGGGAGGGTTGGGGTGGGTCCTAATGGATATTACAACAATTTTCGAAAAATTATATGAGATGACTGCCTTCAGCGCCATCGGTGCTGATCCACGATTCCTCATCATGTATGCAATTGGCTTCCTATTCCTCTATTTAGGTATTGCCAAGCATTATGAGCCACTGTTGCTCATCCCTATCGCGATGGGTATCCTGTTGGCTAACTTCCCAGGTGGCGAAATGGGCGTCTTCGGCGCTAACGGCGAGGGTATTGTCTTCGCGAATGGCAAAGAGTACCATGTTTATGAGATGGGTCTCCCAGAGATCGCTCACGAACTCGGCCTGATGAACATGATCTACTATTGGTTGATCAAGACAGGCTTCATTCCACCAGTCATCTTCATGGGTGTAGGTGCTATGACCGACTTCGGTCCTATGCTCCGTAACCTGAAGCTCGCTATCTTCGGTGCTGCTGCTCAGGTTGGTATCTTCGGCGTAATCGTCGTGGCTATCGGCGTCTTCGGATTCACTCCACAGGAGGCTGGTTCACTCGGCATCATCGGTGGTGCTGATGGTCCTACCGCTATCTTTACTACCATCAAGTTGGCTCCTCACCTCCTCGGTCCTATCGCCATTGCAGCATACTCTTACATGGCTTTGGTTCCTGTAATCATTCCTTGGGTAGTGAACTGGCTGACCACCGAGAAGCAGCGTATGATCAACATGAAGGAGCAGGATAAGCTCTATCCAAACACCCTTCAGATCAAGAACATGCGTGTGGCTAAGATTATCTTCCCTATCTTCGTTACTGTTTTGGTGGCTATTGTCGTTCCTTCGGCTGTTTCGTTGATCGGTATGTTGATGTTCGGTAACCTCATCAAAGAGATTGGTACCGATACCTCTCGTATCGCTGAGACCGCTTCGAACGCTTTGATGAACATCGCTACTATCTTCTTGGGCCTCTCTGTAGGTGCTACCATGACTGTTGAGTCATTCTTGAATCTCCAGACCCTCGGTATCGTGGCAGGTGGTTTCATTGCCTTCGCTGTCTCTATCGCTGGTGGTATCTGTATGGTTCACCTATTCAACCTCTTCTCAAAGAAGAAGATCAACCCACTGGTAGGTGCTTGCGGTTTGTCGGCTGTGCCTATGGCTTCGCGTGTTGCCAACGACATCGCTACCAAACTCAACCCAAAGAACAATATCCTCAACTACTGTATGTCGGCTAACATCTCTGGTGTTATCGGTTCGGCAGTTGCTGCTGGTGTATTGATTACTTTCTTGAAGTAAGCTTCTCCCCTTAGAGGGATTTCAGATAATAGTTATTAGTTAATAGTTAAAAGTTTATAGTTAATTATTGGCTAATAACTATTCTATTTTAAACAACTAACTTAATTGTCATGAAAACTTTACCTTTCTCTCTGCTGTTGATGCTCTCGACAACAGCCATGGCACAGACAGCATATCGGACGGAGCAAATGAGTACCGAGGCATGGAACCGAGGTGTGATCGCTATGCGTCAAACAGAAGATTCCCTCTCTGTTTCGTGGAGACTGCTCCGCGAAGATCCTGAGGATGTGGTGTTCGATCTCTATATGGGTGACCATTGCATCGTGAAGAATACCCCAAAGACTTATCTGAATCTGGCATCGAAAGGGTTGAACCTCTCGACGACCAACACGTTTAAGGTGGTGGCTAAGTCGAAGAAGGGCCAGGTGACGGATCGTCTGAAGGAGGGTAGCTACACTCTCCCGGCCAATGCACCTTTGGGATGTCTGGATATACCGTTGGACGTTCCAAGCGAACAATATATGGATCTGTACACTTCGTGTCATTACTTCCCTGGTGATTGCACAGCCGCCGACGTGAATGGAGACGGGAATCTGGAAATTATCCTGAAGTGGGATCCGTCGAACCAACATGACAATTCTCACAATGGTTATACGGGCAATGTACTGATTGACTGCTATACATTGACAGGCAAAAAACTATGGAGGATCGACCTGGGCCACAACATCCGAGCAGGTGCGCACTACACTCAAGTAATGGCCTACGACTTGGATGGCGATGGAAAGGCCGAGGTTGTCATGAAGACGGGAGATGGAACCATCGACGGCAAGGGGAAAGTGATTGGAGACAGCACCGCCTTTTGGCCGAACGAGTTCGGTCATATCATCCAAGGTCCTGAGTATCTGACCGTGTTCTGCGGAGAAACCGGAGAAGCACTTTATACGACCGATTATGTTCCGGAACGAGGTACAGCTGGCATGTGGGGTGATATCAAGGGCAATCGCTCGGAACGATACCTGGCCGGTGTGGGTTACTTCGGAAACACTTCTGGAGGCAAGCATCTTCCCTCCGTCGTCATGTGCCGTGGTTACTATACCCGCGCCACACTGGTGGCTTGGGACTGGGACGGCAAGGAACTAAAGCAACGCTGGATGTTCGATAGCTACAAAGGTGCTGAACTGGTTGACAAGGGCAATAAGATGGTCGTCAAGACTCCTGGTCCATGGGGTGATTATTCGAGTCAAGGCAACCACTCGCTTCGAGTGGCAGATGTGGATGGTGATGGCTTCGACGAAATCATCTATGGCTCCTGCACCATCGACCATAACGGCCAAGGACTCTATTCAACCAAACTTGGACATGGTGATGCTATGCATCTCGGAAAGATGCTACCAGGTGATGACAAACTCTACGTATGGCAATGCCATGAAGAGCACGGAAAGGGCTCTACATTGCGTGATGCCAAGACTGGAAGGATATTGTTCCAATTACCATTTGACGAAGATTGTGGTCGCTGTATGGCGGCAGATATCGACCCCACCAACCCAGGTTGGGAGATGTGGTCAATTTGCACGGGTGGACTTCGCAACTATAAGGGTGAGAAATTGTCGAACCCACGTGGACTTTCGTATAACATGGCCTGTTATTGGGATGGCGATACACTCCGCGAACTGCTCGACAAAAACCGAATCACAAAGTACAACTGGAACAGCCAGAAGATTGATCTTGTGACCACCTTTGTCGGTGCTACCAGCATCAATGGAACGAAAGCAGTTCCTTGTCTGCAGGGAGATTTGGTGGGAGATTGGCGAGAAGAGGTTCTTCTTCCTTCGACAGACGGACGACACCTTTACCTTTTCCTCACTCCCTATCCGACCGATTATCGCTTTGTCTGTCTCTTGCAGGATATCCCGTACCGCCACTCTTTGGCCATTCAGAACGTGGCCTACAATCAGCCCTGCGATCTAAGCAAGAACTTAAGTGAAATCAGGAAATAAATCGAATTATAATTATGAAACGCGAAGCATTTAAAATGTTCCTGAATCCAGGAATGAAAGAAGAGTACAAGCGCCGTCACCAGAACCTGTTTCCCGAGCTAAAGCAACTGCTCCACGAGGCGGGTGTACGAAACTATAGCATCTATCTGGACGAAGACACAGACACGCTCTATGCTTATCAGGAATTAGAAGGCGAAGGTGGAAGTCAGGATCTGGGAGGCACCGAAATCTGCCAGAAATGGTGGGCCTACATGGCCGACATTATGAAGACCAATCCCGACAACTCTCCTGTCAGCATTCCTCTGCCGGAGATGTTCCACATGGACTAAAATAAAGGCTGAAGCATTTGTTGCTTCAGCCTTTATTATTTCAATCTTTAACAAACTTGATTACCACCCAATTGTTCTTGTTTCGATGGTGCACATAAGTGAGTCCCAACGACTCGGCTTTTTCACGTATCATAGGCACATCCTCTTCGTAGAATCCACTCATCAGGAGTGTTGAGGCAGAATTCATATCGGCCACATAAGCAGGCATATCGGCCAGAAGTACGTTTCGATTAATGTTGGCAAGGATTAGATCGTAGGTCTGACCATCGCCCAACAGAGAGGCATCACCACACTCGACATGAACGCGTCCTGCCATGTCGTTCATCAAAACATTATCGACAGCATTGGCAGCTACCCAATCATCAATTTCGATGGCTCGGCACATAGCGCCCTTCATGGCACATGCAATGGCCAAGACACCTGTACCGGTTCCCATATCGAGCACGTTGACCGTCGTAGAGGCAGATTTTTCCTTTTTCCCTTCTCCTTTTTCCTTCTTCTCAATTTCTTGGAAGAAGTTCAGGATTTCTTCCAGGAGTTGCGAAGTAGTCTCATGGTGGCCACTTCCAAACGACATGTGCGGATGTATGGTGATTGTCTCTTCGCCAAATGGGACTGGAGTCAAAGCATTCTCCTCCTCCCACTGCTGATTCCAGTTCTGTGTCTCAACCTCTTGGGCAATCCACTGCACTGTAACATCGGGCAAAGGCAATTCATCAATCAGCGACTGCAATGCTTCGGTACTGAAAAGATTCTGAGGACAATAGGCCTTCAGGCAATCCTCTTCGGTCGAAAAACTGTCGTACCCCAAGTCACCAAGCATGGAGGCAAGAATATCGGCAGTATCTTCACTCATCGGCGATGGCATCAATTTGACTTCAATATAATTCATAATTGTTACGTATAGTTATTGTTTCGTTCTACGAAAAGTCCTTTTTGTTGAAAAACACACATAAAAAAGGTTAATTTATCTTTTCGATGCACAAAGATACTAATTATTTCTTATCTTTGTACCGTCAATAGACCGAAATTGACAACCGAAAGGTAAAAATAATTCTTATAGGTCCATTATTTAAACCCATCGTGACAGATTCGGTCATATAAACAAAAACTCAAAAACATACAACTATGAAAAAGATGATCACTGCAGGATTGGCTTTTGCTCTCAGCCTCATCTTCGTCCAAGCCGGAATGGCTCAGGACGACATCTACTACAAAAAGTCGGACGTTAAAAAGGCAATCTACAAGGAAACAGAACAGGAAACCTGGTCTACCTCAGCCAACGATGACTGGGATCTTGATTCGTACAATCGCAGAGGCCCAAAAGCGGAGAACCAGAGCTCAGGTTCCACTTCGTTCTCTATGCCAGAAACCACCTCTTTAAGCTCTGTCACAACAGCAGACGCAGACAATAGCGAGGTGATTTATCTGCACGATACGGTCTATGTGATTGATGCCTATCATTTCAGCAACCGCATCCGCAGATTCTATAACCCACGCTTCAGCTATTGGGCATACTCTCCATGGTATGATGTGGCTTATTATGATCCTTTCTTCTGGGATTATAGCTACTATGATCCATACTGGTACATGACCCCAAGTTTCGGGTTCCACTATGGAAGCTGGTGGGGTGGCTGGAATTATGGCTACTACGATGGCTGGTACGGTGGTTGGTATTCTCCTTATTACCACCCACACCCACACTATTACCACAACGTATGGGCACATCACCACTATCATGGACATCATCACCATAATGGCGGCTACTACGATTTCCACAACAACAGAAATCGCGGTTCTCGCAACAACATGGGTGGTACCTATCGTAACCGCGCAAGCAACCGAAGTGCTTTAGCTAGTGCCAATACCAACCGAAGCTACTCTCGCAGTGGTGCTGGTGGAGCAACGTCGTCTAGAGGTGGCAACGTGAATAGAAGTGCCAACGGCAGCCGTAGCACCACCAATGGTACCAGAAGCATCAACACCAGAACTTCGAACATGAGTTCACGAAGCACACATGCAGGCACTGCTAATGCAAACCGCAATGTTGCAACGACTACCCACCGTTCTACAGCTTCGACCAATCGCAGTAGTGCTGTGACCAACAATCGTCAGGCTACCACCCGTCAGAGTGCCAACGGTTCCAGATCAACTAATGCATCCAATAGCTCGAACAGATCTAGCTACAGTTCAACTCGCAGCTCAAATAGTTCAAATTATTCCAGCGGATCAAGAAGTAGCTACTCTAGCAGTTCCAGCTCTTCTTCAAGTAGCTACAGTTCATCTCGTAGTTCAAGCAGCTCCAGCTACAGCAGTGGATCTAGCAACAGTGGCTCTCGCAGTTCTGGCGGCGGTTCCAGCTACAGCGGAGGTAGAAGCTCCGGTGGCGGCGGAGGTGGCCGTAGCGGCGGCGGAGGAGGTGGCCGTAGATAATGTCCCCCTAAATCCCCCTGCTTAGGGGGACTTTAAGTACCTCATAACTTATAACTTTTATCTATTAACTTTTTCGAATAACATTCTCTATGAGAAAATATATATTGCCATTGGTAGGACTCTGTTCCCTGCCATTGAGCGCACAAAATGTAGTGGATGCTAACCGTTTCAGTAGCCAAAACATTGCTGGCACAGCGCGATATAAAGCGATGGGTGGTGCTTTTGGTGCTTTGGGTGGTGATCCGACCTGTATGACCGATAATCCTGCCGGTATGGGTATCTATCGTGGCACCAGTTCTATCTCGTTTACCCCTAACCTATCTTTTGCGCACACCAAGACGGAAGGTTCGGAGGTTTCAAAGCAGAAGAAAGTGGATTGTTCGGTCAGCAACCTGGCCTATGTCCTCTCGATCAAAACTCCAGGAGCCGACAAACTTGTGAATTTCAACGTCGGTGTAGGGTTCAATCACAGCGAGGGCCTGAGCCGTAAGTACAAGATGGTAATCGATGAGCCAATCAGCTCGTTTGGTGACTATCTGGCCAATCGTGCCAACAATGCGTTGTGCTACTTGGGGTACTACAATGATCCAGACTATGTATTCGTAGCAGAAGAAGACAAAAATGGCAAGATTGTCTATGATCCATGGCAGAACAATGATCTTCCTTTGACAACCGTTGCTGGCTACGATTGCTATGCCATCGACCAAGTACATCGTACTGAAAATGGCAAAGAGGTGTACTATCCAGGCATCGAAAGTAGAGATCGCGTCAACTCGTGGGCCAGCTATCAGCGATTGTTTGTAACAGAAATGAACCGCAACGATGAGTATAACATCAACTTCTCGGCCAATTGGAACGACTTTGTTTATGCGGGCATAACGTTCTCTGTCAGCGACTTCAATTCTATTATCGAAACAGAGTTTAACGAGGACCATGATTACAATTATCAAGGTGATTACACGCAGATGTTCAATAATCTGGAGACCAAAGGCACCGGGTTCGGTATCAAAGGTGGTATCTTGTTGAAACCATCGGACTCTTGGAGAGTTGGCTTTGCTGCCCACACTCCAACTTGGTACCACATGGAGGACCTCTACAATCTCCGAATGAAGAGCAGCCATCCAGATTGCACGGGTTATAACGATAGCAACACTCGTAGTTTCGAGTACAAATACTATTCTCCATGGCAGATGCAGCTCAGTTCTGCATGGGTACTCGGTGGACGTGCATTGATTAGTGCTGAGGTCGATATGCGCGATTACGCTACACAGAAGTACCGTTCGGACAATGACAACATCAGAGAGCAGGACAACTACGAGTGGATGGACGATGTATTCAATGATTACTGCAAACTCCAGATGACCTACAAGGCCGGTGCAGAATACCGTGTTACAGACCACTTCAGTGTTCGCGCCGGATATGCGTTCAAGGATTCTCAGTACAAGAAAGACCTCTACGATAACCCAGGTGCATCCCGAGGTTGGACCAATGGTAATTTTGGAGATGACAACTCCATCATCTTCGATAGTACAACCAAACCAAACTACAGCATGATCGGCAATCAACAGTATTTTACTGCTGGTTGCGGCTGGGGTGGTGACTGGTGGCACATTGACCTTTCGTTCATGAACCGCCATATTCAGGAAAAGATTGCAGCTTACCCTACTACCGATGCACTCCTGGACGATGGTTGTACCATGAGTTCCAACATGAACAACGGAGCAGTCAAAGCTAGCCACTGCGACATGAAGACAAACATTCTCTCTTGGGACCTCACCCTGGGAATGAGATTCTAAGTTTCGCAGAAACTAAGTTATTTGTTATTAGTTATTAATCTTATCCTATATCTGTTTGGGATAAAGTTATCGTAGCAGCTTTGCTGCGTATCGTAATCGTAGCGAAGCGTATCGTAACGAATTTATTCGTTCCATAAGTGCAAGAAATACTTAATTCATTAAATAGTTCCCAAAGGGCCGCCGTAGAATTCTGCGACGGCCCGCAATTGGTTATTGCCGGTGCAGGTTCTGGCAAAACACGTGTCTTGACGGTCAAGATTGCCTATCTGCTCAAGGAGAGAGGCTATCGTCCGGACGAAATCATCGCACTGACCTTTACCAAAAAGGCAGCCACGGAGATGCAAGACCGTATTCAGCAATTGGTGGGAGGCAACTCGGCCAAGAGAATCTGGATGGGCACATTCCACTCTCTTTTCACCCGTATCCTACGTCGCGAGTCAGAGCGCCTCGGGTTCAAGCGTGATTTCACCATCTATGATCAACAAGATTCTCGCAACTTAGTCAAAGCGATCATCAAAGAGATGGCTTTGGACGACAAACAGTACAAACCGAATTCGGTGCACTGCCAGATCAGCAATGCCAAGAACAATCTGATTACACCAGGCATGTATGCAGCCAACCGCGAACTGATCATGTTCGATGCAGCTGCTAAGAGGCCCAAGATTGCGGAGATATACCAACGCTATTGGAACCGATGCTATCAGGCCGGTGCCATGGATTTCGACGATTTGCTGCTGTACACAAACATCCTTTTCCGCGATCATCCAGATGTATTGGCCTTCTATCAGGACTATTTCAAATATGTGCTCGTCGATGAGTATCAAGATACCAATCGTGCCCAGCACCTTATCGTTGAACAACTGGTCCGCAACCATCGTCATTTGACAGTTGTTGGTGATGATGCTCAGTCTATCTATTCGTTTCGCGGAGCCAACATCCACAATATTCTTGGACTACGAAACACCATCCCAGGCACGGAACTATTCAAACTCGAACAGAACTATCGCAGCACTCAAAATATCGTGGATGCGGCCAATAGTCTCATCGCAAAGAACAAAGAGCAGATTCGAAAAACCGTATTCAGCCAAAAGGAACGAGGTTCATTGATTCGACTGTCCGGCTGTTATTCGGATCTCGAGGAATCGTACCAAACTGTGCAACGCATCGAGGCTCTACATACAGAATCCGGCTATCCATATAAGGAGATTGCTGTACTGTATCGCACCAATGCACAGAGCAGAACCCTTGAGGAGGCTCTGCGCAAACGTGGTATTGACTACAAAATCTTCGGAGGACTATCCTTCTATCAGCGCAAAGAGGTGAAGGATGTAATTGCTATGCTTCGACTTACGATTAATCCAGCTGACGAGGAGGCGTTCAAACGCGTTCTGAAGGAGACTCCTACAGGCATTGGCGAGACAACTATCACCAAAATCAGCACAGCGATCGCAGAAGCTGCTAACAACAATCAGCCCCTCTCCTTCTATGAGGTTGCTGGCAACCCTGATGCATATATCTCTGCCAATAGCGGTACCAAGAGCAAACTGGCTTATTTTGTACAGCGAATTCACGACGTTCAGGCATTCAGTGCTGTCAACAACGTCTATGAGACCGTCATGGAACTTATTCGCAAGTTCCGTTACAACGAAGTTCTCGCCAGCGATACAACCATCGAGGGCATCTCGAAGAAAGAGAATGTTCAAGAACTGGTCGATTCAATCCAGCAAGCTGTTATTGACTATCGAGAGGAGGGCAATGGAGAATTGACCATCACTGATTATCTCTCGACCATTTCGCTCGATGAGCCAGATCCAAACAAGGAGGAACCGGACCGCGATTATGTGGCATTGATGACCATCCATCAAGCCAAAGGTCTGGAGTTCAAGAATGTATTTATTGTTGGCGTTGAGGAGAACCTCTTGCCATCAGATATGTCGATTGACGAACCAAGTGGTGTCGAGGAGGAGCGTCGTCTCTTCTATGTAGCAATCACCCGAGCTGAGGAGAACTGCTGGTTATCGTACGCTACTTCAAGATTCAGAAATGGCAAAAGTGAAGCAACTCGTCCGTCTCGATTCCTGAAGGACATCGACCCTCGCTTCATCGAACGACTCGGTGGACCAGTGCAAGCACAAAACTATGGAAGCAATGGCGGCGGCATGTTCTCCAATGGTACGTTCCGCAATCCATTCGAACCACCCCGTCGTGAATTTGAGCCTCAACGACGGGAATATGCACCTACACCCCGACCTTCGGCGCCAACATATGCAGCTCCCAAACCATCGCCTCTGGATTTCAACCGTCCACGCAAGGTTGCGACTCGCACAGAGGATCTTGAAGCAACCGCCACACTCTCGTATGGTGGGCAACAGCTCTCGGTCGGAACCCGTATTGTTCACGAACGTTTTGGCAAGGGATCTATCAAGGAATTATCGGGAAAAGATGACAATGCACGTATCGTTGTACACTTTGATACAATGGGAGATAAGACACTTCTCTTGAAATTTGCCAAATTCACTCTCGAATAAACTTTTTATTACAAAGATTTGGAGAAATAGAAAAAACTCCTTATCTTTGCGCACCGAAATGGTTCCGTAGCTTAGCAGAATAGAGCGTCAGATTCCGGTTCTGAAGGTCGTGGGTTTGAATCCCACCGGGATCACACAAAGGGTGCATCATGATTATCGTTGATGTACCCTATACTTTTTAACTTGAAACCCGACAAAGCTATGCAGGTAAAAATAAATGAAACTTGGCGGCAAGTCTTGCAACCGCAGTTTGACAGTGCATACTTCGAAATATTAACCAATTATGTACGTAATGCCTACCAAACTTCGGTAGTCTACCCTCCTGCCGGGAAGATCTTTGAGGCTTTTAACCGAACACCATTCGACAAGGTGAAAGTAGTCATTCTCGGACAGGATCCCTACCACGAACCTGGACAAGCTCATGGACTTTGCTTCTCTGTTCAACCTGGAATCCAGGTTCCTCCCTCATTAGTTAATATCTACAAGGAGCTTGGTCAGGAATACCAGCTCGATTATAGCCAACGCAACGGGGATCTCTCCCATTGGGCCGATCAAGGAGTTCTGCTGCTCAACGCAACCCTAACGGTTCAGGCCGGCATGGCTGGCAGCCATCAGGGAAAAGGCTGGGAAACCTTCACGGATGCGGCAATTGCTGCTATCTCACAACACCGTGAACATGTAGTCTTTCTCCTTTGGGGAAGTTACGCCCGACAAAAAGGACGGGTTATCGACCGCACGAAACATCTCGTTTTGGAAGCGCCCCATCCCTCTCCGCTATCCGTCTATCGTGGCTTCTTTGGTTGTAATCACTTTGTTAAAGCCAATCAATATCTGCAACAGAACGGACTCGAACCAATCAGATGGTGACCCTGCAATGTGAATTCTATAAAAAAAACAAAGACCTGTCAGTCCATTCGGATTGACAGGTCTTTATCTTTAATTGAAGTGGACATTAGCGAACAATAAACTTGCGAGCGTTGCCATTCTTGTCACGAATGATATTCACACCCGACTGGAGTGTCGTGATGCGTCGTCCATCGAGAGAGAAGAGTTCGTTACCAGAATCATTGCTCTCCGAAATCTCAAGGATACCATCCTCTGCAGGCTTGAGTCTCAAATCACACTGCAGGAGGAGGAATTCATCATAACCTGCAATAACATCTGAGTTTGTAAACTTCAATGTATAATTTCCTGCATTCTTCACATCAAACTCAAGAACTTGGGTCTGTGCAGAAGTGAGATTTGCCGAGGTGCTACCAGCGGCATTAGGAGCAGCAGGCAAAGAGTATTTTGATGCGATCGCAGTGCCATTAGCATTAAGGACCTGTGCCTGATACTGAGGAGCTTCTTTCCATGCAGCCATCGCTACCTTCCAGATATAGTGACCAGGCTGCAAGGTAAGTTTATAATCAGCCTGAGAACCATACTCACAACTCTTCTCTCGCCAATAGAGAGCCTTGCCCTGATAACCAGAGAATCCTGTCAGGACTCGAGATCCAGAAGAATAATTGTTCGGATACTGATGGACGGTATTATCTTCCTGAATACACTTCCATCCAGCAGGAATCGTACCACCCAATACGGTCGAATAGTCGAGACTATATACCATAGACATATCCTCAAATTCCGGCTGAATGGTTACATTGTCATCTGGCATTATGAAAGAGATCTCATCTGCTACATCAAGAGTGACACCACCATGAACGATAGTCCAACTCTTCAAACGGAAACCGCTATTTGGCAAGACGCGCACACGCACAGATTCTCCCTCTGCTGCCGAATCGGAACTAAGCTCTACCTTACCATATTTGCTATCACGAACCGTGATGGCATATTTCTCATCGGCCATACCCGCAGGCATATAGGTTACATTGTCTATGTACATACTAATACCATTGTTATTGTTGATAGTAATAGTATTCTTGCCTTTAGTCAGTTCCATCTCAACCTCGGTACGCAGCCACTGGTTAGTTGCCGTCTTGACTACTGGGACAGCAAAGACGTTTGACTTACGAGCAACCGTGATTTCTCCATTACGCTTCACATTCGAATAACGGATAATGACTCGATAGGTTCCAGCCTGATCCTCACGCAATCGGATTACATGGGTCAATGATCCCTCTGTATTAGCACCCATATCGATGAAGCCATTTCCAGCATGTCCATGTACATTCGGATACCAATTGTACGGGTCAGTAACACAACTTGTTACCCCCTTATAGTTCATATCCTCGGCTTCAATAGTAATTGGTCCATTGTATGGGGCTGGCTGTACCGGCAACTCCAAGGCAGTCTGGCTTACAACATCTGTCTGACGATCCGTACCATTACCAGCACATTGGATAGAAAGATCAAGCGCGCCATTATGCTCGACCGTAACAATATAGAGATTCTCAGTGCTATTCCACGACTCTCCTACCTTAGCTGTATAAGAGGCTGTGGTACGAGGCTTATGGGTCATAGAAGGTTTCACACTTGCACCATAGACTTTGATGGTATCAATCTGTCCCGTCAATGTATCAGAACGATAATTGGTCAGATAGAAATCAATGTGATCAGAATACTCATGAACGATACCAGTTGAAAGTTTACCATAAGAAAGAACCAATGAATCACAGGTATTATATTTCAATGGAATCTTAGCAGAGGCACGTTTCTTTGAATTCAGGTAGGTATATGGGGTATAGGTTACCAATTGATTCTTAAAACGGTTTACATACAAGTCGCCCTTGCTGACTGATGGATAAGCATTATTAAATGCATTCACCTTAGTAGACTGCGATGACCACACAGAATTACGAGAAGACTTCTTGATCTTGGTTGGAATGGCCTTAGCCAAATCGTCATAAGGTGTGATGCCGACAGGAATAGCTCCATAACGACCAGTTTTCTTAAAGTAGCAGAAGTTATCCATCCACTGGCCATTACCACGGTTGAATGGGTCAGTCTGCTTGTAAAGACCATCGTAGAGGTCGCCCCATGCTGCATACTTGTCCTCATCTGAACCCGAAGTAACGTCGTTCACAATATAGATCTTAGTTTTGCTGACAACCTCCTCTCGTGTTGGGATATACATGGTGCCATCAATAATCTTTGAGAACATATCAAGCCATCCATGCTCAAAGCCTCCAAAAATGCCCCAATTACGGACTGTATAGCCGGCACTAGTGGTCGTGTTGTTCAAATTCTGGAAGTCCTCTGTCCAAATCAACTCCGGGCCATCCCATACAGCACCACCATTGACGCAGGTCTGCTCCATTACAGTGCCATAGCCAGCAGAGTTTGGATACTTCTTGCCACTATTTTCACCCAACAGAGCATCGAGCGCACCATTCCAACCACAATTATCATAGCGGACACCATAATTCTTTGCCAGGCCTGCAACATATGGAGACCAGGTCACACTCTCATTATTATAAAAGCATGAGGAAGTGGTGTACTTATAGAGCCACAAGATAGCTTCCGGATACTTTTGGCAAGCTGCAAGCAGATCCTTGTTGCGTTTCATCATACCCACAGGGTTCAACGGATGAGACCAGACATTGCCACAGAAACTAATGGTTAGGAACCCGCCATATTTATGAGACATTTCAACCAACTTGGCAAAAAGTGCTATACGAGTAACCTGTGAACTGGAGCTCTTGTCGTTAGGCTCATCGAATCCCCAGAACTGCTCAGCATAGTTCCAACCCAAGAAATTAGGGAATGCCTTGAACATATACTCAAAGGTTTCAAGATCATCATCCTGCAGATGCGTATGACCGCCTGAAGCAGGTTGGCAGGTAAACCACATGCCATTCTGCTGACAAACCGTTCCCCATGATTTGTACGTCTTCATCGCATTTTGTGGCATCTTATAGACCTGACGCGCTGTATCATATCCACAAGACAATGAAAGATTCATTACCGCATATGGACGGATATTTTCTGGAATCAAATCAATTATCTTCTGTGGATCAGCCTTATTCCATACATCGACATGAATCAACCACATTGGATGTTCATTATCTACTGGTCGACGCTGCTGGGCTGAAAGGTTCAGTCCCAAAACCATCACGAGTACAAGTAAAAAGATACGTTTCATTGTATATTGATTATTATGATAAATTTCTGGGCGCAAAGGTACAGCTTTTATTCATAACGAGCGTTACAATATGAAACATATCGTATCCATTTTGAAACATAGGCCCTGATTGTGGGCCTATGTGACTTATTTTAGGATGGTATCTAACCAAAGCTGCAGGTCGGCAAGCATCTGTTTCTTGTATGGAAACCAATCACCACAGCCAAATCCATGACCGCCTTTGGGATAGATATGCATCGAAGCTTTCACACCGGCCTGGTGCAATGCTGTATAGTATTCAACCGAATTGAGTGGGTTTACAAGGAAGTCATCATCTGCAAGAATAAGAATTGCAGGAGGGGTCTGGCTGGTTACTTGACACTGATTGCTGTAAAGCTGCTGAAGCCCATACGAAGGCTTTTCGCCAATCAAACAGAATCGAGAGTCTGCATGAGTGATTGCAGGATTCATTGAAATCACCGGGTAGAACAAGATCTGGAAGTTCGGACGAGTCTGTTCGTCATTATGGGTTGCAATGGTCGATGCGAGATGGCCACCTGCCGAAGAACCAAGAATGCCAACCTTCTGCGGATTAATTCCCCACTCTGCCGCATGCTCTCGGATGAGACGCATTGCCTCGGTGGCATCACTGATAGGGACTTCCGTATGTCCCATAGGCATGCGATAACTTAGAACGATGGTAGCGATGCCCTGTGGCACAAAGTGGTCTGCCCATAAGTAACCCTCCTGTCCGATTGACAATACTCGATATCCGCCACCAGGAATAATGAGAATCGCTGCATCACTCTGGGTCTTATCCTCAGGTAGAAATACTCGGATACTTGGCTTGAAATTACGCTTCTCATTATCATAAGGCTGAGTCTTATCGATGCCATTACTATTCGGCAATCCATTCTGCCATAAATCGATGTCAAATCCCTGGACCTGCTGCGCAAAAGATGTCAGCAACGTACCAAACAACACAAGGGTAGAGAAAAACTTTTTCATAACAATGTTTTCAGTATTATATAGAAGAAAAAGGGCGACCCAGATGGGCGCCCTAATTGCTGTGGCTGGTTTGGAATAATCCACTTCACCACATATAAATATTACATTACTCTTCTACAGCGGCCTGCGCGGCGGCTAACACGAGTATAAGCGTGCTGATTATCAGTTGTTTACGCAAGAGTCGGTCAACATATCGTATGCAGTTTTAGCACGTTCTGCAAATTCTGCAAGTTGACCTTTTTTACGTCCTTAGACAACTAATA
>JAZQOK010000009.1:0-14885 GCA_045627865.1 Bacteroidales bacterium
TTTATTTCAGATTTTAAAATCTATTTTATTAAAATCCGTCCACAAATAGGATTGTCTCTTTTTTGAGGGGGCGCCCTTTGGGCTTAAAATCTTATAAAAATCTCCTTAAAAAATCCGTCCTTTCCGTGGTTATATATAAGCTAGTCCCGAATCATTCGAATATTCGAACATTCGTGATAAAAAATCTATTAATCAAGGAATCCTTCATCCTTAACCCTTCACTCTTAATCAAAAAAAAGGATCGCATTGATTTGCGATCCTTTTCTTGTTATTAATTAGCTTTCGTGCCATTCTATTTCTCTTTGACGAAATAAACGATGGTAGGCAAGTGGTCCGAGAAGCCATTCAGCCATGAACCACCGGCGGTTGTACGGAGCGGAGAGCCCTTGTATTTGCCCTCCTGCTGGATCAGATAGTCGCGCATGAAGATCTCGTGGGTCTTGTAGCTCAGGGTCGAATAGTCGGTACCATTGCAGAAGTTGCCCGAGATGATGATCTGGTCGAAGAGGTTCCATTTGCCGCGGTACATCAGTGTACCCTGACCCACCTTGTAGAGCATATTGTACCAAGGGTTGAACAGGTCATGCTCGCCCTTCACATCGCTCACCTCCGATACAGCCTTCAGTTCGTTCACCACCGACTTGTTGTTCGGGTCATCGTTCAAGTCACCCTCGATGATGATCTTGATGCCAGGGTACTTCTTCAACAGAGCCTCCTTCAGGGCATAGACCTGACGGCCCGCATGTTCGCGGACGATGCTCTCTGCGCCACGGCTTGGCCAGTGGTTCACGATCACGCAGACCTTCTCGCCAGCCATAGTACCGATACCGCACAGGAAACCACGGGTAATGTGGGTCGTATCGCCATACAGAGGGAGTGGGGTGATATCGTTCGTCTCCGGATCCTGAGTAAAGCCCAATGGGGTAGGACCCGTTTCCTCGTTACCGTAGATGTAGAGCACATAGAGCGAATCCTCCAGCTGGAAGAAACGTGGGTTATAGAACATTGCGCAGTCCACACCACGGCGGTCTGGGCTATCCACATGCAGAATCTTGTAGCCGCGATCCTTGAGCGATTCCTGCTTCAGCAGGTCCTCCAGTACCAGGCGGTTCTCCACCTCACTCACACCGATTACAGCAGCGCCGGCCTTGATCTTGTCGGTAGCCATTTCCGACAGCACCATCGACATGTTTTTCAGCTTCGAGGTGTACTTCAGGGTGTTCCATTTGTACGAGCCGTCAGGCAGGAAGTCGAAGTCGTTCTTGCCCTTAGCGTGAATGGTATCAAACAGGTTTTCCAGATTATAGAATCCGACCGCATAGGCGGCGATTTTCTTCTCAGCATGAGCAGGTTGCTTGACTTTGTCCTTTCTGCCGGCCGAAGCAGGCACGATAGCAGCCAAGAGCATCACTGCCATTAAGATCCATTTTTTCATAGCTATGTTTTTTATGATTTCGCGTGCAAAGTTAGGATAAAACATTCAAATTTGCAAGCAAACCGTCGAAAATATACAAAAATCTTTGAATGTTCAGTAATATTAATTATCTTTGCGCCCGTGAAAATAATTTAATCTCTGTTATAAAATGACAAAAGGATCACTTATTTCGTCCGCTCTTTGGATGATGGCAGGCGTTCCGCTTCTGGCCCACACAGGCATAGCCCTGCAGCCCGACACCGTGCTGCAGTCGGCCGCCCAGAAAGCCGAGCAGCAAGCGCAGTCAGAAGAAGAGGATGATGCCAGCGACTTTACCTTCACCGAGTCACAGCTCGACGAAGACATGGATGCTGCGCAGACCATTTCGAGCGTCAACGCTTCGGCCAACGATCCCTATCTCTCGGAGGTAGGATACACCTGGAGTGCCATGCGTTTCCGCGTTCGTGCTCTCGACAACATCTACGCCAACAGTTATCTCAACGGTCTTTCGTTCAACGACCTTGAGACCGGTCGTTATAACTATAGCCTGATGGGCGGTATGAACGATGCCACCCGCAACAAGGAGGGTGTATCGTCCAGCGAGTACAACACCTTCGGTATCGTAGGCCTCGGTGGTGGCGACAATACCAACCTTCGTGCTTCCCGTTTCCAGCAGGGCCAGAAGTTCACCCTTTCAGCCTGCAACCGTAACTACAAGTACCGAGCCATGTACACCATCGGTACCGGTTTGCTCTCCAATGGCTGGGCCTTTGCCGCTACCGTCGGTTATCGTGGCGCCAACGAGGGTGTCATCGAAGGAACCTTCTACAACTCCCTCTCTTACTTCCTTTCGGCCGAGAAACGTTTGGGCGACCATGCTCTCAGCCTTGTGACCTTTGGTGCTCCAACCGAGCGAGCACAGCAGGGAGCTTCGACCGAAGAGGCTTACTGGTTGGCCAACTCGCACTACTACAATCCGAACTGGGGTTATCAGAATGGCGAGAAGCGTAATGCCCGTGTCGTTCATGACTTCGAGCCAACCGCACTCTTCACCTGGGATTGGAAGATCTCTCCAATCACCAGCCTCTCGACCACAGCAGGTTATAAGAACATGCACTATAGCAGTTCTGCGCTTGGCTTTGCAGGCGAGGCCTACGACCCACGTCCTGATTACTACAAGAATCTCCCATCCAGCGTGTTCAATGTCTATGATCCGAGCCAGAACAACGGCACATACCTCCAGAATAATGCCTTCCTGGTCGATCAGTACAATGTGCTCAAAGACAAGTGGGGTGTCAAGGCCAATCGCCAGATTAACTGGGACCGTCTCTACCACATGAACCGCCAGAGCGATGCCATGGGCGGCGAGGCACTCTACTATCAGGAGCGTCGTCACAACGACCAGCAGGTGTGGGCACTCTCCAGCACCTTTCAGCATAGCTTCAATCAGCATGAGAAGGTCGTAGCCGGTATTCAGCTCAATCACACTTTGGGACATCACTACAAGACCATGAACGATCTGTTGGGAGCCACCCGTTATACCGATATCGATAAGTTCGCCGCCGGCGATCATGGTATCAACTCACTCCAGGCACAGAGCGACATGCGTCATTGGGGCAACCAGATCAAGGAGGGCGACGTCTTCGGCTACGATTACGAGATCGACGTCAACTACCTGCAGGCTTGGGCTCAGTACCAGTTCAACCAGGGTAATCTGAACAGCAATGTGCAGGCCTTCTATAATTTTACTTCGATGGAGCGCAACGGCCTTATGCAGAATGGCCAGGCACAGATCCCGGTCGCTGAGGGCGAGACTCCAGACTATACGTACAATGGCGTAGGCTATCACGATAATTCCTATGGCAAGTCTGGCCGTGCCAACTTCGCTGGTGGTGGTGTCAAGGCACAGGCCATCTACCGTCCTTGGGCCAACCAGATTCTCACCCTGAGTGCCAGCTTGGAGAAGAAGGCTCCGCTTTCACGCAATGCCTTCGTTTCACCTCGCGTTCAGAACAACTACGTCAACAACCTTACGCTCGAAGATCTCTACTCTGCCGATCTCAGCTGGCAGTTCCGTTTCGGAAACTTCAGCGGTAAGGTCGGAGGCTACTATGTCGAGATGAAGAATCAGGTCGAGCAGACCGCTTTCTTCAACGATGCCAACTCAGCCTTCACCTATCTCACCATGAGCAAGGTCAACAAGCAGCACTACGGCATTGAGGCAGCCATCAGCTACCAGATTCTATCCAACCTCTCCGTACATGCCATGGGTACTTATGGCGACGCCAAGTACACCAACAACCCATACGCACAGCTTAATACCGAGGGTATGACTGCAACCGAGAATGTCAAGGTCAACGCATGGAAGAATCCTGTGACAGAACAGAATGAGTTGCTACGCGTAGCCATGAAGGGAGTCAAGGTCAACAGCACTCCACTCACAGCTGCTAATTTCGGCGTCGAATATAGCATCAATTCCTGGTTCTTCGAGGCCAACCTCAATTGGTTTGACCGCGTGTATGTTGGTGCCTCGCAGTATCGACGACTCTCGAACATTATGGCTAACTATAAGAATTCGTCAGTTAATTTTGAGGGCTTGCCTGTATATCCTTGCTCAGAGAAGGATATCCGCGACAATGGTGCCGTACTTTGGGATCAGTCAACCGGCGAACTCCGCAAGATGTATGGTCCGGAGCAGGAGAAGTTCCACCCAGGCTTCATGCTCGATGCCTCAGTTGGTCGCTACATCCGTTTGCGTCACAGCCGCAGCATCAGCATCAACCTCACTCTCCAGAACCTCACCAACAATACCAATCTCCGTACCGGTGGTTACGAGCAGAACCGCGACGATAACTACTACAACAGCTATGGTACCGGCGATGGCAGCAAGGGTTTGGCCAAGGCATACAAGTTCTCGAAGAACTCCAAGTATTACTATGCCAACGCACTCAATGCATTCTTGAATGTGAACTATAAATGGTAATACAAGATATGAAAAATATGATACATAAAATAGCATCCATGTTAGCGTTCGGGGTAGCATTATCGTTAACTTCGTGCTACGACTCGATCGATGACCCCGATACATCGCACTATAATGACAAGATCCAGAACGCAGAGGCGAACTGGACCGTCAATACTACCATCAAGGAGATTAAGTACACGTATGGTAGCAACAACGGCAAGGTAGAACGTCCAAGCGGATGGGCCAACGACTCGCTACACTACAGCCGCAATACCAGCAACTGGGAGACCAAGATAACCGAAGATCTCGTCTTCGAGGGCGTGATTGCTGCCAACGATGGCCAGTTCGGTACCCTTTATCAGATGCTGCTCATCCGCAACATCGACAGCATCTCAACTCCAGGTACCAAGATCGATCATGCTATCGACGTCGAGGTGAAGTTTACCTGTCTCTACCCGCTCTACCGTGTCGGACAGCGTGTTCGCATCAACCTGAATGGCCTTTATGCCGGAGCCTATAGTCGTGTGCCACGCATCGGTTATCCATACTATACCTCGTCAGGTAACCATAATCTCGGTCCAATCCCGATGGACATCTTCCGTGAGCATATCCAGTTCATTGGAGAGCCAGATCCTACCTGTGCCGAGTGCCAGCCTATTGACCGTACTGGTGCTGATGGTGATGCTTGGATACGTGCTACAGCTAATCGTCAGACCGTCGAGCACTTCCCGACACTCGCCACCATCCAGGGTACCTTCACCGAGGCAGATGGTACTGCTATTCTGGCACCCGACGAACTCGAAGATGCAGGTTATGGTGTAAACCGTACCCTTAAGTTGCTCAGCAACACATCCACAGTTTATGTCCGTACCGGAACCGGCAACGAACTCTCTAACATCGTACTGCCTGTGGGTGAAACCGTCCAGTTGACTGGTCTGTTTAGCTACGATAGTTTCGACGACAAGTGGCAGATCAACCTTCGCGACACCTCCGATTTCAAGATCATCAAAAAGTAATTAAAACATACACTATATGAAAAAGTTTTTCAGCAATAAGTTAGCGTTATCGCTTTCGTTGGCGTTATCGTTATCGTTCGTAGCTTGTGAAGATGTTCCAGCACCTTACGAACTCAACCTCACTACCGGTGGTAGCAACACCGAGAGCAAAGTGAGTTCCAAGGAAGAGCCATTCACCGTGGCAGATGCTCTGGCCGACTACAAAGCCAGCAAGACTGGCAACTATTGGGTGAAAGGTTACATCGTAGGTTATCTTCCAGCCAACAATTCTGTCATGTCAGCTGCAGAGTTTTGTGCATCCGATACAGCTGCCCAGACAAACCTCGTTCTGGCTCCATCGGCCGACGAAACTATGACCGATAACTGTCTGGCCGTTCAGCTCCCGGCAGGCGAGATTCGTACAGCACTCAATGTCAAGGATCATGCCGAAAATATCGGTAAGGAGGTCCTCCTCTACGGCTCGCTCGAGAAGTATTGCGGAGCACCAGGCCTCAAGAGCATCAGCTATTGCGAGATCGACGGCAATAGCTATGGCACCGAACCTGGCAAGGTCGTTCCTGTCGGAGAGGTAAAGGGCAAGGGTACCGAAGCTGAGCCATGGAATGTGGCTGGCATTGTAACCTATTGTCAGTCATTGGCAGCCGATGCGAACTCTACCAACGATGTCTGGTTTACGGGTATTGTCAGCAAGGCTACCGATATTTCAACCCAGTACAACAATTGTACTTTCTATATCTCAGAGGATGGTACCACTGAAGGTACTCAGTTCTATGTATTCCGCTGCTTGGGTCTTAACAAGGCATCTGTCACTTCTTCCGATTTGGTAGAGGTTGGCGATACAGTTACAGTTTGTGGCAAGGTAGTTAACTATAAGGGCAATACCCCAGAAACCGTCCAGAAGGAGGCTTGGCTCACCAAGATTCAGAAGAAGGATGGCAAGATCATAACCCCACCAACTCCATCGCTCGAGGCAGGTAACGGTACCTTGGCAAGTCCATACAACACAGCTCGTGCTCTTGCCCTCATCAAGGCAGGCACGATTACTTCCGATAGCGTCTATGTTTCTGGTCGCGTCGTAGCTTCGCCAGCACTTCAGTTTGATGACGTCAATGGCGTAGCAACCTATACCCTTGCTATCAATAACATCGACACCACCAAGTTCACCATCAAGAATGGTCTGATGCTCGGTGGCGAGAAGTTCAATGACGAGGAGGATGTCATGCCAGGCGATACAGTCATCGTCTATGGTGTGCTTTCTGCCACCGATGGCCTCTCTGGTTCCCGCATCGTTTCCCTCAATGGCGAGGTAGCAGGCATCTACACCCCACCAACACCAGCAGGTGTCTATACTACGTCTCTAACATGGACTAATGTTAAGAATGCTTACAATGATAACAAAGGTACTGTGAATGGAGTTGCGGATGTCGCCATTTATAAACTTTCTAAATCAGCAGAGGGTGGTGAGGCAAAAATAACAGTACCATCGGGCGTTTCTAAAATTGGTTTCTATGCAGTAGGTTGGAAGGGCTCAGGCAATTCTACAAAGGTTAAGGTCGAAAACTCTGAGATTACAATCACAGGAAACGATGGTGCAACCCAAAATTCTCCATTCACACTGACTGTTACGGATAGTGACTATTATGTGGTTGATGTTACCTCTGGAGAAGTAACTATTGCTTGTGATAAACGAGTCCTTCTTTGGGGTATTAACCCAGTTGAGTAATCCTTATAATTCTCAAATTCTTGATAGATTATGAAATTCTACCATAAGTTTCTGTCTTCAATCACACCCTCCCTCGGGAGGGCAGGGGTGGGGCTCCTGTTGTGCCTCTCGCTTGTAGGTTGTGACGACGATATCTACGACTTCGATGGCATCGTCCTTGGCGTAGATTCAGCAGGCAAGCTGCAGAAAGCTCAGTCCTCCTTGATCGAGGTGCCAGAGTTTCAGGCCAACGACATCTTCGTGACCCACGACATCGTGCTCGGAGCCGATACCGTCATGAACTACTGCTTAGCCTACGATACCCTCCAGTATCACAGCCGTTGGGTAGCCTTCCGTTTCGATGCCAGCAACCGCGCCAAGACCGTAGGCCGTAGTAATGATGCCTTCCAGGATGATCCCTCCATTCCTGCCCGTTTCATGATTGGCAAACAGGGGTTCGGTGGCGATTATGATCGCGGACACATCTGTGCCTCTAACGATCGTCTCATTTCGGCTGAGGCTAACGAGCAGACCTTCTACATGACCAACATGTCGCCACAGCTCTCGCAGTTCAACCGGGAGTATTGGGTCAACTACGAGACCCACGTAGCCGACCTCGGTCGTAGTGCCGACTTCTCCGATACCCTCTATATCGTCAAGGGCGGCACCATCCGCGAAGATCAGATCATCGGCAAGGTAAGCCGCAGCAATGGCAAGAAGGTAGCCATTCCTAAGTATTATTACATGGCGCTCCTCTCTTGCAAGTCGGGTGGCTATCAGGCCATGGCCTTCTGGATGGAGCATCGTGAGTATTCTGAGGATAGCAATACCAAGGAGGAAAAGGCCCGACATGTCATCTCGATCGATGAACTCGAAGAACTTACAGGTATCAACTTCTTCCATAATCTTCCGGACGAAGTTGAGAACATTGTCGAAGCAAGCTACGATCTCTCTTACTGGAAACTCAAATAAGACAAAAGGAAACCGGCTCACTGAGTCGGTTTCCTTTTTGTAGTAGTTAGATGGTGAGCAAAGGTCATCAGAGAATACCACTCTTCCAACCAAAATATAAGGTCGGGAACCTAGAAAAAAATAACAAATTTCGTTAGCGTTTCAATACTATTTATCTAATAATAAATAAAAAAGCACAAACTACTAACCAAAATCAGCCTCCATATTTGGAAAACTGATAAAAATGAGGTAACTTTGGCGCGTAAAATCTAATCATATATCTATCTATGAAACCAGAAGAGGCAGCACGAGAAAAGATAGATCAGATGCTTCGGGCAGCAGGTTGGCAGATTGTCGACCGCATGGACTATTCTCCTACGATGAACGCTGTAGCCATCCGCGAAGGCTTGCTGAATGGCAATCGCGAGGCAGACTATTTTCTGATGCTCGGAGGCAAAGCCTTCGGTGTACTCGAAGCCAAGAAGGCCTCGGTCAATGTGTCATCGCAGATTGTCACCGACCAGGCTTACATGTACGCGCGCGGAGTGCCTGACTGCTACCAGTCCTGGATGAAGCCGTTATCCTATGGTTTCACCTCCAATGGCGACGAGACCTACTTCATGGATTTCCGCAGTCAGGACAATGTTCCCGAACTGCTCACTCACTTCAACCTCCACACCATCCTGCGCCTGCCTACGGGCATCTTCTATGCGCAGGGTGTCAAGGCCAATGTGCTCTTCTTCCAGAAGGGCCAGCCCACCCGTCAGGTGTGGTACTATGACTATCGCACGGGCATCAAGCACTCGTTGGCTACGCGTCCGATGTTACGCCAGCACCTCGATGACTTCGTGGCGTGCTACTGCGCCGGCCGTCTCTCTGAGCGTCAGGAGTCGGAGCGTTTCCGCTGCTATCCGGTGGAGGAACTCTTGCGCCGCGATAAGACCTCGCTTGACATCACCTGGCTCAAGGAGACAAGCGATGAGGCTGACCTCTCGCTCGGCGAACTGATGGAGACTCTCGACACCCAGAGCCGAAATATCGCCTCTGCGGTGGCTGAACTCAAGTCCTTACTTGCTAATATTGAAGAATAATCGTTACTCCTATGAATGAAATAGACAAACTCACCAATTTACCTATATCAGGAAATATCACAACAGATATTCGAAGCATTCTTACGGAGGCTCGACGTATTGTTGTTCGTAATGTTAACTCCACAATGGTGATTGCCTATTGGCTAATCGGAAAACGCATTGTAGAAGAAGAGCAACATGGAGCAGAGAGAGCTAATTATGGAGAATATTTGCTTAAGAATCTCTCCAAGGAGCTGACCTCAGAATATGGGAATGGATTCTCGTATGCCAACTTGAAGAACATGCGACAGTTCTACAAAACATTCTCAGATCCAAAAGGCTACACACTGTCTAGCCAATTGACGTGGAGCCATAATCGATTAATAATGAGAGTTCCAGATGCGAAAGCCCGAGAATGGTATTTGCGCGAGGCAGCTCGTGAGGAATGGAGTGTACGTCAACTGGAGCGCAACATTAATTCGTTTTATTACCAGCGTCAACTGGATGCAAAGGAATCGGCTACACAATGTGTAGCGGATTCCAATAAAATGGACGTACGTCAGTTTGTCAAAGATCCTTATGTACTTGAATTTGTTGGATTACCGCCTTATCCAGAGCATCGCGAGAAGGACCTTGAAGATCGTTTGATTGGATCGATGCAAGATTTCCTATTGGAATTGGGTAAGGGGTTCTCGTTCATTAAACGGCAGTATCGCATAAGCACTGAGACAAGCCATTTCTATATTGATTTGGTTTTTTATAACTACATCCTAAAATGCTTCGTGCTCGTTGATCTCAAAGCAGACAAGTTGACGCACCAGGATGTCGGACAAATGGATATGTATATTCGAATGTTCGATGATTTGAAGCGCGGCCCAGAAGATAATCCTACCATTGGAATACTAATGTGTGCAGATAATGATGAGACCGTAGTCAAATATTCCGTCCTCAATAACTCCGATCAGATCTTCGCCTCTAAATACCTCCCATATCTTCCATCTGAGGAGGAACTGCGTCGTGAATTGGAAAACAGTGGACGCCTCTTAGAACAACAAGAACTATGAATACGAAGCTATTGCGTCAGAAGGTCCTCGACCTCGCTATCCACGGCCGCCTCGTGCCTCAGGACCCTGCCGATGAACCTGCCTCTGTCCTCCTCCAGCGTATCCGCAAGGAGAAGGAGCAGCTGGTCAAAGATGGTAAACTCAAGAAGAAAGACCTTGAAAGTACCCCTATCTCGGAAGATGAGAAGCCTTTTGAATTGCCAGAAGGATGGGAGTGGTGTAGCTTGCCAACAATCCTGCTAAAACTCACTGATGGTACGCATAATTCTCCCCAAAGCTTTGAAAATGGAGATTATCTCTATGTTACTGCCAAAAATATTAAAAGGTCTGGCATTGATTTGTCTAATGTGACTTATGTTAATGCTGATGTTCATAATGAGATTTATTCTCGCTGTAATCCTGAATATGGAGATATTCTTTATATCAAAGACGGAGCAACAACAGGTATAGCGACCATAAATAATTTGGAACAACCCTTTAGCCTTCTGTCCAGTGTTGCTTTGCTTAAACCTTCAAAAGAAATTTGTAATAAATATTTACTTGCATATCTTCAATCAAATCATTGCTATGAATATGTGAGAGCTACAATGAAGGGGGTTGGTATTACGAGAATAACATTGAAACTTATAGAAAAATGGTCTATCCCTCTCCCTCCACTCGCCGAGCAGCGTCGCATCGTGGCAAAGATTGAGGAGCTATTTGCCCAGCTGGATCAGATTGAAAAAGTGTTGAACTAAATAATTAAGGAGTCAGGAAGAAAAGAACTGTAAACTTTTAGCTTAAAGATTTTTTTGCCAATTAATAAATAGAAACAAATCAAATAAAGATGAAAAAGTTTTTCTATCTGATACTCCTGCCCTTGGCAATGGGCATCGTATCGTGTGAGAAAGATGATGATCCGGCAGGAGAAACCGGTGGAGGTGTCACCCCAAACAACCCCAAGGATGTATCTGTTACCTCTTCAGCCGACGTTCAGTCGTACCACAGCGTGGTGTTGAAGGGTTATGCCAACGGTGCCAATGGCAAGGTCGGCTTCTGCTATTCGGAAACAGAGTCGGATCCAACCCCCGACAATTCTGCTTATGTTGAGACCTCGACTATTAAGTCCGACCATTCGTATGAGCTTACCGTAGATAATCTAAAGGCTAACACCAAATACTATTACCGTGCTTTCGCTACCAAAGACTCGATGATGGTATTGGCAAAGGAGGTAAAGACATTTACGACCGAAGAATTCAAAGCTGAAGCCGTCGATCTTGGTCTCTCTATTAAGTGGGCAAATGTCAACGTCGGCGCTAACGCTCCCGAGGAGTATGGCGATTACTTTGCCTGGGGCGAGACAGAACCTTACTATGCCGAAGGCCACTCACAGGACAGCCCTTGCTCTAATTGGCAGAGTGGCAAGAGCGGAGGATACGATTGGTCAAGCTACAAGTGGAGCAATAATGTCTCGTGGACAGGTATGACTAAATACACCTATCCAGATGGACGTACAGATGGAATATGGTATAGAGGAAGTTCCTTCGTTGGTGATAACAAGACCGTCCTCGATGCAGAAGACGACGCTGCGACCGTCAACTGGGGAGGTTCATGGCGTATGCCAACTAAGGCAGAGCAGGACGAACTTCTCACTAAGTGTACCTGGACCTGGACCACACAGAATGGCGTGAAAGGTTACAAGGTGGTTGGCCCGAATGGTAATTCCATCTTCTTGCCTGCTGCCGGCTACCGCTACCATTCGTCGCTCCGCAGCGCTGGTTCTAGCTGCAACTACTGGTCGTCGTCGCTCTGCGCGAACTACTCCAATGGCGCGTACCTCCTAAACATCGACTCATACTACCGCTACTGGAGCGACATCGGCCGTTGCTACGGTCAATCTGTGCGTCCGGTCTGCCAGTAGTCAGCACTTATCCTGTAGGTGTCTTTTTTTTCAATCGATTATTTTTTTGTGTCCATGTATCATCTTTCCTATACCCAATTGCTGACAGGAAGAATGCCTTGTGGCGGTTCCCGGTCTGACAGTAGGAAACATGAATCCAGGTGAGGGAACCGGAGCGTTCCAAGATCAGCTGGTCGAACTCTCCCTCTTTGAGGAAAATGAACCAGGAGTTCAGTTTCTCGAAGTCCGGCAGATAGATGTCACATGCTTCGCCCGTCATGTGTTGGGAACTGGCAGATCCGCCAACCGCTTTGTTCAGAGCGGGGCATCTGTATCCAGACGAGATGAAGACACGCTCTCCAGTTCGTTCCCGAAGAGGTTCGAGTACATGAATACAGAGGTTTTCAAGGTTGTGGACAATGGATTGGTTCTCAGCAACAGACGAATCCAATCTGTTGTCTATGCCCAATCTGGTTGCCGTCGAGGATCGGGTAAATTCTTCGAGGGTGAAATGTGGAGATAATTGCATATTCTTTAATTCTTAAGTAGGTGTTCAAAATTAGTTTAATATATTTTTCTTCTATTGGGATGCAGATTTATTCTTTATATATTATTCTCAAGGAAGAATTGAAGAAAAGAAGCGTTTATGTCGCTAAATAATCTTCTTATCTTCTCCTCTTCTTTGAGTTTTATATATTTCTCTAATTCCCTAATTCTTGATAATCTATGTATTCTCAGTTTCTAGATTGTTAATTATTCCAGTTACAGGATGTCGTCGCTACCAGAGGAGGTAGAGCCACCGCCAGAGGTGCCGCCACTAGGCTTGGTGTTACCGCCGCTGGAAGGCTTGGTCGAGGTGCCGTTCGAGTTGGTCTTATCCTCCTTCTTGAGGGCCTTGCTGAGCTTGATCGACTGCCAGAGCTCATCGATGTACTGATTCATGATGCCCATAGCTTCAGTACAGGTTGAGCAGAGCTCGATTTCCTTCTCGGTCGTAGCATCGGTGAGGGAGGCATTGTAGTTGATGGTGAGCTCCATGCGGGCATAGATCTTCTCGAGTTCGGCACGGTAGGTCTCGGTAGCCTTCTCAACCTGGTTGGCGAGTTCGTTGCTTCGGTCCAGGAAGGTAGCAAGGAAGTTGCCATTGGCAGTCTCGAGGGCAGTGAGAGCGGTAGCGATGCCCAACTTGTTGAGGTGCTCACCGAAGTACTTGCGGATATCGATGGCAAAGCCGATGATGTGCGCAGTCTCCTCCTGCTTAGGCTCGTTGGCGATGTTCGAAGGATAGACCTTCAGGATCTTGGTGTTGGCCGTCTCATAGAGGCCAGCAAGCTCCTTGTCGGTCGAATACTTGAGGTTGGCAAGGATGTTGCGGATGAAACGGAACTGGTTGTCACGCTCCTCATCGTAGGCATTGATCTGGGTGGTCTTGTCCGATCCCTGAGTTGCGTTGACGGCATCGCTGAGCTTGTTGTAGTTCAAGCAGAATGCCTGATAGTCGGCCTCTTTGATGCCGAGTTGTGCGTAGCCGGCGTTGTCGATGACTTTCTTGACGGCTCCGAAGAATGAGGCTGCCTGTGGGGCAGTGTACTGCTTCAGATGTGCAGGTTTCAATTTGATAAACATAATGAATGATGGTTTTTAGAATGAATACTAAGTAACAGGTATAATAGTCCCTTGTAAAAATCCTAAGCAAAGGTTTGCTCGGGGTTTTTAGTATAGGATAAACTGCTAAGCAAAGGTTTGCTCATGGCTTTCACGTATAGTGAAAATCGAAAACACAGCTTTGCTCGGGGCTTTCGCCTATAGTGAAAATCGAAAACACAGCTTTGCTGAGCGTTTTCACGTATGGTGAAAATGGAATCCTTAGCTTTGCTCGGCACTTTCACCTATAGTGAGAGAGGAGAGCAAAGGTTTGCTAAGGAGGATGGGTGATTTCAAGAATTCGAGGCCTCTTGAATTCAAAGAAATCACGTTTCGAATCAATAATCGCAAGCGATTGTTGATAAGAGCAGCGGGGGTCACAGGGGGCGCATCCCCCTTTATAAAATGTCGTTATAAAATCTGCAACGCTTGAGGTCTTGGATCTGACCTCCCTCAATATGTGACCGATTAGCGATTCACGATTATCGGTTATCGAATATCGGCTATCGCCAGATCGACCGAAGACCTTAACCAGGTGCGGGGTTAGGGAGCGACCGAGATGGATCAAGCGCTGCAGTATACTGAACATTGTCATATAACTCGAATTAATTGTTAACTAGGAACAGGTTTATTTTTAACCACGAATTAAAACATTCGTGAGATTAGTGTTCTTATTTTATTATCACGAATGTTCGAATATTCGAATTATTCGGGACTAGCTTATTTCGAACTATTCGAATTATTCGGGACTATTATATTCTTAGATTCGTGTTCTTATTTATTTATCACGAATGTTCGAATATTCGAATTATTCGGGACTAGCTTATTTCGAACTATTCGAACGATTCGGGACTATTTACACCCCTATCCGATCTCCACTCCCCCTAAAGGGGGCTGGGGGGTCTTGAGGGTCTTCCTTTTCACGTTGCAAAGGTACGAAGAAAAGCTGACGTCAATTGCCGATACCTGCCGATACCTGCCGATACGTGCCGATAAAATGAAAATTAGTGTGGCATCTCGACAAGATTAAATAATTATCAAGAATTAGGGAATTAGAGAAATATATAAAACTCAAAGAAGAGGAGAAGATAAGAAGATTATTTAGCGACATAAACGCTTCTTTTCTTCAATTCTTCCTTGAGAATAATATAAATTCTCCTTGAGACAATACACTAGTCCC
>JAZQOK010000010.1:0-131142 GCA_045627865.1 Bacteroidales bacterium
GCTTGATTTACTTTGAGAGTTCCGAACAGTTATGGGACTTTGTCTTGTTTTGCAGACTCATCCACTCTCCTAAGCCTTGGTATCAAGTTTCTGTACGTCGGGGCAGATATTTGCCTACGGCTTCCTTCAGATTCCACCTCACGATGGACACCCTTGCTTTCGGCTGTAGCCTTCCCACTGTTAGGGCGGCTTGGGGACTTACACCCGTTAGATTACGTTCGTGCTGGGCGAACAAATAGTTACAGGGACGACTTTCGAGTCGTCCCTGTTTTATTAAAAAAAGAGGAGCGTCAGGGAATAATCCTTGACGCTCCTCACAAGTATAATTAAGTTAGTTTAGAGAGTGTAGCCAATGGTAATATATTGAGTATGCCACTTGTGCTTGTCGGATCCATCGACATCCCACTGCTGGAACTTCATGAAGTCCGTCTGGAACTGCCAACCGATATAGAACTGGCCGAGGTGAACACCAGCACCGACCTGACCTCCGAGCTGGAAGATATTGGCACGATTCTCGCGATCGACCATATCATCCTTGCTAATCCAACTCTTATCCGACTTTTCCCATTTATTGGACATAGCGTTAAACTCCTTATGGTGCTCCTTTGCCATAAAGTTCACCTTAAAGTTCAAACCAGCATGACCACTGAAAGCCACCTTGTCGTTGAGTTCATACTTATAGACACCATTGACAGGTACTGCGATGTTCATGTAGGTAAACTTTTCTTCTGCAACTTTGATTCCCATTGCCTTCAAATCCTTAGCGCTATGGCTCCAAGAGAGGGTTACTCCTGGCTCAAGATAAATAGGAAGAACATCGGAAACAGGAAGACCCATAACACCACCAAGTACAAATCCCTTAGGGGCAACCATATCCTCACCTTCAAAATCATAATTAGTCAAAGTATTAGAAATATAACTAACCTGAAGACGGCTATAGGTTTCCTGTGCGAAAGCGGCGCCAGCGGTAAGCAGCATTGCAACTGCAAATGTAAAAATCTTTTTCATACTATGTAAACAGATATTTGGATTAAATTATTAATAGGCATTTTTATCGCCACGAATGGCATTCCAGAACGTAAGGAAAAGAATCTGGAAGTCGAGGGTGATGGACCAGTTCTCAATATACCAGATATCCTTTCTGATGCGGTCCTCCATCTGCCAGAGTTCACGCGTCTCACCACGTGCACCCGAGACTTGAGCCCAACCGGTGATACCTGGACGAACCCAGTGGCGAACCATATATTTGTCAATCAATTCGGAATACTCCTCGGTATGCTTAACCATGTGAGGACGAGGACCGACTACCGACATATCTCCTCGCAATACATTGATAAACTGAGGGAGTTCATCGATATTGGTACGGCGAAGGAACGAGCCGAAACGGGTCTTGCGTGGATCATCGGGCGAAGCCTGCAACGTATCCGACTGATCGTTGACCTTCATACTGCGGAACTTGAGCATCACGAATTCCTTGCCATCTCGTCCACTACGACGCTGATAGAAGAAGACTGGTCCCGGCTGGAAGATCTTGGTCAGAATAGAAACAATCAGATAAATCCACCAGAAACAGGTAACCAGGAAGAGCAACGAGACAACAATATCAAACAATCTCTTGACAAAGCGATTGGTCAGGCTGCCCGACAACTGATCTTCGCGGATGGTAAGTACAGGCACACTACCCAGAATCTCCATCTGCATGGTTCGTTTGAGGTAGTTACGGACATTCGGGACAGAATAGAAGTGACAACAGGTTCGCTCGCAGGTATTGATGATTGGCACAATCTCCTTCGACATCGAAGAAGGAAGGGCACAATAGAGCTGATGGATATGCTCAGACTGCAAATAGGTATGAAGATCCGCAACCGATCCCAGATGGGTCATCTTGTCCTGGAATGCCGAAACAGGGGCATCGTTGAAGTAACCTCGAATCTGATAACCCCAAATTGGGTTCTGCATCTCCTGCCAAAGTTCGAGCAAGTTATCAGAGAAACCGACCAACACAATCTGCTGCTGATTTCGGCCTACACTTCGAAGTCCCCAAATCACCCAACGCATTGTATAACGCCAGATGATAAGAATAAATACCAGCAAAACAAAGAAAGGAATAAGCATGGAGACATGCACATTCATTCCGAACAGATGATAATTGCCGGTCGAGAAGAAACCTCGGCGATCGAAGACCACCAGAAAGGAAACAAACAATCCCGCCATAACCGCTACTGCCGTAAGGACATTAGTCGAAATAGAACCACGTCGGGATGAACGGTAGTAGAAGGTGATTGGACGGAACCAGACGCCTAATGAATAAGCCATCATAAGTGCCATCGACATCCAGCCATACAGCGGAGAGATCTGCTGCAGGCTACGGTTGCCTAATAGCAGATCATCGCCAAAGAAGGCATAGAAGAGGATGTTGACAATAGCCAACTCACTAACATACATGCCTACTTTAAGAATGGTTGGAGCCTGTGACTGTATTCTCATACGGAAACTTCGCCCTTAATGGCTGGATGACACTGATAGTTTTCGAGTGTAAAATCGGTTATTTTGAAGTCGCGGATATCCTTGATTGCTGGATTGAGTTTCATGGTCGGCAATGGGAATGTTTCGCGCGACAGCTGAAGCTTGACCTGCTCAATATGGTTGGTGTAAATATGAGCATCGCCCAGTGTATGCACGAATTCACCCACCTCAAGACCTGTTACCTGTGCCACCATCATGAGCAGCAAGGCATAGGAAGAGATGTTGAATGGAACACCCAGGAAGAGGTCTGCCGAACGCTGGTAAAGCTGCAAAGAGAGCTTTCCATTGCTCACATAGAACTGATAGAAGCAATGGCATGGAGGGAGCCCCATCTGGTCAATCTGGGCCACATTCCACGAACAAACGATTAATCGACGGCTGTTCGGATTGGTCTTGATCTGCTCGATGACATTCATCAGCTGGTCAATATGACCACCGTTATAGTCATCCCAAGCACGCCACTGATGGCCATAGACAGGTCCCAGTTCGCCGGTCTCGTCATCGCCCCATTCATCCCATATATGTACATTCTTCTCCTGCAGCACCTTCTTGTTGGTGGATCCACTGATAAACCACAGCAACTCCTCGATGATGCCACGAGTAAAGACTTTCTTGGTGGTAACAAGAGGGAAACCCCGGCTAAGATCAAAGCGCATCTGGTAGCCGAAAATGCCTTGTGTACCGGTACCTGTGCGGTCATCTCTGCGCACTCCCTCTGTCAAAACCTTAGATAAAAGGTCTAAATATTGCTTCATTTCTTAAAAATTATTATAAGCGGGGCAAAGTTAACAAAAAAAACATTATCTTTGCACCGTTTTACAAAAATATTTACACAAATCAGAGTTTTTTTAAGTTAAAATGCGAATTATTGTTCAGTTATCGGCTCTTTTTGCAGCGATTAGTCTCTTGTTCGGATGCACGGGCAACGGACATGTCGGTCCTGCCGAGGCCTTGGAGGGAGAAGAACTCCCGACCATGATCACGCATGACGTGACGATGCTGATCAGTGATTCTGGCATCATCAAATACCGCGCCATCACCCCAACCTGGGTCCGTTTCGGAGACGAGGCCAAAGAGCCATATCAGTACTTCCCAGAGGGTATCGAATTCGAAAAGATCGACACCATCTTTGAGGCAACTGAGACCATCGTCGCAGACACAGCCTACAATTGGGAGAATCAGCAGTTGTGGCATTTGATTAATAATGTACGCGTAACAAGTGTCAAAGGAGAGAAATTCAACACCAACGATCTCTACTGGGACATGCGCAAACATACCGTTTACAGCGATTCGTTCATCCACATCGAACGACTCGACAACATCATTGAGGGCTATGGCTTCACTTCGACCGACGATTTTACCAAATACGAAATCAAGCAGACAAGTGGAATATTCCCTGTGAATGAGAACAATGAAAACGGCCAACAGCCTGCGGCCATTAGCCAATAGCCAATAGCCATTAGCCAACAACCCATGTTATATATCAGCATCATCATAACTTTGCTTTTCAGCGGCTTCTTCAGTGGCATGGAGATGGCATTTATCAGTGCCAACCGCGTCCGACTGGAGCTTGACAAGCAAAATGGAGGATGGACCGCCAGAACGATGAACTACTTCTATAGCCATTCAGAGAAGTTCATCTCGACCATGCTGGTGGGCAACAACATAGCACTAATCATCTATGGTATCTTCATGGCGCAACTGCTCGAGGATCCAATTCGACACTACATCGTGCAAAGCGATGCGATTGTCGTCCTGCTGCAGACTCTAGCCTCTACACTGATCATTCTGGTAACGGCAGAATATCTGCCCAAAGCACTCTTCAAACTGAATCCGAACGGCATGATGCGTGCCTTTGCTTTACCCTTGTACTGCATCTACTGGCTCCTCTACCCTATCTCTTCGTTTGCGACAATGCTCAGTCACGGGATACTGCGACTGACAGGCATGCCTATCCAGAAGCAGAAGCAGGGAGCATTGACCAAAGTAGATCTGGACTATTTCGTACAACAGGGCATCGACTATAACGAAAACGATGACGATAACGATAACGACAACGACAACGACAATCAGGAGTTGAAGTTGTTCCAGAACGCCCTTGACTTCTCGAATGTTCAGGTACGAGACTGTATGATTCCCCGTTCAGAGCTGACAACCGTTTCGATCGATACCACATTTAACAAACTGAACCGTCTGTTTGTCGAGACAGGCTACTCGAAGATTCCGGTTTTCAAGGAGGATATCGACAATCTTGTGGGTTACATCCATTCATCCGAGATGTTCAAGAAACCTCGTCAGTGGCAGCACAAGATCATTCCGATTCCTTTTGTTCCCGAAACTATGGCTGCTCCCAAGGTATTGCGTCTGCTGATGGAGCAGAAGAAGTCCATTGCTGCAGTAGTCGACGAGTTCGGTGGCACCGCAGGTGTAATCACCATGGAAGATCTGTTTGAAGAGATTATCGGCGACATTGAGGACGAGCATGATCATCTGCATCTCATGGAACGCAAGATCAGCGACAAGGAATTTGAATTATCAGGTCGATTGGAGATCAGCAAGATCAACGAAGACTTCGATCTGGACCTACCTGAATCAGACGACTATCTGACATTGGCAGGACTGGTACTTCACGAACTCGAGGCATTCCCCCACGAGGGAGATATTGTGCGCCTTGAAGAGAAGAAAATCCAGATGGTCATTACCAAGGCTTCGGCCAACAAAATAGAGACCGTTTTATTGACCTTGCAGAACTAAAATGCAACCTTTAGGGTAGTGAAAATACACAAAAACGGCAAAAATCAGCCTTGAAATGCACTTTTCCCTTCTATTTTTGTCCAAGATATTAATTATTTTAGTATCTTTGCGCTCGGTTCTGTTTTAAATAGGGCTAAAAACTTGAATAAATCAAATAAAAATAACTAAATACAAAACCAAAACAATGGCAGCATTTCAATCCATTCAAAGACACCCAGCGCTCCTTTTGAGCGTGCTCGGTGGTGGCTTGATTCTTATGATCATCATGTTTGGCTTCGACGACTACAACGGATTCTTCCAGGGAGACCGCGACGTTGTGATGTCAGTCAATGATCAGAAGATCAAATTCAACGAGTATGACACCGAACGTCAGAACCAGGCCAACTTCATCCAGACCGTTTATGGTCAGGATGTGAACAAGGCAGAAGTTAGCCACCAGATCAACAATCAGGTCTATTCACAGTTCGTAAAGCAGTCTTTGCTCAACTCTGAGCTCGAGACTCTCGGCATCAGCGTATCCGACGGCGAAATGAATGAGCTCGTTCAGGGCGCACACATCTCTCCAGTTCTTACCCAGATCTTCGGTCAGTATGCTCAGGCTTACGGCCAGTACTTCGCTCAGTTGGCTCAGACCGACGGATTCGAGCAGGCTTCACAGCAGTCTCCAATCCTGACCGCCAGCAACTGGAATGTACTCGAGGAGCAGATCAAGGACACCCGTCTGGCACAGAAGTACAACGCACTCATCGCAGCTGCAGTTAAGCCTAACAAGCTCGAGGCTGAGGATGTATTCAACGGCGAGAACACTGATGTAGCTTTCTCTTATGTCAGCAAGCGTGCTTTCGAGATTTCTGATTCAGTTATCACCATCTCGAACAACGAGATCAAGGCATACTACGAAAGCCACAAGGAGAACTTCAAGCAGAACCAGAAGTCTTGCGAGGTTAGCTACATCGCAGTTCCTGTTCGTCCAAGCAACGATGACCGCGCAGTTATCCTTGCCAGCCTCCAGAAGGCAACCCCAGAGTTCACTGAGGGCGACGTTAAGGAGGTTGTTTCAGCTAACTCTGTAATCGGCTATATTGATGCTTATCTCAACGTCAACACCTTCCATGGCGACCTCAAGGAGTTCGTCGACAACAACGAGGCAGGTGCTGTCAGCGAGCCAGCTATCTACAACGGCGACATCCTCGCTCTGTTGGGCGACCACAGCGAGAAGGATGAGACCCTCAGCGAGTACTATTGGATGGCACGTATCGAGGGCAAGCAGACCGCTCCTGATTCAATCAAGTTGGTTGTAGCTACCGCCACTGCCGAGAACCAGGACAGCCTCTACAACGAGGTTAAGAAGGGTTCACAGGATTCAATCGCTCAGTGGGCTACCAACCTCTCGACCATCAGCTTCGAGCAGGGTCTCCGCGAGAAGATCGCAGCAACCAAGGCTGGCGAGACTTTTAAGTATGATTTCAACAATGGTCAGCAGCAGATCTACCTCGTATGCAAGATTACCGAGAAGACCGCTCCTGTAGCTCAGGCTAAGGTTGCTGTTTATGCTGAGGAGATTACTCCTTCAAGCAAGACCCGCAGCCTCGAGTACCGCAAGCTCAAGGATTTCATGGCTGATTACCCAACCCTCCAGCAGATGCAGGACAGCGCACTCAGCAACGGTTACCGTATGCTCGACGCTACTGTTACCACCACAAGCTACAACATCAACCAGGTACGCGAGTGCCGTCAGGCTGTTCGTTTTGCTTTCGATGGCAAGAAGGGTGATATCTCTGAGATCTATGACGAGGGTGGTTACCTTCTCGTTGTAGGCATCAAGGGCAACGTAGAAGAGGGTTATGCTTCACTCGACAACGAGCAGCTTATCTCTTACATCCGCATGCAGCTCATGCCTGAGAAGAAGATTGACTACATCATCAGCAACCAGTTGGCTAATGTTTCGGACAAGAGCATCGAGGGCTACGCAGCCGCACTTGGCGCTTCAGTTCAGGAGGCTACCCGTGTAAACTTCAACATGAGCAACATCTCTGGTCTTGGCATCGAACCTAAGGTTATTGCTGAGGCATTGAAGAACGCCGAGGGTACCGTAGTTGGTCCTATCGCTGGTTCAAGCAATGTTGTTATCATCAAGGTTGGAGCTAAGACCAACAAGGGTCTTGCTTTCAACGAGGATGAATACATGAGCAAGGTAAGCAACAATGTTTACCGCAACCCAGCTAATGCAGCTCTCCAGGTTCTCAACAACAACGCTGAGATCGAGGATAACCGCATCCGCTTCTATTAATCAGATATGATTCCTTTATTAGGACATACGTTAAACGAATTGCATGCCGTGGCCGAAAGCCTCGGCATGCCTCGTTTCACGGCCAAACAGATGGCACAATGGATCTACGAAAAACGTGTTCGTAGCATCAACGGCATGACCAACCTCTCGCTCAGTAACCGGCAGAAACTGATTGAGGCCGGTTATGAGGTTGGCTACGAGGATCCGGCCGATGCAGCCATCTCAAAGGATGGAACCATCCGTTACCTCTTTGCCACACCAGCTGGCAAACACGTTGAGACAGTTTATATTCCCGATCACGAACGCGCCACCTTGTGTGTTTCGTCGCAGATTGGTTGTAAGATGAACTGTTACTTCTGCATGACTGGCAAACAGGGCTTCAACGGACAGCTCACTACACACCAGATCATGAACCAGATCTTCGCCATTCCAGAGAGTCTGTCGCTCACCAATCTGGTCTTCATGGGTATGGGCGAACCATTGGACAACTGGGCAGAAGTAAGCAAGGCACTCGAAATCATCACTGCACCTTGGGGTATGGCATGGAGCCCGAAGCGTGTCACAGTTTCGACTATTGGACAAATGCAGCACTTGCCAGATTTCCTCGCTCAGAGCCAATGTCATCTGGCAATCTCCATCCACTCACCATTTGCCGACGAGCGCGAGAAGCTGATGCCTGTACAAAAGGCCTATCCTATCGAAACTGTTCTGGAGTTGCTTCGTCAACAGGACTGGAGTCATCAGCGCAACCTGACGTTTGAATACATCATCTTCAAGGGCTTGAACGACGACGCCCGACACGCGCACGCACTCATAAAATTATTAAGCGGAATGGAATGCAAAGTAAACCTGATCCGTTTCCACGCCATTCCTGACGTCGAACTCAAGACCTCGGATCTCGGACAAATGGAGAAGTTCCGCGACATCCTCAACGAACACGGCTTGACAGCCACCATACGAGCCTCCAGAGGCGAAGACATCTATGCCGCGTGTGGAATGCTTTCGAGCACGAAGAGGTAAAGCCCCTTCCCCCTATCCCCTTCCCCGGTCCGGGGCAGGGGAGTATGATGAATCAAATAAACAAGTATTATGGTAATTAGTCTATTTCAGCAAAACATCTCATGGTTGGATCCAGCATCCAATTATTGTAAAATCGAGCAGAAGCTTCAAGAACTGCCAGATACAGATTTATTGGTGATGCCAGAAATGTGCAATACCGGATTCATTACAATCCCTCAGCCAGGACAAATAGAAAAAGCCGAAGAGGTCGAAAAACGACTCCTCGGCTTAGCTCATAAATACAATACTGCCCTGTGCGGAAGTTTTGCGGTAGAGGTTGATCCTAACCTTAACTCAAACCCTAATCTGAATCCTGAAGGGGACGCGAACCGAAGCGTGAGCAACAGAAACCGTGCCTACTTCGTAACTCCAGAGGGAGATATTTATCACTACGACAAACATCATCTGTTCAGTCCAGGCATGGAAGACAAAGGCTATCAGGCCGGTCAAGAACGCGTGATGGTCGAATGGCGAGGCATCCGATTCCTATTGTGTGTCTGCTACGATCTGCGATTCCCAATCTGGCTTCGTCACAATCAACAGACACCTTACGACATTCTGCTCTGCGTAGCCAACTGGCCAGCAGCCCGACAACTGGCATGGGAGACGCTATTACGCGCTCGTGCCATCGAGAACCAATCCTACTGCATCGGTGTAAACCGCGCTGGACACGACGTAATGTGCGAATATCAGGGAGGCACCGTTGCCATCCATCCTTACGGACATCCAGTTGCTGCCTGTCCTGACAATGCAGAGGGCACATGCTCTTTCATTCCAGACATGGAGAAACTAATGGACTTCCGTCGAAAGTTCCCGTCACTGCATGATGCAGATTAAAGTCATCTTCCTCCGCAAAGGAAGAAGATCAATTCTCAGTCCAGATACGATAGCTCTCGATAGCCTGACCGACGAGCATCTCATAGCCACATTTGACCTTTGCGCCGAATGTGGCTGCGTTGTTCATGAAGAGAGTCACTTCGGGATTATAGACGCAATCGAAACAAACATGTTCAGGAGTCAGCAGATGGTAAGGAATTTCCGGGCAGGTATCAACCTTCGGGAACATGCCCAAAGGGGTGCAGTTCACAATAACGAGATGTTCTTTCATTACCTTTGGAGTCAGATCTGCATACGTCAGACGGCCTTCAGCCGCAGTACGCGACACATAGGTGGTCTTCATACCCATATCCTCCAATGCCACCTTAATGGCCTTGCTGGCACCACCCGTACCCAAAATCAGCGCAGCCTTTTCATTGCCATTAAGCATCGGTTTCAAGCTATCGCGGAAGCCGACAATATCAGAATTAAAGCCTTTGAGATAAAAGCCTTCGACCTTAGACTCACGCCCATTAGCAGGCTGAACCTTGACCACATTCACCGCACCGATTCTCTCAGCCAAAGGATCCAATTCATCCAGGAACTGCATCACCTCCTGCTTGTAAGGGATGGTAACATTCATACCGCATAGGTCTGAAGTCTCGGACAAGAGCCCGGGCAGAAGTTGGATATCATCCAAGTCAAAGTTCTCATATTCAGCATCAATGCCTAGCTGAGCAAAGCGATCGTTGTGGAACTTACGCGAAAAACTATGTCCTAAAGGATGTCCTAAGAGACCGAATTTGCTTTTTGCACTCATATATTTAAATAAAATGGTTCAAAATACGTTAATTTCGGTGCAAAAATACATTTTTTTTTGGAGTTCTACAACTTTTTTGTTATTTTTGCGCCAATTATATAGATAAAAAAATGCGACTACATCCATTTCACTCCATATTTCTCACACTGATCATGCTGCTTTGTTCCGTTTCAGTACAAGCGGCCAACCAATTCGTGGTTGTCATCGACCCTGGACACGGCGGTGGAGATGTCGGCACACCTCATCGCAAGTGCAAGCAGGATGAAAAAACCGTTGCACTGAACGTGGCCCTGAAGTTAGGTGCTATGATCAAGGAGAAGAATCCGGAAGTCAAGATTGTCTATACCCGCGATACCGATGTTTACCCGACACTGCCAGATCGCACACGCATTGCACGTCAGTCCAAGGGACATCTCTTTATCTCTATCCACGTAAATGCCGCCTTAGACGGAAGCGCCAAAGGCTTCGAAACTTATGTCTTTGGTATCACCGGATTGCAAGGCAAAAGCGAGTCAGAGCAGAAACGCATTCGCGAACGCACAATGATCGAACGCGAGAACTTGGACATCGACGGCAAGCAGATTGACTTCGAAACCGCCGTTGATATCGAGACCAAGATCCTTTGCCAGACCCAGCGCGAAAAACACAACAAATACAGTCAGGAGATTGCCCACTATGTCCAGGATCAGCTGATGTCCGACCTCCGTCGTTCCGACTACCGCAACTATGCCCAGGACCGAGGCGTCAAACAGAAAAATATCTTTGTACTCTGCTATAGCCCAATGCCAGCCATCTTGGTTGAGTTGGGTTACATGAGTAATGTCAAGGAGGAGAAGTTCATCACCACCGACGATGCTCAGACGCTTTTTGCAGGCTCCATCTACAAGGGATTCTGCCAATACTATACCAACTGGCGTCATCGTCAGCTGAAGGAATTCCCAGAGCCTGAACCAGAGGTTAAACCTGTCATTCCGGAAGAAAGAAAACCTGAGACTAAAAAAGAGGCAAAACCTGTAGTTAAAGAGGAGAAGCCGGCAGTTAAAGAGGTCACAACGGAGCCAAAACCTGAGGTAAAGGAAGAGCCTAAACCTGAAACCAAGGGAAATATAGAAGTTGAAAACAAGAAAGAGGAGACTCCTGTAACGGCAGAGGCTAAGTCGGAGCCCGAACCAAAGGTGAAGGAGGAAATCAAGGAAGAACCGAAACCTGAAGTAAAGGAAGAGGTAATGACTGTAGCGTCTATACCTGCCAAGGAATGCTATCGAATCCAGTTCGTCAGTTCGACCCGCCTGCTCCAGAAGGGAGCCCCCGAGCTGAAAGGGCTTTGGCCAGTACAATACTATCAGGTCAACGAATACTATCGTTACACCATTGGCGAGGCCAAAGAGAAGGCCGAACTGCAGACTCAGATATTAGAAATACGCAAGAATTTCCCTGATGCTTTCATCGTGCATTTCGATGCTTCAGGAAATAGAATCAAGTAAAATACAATGAAAAGAGCAAACGAACTGAAGATAGGAATCTGGACAATCGTTGCGATTGTAGCTTTGGTGTTTGGCATCAAATTCCTCAAGGGACAGCTGCACACCAGCACCGTCTATTATATGGTCAGCTCAAACGTCGAACGCGTAGCAGAATCCAGCCACGTCAAACTCAATGGTTACAAGGTTGGTTTTGTCGGTTCGATGGACTTTAATTACAAGACCAATCAAGTAGTACTTGGTCTCTATCTCGATCCATCGTTGAAACTCCCCAAGGGGACCTCTGCTATCATCCAGCCAGACCTGCTGGGCAATAGTAACATCTATCTGACCATGGGCAATGGCTCCGAAATGATGGCATCAGGTGACACTTTGGCGGGAGGCGAGATGGCTCCTGGACTGACTGATGGCATTGCCGATGCCATGCCTGCGGTAATGGCTTTGTTGCCTAAGGTTGATTCTCTGCTCAGTGGACTGAATGTCATCGTGCGCGAGTCGAAACTTCAGGAGAGCCTGCTCGAAATCAACAACCTCTCGCACAAGCTGGATCGCACTCTTTCGGAACTCAATCGCGGACTGCCGGGCATCCTCAGCAACGTAGACAACGCCACAGCGAACCTCGACACTCTGAGTCAGGAACTCCGTCAGGCCCACATCAAAGAGATCATCGAACAGGCTTCGGCCACACTCGATTCAGTCAACATCATGGTGGCAACGCTCAACAGTACCGATGGCACCGCAGGTAAACTCATCAACAGCGATGCTCTTCACAATCAGCTGGAGGAGACCATCGGCCATGTTGACAGTTTGATCAGCGACATCAAGGAGCATCCAAAACGATACATTAACATCAAACTATTTGGGAAATGAAAATAGCTATTATCGGCGCCGGCAACATGGGTGGCGCCATTGCCCGCGGCTTGGCTTCGGGCACCGTTATTAAGGCCGAAGAGATTACAGTTACTGCACACACTCAACAGACATTAGACCGCCTGTCGGCCGATGTCCCTGGACTTCATACAACCCTCAGCAACCTGGAGGCTGCAGCCGATGCCAACATCGTGGTATTAGCCATCAAGCCATGGCTCGTACAGCAAGTATTGGAGGAGATCTATCCAGCTCTCCATAAGAATAATCCGCTCGTCATCAGTGTGGCAGCAGGTATCTCGTTCGAGCAACTCACCACCTTCCTGGCTGGCGATAAGATGCAGTTGGTACGCGTCATCCCCAACACAGCCATTGCCATCAAGCAGAGTCCTACCCTCATGTCCTTCAACACGGAGGTCGAGGAGGCCAACAAGACCCTTGTCAAGGCCATGTTCGACGAACTCGGACAAGCCATTGTCATCGAAGAACGTCTCATGGCTGCCGGAACTGCTATTACCTCATGCGGTATTGCCTATGCCTTCGAGTATATCAAAGCAGCCATGCAGGGTGCCATCGAACTCGGCTTCTATCCACATGTGGCCAAAGCTATGATTGATCAGACCGTCAAGGGTGCTGTCGAGCTCCTGGAGCACAATGGTTCATATCCGGATGCTGAGATCTACAAGGTCTGTACTCCTGGCGGCATCACCATCAAGGGCCTGAACGAAATGACCAAAGAGGGCTTTGACAATGCTGTCATTGCCGGACTTAAGAAAGCGGCAGGGAAATAGACCCACCCCCTGCCCTCCCTCATAGGGAGGGAGAGGTTTGAAGCAGTTGAAACAATAGAAACATTAGATAACTCTACCCGAACTAATCATTGGGAGGGAGCGGTTTGAAATAACTAATACCTTGATACAATGTTAGAGAAAAAGAATGCAAGTCCTGACAGATACGGATTGCTGAAAGATTTTGCTCGGGAAAATAGGAAATATCCGACCGATGCTGAATATTTTCTTTGGCAACACATCAGAGGTAAAGAATTAGGTGTTTCGTTTCTGCGGCAATATATTATTGGTGATTATATAGTAGATTTTGCTTGTCGCGAAGATGGGTTAATTATTGAAGTAGATGGGGCTTATCACTCCGAACGAACCCAGCAGGAAGATGACGAGCTTCGCACACAACAACTTGAATCCTGGGGATATCGAGTCATCAGATTCTCCAATGAAGAGGTTCTCTTTCATATTGACGAGGTCTTAAAAGTAATTGAGAAGCAACTCAAATAGTACCCTTCTCGTATTATTAACTTTATTTTCCACTTGTCCTCCAGTGGTATATGCTCCCTCCTAATGAGGGAGGGCAGGGGGTGGGTCTTTATGCTCAACTACATCTGGCTATTCTTCTTCGTTGTGGCCTTCCTGATGGCCATTGTCAATACCTTCCTCGGAGATATTGAGGTTTGGAGTCGTCTCATGAATACAACCTTCGAGGCGGCACAGCGCGCCTTCGAGATCTGCTTGGGATTGACCGGTGTACTCACCTTCTGGCTTGGCTTGATGAAGATCGGCGAACAAGGCGGTGTGATTGCCAAGTTCTCCAAGCTGATCAATCCTATCTTCTCACGCATCTTCCCAGGCATTCCTGCGGGTCATGCAGCCCAGGGAAGCATCCTGATGAACGTCTCGGCCAACATGCTCGGCCTCGACAATGCAGCCACCCCAATGGGATTGAAGGCAATGAAGGAGCTGCAGGAACTTAACCAGAAGAAAGATACTGCCAGTGATGCTATGATCATGTTCCTGGTATTGAACACCTCGGGCTTGACCATCATCCCAATCTCCATCATGATGTACCGTGCCCAGTATGGTGCGGCCAATCCATCAGACATTTTCCTGCCACTGCTTCTGGCCACCGCCTGCTCATCGTTAGGCGGGTTGTTGCTCTGTTGCATGCGTCAACGCATCCACTTCGACAAGGTACTGTGGGGCTTCATTGCCGGAGCCATTGCCTTCATCGGCGGCCTCTCCTATTTCTTTGCCACCCTCGACGAGGCTTCGCTCAAGCTCTACTCCACGTTGGTCAGCAACATCCTCCTGTTCGGCTGTATCATGCTCTTCCTGTTGGTGGGAGCCTTCAAGAAGGTACCGCTCTTCAGTACTTTCGTCGAAGGAGCCAAAGAGGGATTCCAAACCGTAGTCACCATCATCCCTTATCAGATAGCCATGTTTGTCGGCATCAGCCTCTTCCGCGAGTGTGGAGCCCTCTCCTACATCACCGATGGTTTGGGGTGGATCTTCTCGACCATTGGCATGAACACCGACTTCGTAGCAGGCCTGCCATGTGCCATCCTCAAGCCATTGAATGGTGCTGGCGCCCGTGCTATGATGCTCGATGTCTTCGAACACTATGGTGTAGATAGTTTCCAGGGCCACGTTGCCTCTATCATCCAAGGCTCGACCGACACCACCATGTACGTCCTTGCCGTCTATTTCGGCTCTGTCGGCATCAAGAAGTTCCGCTATGCTGCCGGCTATGGCCTTGCTGCCGACCTGATCGGCATTATTGCCGCCATCACCATGGGCTACATCTTCTTCTATTAGGTTCAACGAAATTTTATTAGTTTATAATAGGAAACACAAAACAATCCGCATAATTCTCTATTTTATAGAAGATTATGCGGATTGTTATTAAATTCACTCATTTAGTGTCTTCACTCATTCGTAGTCTTCACCTCCGACGGCAGGCAATCCATCACCTCCTTGAACATCTTGCGGAAGGTGGTTTGCGAACGGAACCCAGATTGCACACAGACATCACGGATAGGCATTGATGGATTATCCTGCATCAGTTTATAGGCATATCTCACACGTAAAGTATTGATATACTGGTAAAACGACAAATCGCGGCTACGGAAATACAGTTTGAGGTAAGTCCCACTAATCGAGAGGTGACTACAAAGCGTATCGCGTGTCAGATCAGGATCGAGGAAGAGAAGTTTCTCTTCACACATCGTCTGTAATTTATCTTCAATGATGGCATAGAAGGCTTTTTCCTCCCTCTTCTCCTCGGCTGTAGCAGCAAAGTCCTCCTCATCATCATCTTCTATTTCTATATCCAAAGGCTTCTGTCGGCAAGTACAGTAGCAGAGATAGGCACCATTGATTAGCGAGAATGCCCAATAGTACAGACTCAACTCTTGCAACGAAAACAAATCGTACAGAAGGAAGATGAGACTCTGCAAAGCAAAGCCTGAGAAGCAGGACCACGACCACACGATCTCACGGTCAGTAATATCGCTGTATTCCGAACGGATACGACGGATATAACTCTTGTACCCCTTGAAATGTCTAAAGAACAGATAGACAATAAACACCACGTCAAGCACAGAAGTTGCATAGACAGGAATAAGGGTATGATGACCACCGAGCGAAATAATATACCAGATCAACACAACAAGGAAGGGTGCCATCAAACCGCACGTCCATCGCAAGGTATTGACATTCTTCTGCACTACAGCATGCATGATATGATATAGTGCAGGTATCTCAATCATCAACGAGACAATGAAGCATACATCGTAGCTCGGATGTGTGCTGTATAGTCCGTACAGAATGGGAACCAAATAGGCAAAGTAGGAAAATGCCCAGAAGAACATAAAGAGTCCTACACTGCGGGTCATACGCCTTTTTGCCAACACTTCACCCTGCGAACAGGCAGAATCGCCTCGACGGGCAAGCATATAGCATCCCAACAATACGAAATATAGGATTGTCGCGATGTAACCGATTTGTATATTATCTCGGAGAACGTCTATCATTGATTGTATTATTTACTTGCAACCAGCACCGCTAAGACCGCGGTTACGGAGGAGTGCATCCACACGAGGCTCACGTCCACGGAAGTTCTGATACATGGTCAGGCCATCGTCGATGCCACCTGGCTCCAAACAGTATTTGCGATAGCGGGCAGCCAACTCTTGATTGAAGATGTCGCCTGACTCCTTGAATGCCTCGAAGGCATCACAATCCAATACCTCGCTCCAGAGGTAGCAATAGTAGCCAGCAGTATAACCACCGCCCATGCAATGGCTGAAGTTGGTGACACGGTAACGTGGCAGGATCTGACGTGGAATGCCCCACTTGGCGAGAGTCTCCTCCTCGAACTCCATAACATCGAGGCTGTCTGGAATGAAGGTCATGCTGTGCAGCTCCATATCGACAATGGCAGCAGCAAGGAACTCAACCGTTGCAAATCCCTGGCCATACTTGCCGCTCTCCTCCATCTTCTGAACCAATTCTGCAGGAATGACCTCTCCGGTCTTGTAGTGCTTGGCATAGACAGCCAATACCTCTGGCTCGGTTGCCCAATGCTCATTGATCTGCGAAGGCAGTTCGACAAAGTCGGTTTCGGTATTATAGACAGCCTGATAGTGCACGTTGTGCATCATGTAGTGGGTAGCATGACCGAACTCATGGAACATGGTGGTCACATTGTCGAGATTCTGGAGTGCAGGTTTATCGGACGAAGCCTTGGTCATATTGCATACATTCTGGATGACTGGGATGACACGCACCTCCTTGCCATCGATGTTGACGAACTGCTGATCGCGCATGTCCGACATCCAGGCACCAGCACCCTTGCCATCGCGAGGGAAGTAATCACCATAGAACACAGCCAGCACCTCACCATCCTTGTCGCGGATCTCCCATACTCGGGCAGTTGGCTCGTAGGTAGGAACGGTTCCGGTAATCTCCTTGAAGGTGATGCCATAGAGTTTGTTGGCAACATAGAAGATACCATCGAGCACATTGTTGATCTCGAAGTACTCAGCCACCTTCTCTTCGTCGATGTTGAACTTCGAAGCCTTGGCCTTGCTGCTGTAGTACATGTAGTCCCAACCCTCTGGTTCGGCCTTGATGCCATCCTTCTTCATCTCCTTGCGGATATCCTTGATCTCCTCGTTGGCCTTCTCGACAGCAGGAGTCCAGACGGCACTCATCAGGTCATAGACCTTCCCTACCTCCTTGGCCATACGATCCTTGAGAATCTGCTCAGCACAACTGTTGTAACCCAACAACTTGGCACGAACCAGACGGAGTTTGACCAACTTGTTGCAGATCTCCTTGTTGTTGTACTCATTGTCCTGATTGCCACGGTTATAATAGGCATTATAGACCTTCTGACGCAATTCGCGATTCGAACAGAACTGAAGGACTGGATTGCACGAAGGACGCTGCATGTTGAACATGAACTTACCCTCCTGACCCTGCTCCTTGGCCATCTGAGCAGCAGCCTCGATGTTTGCCTCTGGCAGACCTGCCAACTCCTCGCGGGTATCGACGGTCACGTAGGTATTGTTGGTCTCGTGCAGGAGGTTCTGGCTGAACTGTACCTGCAGATTGCTGATTTCGAGATTGAGGGCACGGAGCTGCTTCTGCTCATCGGCATTGAGGGCTGCACCTGCCTTGGTGAAATTACGGTAGATGTGCTGCAAGGCAGACATCTGTTCGTGGTCGAGCATCTCTGACTCGGACTTGGAATCGCCATAGTGCTGGTCATAGACCTGCTTAACGCGATCGAAGAGAGCTGCATTGAGGTAGATGTCGTCGGAATGCTGCGAGAGCTTTGGATAGACCTCGGTTTCGAGGTTACGGATCTCTTCGGTACTGTTGCTACCAGAGATGTTGCCAAAAGTAAGCATGGCCTTGTCGAGCACTTCTCCACTCTTATCGAAAGCTGCAATCGTGTTAGTGAAGTTAGGCTTCTCTGCGTTGCTGATGATGGCCTCGATGTTGGCTTTCTGCAGACGCATACCCTCTTCGATAGCCTCGCGGTAATCCTCGAGGGTTACCTCTTCGTAGTTAATGATTCCGTAGGGAGCCTCCGACTCCACCAATAATGGATTCTGACGTTTCTGCTCTGCGCACGACAATGTCAATACGCTCAACCCTGCCATGATGATGTAGTTTTTGATTTTCATTATTATTTAATTGAATTTGATATTATCGGTCGAAAGAACAATCTCCTCGCACACATTGATCAGCTCAGGCTGGTAGGCAGCCTCGACGCGTACATAGTTCTCCGTGAATCCCTGCATAGGCTTACCCTTAGCTGGCTGTTCCCAAAGCACCCGACGGGTCGTACCCAGTTGGGACGTATAGAAAGCATTCAGTTTGCGTTCCGACAGTTCCACGAGTCGGGCAGTACGTTCATGACGTTCTCGCACCGGAATCACGGGTTTGATCTCCAACGCCTTCGTTCCCGTACGTTCACTATAAGTGAATGGATGCAGCTGGCTGACAGGCAGACTATTCAGGAAATCATAAGACTTTTGGAACAATTCAGCCGTCTCGCCACGCATGCCGGCCATCACATCGACACCGATGAAGGCATCCGGCAAAAGACTCTTAACCAGTTCAATCTTCTGGCGGAATAAAGCGGTATCATAACGACGGCGCATCAGCTTCAGCACCTCGTCGCTACCGGCTTGCAAAGGGATATGGAAGTGTGGTGCAAAACGCTCTGACTCGTTCGCAATCCATCGGAGCAGATCGTCGGTCAACAGATTCGGCTCAATGCTTCCGATGCGATAACGCTCGATGCCCTCAATCTTATCCAAAGCCTGACAGAGGTCGAAAAAAGACTCGCCCGTACTCCGTCCGAAATCGCCGATATTGACACCTGTCAGAACAATCTCCTTGCCCTCTCCTTCGGCCACTTTTCGTGCCTGCTGAACCAACTCCTCAATCTTCGGATTACGGCTACGGCCACGGGCCATTGGGATGGTGCAATAGGTACAGAAATAGTCGCAACCATCCTGCACCTTCAGGAAGTGGCGTGTACGGTCGTCGGCCGAACAGCTGGCATGAAACGTATGGATCTCCTGGAAGCGGGTGCTGATTACCTCTGCCTCCGGCTTCTTGCTCAGGTCTCCCAGGTAACCGGTGATGTTCTCACCCTTGAACTCCTGTCCAACAATCAGGTCAATGCCACCCACGCTATCAGCCAGTTCCTTCGGTTCAATCTGAGCATAACAACCCGTCACGACCACAAAAGCCGCAGGATTCTCGCGGATCAGTTTACGGATCTGCTGACGGCACTTGGCGGTAGCCTGTTCGGTCACTGCACAGGTATTGATAACCAGCAAATCAGCGTTCCCAGACTTCACACGAGTAAAGCCCAACTGCTCCAATCGGAATGCCAGGGTCGAACTCTCGGCGAAGTTCAATCGGCACCCTAAAGTATAATATGCGACAGTCTTATTGTTATACATTCTATTATTTTTAATGGCCAAAGATACTCATTTTTCGTGAAAAAGCGGTTGCTTTCGGTAAAAAAGCTACATTTTTATCCATTAATCTCCGAAAAATAATTATTTTTGCGCACTCAAATATAGATAATATGATCAGGAAAAAAGAAAATGACGATGTGCACGACATCCTTCGTCATGCCATTGATTGGGCCATGGATGCAGGTCGTATCCAGCGCGAAAAGTTCCGTAGTCGCAACCTTCAGATGACCACCAAGTCGAACATCAGCGATGTGGTGACCGAAGTTGATAAAGCCTGCGAGACCATGCTCCTCGAACGAATCTCTTCTCGCTATCCGGAGCACAATATTCTGGCCGAAGAGAGCGGTGAGCACTGCGTCAAAGCCGACTCTGACTGGGAGTGGGTAGTCGATCCATTGGACGGCACCAATAACTATAGTCAGGGACTGCCTATCTTCTGCGTCAGCATCGGTGTTCGTCATAAAGGAGAAACCGTGGTGGGCGTCGTCTATGTTCCCTACATGGACGAATTGTTCAGTGCCGTGCGTGGCGAGGGTGCCAACTGGAATGGCCGCTTCATTCATGTATCGCGCAAGACCAACCTGAACGAATGCGTTCTCGGTTCTGGCTTCCCCTACGATAAAGGCACCCATCCGCAGAACAACATCGACAATGCGAGCAAGTTGATTCCACAACTGCGAGGATTCCGCCGCATGGGATCTGCAGCCTACGACCTCTGCTGTGTCGCAGCTGGTTTGCTCGATGGCTACTGGGAACTTGATCTCAAGCCTTGGGACGCCTGTGCAGGTGCCCTCATCGTTGAGGAGGCTGGAGGTTGCATCAAACCCTTCCGCGATGACCGACATGTCTCCATTGTGGCTGGCAACAAAACTCTGGTCGGGAAGATTTATGAACAATTGAATTCAAATATTTAATTCATACACTACACTTTCTTAAATGCAATTAATCAAGAATCAGGAATTTGGCGGAGAACGCCCACTATACACAGCACATGACCTCCGGTTGGAGGATGTTACCATCCACGTCGGAGAATCATCAATCAAGGAATCAGGAAACATCGAGGCAGAGCATTGCCGCTTCGAGGGCAAATATGTCTTTTGGGAGTGCCGCAGATTCAAGGTCAACGACTGCTACTTTGCCGAGAGCGCTCGCAGCTCGTTGTGGTATAGTCACGACGTACAGATGTCAAACTGCCAGGTTGATGCGCCCAAGATGTTCCGCCGCATGACCGGCATCGAGGTGGATCATTGTCAGTTTCCCAATGCACTCGAGACTTTCTGGGATTGTTCTGACATCCGTCTTGACCATGTCTCGATTGCCAAGGCAGACTACCTCTTCATGCACTGCTCAAACATTCGCATCAACGACTACAGGCAGGATGGCAACTATTCGTTCCAGTATGCCAAGAATGTCGAGATACACAATGCTGTCATCAACTCGAAAGATGCCTTCTGGGAGGCAGAGAATGTGACCATTTATGACTCTGAACTGAACGGCGAATATCTGGCCTGGTATGGCAAGAACATCCGCTTGGTACGCTGCCACCTGACAGGCGAGCAGTTGCTCTGCTATGTCGATGGTCTTGTGCTCGAAGACTGCACCTTCGGTCCTGATGCCAACCTAAACTTCGAATACAGTCACGTCGAGGCAACCATCAAGGGAGACATTACATCAATCAAGAACCCATCGTCTGGCTCAATCCATGTGGATGGTCATATTGGAGAACTGGTCATCGACGAAAATCAAAAAGAACCGAAATCATGCAATATAACTTCGACAAGATAATCGAACGCAAACACACCAACTGCGTCAAGTGGGATGAATGTCCGAGCGAAGAGGTATTACCACTTTGGGTAGCAGATATGGATTTCCCGACTGCGCCCTGCGTTCAAGAGGCTATCGTGCGTCGTGCCACCCACGGCTGCTATGGCTACACGATGGTACCAGACACCTATTTCAAGGCCATTCAGGATTGGTTTGCAACCCGTCATCAGTGGAACATCGAACGCAATCATATCCTCTACACGATTGGTGTTATCCCTGCCATCGCTGCCATCCTGAAGGCACATTGCCAAGTTGGTGACAATGTGGTAATGCTCACGCCCATCTATAACTGTTTCTTCAACCTGATCCGCAATGCCGGCTGTCAGGCTATCGAAGTTGAATTAACCACGGTGTCGTGCAGCACTACTGCCACTGTGTCGTGCGGTTCCATCGCACGAATAACCTACTCCATCAACTGGGAGGCACTCGAAGCAGCCTTAGCCCTCGAAAAGACCACCACCCTACTGTTCTGCAATCCACACAACCCCGCAGGACGTATCTGGAGCGAAGAAGAGATTCTCCGTGTAGCTAGACTCTGCCAGAAGCACAACGTACTGCTCATCAGCGACGAGATCCACAACGAACTCACTTCGCCCGACCACATGTACGTTCCAGCAGGCAGAGTATTGAATTCCGAGACCGCATCGGTCGAGGAACTGAAGTATGCTGTCTGTCTCTCCCCCAGCAAATCATTCAACATTGCAGGTTTGCAGAATGCCTTCATCGTCTGTCCCGACAACGATTTGCGCCGACGTATCGATCGTGCCATCAACCTGAACGAGACCTGCGATGTCAATCCCTTCGGTGTCGAAGCGCTCATTGCTGCCTATACCGAGGGTGGAGAATGGCTGGATGCACTTCGAGCCTACATCTACGACAATTACATGTTTGCCTGCAAGCAACTTAGCTCCTATGACGGCCTCCGCTTTGCCGACATGCAAGGCACCTACCTGATGTGGGTCGATTGCCGCAGTCTCTGCCAGCAGTTGGGCATCAATAGTGCAGAACTCTCACGCCGTCTGATCATTGACCATCATGTATGGTTTGCTGCGGGATCCATCTACGGCAAGGCTGGCGAAGGTTTCCTTCGTATCAACTTGGCTTGTCCTCGAGCCACTTTGACCGAAGCCCTCAACCGATTCAAGCAATTCCTCCATACTGCAGGTTATTAATCCTCCATCTTTCTGAAATCAGTCTAAAATTCATTCTCCTCTATTAGAACTATTGTATATACTCAAAGAAGATGAGAAGATAAGAAGATTAATGTCAAAAAAACTTCTTTGCTTCAATTTTTCTCGTGTATAATACTAACTCAAGGAAGAGGAGAAGATTAGAAGATTTCTAAAAGCAATTAGAATGATTTCATGAATGATTTAGAATGATGGAGTAAATAAAAAGACGGAGCAAATTAATAGCAAAAAGAAGGGAATGAATAAGGACCTGTTACTTGAGAAGATCCGAAATGGAGCAGAGATGAGCCGAAAGGAGCAGATGCTGCTGGCGGTGGCTTTGTCCGTACCCGCCATGTTGGCTCAATTGGTTCAGATTATGATGGAGTACATCGATGCCGCCATGGTTGGTACTCTCGGAGCACAGGCATCGGCATCGATCGGATTGGTCAGCACTTCGACCTGGCTGTTCGGTGGTGTATGCCACGCCGTAGCTGCAGGCTTCTGCGTACAGGTTGCCCACCAGATTGGTGCCAATCGTTTCGATGAAGCCCGACACATCTTGCGTCAATCTCTATTGTTCTCTTTGCTGTTCAGCATCGCTTTAGGCACAATTGGTGTTGGCATCGCCCCACACCTGCCCCATTGGTTGGGTGGCTCCGACGAGATCTGTAACGATGCATCATGGTATTTCGGAATCTTTGCAGCATTGCTTCCGGTCATGATCCTGATGACCCTATCGGCAGGCATGTTGCGCAGCTCTGGCAACGTCAAAGTTCCGAGCATCCTGATGGCCACCGCCTGCGTGCTCGATATGATCTTCAACTGGATCTTTATCTTCCGGCTCGAAATGGGAGTAAAAGGTGCAGCCATCGGCACAGCCATCGCCTATAGTCTCGTAGCAATAGTCATGGCTGGTTACCTGTTCCTCAAATCAGAGCAACTAAGTCCCTGGAAGCATCGGGATGATCCGAAACCCAATGTCGGCAGGTTCGATTTCTCTTTTTTCCTTTTTACCTTCTCCTTCCGCATCCTACGCAAATGGTGGCACATTGCATGGCCTATGGCTACCGAACATTTTGTGATGTGCGGAGCTCAGATTGCTTCGACCGTAATCATTGCGCCATTAGGCACCATTGCCATTGCGGCCAATTCCTTTGGCATCATCGTCGAAAGCCTCTGTTATATGCCGGGACATGGCGTAGCTGATGCTGCGACCACACTGGTCGGACAGAGCCTTGGGGCACAACGCCAGCCTTTGGCACGCAGTTTCGCCAAAATAACAGTTACGTTGGGCATGATAGTTATGACTTTCATGGGACTCATTATGTTCCTCTTTGCACCAGAGGTCATGTCGATCATGACGCCCGACACATCGGTTCAGGCACTTACAACACAGGTTCTGCGCATCGAAGCATTCGCCGAACCTATGTACGCTGCCTCGATTGTCTGTTATGGAGTCTTCGTCGGAGCTGGCGATACCCTGATTCCATGTGGCATGAATCTTGCCTCTATCTGGGTAGTTCGCATCACGATGGCTATCATTTTCACCAAAGTGCTGGGTCTTGGTCTGGTCGGCTATTGGATTGCCATGGCATTGGAACTCTGCTTCCGTGGCATCATCTTCCTGCTTCGCCTCCGTGGTCACAGTTGGATGAGCAAACTCAAGATGTAAAACACAAAACATAAAATAATGTCTGCTTTTAGTAAAATCAAAGGATTCTTCTTGCGACATAAGGAATGGATGAGTTCATTCTGGAGCAACTTTGTCGCCACTATATTGGGCATTGTGCTCACTTTTGGAGTAACCATGTGGTTAGAACGTCGAGAAGAGCAAGCCAAGGCCAAAGTTCTGGTAGAACGAAGCTTCAAGAACATCGAAAGACGAATCAGTGATCTTGAAGATGTTACAGAGACCCTGAAGTACCAGGACTCATTACTTCTTATCTGCCAGAATCATTTACCCAATAACTTGGACAGTGTGCCATCGCAAGTTTTTAAGAACCTGATCGACATCATGGGTGTCAGTTGGTCATTGTTTGAAAGTAAATCGGTAGAAATAGGTTTCAAACAGAACTTCAACAGTCAAAAGATGTTAGGTAGCTTTGCCGACGTGCTTGGCGAGATGTTCGAAGCCCTGAACTACGCAGAGAATCTGAATGTGGCAATCAATCAGGAAAAGGCAAAGATTGAGCAAAAGAGCTTCAAATATTGGAGAAACGGCAGACGAACAATGACACGAGAGGAGTGTTTGGAAATGTTGATGCAGCCAGAAACAATCTATATTCTGACTAATATCTCTACACAAACACACTCTTTGGTCAGAGTTCTCTCTTATCTGAAAGTTTATGATCAGAACGCTCATGAACTGTGGGATCAGAAGATCACTTTCGAACAGTTTGATGCAAGAATTGAAGAATGTGAAAACAATCTGTTCGGCCAGTAAATATTGCCGACAGGTGCATAATATTCCATTAACACTTCGGTAACAGTAGATAATCCATAGATAATCCCTTCATATCGTTATTCCATGCATTATGGCTTTGATATAGCCAAAAGCCATTTCATAGACGTCGTTTTCCGTCGTTTTCCGTTGTTTCTAGTTCTTTCCTATGTGAGTAGAATGTCAGTACTATTCGTTATAACAGTGTAATATGAGCATTGTATTGAGTTCTTATTTGCTAAATAGTAGCCAAAATACATAGCACACAATCATTTATTTTGATTGAATTATAATCATTAGTCGAAATTTTATTCAAATATAGCCCGCAAGTAGAATAATTTTGACTTAGCACCGCATCTGATTAATGAAATCAGCGATTAGACTTGCTATCTTTGACTTTCAATATTAGTTGCGGATTTGAGGTATATCAAAAAAAAGGCCTCCGGATGGGGGCCTTCTTTGTATATCGAAGAATAATTGTACCGTATTACAGATTCAAATTGAGGGCTACACCGAAGCCATTGTTCTTGCGGCTGTAGATGTCGTAACGTGCGAGTCCAGTGTTCATCCAGTTGGTGTTGGTGACTTCGCGATCAATGTAAAAGGTGTGCATGTAACCGAGGTCGATGTTGGCACGTGGGGTTACGTAGATGCGGACACCTGCACCGATCGAGTTGCTGCTGATCGAGAAGTTGAGGTCGTTGAGGGTCTGATCGCTCATGTTGATCTGGGTACCCTGCCAACCGCCAGAGATGGAGAACCACTTGTGGCAACGCCACTCTGCTGAGGCAAGAAGCTCGTAGGTGTCGTCGTCGTGATTCTTCTGGTTGTTGTTGTGCTTGGTGGCCTTCTTCTCTGCAATCCAGTGACCGCTGACACCGAACTTGATGTTCTTGGTTGGACGGTATTGTGCACCAATGGCTGCGAGGCTTGGCATATCGTCGGCTACAGTTGCACCATCGGCGAACTGTGACATGGTTGGGTATGCTGGATTTAATGCTGGATCGGAAATAACGGTCAACTGCTTGGTGACTGCGTTCATACGGGTCTCGTTCTTGAGACGGATACGGGTCTTGAACTCGTACTTACCTGCCAAGCTCCACTTGTCGTTGATCTCCCAATGAATACCTACGATTGGTGCGATGCCGACACCGAACTGGTTACAGTTCAATGAGAGGGAATAGTCGCGAGTGGTACCGTTGGCCTGAAGTGGGTTGTAGGTCTGTCCGTTGTCGAACGAGAACTCTGCATCCTGTACGTAACCACCGTAGTTTGAACGGTTGATGAGGACACGGGCTCCGAGGTGGAGTGCGAGGTTGTCCAATGCCTTGTAGGATGCACCGAACTGCATACCATACATATAGTTGCTACCCTTCATGTAGCCTTCGCAGAAGCCTTTGTAGTTGGCCATTACGAGTGGCAGACCTACCTGAGCCATACCTGCCTGAGCCTTCTGCTGTGCTGTTGGAAGATCAATCTCGCCTTCGAAGAACTCTGGAGCGAACTGCTTCAGGATAAATGGCTGGATGTTTGCCTGAATAGATGCAGGATCCATATCGCCTGTTGCGGCAACGTACTGCTGAATCATGTAGTTGGTAGCAGCCTTAGTGATCTCACCTGGGAGCATCTCCAATGCACCTAAGAACAACTGGCCACCGAAGAGACCGTCGAAGGTACCAAGGCCCTCTGAGAATTCGCAGGCACCACCACCACCGACAACACCGAAGTGTGCGTTGAAACTCCAACGATCGCCATCGTTGTAGCTTACGTCAAGTGATGGAACGAATGGTGCTGTTGCTACACCCTGATACTTGTGCATGTGCTCGTTGTAGTTAGGGTTGAAGGTCAGCAAGTTGATGTTGACACCCTCGAATGGAGCTGGCAAGCTTGTTGAGAAGCCTGTGGTGATGATACGTTTCTGGAAGACGGTCTGTGTTGAAAGACCGAAATGCCATCCTTTGTTCAGGAAGGCTGCACCTGCAGGGTTCGCATAGATGGATGCAACATCTACATTTGCCTCCTGCGAGAAGAATCGCTGATAAGATGCATTGAAAGCAGTATTGGTGGAAAGACCGCCTGCAAACACACAAATAAATGAGAGCAAAGTTGCTCCTAAACTAAAAATTCTCTTGAGCATAAAATATTTATTTTCTATAAATGACAAACTTTGTATTACGCAACAATAACATACTATTTCGAGGTGCAAAGTTACGAAAAAGAATCTAATTTCGTCATATAAATAATAAAAATCCGATATTTAGAGTATAAATTTGCGAATTTTGTCTTATTAATAATAGGATTATCCTATCAAATCGTCACAACTGTAAAACTTTCTGGAACAGAGATGATAAAAAATAAGTCTTATAAGGGACAGATTTTTGAGCTGCTAAATTGGATGTTCTCGGAAGGCATTATAATCAGATTAGACGTTAGAAATCATATACGTTAAAACTGACACTCAACAGATTCGTAAAACCCCAAAAAAGAAAAGCTCCTAACCGGAGCTTTTCTTTTTTATGACAAGAGGATAGTATCAATCATTTTCTGCAAGACCGCTATAACGCTTTCCTTGAATACGGAAATGATCATAGCCTGCATTGTTTGCATAGTAGCTGAAATAATAGTCATCAGAACGATAATTAAACACAATGCTATCGCAAACGGTTCCATTATTCTGGCGAGCTGCATTTTTCAGAACCTTACCGTCCCAAATCTCTACATTATTGTCATTGGCATAATCATCATATCCCTTTGAGTCAATATTGATTGCGATATTAGGAGTCCCCTCCCCATAGCAGAAATGGCAAGTCATGTCCTCTGGGAAATAATAACTTCCTCCGAACTCAACTGAATCGCCATTTGCCAAAGGAGTGGCTGTAAAATAGAGATTATTGGTCGTGTAGGTGGTATTTTCAGTACCATCATTATAATTGACGGTAGCATAAATATACTTCTCTGCATCGGGACATTCAAATGACATCGAAGCCAAATCTACATCTACTTTACAACGGAATGGATTCAAGTAACCACCAGAATAATTGTAAAGATTCTCATTATCCTGAATAATCAGTTGATTGGTATTGTTTGCTGTCACATTCGAAGTTGCAATGACGAACTTACCCATTTCCCAGAAATCTTCATCCTCAAAGACTACATTACCGTCAGCATCCATACACTGAACAGAGACATACCATTCGCCAGACATGTCATACATGCTAGTCTGACCAACATCTTCTTTTTCACCTAAGAATTCGTGGTCACAAGAAGTGAGCATAGCTACAGATGAAATGAGCATGAATGAATATATAAACTTTTTCATATTTTTTATTTGAAGATTTATAGAGTTACGTTATCTTCTTTTATTTCAGTTACACCCAGAACAGGTGCAATCACCAGAACATCCGCAAGAACAGGTTCCAGTAGAAGGAACCAACGCTGGACATGACATATTAACAATGCCAAAAATTTGGCCGGCATAGCTAAACTCCCATGAGAGTGTTGCTGTCGCAGGATCATACTTGGCATCTTTGATGTAATCAAGACCATCTCCCCAGCCAGCAACATGACTGCTGACCAAAGTGATTGTGTTATCATCATTCAGCAAGAAAATACCCTTCATATCATAACGATCTTTGTAGGAATCCGCATAGCCACGCACATAAGAGTACCAGCCACCGAAATAATCACCTATATTGTAAATACCAGGAACAAGCATTTCTACTTGAATTTTTGCTTCCTTTCCTGCATAACCTCTATCTGCAATCATCTCGTTAAATGTCTTCCAATCAGAAGCTTTGAACAAACACTTGTCATAATCCGAAACATAAGATCCCGAGATATCAACGGTATTGTTTGGATCAAAAACATAAATAGTTCTATAAACACTCCATGGGTAACCCTTTGGGCTGGCAGCAGAATATTTAACCGTATAAATATTTGGACTTGAAGTATCTATTACATCCACTTCGTCTCCCAACATATCTGTAATAATTACTTCAACATTCTTGGAATAATCGGCCCCTTCAAAGGTACACGTGAATGCATCTTCATATACATCTCCTAAAGCAAGGGATACAACATCATCACCTACCAGTGTAATAATAGGATAGTTCTCGACATAGGTAAGGCCTTTGGTATCCTCTGATTCACATGCAGAGAATGCAAGCAATCCTGCTGCAAGAGACAATACTGATATATATTTTTTCATAATAATACACAATTAAGATATTAAATCAAATCACTTTGCCCAGAACACTGGAGTAGTATGTCCAGGGAACTTTGGTGCATTTGAATTACGAGAAGTAGATGACTCTGGGTAAGGCCAACGCTGCAAGTAGTTCTTTGCTCCAATTTCACTTCTAACATCTCTTGGAGTGTAGATAGTGCCTGGTTCGTAAGATGAAGGATCAAAACTTTTGGAATTATTGTCGAAGTTTGTACCCTTCTGCTCAGAGAATGCAGGTTGCTTAAGACGGCGCATCTCACACCAAGCCTCAAATCCATTGAAACCAGCATTGGCGATCCACTTAGCCAAACCAATAGTCTTCTTCCAGTTGGCTTGATCGTATGGATACTGAGCAATATTTTCTGCAGCGCCCGATACTCCTGCAGCAGCAAATGAAGCCTTAATTGCAGCCTCATAGTGAGCCTTAGCATTTGCAGCATCATTCTTCTTTGCAAAATATTCAGCCAAGTAGAACTCGACATCGCTTAAAGAGAGGATTACAACAGGCATATCAAAAGATGCTACCGGACGACTAAAGTACGCAGCGTCGCAAGTTGTACCAGATGCATCGACTGTACCCTGAATAATCTGGGTATTGCTTGAGATATAGCCATTATAGTTACCATTGCTACCTTTTTGCCAGAAGGCCGCAGTACGAGGATCGGTATAAGAAGACTGAATCATTGTACCAAGAATAGCAATATTAGCTACAACATTGATCTGTGTTGATCCGAAGTTGGAGGCGAACTCCTCTGCATAGAATGGAGACTCACTGCCAGACTCTTCTGTCCAACATTTTGCCCACTGAACATCGCTGGTAATAAAGTTTCCTTCGGCAACAAGTGCATCAAGAGCAGCCTGTGCGCCAAGAGCATCACCACCACGAGTCAAAAGACGAAGTTTCAGAGAGTTTGCAAACTGAATCCAAGGCGAGGCAGTTTTGCCAGAATAGAGAAAATTGGTGCAGACAGAATTCGAAACAGATGCCTTGGACAAAGCCTCATTAAGCTCTTCGATAAGGCCAGTATAGATAACCTGACCATCCTCATACTTTGGAGAGTTATTATCGGTGAATGCTTCAGAATAAGGCATCTCGCCATAGCAATCAACCAAAGCCTCATAGGCGAAGACACGCAAAGTAGAGGCAGCAAGATAGGTACCCCAATCGTTCTGTTTCGTAGCCTTCTCCTTGATGGTATTGGCATTGCCAATGACACGGAGCATCATCTGAGTATATGTAGAGCTTGAACGGGTGGCAGACATATAGAATGCACTATAATCCACATAGTTTGAAGTACCGAAATTCTGTGCATAGTGCTGAGCAAAGTAACCGCCAGTAATACGCATGAAATCGCCATAACTTGCAGCAAGATTCATCTCGACCGCAGGCATAATCATGCTCGTAGTTACGACATCATCCGAAGGTGAATTCGGATCTGTGTTGATGTCCAGGTAATCATCGCAACCTGTAGCAGCGAGGCCCAGAGCAACAGCACTCATAATATATAACTTTTTCATATTGATTTGCTATATTTTAATAGTTGACTTGGCCGTATTAAAACTTAACATTAACGTTAAAGCCATAAGTGCGGCAAGATGGATTTGAATAAAGTTCACCAAACTGAGTAGCAAGATCACCGTATGATGACTGGCTGACAGTAGTGTTCTCTGGATCCAGGAAGCGGTTATCCTTGGCTGTCCAAGTGAAGACATTGTTTACGAAAAGCGAAATGCTTGCTGCTGACAATTGTGTAGGAGCGAGCCACTTGCGTGGAAGTGCGTATGACAAGCTAATATTACGCAACTTAACAAATGAACGATCTACAAGATAGAACTCTCCACCAAGACCAGCACCATAATCATTGAAGTAATTCTGATAACTACCATCGGTAGTCATGATAGGAGTAGTATTCTCGACATAAACAGTATTGCCATTTGCATCGGAAGCGGTTGTTACAGAACCAGGGATAACGAATGGACGACGACCATTGTAGGTTGTAACATCTGAGTTACCAGTAAACTGCATCAAGTTACGGGTACGAGAGAACATGTAACCACCATAACGGATATCAAGCTGAGCACTCAGGGTAACGCCATAAGCAGTCAAACTGGTATTTACACCACCCGTCCACTTGTTGTTCATGTTCTTGCCTGTATCCATCGGTTCGCTACTGAGTACTGGCTGACCAGCGCCATCAACAAGCATCTGTCCACGACCGTCGTAATTTACCTTACCATTGTCAACATAGGCAATCTTATAGGTATAGAACTGGCCCATTGGCTTGCCAACCTCGGCATACATATAAACAGCATCGTTACCTGCAGAGAAATCATAGATAGAGACTTTTCCTCCTTCAAGCGATTCAGGCAATGAAACGACCTTGTTCACATTCTTTGACCAGTTAAAATCCAAGGTCCACTTCCAGTTCTTAGTCTGTACTGGGATGGTTGTCAACACAAGTTCGACACCCTTATTGCTAACGGTACCGAAATTAGTAACCATAGAGCTATATCCTGTAGCTGGATCAATTGGCAAAGTAAAGATCTGGTCATCGGTCTCGCGATTATAATAGGCGAAATCCAAGCCTACACGACCATTATAGAAGCCGAGGTTTGCACCTACTTCGAACTCAGTGGTCATCTCTGGCTTCAAAGAAGATGAGCCCTTCCATGAATCACGAATAAACGCGTTGATACCCTTAATTGGGAATTTAGCAATATCTGAGCCATAGTAGCCATTGGCATAACCTTGTGTATAACCTGAAGACACACGGTATGGGCTAGCATCGTTACCAGTCTTACCAATTGCCAAACGAACCTTACCAAATGTCAGGATATCATTTTCTGGTAGATCTTCGGAGAAGAGGTAAGAGAGCGTTGCACCTGGATAGAAGAAAGAATTAGCATCAGAAGGCAATGTAGAAGACCAGTCGTTACGTGCAGTCAAATCCAAGAAGATCTTTTCTCTCCAAGACAAAGCGACGTTACCCCAGAAACCAACAAGGCGACGCTTTGACTGAGCCTCCTCAAGAGTTGTTTTGGTAGCACCATTTGAAAGATCCCAGAAACCAGTTGCAAACGACAATCCATCAGTCTGGCCGGCCAATGATGTGCTATAACGCTCGTTGACATTCAAACCAACCGTTGCATTTACATTCAATTTCTTATCAACAAATAAGCTATTGTAGTTAGCCGAAACATCATGATTCAATTCATAACGACGACCATAGCTAGAATAGACATAACCAGACTGGTTCATGCTTGATGGAGCATAACCCATATCATCCCAAACCAAAGCATCGTCCAAACTAATTTCTGGATAACCAATCTTACGATCATAATCAGTGTAGTCAAAGCCGAAACGGTAAGACAAAGTAACATCCTTGATTGGCTTTATATCAGTTTGCAACTTGCCAAATACCTGTTTTGAATCTGTATGATTATAGTTATTCTCGATAGCCCAATATGGGTTGGTGATGCCATAAGGGGTAAAATATCCAGCAGGTGTATTGAATGGACTTGAGGTATTCTTAAGGTCAAGAATAGAGATATCACGAGGCATCTCAAGAATACCATCAATCACAGAAGTACCCTGATAAGTACCAACTGCATCCAACTTGCTCTTAGCGAAGTTCATACTTGAACTTACCTTCAGCCATTTAGTTGGTTCGTAACTAGCACGCATTGAGATTGTATTACGTTTCAAAACATCTGCTTCAGTTGGCATAATACCATCCTGATCAGTATAGTTGTAAGAGAGGTAATATGTCATCTTTCCATCCTCGCTCATACCATTAATCGAAGCATTGTGGGTCTGATTGATACCAGTCTCGAAGAACTCGATAACATTATCCTTTACTGCATTATAATAGTGTGCAAGTTGCTGGCTGTCGTAAAGAGGTCCATATAACTGATAGCTACCATCAAATGCAGCACCCCACGAACCATTCTCAATCCAGGTCTGAGCACCATTCCAACCCTGACCGAACTGATTCTGGAAGTTTGGCAAATAGCTTACCTGACTTGCCTGAAGGCCATAAGAGTACTCAATCTGGTAGTTTCGGCCTATGCCACGCTTACCAGCTTTCGTAGTTACAAGAATGACACCATTGGCAGCACGGCTACCATAGAGGGCGGTTGCAGCAGCACCTTTCAATACTGTCATCGACTCAATATCATCAGGAGCAATATTGCTGATACCACCAGCAGCAAGGTTCTGACCCTGACCCGACAAAACTGTCTGAGCCATTGGCACACCATCAATAACATAAAGTGGCTGATTGCTACCATTGATAGAACTAAAACCACGAATGATAACATTATTAGTTGCACCTGGAGCCGAAGACTGTGCAGAGACAGACAAACCGGCAACCTTACCCTGAAGTGAGGTCATGGCATTTGCATTGCTACCCATTGTAATCTCGCTTGCCTTAAGAGTGGTTGCAGAATAGCCAAGAGACTTCTCTGAACGGCTAATGCCTTGTGCAGTAACAATGACATCATCAAGCACATTGCTTTGAGACATTTTTACAAAGACAGGTTTGTCCGAGTGTTCAAGTGTCACATTCTGCGGAGTCATACCAACATACGAAATAGTCAGCGACTTTGCATCAGAGGGGACCTTAATAGTAAACTTACCATCGAAGTCTGTTGTTGTACCAGTTGTTGTACCGGTAATAATTACAGCTGCTCCAATGACCGGCTCACCATCCTCTGTAGAGACGACAGTACCGCGAACCACGGTTTGTGCCATCAACATCGTAACACCCATTGTGAGGCATACGATCAAAGAAAGGAGTTTTCTCATAAATTGAAACAATTAGTTAATATAAAATAGAATTACGAATATTCATTTCATGACAAGTGCATTGTTTACCCAAAGTAAAAAACAATACCCACTTAAAACCTAAGTTTGTTATCTAAGGACACGCAAAGATAGAACAAACAATTGATTTTTGCAACATATTTTAAGAAAAAGTGAGTATTTTTGTCAATATTTTCACAAAATCAATAAAAATATGACATATACTATACATTTTTTCATGCGAATGCAAAGAAAAGTTAACAACATTATATAAGAATCCCCACTGACCTTTGGCTTTGCAGCCAGAAATCAGTGGGGATCAAAAATTATAATCGCGCAGATTAGAGACCAAGCGCAGCGCTCAAGCCTTTGTCAACGCCCGAGAAGCCCATGAAGGCCATAGCGAGAAGACCTGCTGTGATGAGTGCGATTGGTGTACCCTCCATAGCCTTTGGAGTCTTGGTGATGGCTGTCTGTTCGCGGATACCAGCAAAGAGAACCATTGCCAAGGTAAAGCCAAGTGCTGTTGCAATAGCATATACTACCGACTCAGCCAGGTTGTACTCGAAGTTGATGACATTGATAGCAACACCCAAGATAGTACAGTTGGTGGTGATCAAAGGAAGGAACACACCTAAAGCGCTATAGAGTGCTGGCATCGACTTCTTGAGGATAATCTCAACCATCTGTACGAGGGCAGCAATAACCAGAATGTAAACGATGGTCTGCATATAGCCCAAACCAAATGGTACCAATACGCCATAATAGATTGGATAGGTAACCAAAGTGGCAATCAGCATGACGAAAAGTACAGCCAAACCCATCCAGCCTGCAGTATCAACCTTCTTGGATACACCCAGAAACGGACAGATACCAAGGAACTGTGCCAATACGATATTGTTAACAAATATCGCAGTGATGATCATTATAATATAACTCATAGTACTGACCCCCTCCTGCCTCCCCGAGGGGAGGAATAGGAAAGACACCTACATTCGGGGGATTTGTTTTTTTATAAGTTTTACAATCTTTTAATTTTCCCTCCCTCGGGAGGGTTAGGGTGGGGTCCCTTACTTCTTAGTTACCTTATTGAAGATTGCTACAAGGAAGCCAAGGGTGATGAATGCACCTGGAGCAAGGACGAAGGTCAATGCGCCGAACTGCTCAGGGAACAGACGGAAGTCGAAGGCTGTACCAGCACCCAGCAACTCACGGCAGAGACCGATCAAAGTCAATGCTACAGTAAAGCCGAGACCGATACCGATGCCATCGCATGCAGAATCCAGTGGGCTATTCTTAGCAGCAAAAGACTCTGCGCGACCCAGCACGATACAGTTCACAACGATCAATGGGATGAACAGACCGAGCTTGGCATCGACCTCAGGAGCATAAGCCTTGAGCAACAGCTGAACGACTGTTACGAAGCCTGCGATGATGACGATGTAGCATGGAATATGAACCTTGTCTGGAATAAGGCTCTTGACACACGAGATTACAAAGTTTGAGCAGATCAATACAGCCATTGTAGCCAGACCCATGCTCATACCGTTGATGGCTGAAGAGGTTGTACCCAAAGTAGGGCACATACCGAGGAGCAACACAAATGTAGGGTTCTCCTTAATCAGACCATTGATAATAATACCAAGTTTTGACATAATTAATATCTCCTTACATTAATGTTATTACTTATTATCCTTACAGCACTGACCAGCTGCCTTCTTGGCACACTCGCCATCCACCATTTCACACTGGCAGCTATCACAAGTCTGCTCGCAAGCTGGGGTTTCCTCCTTGACCTGCTGGCTGGCAGAGGTTGAAGCATCTGAACATATACGAGCACCAAGCACACCAGCTGCCTGAGCAATAGCGTCACAGAATGCACGTGATGAAATGGTAGCAGCGGTGATGGCATCAACTTCGCCACCATCCTTGCTAACAGTGAGGTTATTCTTAGATGGATTCTTGCCAATCACGTTGCCCTTGCCAGTAGCCTGGAACCAATCTGGCATCTTAGCACCGAGGCCTGGGGTCTCGTTGCTGCAATCGAGCACACTGTAACCGAGGATATTACCCTCGACATCGAAACCAATCATGATGGTAATGTTACCACCGAAACCATTTTTAGAGGTTGCCTTGACTGCGTTGCCTACCAACTGACCATCCTTCATAACTGGGAAGATGGTTGCCTCGGTACCATTGGCTGCGGTCTTGACCTGAGCCTCGCCTACAGTTGCACCTTCGGCAGGAACAACAGCTGCAATAGCGGCAGTCTGCTTGTCGGCTGCAGCCTGAGCAATTGGCTCTGCTGTAACATAGGCGACTGCACCAAGCAATCCACCTACTACCAATGTGATCGCTGTCAATGACAGGACCATATTCTTCAAAGAATTTTCAAGCTTTGCCATAGGTGATTACTTTTTAACAACGCCGAAGCGCTGTGGTTTCACATATTTATTAATAAGTGGAGTAAACGCATTCATGATCAGAATTGCGAATGACATACCTTCAGGATAAGCACCGAAACGACGGATCAGAATGGTCAGGAAACCGATGCAAGCGCCATAGAGCAACTGTGCACGACCGTTCATTGGCGAAGACACATAGTCGGTTGCCATGAAGAAGGCACCCAACATCATACCACCGCAAAGGAGTTCGGTGAGCGAAAGGTTGAAGTCGAAGCCGTAGAACAGGAAGCCGAACACAAAGGCACTAACCAATACGCTGACTGGAATGTGCCAGGTGATGGTCTTCTTGATCAGCATATAGATACCGCCCAGGATAAGAGCCAGAGCAGAAACCTCACCCATAGCGCCGCCTGTAGTACCGAGCAGGCAGTCCATGAGGGTTGGGAGCTCAACGTTAGCACCACCCACATACTGACCGATCAATGCCAATGGAGTTGCACCAGTGGCAACATCAGCATAACCAGCCTCGGTTGGCCAAGTGGTCATTTGAACAGGATAAGCGATAAGCAGGAATACACGGCCTACGAGTGCTGGGTTGAAGATGTTGCAACCCAAGCCACCGAACGACATCTTACCGATGCCGATGGCAACCAATGCACCGATGGCAATGATCCAGAGATCCAGATTTGAAGGAACGTTGAAGGCCAGCAATACGCCAGTCACAACGGCTGAAAGATCGCCCAATGTGGTTGGGGTATTCAGCATGAAACGGGTGATCACGAACTCGAACAGCAAGCAGAATGCTACTGATGCCAAAGTAACGATCACAGCACCTGAGCCAAACTGGTAGAAAGACCAGAGCAGTGCAGGAGCCAAGCCGATCAGCACCTGAAGCATACACTTCTGAGTGCTGTTGCCGCTATGCACATGAGGCGACAAAGATACGTTTAACATAATCTTATGATAATAAGAAGTTATTAGATACGAGTTATAAGTTATTTTTTCTCAGCGGCAGCCTCAGCAGCTTTCTTAGCTTCGGCAGCAGCAGCGGCACGAGCACGCAAGATTCCCATTACCTTTGGCTTGCCCTGACGGATCCAGTCAAGCAATGGACGGTTTGCAGGGCAAGAGAATGAGCAGCTACCGCACTCGATACAATCGTAGATGCGCTCTGCCTCGGCCTCATCAAGCATACCGAGCTCGCTGTAACGTGACAGGAAGTTTGGCTGAAGACCCATAGGACATGCATGTACGCACTTGGCACACTTGATACATGGACCGGCAGCCTTGCGACGTGCCTCCTCGTTCTTCATGATCAGAATGCCAGAACAGCCCTTGACCATGTATGAGTTGGTATCTGGCATTGCCTTACCCATCATAGGACCACCAGAAATGATCTTACCGGTATCCTCTGGCACACCACCTGCTGCTTCAATGAGCTGCTGAATAGGTACACCGATACGAGCGAGGAAGTTGCTTGGCTTCTTGACGCTCTTACCAGTTACGGTAACGATACGTTCGATGAGTGGCTTATTCTTCTGAACTGCCTCATAGACAGCATAAGCAGTACCTACGTTCTGTACCAATGCACCGGTCATGATTGGCAGGCCACCAGATGGTACCTCCTTGCCAATGACGGCATTGATGAGCTGCTTCTCACCACCCTGTGGGTACTTGAGCTGCAATGGTACGATCTCGATCTCAGGGAAGCCCTTCTTGGCAGTCTCGGTCATGAGCTTGATTGCATCTGGCTTGTTGGCCTCGATACCGATATATGCCTTGTTCACGCCCATAGCCTTCTCGAGAATCTGAACACCGATACAGATCTCCTCTGCATGTGCAAGCATCAACGAGTGGTCAGAGGTCAGATAGGGTTCGCACTCTACAGCATTGATGATTACGCACTCTGGCTTGGCTGTTGGAGGTGGCATAAGCTTAACCTGGGTTGGGAAGGTTGCACCACCCATACCGACAATACCCATCTCCTTGACCTTGTCGATGATCTGCTGCTTGTCGAGCTTGATCTCGCGGTCGATATCGTTGGTGCGGATGATTGACTCCTCCCATTCGTCGCCCTCAACCTTGATGAAGACGGCTGGCACCTTGACACCGGTAGCGGATTCTACCATGTCAACCTTATCGACAGTACCGGAAACGGATGAATGTACAAAAGAAGAAAGGAAACCGCCTGGCTCACCGATCACGGTTCCGACCTTTACCTTGTCGCCCTTAGCGACAATAGCCTTCGATGGTGCACCGAGGTTCTGGGCCATAGGAATGGCGACCATTGCCGGTACAGCAGCTACCTCAATAGGAGCTTTGTCCGAAAGCTTGTTTGCAGCGGGATGAACACCGCCGAGTTTAAAAGTCTTCATTATCTTCGATAATTTACGAATTACTAATTACAAATTACTGCTGTTCTGCAGCCTTAGGTGCCTCAGGAGCAGCTGGAGCCTCCTGCTGTGCTACTGGAGCAGTAACAGCCTGCTCAGCCTCGGCCTTTGCAGCTGCAGCAGCCTCGGCAGCGGCTTTCTTCTCAGCCTCCTTCTTAGCCTTGAGTTTCTCTACAACAGCCATAACTGGCTCAGTAGCATGGATAGCGCCAGTAGGACACTCTGCTACACACATACCACAGGCCTTACACTTGTCGCTGTCAATCCAAGCGAGGTTATTCTCGATGGTAATTGCCTCGAACTTACAGGTCTTCTGGCACTTGCCACAACCGATACAAGCATTATTGCATGCCTTCTTGGCAGCAGCGCCCTTGTCCTTATTGACGCAATCAACCCAAACGCGCTTCTCGACCGGAGTCTTGGCTGCATTCTTCTTGCGGAGTTCAATAACCATCTTAGGACATGCCTTAACACAAGCACCACAAGCGACGCACTTCTCGGCATCAACCTCTGGAAGACCGGTTTCAGGATTCATGTGGATAGCATCGAAGCCACAAGCTACGGTACAATCGCCCAAGCCAATACAGCCAAACACGCAACCAGTCTCACCGCTGAAGGTAGAGGCTGCTACGGCACAACTCTTGGCACCATCATAATTTGAGATCTTTGGACGGTCGCACTTGTTGCCATTGCAACGAACTACCGCCAACTTTGGATCAGCTGCGCCAGCCTCGAGACCGAGGATGCCAGCTACTTTTGCCATGGTCTCGCTACCGCCAACTGGACAGAGGAGGCTACCTAACGAATTGTCAGCGTCCTTGGCCTTGACACAAGCATCGGCCATACCGTGACAACCTGGGAAACCACATCCACCACAGTTTGCACCTGGCAGAGACTCTTCGACCTCACCTACACGAGGATCTTCGAAGACATAGAACTGCTTTGCTACCAAGAAGAGCAACAAAGAGCCTACGAGCCCTATTACACCGAGTGTAAGGAGAGCAATCAGAATTGGATTCATAATGATACTAATAAAAAAATTAATTTGAATTAATTGTATTTACGATGCAACACGAAGACGACCTTCCGATCCAACTTAGCGCGGAACAGATAGAGCGTCACATAATAGAGTGCCAGTACAGCCAGTTCGACCGCACAAGCAAGCATTTCGCCACAATAGCCAATGGCTGGAAAGAGAACGGCAAGCGCCAGCAGAGTTGGCAGACCAAAGGCGAAGAACATGGCAGTCCAGGCCAACTGATTGGTCACCTCGACCGTCACCTGCTCTCCAACCGTATACGACACGCCATAACTATCGGCAACGATGGAGCGTTGTTTGGTATCGCCTGCGGTGCAAAGCATCTTGGCATGGCAACCAGCACAAGCCGATTGCTGTACGAACTGCACAGTAACTTTACTTCCCTCAATTTTGGAAATTACCCCGTCGTGGGTAACGTGGTTATTCATTGTTTCTTTGGGTTCTCTTATCTTAATGGATGCGCAAAAATAAGGAAAAAATCCCATACACAGCTAACGATTTGCAAAAAAATTGATAAAATATGTTGTTTAACATCAAAAAAAGCGCCTTTTGTACCCAAATTCAGTGTTTTTTTGTTAACTTTGCGCCCGTATATTACTATTGTTATGGCGTACATTATATATTTTATAATAGGAGCACTGACACTGATTTCGTGCGGAAACACCGAACGAGTCACCGCCTCGTCGCAACAGGGAACTGCTACCATCCAACAGAAGGTGGTACCCAGTTTTTCGGCCGACAGCGCCTATGTTGCCATTGCCCAACAGTTGGACTTCGGCCCTCGAGTTCCCGGATCAAAGGCACAAACAGACTGTGCAGAATGGCTTCAACAGGAGCTGAAACGATTTGGGGCAGACGTCAAGGTGCAAAGAACAACGGTTACAGCCTACGACGGCACACATCTACCCTGCATCAACATCATCGGAAGTTATAATCCAGAAGCACGAAACAGGATTCTGCTTATGTCACATTGGGACAGCAGACACGTAGCCGACGCTGACGCAGATGCGGAAAAGCGCAAGTTGCCTGTACCAGCTGCCAACGATGGTGCCTCGGGCGTAGGCATCCTGCTGGAGATTGCCCGTCAAGCCGGCCTTAAGCAACCGAATCTAGGCATCGACATTTTCCTGACCGATGCCGAAGACTATGGTGCACCCGACGACTGGAAGGGAAGCCACGATGAGAAGTTCTGGGCATTGGGAACACAGGAGTGGTGCAAGCATCCGCACACGGACAATTATCAGGCAACCTATGGCATTCTGCTCGACATGGTGGGTTCTGGTCAGGCGACCTTCTATCGTGAATACTATTCGGATCGATATGCCAGCGATGTGGTCAACCTAGTTTGGCAGACTGCCGCCAAAATGGGATATAGCAACCTATTCATCAATCGACAAGGGGCGGGCATCACCGACGATCACCTCTTCGTCAACCAGATGCGCCACATCCCCACCATCGACATCATCGATACCCGCATGCACGGCGATGGCACCTTCTATCCTCATTGGCACACCACTGAGGATACACTCGACAAGATATCGAAGGAGACACTCCAAAAAGTAGGCAATGTACTGATGCAGATAATATATTAAGTTCTAAAATATGACAATAAACGAAATTCAGGACCAGATCATCGATGACTTCTCTGCATTCGATGATTGGATGGACAAATATCAGATGCTGATTGAGTTAGGCAACAACCTCGAACCATTGGCCGACGAATACAAAACCCCTCAAAACCTTATCGAGGGTTGTCAGAGCCGTGTTTGGATTCAGGCAGACTTCGACGAAGCCACCAAGAAGATTCACTTCACTGGAGATAGCGACGCTGTTATCGTCAAGGGCCTTGTGAGCCTGATTCTCTCGGTATTCAACGACCAGACACCTGATGATATTCTCGGCGCAGAGCTCTATTTCATCGAAGAGATCGGACTGAAGGAGCACCTCTCTCCTACCCGTTCGAACGGACTTTTGGCCATGGTGAAGCAGATGAGAGTTTACGCATTGGCATTTAAAGCTAAAGGGTAGCCCCTTTCCCCATCCCCTTCCCCAAGGGGCAGGGGAGTATATAGAAAAAGTAATTCTAAAAAAGAAAGCCCCATCAACCATCAGTGGGAATCACTCCCTTGCCCCTTTTGGGGAAAGGGTTTGGGGTTAGGGGCTACTAGTAATATATGTGGATTCTATTTGCATTCCTGAGCGCCATGCTGCTTGGCGTTTATGATGTATTCAAGAAAGTAAGTTTGAAGGATAATGCCGTCATTCCGGTATTGTTACTCAACACCTTCTTTTGTTCGTGCATCTTCCTGCCATTGGTCGTACTGTCGGCCATTGATGTTATTCCAGAGGGGAACCTGCTTTACATTCCCCGCATCGAAGACCCATCGATCCATGGCTATATTATACTGAAATCGGCCATTGTGCTCGCTTCGTGGATCTGTGCTTACTATGGGTTGAAGCATCTGCCAATCACCATCGCTTCGCCCATCAATGCTACCCGTCCGATTCTGGCTCTACTGGGCGCAATCTTCGTTTTTGGCGAGCAGCTGAACCCTTGGCAATGGGCCGGTGTAACGATCTCAATTCTTGCCTTTGGACTGATTTCGATGTCGGGCAAGAAAGAGGGCATCTCGATGAAGAACTCCATCTGGATGTGGCTGGTTCTGGCAGGCACGATGATTGGTGCCGTGAGCGGGCTCTATGATAAGTTCCTCGTTGGCGATCCAAACAATGGTCACGGCCTGTTCGGCATCTGGCCTAACCGAGGATTCAATAAGATGATTGTCCAATCCTGGTACAACTTCTATCAGGTATTGATGATGCTGGCTATGCTTTTCATCGCGTGGTGGCCAATCAAGAAGACCCATCCGTTCCACTGGCGTTGGCAGATTCCTTGCATCTCGCTCTTTCTGAGCATTGCTGACTTCTGCTATTTCTATGCGCTGTCGCAGCCTGATGCGCTGATTTCAATCATCTCGCTGGTTCGCCGTTCGGGCGTGATTGTCGGCTTTATTGCCGGTTGGCTCTTCTTCAAGGAGAAGAACATCAAATCAAAGTCTCTGGATCTGCTCTTTGTCATCATAGCCATGTTCCTACTCTGGATGGGTAGTAAATAAGGCTAAAAAAGAATATAAACTAACTTCAAAATAACTATGAAAAAGATTATTTTTGCATTATGCCTCATTTTCGGTTGCTGCGCAGCCCAGGCCCAATTGATCAAGGAGAAAGCTCCTATTGAACAGAAATATCTGGCAGGAGCAGTCCCAATGGTTGATGGCAAGGTTGTGTTCAGTCAGGAAATCCCTGTTTCAACCTCACTGAGCGCAGATTCTCTCTACAAACTCACAGCTCGATATGTGGCCCGTTCCCTGAACCGCGAGGAGGTTCTAAAGCGCTCCGGATCGGTCAATGACAAGAAGAGTCATCACATGGAAATGGGGGTGGTTGAATATATGACCTTCAAAAAGAAGGCATTCGTACTGGATCGCACCCAGATTATCTACAAGCTCACCATCGATGTCTTGCAGGAGAAAATTTCCATCAAGATGTCAGATATCTCATATTATTACGAGGAGGATCGAAATCCGGAGAAATTCACTGCCGAAGAGTGGATTACAGACGAGAATGCCCTCAATAAAAAGAAGGACGATTTCGCCTACAAACACGGCAAGTTCCGCACCAAGACCATCGACCTCTTCGACGAGACCTGCTCTGGCTTGGCTAACTTTATTGCCAATCTGTAATTCATCAACCCACACACAATAAACAACTCATACTATGAAAAAGATTTTCATTCTTTTCGTTTCTGCCATGCTGATTGTACCTGCAATGGCAAAGAAGAAAGCGCCAGAACCGACAGATCGCGAGGTATGGACCGCATTGGCCTATCGTATGGCACAGCCTATCCTTGAACCCATGTCGGAGGGACGTCTGCAGCAAGTGATGACCTACGAAAGCGGCAATCTCGAGGTGTCGCCTACTTGGGACGGTCGCAACAAGAAAGTAACCTACATGGAGGCTTTTGCTCGTATGATGGCCGGCATCGCACCTTGGCTCACCTTACCAGACGACGATACCGCAGAAGGGCAACAGCGCAAACAACTCCGCTCCTGGGCCCTCAGTGCCTACAAGCATGCTGTTGATCCCAAAAGCCCAGACTATCTGGGTTGGACGGCCGGTGGTCAAACTCTAGTAGATGCCGCTTATCTGGTAGAGAGTTTCCATCGTGGCTACAATGCCCTTTGGTTGCCATTGGATCTGACTACCAAACTGCGTTACATCAGCGAACTACAGCAGCTGCACCGCTATGATCCTCCCTACCAGAACTGGTTCCTCTTCTGTGGCATGGAGGAGGCATTCCTTCTGAAGGCATCTTCTGATCCTGCCATCAAGGAGGCTCTCAAGAATCCAACAACCCTCGACGCAGAGCAGCAGGAACTCGTCAAAACCATCAATCAACCTATCCATGATCCTTTCCGTATCAAGACAGCTGCTAACAAGGCCGAAGAGTGGTACATTGGAGATGGCTGGTATGCCGACGGACCTTCGTTTGCCTTCGACTACTACAACTCCTATGTCATTCATCCAATGTATGCCGAGATTCTCGAAATGGTGTGCGACGTACAACCTCGCAACAACTATCTCATCCATAGTCTCGATCTCAACTACCGTACTTTGGGACCAAAGGAGCGTCTTGCTGAGGTTCGCAAGCGTATGCAGAAGTATAGCTGCATCCTAGAGCGTTTCATCTCTCCTGAGGGCACCTATCCTGTCTTCGGCCGAAGCATTCCTTATCGTTTGGCAGTCTTCCAGCCATTAGCTATGCTGGCCTGGCAGAAGCAGCTCCCAGAACAGTTACCCAACGGACAGGTACGTGCTGCTATTACTGCTGTCATGAAACGCATGTATAAGGGAGATTTGCAGGAGCTCTTCGGACAGAAGCGCGATGCCGATGCCCCAACGAATTTCAATCCTGCCGGATTCCTGACCATCGGTTTTGTGGGCAGTCATCCAAATGTGGCCGATATCTATACCAACAACGGTTCTCTCTATATGACCTCGCTTGCATTCATGCCATTGGGTCTGCCTGCCGACGATCCATTCTGGACCGACGCTCCACTGCCATGGACCTCAAAGAAGGCATGGGAAGGTCAGGACTTCCCGAAGGATCACAAGTGGCATATCAACAAACAGATTCTGTATTGGGAGTGAGCATGGGACCCCTGCCCTAGACCCCACCCCTACCCTCCCGAGGGAGGGAGATAAAAGACACAATCATTATGAAGAAGAACATATTCACTATTGTAGCCGCATTTATAGTCTCATCCACCCTTTGTCCTCTCTTTCTATCTTGTTCCACCCCCTCCCTCGGGAGGGCTGGGGTGGGGTCCAAGGCTGGGGTGGGGTCCTCGAACTCTATTCTCGCTGTAATGGAGAAAGTCAACAACCATTGGCAGGCTGAACATCCGATCACAGAGGCTAAGTCTTGGAAACCATACGCTGATTACAGTCCTTTCTGGCAGAATGCTGCCTATCACACCGGTAACCTTGCTGCCTGGCAGGTGAATCATCAGCAGGCTTGGTTAGATTATTCACGTCAATGGGCCGAAGGTGCACAATGGATGGGTGCCACCTCGAATGATACCACTTCTTGGAAATACAAATATGGCGAGAAACCGGACTATGTTCTGTTTGGTGACTGGCAAATCTGCTTCCAGAGCTACGCTGAACTTTGGCAGATTGACAAGCAAGCTGGGCTGAAGGACAATGATCCGGAACAGATCAAAAAACTCCAACGCGCCCTGGGCGTGATGGAGTACGAGATGAGCACCTCAAACAACGACTATTGGTGGTGGGCAGACGGCCTCTACATGGTTATGCCTGTCATGGTACGTCTGGGGAACATCACTGGTAATGCACAATATGGCGAAAAACTATTTGAGTACTGGAGCTATGCCAAGAATCTGATGTATGACCGCGAGTCTCACCTTTTCTATCGCGATGGCAAGTACATCTTCCCGAAGCATAAGTCGATCAACGAAAAGAAAGACTTCTGGGCACGTGGCGATGGCTGGGTACTGGCCGCTTTGGCACGCTGTATGGACGAGTTGCCGGCAGACTATGCCCACCTCGATGACTTCCGACAGACTTACCTCGAGATGGCGAAAGCGGTTGCAGACTGTCAGCAGCCAGAGGGATATTGGACCCGTTCGATGTTGGATCCAGACCACGCGCCTGGACCAGAAACGTCGGGCACGGCATTCTTCTGCTATGGTCTCACCTGGGGCATCCGAACAGGACTTCTGCCCAAGAAAGAATATATGCCAGTGGTTACCAAAGCCTGGAACTATCTGACCAAGACTGCCCTGCAGGAGGATGGTAGCCTCGGCTATGTTCAGCCGATTGGCGAAAGAGCCATTCCAGGACAGACCGTCGATCAGAAGAGTACTGCACCTTTTGGAGTCGGAGCCTTCCTCCTCGCTGCCAAAGAGATGTATCTGTTGGTGAAATAGGGACTAACAGGTCAATAAAAAACCTTTGCTCACCTCTCTCACTATAGGAGAAAGTGCCGAGCAAAGCTTGGTTTTCCATTTTCGCTATACGTGAAAACGCTCAGCAAAGCTGTGTTTTCGATTTTCACTATAGGCGAAAGCCCCGAGCAAAGCTAAGGTTTCCATTTTCACCATACGTAAAAGCCCAGAGCAAAGCTAGGGTTTCCACTTTCACTATACGTAAAAATGCCAAGCAAACCTTTGCTTGGCATTTTTACAAGTCGTTAAATGTCAGCAACAGTTAACGACAGCACAGAGAGTATAGGATTTGGAGATATGTAAATTAAGACCGAAATTATCCTAATTCAAGTTTGAAAGTATCGATCAATTCATCGACAACCTGATTCTGATTAATCATATCCTGAATCTTCTCTCGTGGCGAGTAGGCTCGTCGCTGGAGCACATCTTCTGTTGCCACTTCATATTGAATCTCGACATGAGAGTTATGCACCATCTGTCGAATATAACGAACAATCGCCTCCTTATGATTATTGAGGATATCCAATTGGGCCTCACTTGCCAATGTCACCAAATACTGCGTACCATCTACCTGCTGAGGTAGGTATCCAACCATGACATTGTTCAGGAGTTTTTCAGTTGGATTGGTACTAATATAATCCTTCCATGCGCGCCGAAGCGCGTCAGGCTGGACAGGTTCGTTCATGTCCTGTTCTTGACGAATAGGAGCTGCTGCGGCTACTGTACCTGGTTCAGCAACTGCGCCAACACCATGAATGGAGGCAAGACGTGGACCTCCCGGACGGGCAGAGAAACGACCAGCGCCACCACCCATCACCACACGCTGAGGTTGTGGAGCCGAGGCGGCCGGTTGCTGTATTGCATCTACATGAGAAGGCTGTGCGGCCTGCGTCTGCTGCGACTGTGCTTGCGGAGCATATGAACTCTGCTGAACAGGACGAGCTGGGGCTGGCTGAGGGGCAACAGGACGCTGTGGTTGAGGTGCAGGTTGCGGCTGCACCGGAGCTGTTGGCTGTTGTGCTGATGGCAAGGTGGTTGGGTGCATCAACTGGCAGATCTTGACAATCGCCAACTCGACACTCAGTCGTTTGTTGCGACTATTGCGATAGTTGAAGTCACACTCCGAAGCAATCTGCAGTGCACTATACAGGAATGCCGGTGGGCACTGTACTGCCTGCTGCTGATAACGCTGTGCTACTTCCGGGCCAGCTTCGACCAATGACAAGGTAGCGGGATCCTGACTAACCATCAGATCACGCAAATGACTTGCCCAACCGCCAATGAAGGTCTGTGCATCGAAGCCCTTGCGGATAATCTCATCCAAAGCAACCAATGCTGCAGGTATATTACCTTGCAGCGCATTGTCGGTCAAACGGAAGAAGAGTTCATAATCCAGGATATTCAGATTGTCGATAGTAGCCTGGCGAGTCACATGGCCATCGGTAAACGACACAATCTGATCGAAGACCGAGAGTGCATCACGCATACCGCCATCGGCCTTACGTGCAATCACCTGCAAAGCCTGTGGGTCGGCCTCAATGCCCTCTTCGGTAGCGATACGCTGCAACTGCTCCACGATATCCTGCACTGTGATTCGCTGGAAATCGTAGGTCTGGCAACGGCTCAGAATAGTAGGCAGAATCTTCTGCTTCTCGGTGGTACACATCACGAAGATTGCATGACGTGGTGGCTCCTCCAACGTCTTCAGGAAGGCATTGAAGGCAGCAGTCGAGAGCATATGCACCTCATCGATGATGAAGACCTTATACTGACCCAACTGTGGTGGAGCCTGTACCTGATCGATCAACTCGCGGATATTATCTACTGAGTTGTTCGAGGCAGCATCGAGCTCGTAAACATTGTAAGAGCGTTGCTCGTCGAACGACTGGCAGCTTTCACATTCACCGCAAGCTTCTCCCTCTGGGGTCAGATGCTGGCAGTTGATTGTTTTGGCAAAGATACGTGCACAGGTAGTCTTACCAACGCCACGAGGTCCGCAGAACAGGTAGGCGTGGGCCAATTTGCCATTAAGGATGGCATTCTTGAGCGTCTGCACAAGCGCTTTCTGGCCGACTACGGTCTTGAAGCTTTGAGGACGGTACTTTCTGGCACTGACGATATAATCTGACATATTCTTATATTATGTGGGCGCAAAGATACTCTATTTTTTCGAATCCACCAATATTTTCAGCCAAATTTTACTTTTTTCTGTAGGACTTCGCCAAGTCCATCACAACGTAATGATAGGCTGTATTAGCGCCATCGACACAGAATTCACGCTGCTGCCAGAGGAATGGATACTCCAACAACTCTGGAAGATCAGGTTGGATAAGATTTGTACCAGGAATGACTGCACCTGGGATATAAGACCAGTCGGCACGGTTTGCGCCATAAGTGATACGGGCAGCCTCCTGTCCGACACCTCCTACAAAGGTACTACGGTTTCGTCCTGGATGCATACCTAAAGCCCACTCAACAAGATAAGACATGTATTCGGTCGAAAAGAACTCGGGGTAGCTGTCATGCAGCATCGCATAACGGAAACCCTCGTGCTGGGCAGCCCAAGAACCGGAAGAGAATCCGCCACGTCCGTTCGAAACGCGATATGGATTCATCTGCATCATCAGCTTGACTTTCTCCTGTAGAACAGGCAAAGCCTTTCGGATGGCTGCCGAGAAAATCTTGTTGGCAATAGCTTTGTCAAAACGGCCCACGAACCAGCCACACTGATCAATATGATCGCAGATGTATTTCTGCTGCTTGAGAACAAAGTCACCATATTGCTTTTCGCCCGTGGTCAGATAGAGTTCGACCGCAGCCTCCAACTGGCTTCCCAACAAGAAAGGCGATGCCTGTGACTGCGAAGCGGCAAAGAGCTCACGAGCCACCTCAAGGCATTGAGATGAGAGGGTATCATTGTATCCCTTCAGCACGCGAGAGATGGCCGAAAGACGGCCAGCCACCTGAACCTCGCGCGACGGATTCTCTTCGGTAAATACCCAACGATCGTCGGCAGTGCCAGCTATACGGTCGGTGTGAGAACCTGCATCACCCAGGAAGACATACTGACGCACTGTCGGACAGATGACACCACGATAGAGTCGTCCCAATGCCTTCCAGCCTGCCATCAGGGTCAATGCGCCATGCTCAATCTGCTGCAGGTAATCATTGACGCCATCTGGCTGATGGATCTCAACAAGATGATTCTTCTGATCGATGGTCGTTTCGTCCCAATAGGCTCCTAAGTTCTCCACCATCATGCACAGCTGCCAAGGCTGAATAGATTGCGACTCAACGCGCAGGTCCCAGTCGCCTGCATCGTGCCAGCCACCAACCGCCATACCCGGGATCTGTTCTCCAGATTTATACTTACACAAAGTTGTGGCACCCTGCGTATAGCCATCGATGTAATTGAATCCGGTTGGTGCCATCACGGCATCGTCCATGTGGCAGACATCATGCCAGCAACGGTACTTATCGTTCACACGCATATGGCACATCTGCACTGGCAGAAAATACTCGATTTCCGACTGCCAGATGCCCTGATCGAAGATATCCTCAGCCACACGGAACATGGGCGACGTCTGCGAACCATAGCAAACCTGATAGAGTCCAGGTTCCTGAACGGCCGAAAAGTCGAAAGTCAGATAATGGTAACGATTGAAATCGCCCCATTCGGTAGCAGCACCCTGCAGAACAGTCTTCACGCCCTCTTGATCGATACGGCAGACCTTAACTTCGGCAAAGGTCTGGTCGCGTTTATCCAACTCGATAACAGCCAATTTGGTCTGTTCTGGATGATAGCCCAGCTGCGATGTCTGCACAACTGGAGTATAAAGCCAGTTGGCATTTACGTTCGGACGAATGGACCAATGAGCCACCTCTCCCTGTGCACCTGCTTCAAACTCGCTACGGAGCACAAACCATCCATTCTGGTGATTCATTCTTCCATCATACAGACGGAGATCGCCCTTCAGGCTCTCAAAATCCACACGATCCGAAGCCTGTGGCTGGAGCACGAAGTGCTTACCCTCAGCCAATGGTTTCGAAATAATATCGTCGGCACGATAAGGATTATAGATGGCAGAATCGCCCATCAACTGAGCGATATTAGCGGGGTCACGGTGCTGCTGTATCACGCGATCCCCCCAGCGATGGGTAATATCGGCCTGAAAGTAATCACCCAACCGATCCACATTACTTGAAGTCTTCATGGTTGGTCCCATGGCCTGATGTGGGAACTGTCCTGCCTGATTATCCATCAGGAAAGGCATTCCATACAAGGCCGAAGGCTGGAGTTCCAGGTTAAAGCCGAGTTTCCCAACATATTCTGCAGGCATTGGCTTATCGATCTCAACACGCACATCGAGATGATCGCCCACACCCTTGACCTTGATTATATAATGGAACTGGAAGTCAGCATAAAACATCGGATTGAAGCCTGCCTGGTGCTTGCTGCTGTCGGGATAGGCCATATAGACCGTGATCTCGTTATTTTCGCGGTTAATCTCCTTCTTGAGGAATTTCGGCAATCCCTGCCACTGGCCAGGAGTTGCCTCGAATCGGATATCACCCAATGTTGCCATTCGGTTATCCTGCTGGATAATAGAGATACCACCAGCATGTCCCTCTGGATACTGGTCATCGAAAACCATGACATCCGAACCCGAGCAGGTGAAATAACCTCGCTCATTCAATTTGAAATCCTGTGCAGAAAGCAGGCATGGAATCAGGCCCAAGGCCATCAAGTAACATTTTTTCATCATATTAGACAAGTAGTGTAGAGTTGTTGTTTACCAATTAAAACCAAAGCCGACGTAGAATTTGCCGGTATTGTTGTCAAGGAATTCCTTGTAATGACCTTTGTTCAGCCAATAGGTGTACTGATAGGTTGCCTTGGCATTCAATCGCCAGACCTTGACGATCAAACCGGCTTCACCAACTGCGCCATTGAACCAATTGGACTGCATGCAATCGTGGCGGAGGTCTTCATCCCAAGTATTGAACGGATCTGTAGCAGGATTGAATGCATTATGGGATTGTTTCCACTCTGAAATAGCCTTGGAGGCATCATTGGAATCAAACGTATAGAAACCACCACCATGATAGCCAGTTCCCAGATGCATAAAGAAATATCGCCACAAACGGATGGTCCAGCCGAACGACAAATTGGTTTCAAAGTCTAATTCCTTAGGCTGATAATAATCCTCGGAATTCTTCTCATAGTCTTCGTTATATACCCACTTCAGCGATTCATCATCGAAACAATTGCGCAAATCAGACGAGTACATTTTAGGGAAAGCTTCTGAATAGGTTGGCCAGGTTCCAGCGAATGAGACATCGGTAGATCCTGTTCCCATCAGACACTTCACATCCGATTTATTCATTCGGAAAGTGATATAACCCGACGAGCGACGATTTTTGGTATAACACTGTGCATAGGTAAAACCGATCGGCATATTTCCACCGAAGTCATAGAAGAAACAACGGGCATGCTGAGCCACCTTGTTGTCGTGACGTTGCAGGTTGCTGAGTGCTGCGGTTGCCTCGGCCATATAAGAGGTACACTTCTTATCAACAAGACGCTGATAAGAGGCTCTTGCCAGTTCGGTCTGACCTAAACTCATGTAGTGCTCAGCCAAGGTGAACTCATTGTTGCAGTCGTTGGAATAGGCAGCCTGACAATGTCCAATCTTTTCGCCGATCTCCTTACTTCCCGAGTTGTAGAGATACATCTTATAATATATATCGACTGCATCCTGGAACTGGGCGAACTGCTCCAAACGCAAAGCTTGAGCGCTCCAATAAATCATGGAATCGCAAAGTTGGATACGGGCATCGATATCTGCCTTATTCATCTGGTACTCCGGACAAACACGAATCATCTGATAGCAGTCCTTGGCGCCCTGATACTGTCCCTGATAGAAGAGATCGTTGCCTTTGTCCTGATAAACGAAATAAGGACTACGCAATGCACTGTACGGATCGCTGACCTTATAGATGAACTTCTGTTTGTCGCGAAGGTTCAGAGTCATGACATGGTTACGGAATCCCTTGGCCATTACGGTCAGTCGGCGGCCATCGTAGCTGACACCTGGAGCCTGGGTTACAAAGACAATCGAATAGGTCTTCTTACCAGCCACTGAATCCATCTGTATATTCAATTCCTTGTCGTAGTTGGAACGGAACTCCAGCCCGAAAGGCTCACTGATAACGAACTGGACCATGGCCTCATGTCGTTCACCGCAGGGATAAACACCGATACCACCTTCAGTATCCTCTTCGATGTTCAACAACTTCAGGTCCTGAGCTGCGACAAAGAGCGGGAATATTGCGAATAAGATTGAAAACAGCTTACGCATAGGAATCAGATATTAAAGTCCTCTAACTTGAAGATTTCGTCACGTTTGATGCTTTTGCCTGTATCAGAATACTTATCTGGCTGCCAGGTACGCACCTCAATGGTAGGCTGCATCTCGTCCTCGAAGTTAATCATCAGGAAGAGATAGCCGACATCGCTATAGGTAGAGGAATTCCAGTTCTGCTTCATGGTTACACCATAGATGCGTTCATGCAACGGATGACGCTTGACTGACATCTCCGAAAAACGGACATCGATATAGGCGTTCTTGCCAAATACCTTCTGTAGATTCTTCATGTACTGTTCCTTGTTCATAACCGTCTGAAGCACCTTGGTCGCACCCAAAGAGCGGTTCATCAGATCATTGCCCTCGGTCTTCTTCTGCTGCAGCACCTTGCCGGTAATGATCAGGGCATCGTTGCTGAACACCTGCTTCAGATAATCCAGATCCTTACGATTATAAGCGGTACGGAAGTTTTCGACGAAATCAAGAATAATCTGTCTGCGCATGAAGTCCTCGACTGCCACACCATCGACAATCACATTGCGATAATTGTGCAGTTCAAGCGCTACATAGATATTCTGGAAGTTTCCTTGTGCATCGAAGTTAAAGACAAGATCCTTCTCATCGCCCTCATTGCTGGCCAGCATCGACACTGGAATGTCACGCAGCTGATAGCCACCACCCGGCAAACGCAGGCATTTGGTTCGCACCTCATCCACAGGGCACATCATCGGACTGGTCTGCCACATGTCACGTACCAACTGATCCATCTCTTTCGGCAACGGATGAGCCTTGAGTTTCTCCTTGATCTTCTTTCCTTCGGTAATGGCCGAGTTGAAGCAGGAAAGCAGATTGGAGGCATTCTGTTCAATGGTACTCTTGATTGTGAAGTCATCGACACCAGAGGTGATGACGACCTTAACGTCCATCTGGGCGCGAAGGGTTTGTGGCAAAAGGAGGAATAATGCAAAGACTATCCCCAACATTCGGAAAAACTTATTCATAGAGATTCAAGATATTTTGCTGTGGAACATTTGTAAACAGATCACCACGCAGATCCTTCCGCTGACCATCGGGAGCGAACAACTCTTCGATTGTCGTGGTAAGTATAAGCATGTGAACATAGTTTCCATTCGGATGATGCACGATAAGTATGCCTCGCAAAGAGTTTCCGCCATCGCGGACGAAGCCCGAAGCGTACTGACGGACTCCCTCAGAACAAAGCGTATTGTAGAGCGATGCCCAACTGACATGAAACCGCGGTTTATCATTGCCATAACGACGATGTGTCAGGTCAATCCCGAAGTCGGGCTTATCAATCTGTCCAAGCAGGAGATTCGAAATAGACTGTGCCGGATGCTCCTTCGACCACAAGATCTGCAGAGTATCATCGGCCGTCGTGAAATAGAGATCGCTCGATAGCGTTTCAATCCAGAAGATATCTCCTTCTGTGCGGAGGATACCTGTACTATCTATGCGATGCAGCACCAATGATCCAGGATCGACAGGTCGGATAGGATCTATCGATCCGTAGGCTATCTTAGCAGTCATTTCCTCGTCCAATTCCTTCTTGTCGCCAAGACGGGCCGGAATGGCCGAATTTCCCGGAGTGACCGGGTTTTCCGGGTTTCCCGGAATTTCCGGAATGCCGAGAGGCACTACCAGCACAGGAACAGGAAGCGGCTCAGGCAGTAGCACAGCCTCGGCAGCAAGCGGATCCAGCTCCCACGTGCGGGCTGCTGTTTGCTGAGCAGACAGCGTACCGGTACAAAGGAGGGCCAGTGTTCCGACAAGGAAACAATGCTTATTTCTTAGCCACTTTACCATACACTACTTTGCGTTTATCGTAAGCCACATTACTGAATTTGGCAGGCATCTCGTCTGATGCCCGACGCATCATCAGCTGAACGGCACGAACATGGATATCTTCGTCGGATTTTGCACTAGGATGTGTCAACTTGAAAGATTCGATGTTATACTCACCCAATACCTCGCCAGTCTCCTGAACGGAAATCTTTATCGTCATCGAGCACTCGCTCGAAGCCAGCATATAATTTCCTCTTTTTACACCATCGCCACGTACCATCTGGAAGTTCATGGCACAGATCAGATCGGCCTCAGCCTTCTCCTCTACCTGTTTCATACCATGACGGGTCAACACAATAGCCAGACTATCGCGATGATCACGGTCAATGCTATCCAATTCAATAAAGAAGGTTGGTGTTGGATCGAACAGCAGGAGTTGGGTCTGCGCCATAGGGAAGCCTGCACTCAGACGTTCCAGCAGCATCGGCTTGGCAAAGGACTCATCGAGGGTAGAGAGCAGGCCACGATTCACAATGACACCAGCCTTCATGCCATTTCTTGATGGTGCCTGTTTGATGTGTAGTTTGACGAGACCCTGAGCATCGGACAGATCGTCAGAGGTCATTCGGCCCTCTTCAATCCATCCCTCAACAGGGAACCCTGACAGAGGTTTTCCATGAGCAGTCAAAGCGAATTTCAAGTCAACGGGAATCTCCTCTCCTGCTACCACAGGAATAGAATCATAGAGTGGATGAAGTTCTATACCATCAAAGACGGTCAGATATTCGTCATAGAGGATTACTCCCAGATCTTTGCCTTCAAGCAGATCAGAATTCAATGCCTTGTGCAGACATGGACGGATGGCGGTCAGACCCTTGGCATATTCCTGAGCTGCGCCAATCAGATTACCTTGTTCACGACAGATATGGGCACGTATCAGGAATTCGCTTCCCTTCATCAGGTTCATCATTCTCTGTCGTTCTACAAAGGATTGCAGATTCTCGGCTGTTACCACGACATGTGCCCAATAGGAAGAGTCCTGTTCCAACGTATCCTTAACCTCAAATGCCTCATTTCCCATGGCACTTTCCACCCAAGCGGTACGTTGATCGACAGAGATTGTACTATCTCGTTGCATCAGAGTAGCCAGCAGCGAGGTGCTATCGATGCTCATTGTAAAACGATCATAGAGCTGACCGATAGCATCCTCCAGGGCGGATTGTCGGTCTACACCTGTACCAATGGATTCTCCCTCCTTCAAAGAGGCGTTCAACCACTTTGGCAAAGCATTCTGTGCCTCGGATGTCTGCATGCCCAGCATAAGGGCTATGAGTAAGAATATCTTTTTCATGATCTGTTTATCGAAGTGATTTGAGACTGGTTAATGTCTTGCGATAAGTTTGTGGCTGGTTAGTTGCCAAAATTTCATATTGTCGGATGGCTGTATCGAGATAGCGTTTAGCCTCAGCCTCTCGACCAGCCTGTCCCTGACAAATTCGATACAGGTTATAATAGCATCGAGCCAGATCGGGCATGGCGCCTTGCGGATTACGCGCCATCAGTGGAAGCAGCAGGCGTTCTGTCATCTTATAGCGTTTTTCAGCCTCCGGCAGATGGCCTGTTGCCAGGAACAGATTGCCTAACGAATTGCAGATGCCTGCACAAGGGATCTCCCTTTCGTTCATTCTCTGGGCGTGCATCAATGCCGATCCTAGTACTTTCTGTGCCTGAGAATAATTCTTCTGCTGCATATAAACCACGCCGATATTGTTTTCTGCCTTGACAAGCATATTCAACAACTGTTGCTGGGTTGTATCCTGTTCCCAGCCAAATCGACAGGAGTCTGCTACAAGCTGGAGATATTGCAGTGCATCGTCCCACCGGTGTTCGTTGATCGACAAAGCGCCCAGCGCCAGTTGTGCTGACAATCGCGAAGAAGAGGCCTCTTCAAGCAACTCTTTGGCTCGTTGCTGGTTATTGAGGCGCAAATAGAGCAATCCTAAATTATGGGCGATCGGAGCACGCGACACTGGGTCGTTTCCGGAATGTCGCAAACACAACTCATACGCCTTACAGGCACTCACCCAATCTGCCTGACGGTAGGCGAACTCGGCGAACTGAACCATCGGAGCCAATTGGGTAGTATCACTCCATGCCAAACGACGCAACAGACTATCTGCCTTCTCCATATTTTCGGCACCACCTGCCAATTGATAAAGGTCGGCCATATGCTGCATATTGCCACGCTCTTCGGCTGTCATGATGGCACGATCCAGTTCTCCACGTTGTACAAGTTTGATAACTTCGCGCTCAGAGTTTGACAATTCCGACAGGTCGATACGGGAGAATTTCTCTGCAACCAGTGTAATCTGGCTGCGACGCTGCTCGTAGTTGGCATTGGCTTTCTGAACGGCAGTTTCATATTGCGACTGCGACATCTTACCTGCATCTCGTTTCTGAGCCAATTGTGCCTTTTCCTTCTTGAACTGAGCCTCGTAGTTGGCACTGGAAACACGCTCATAATTGTCGCGCATTCTCTTGAACTGCGCCACTGGGCACATCACTATCGTGAAAGGAATTTCTGCACGTCCAGAGATAATCCATTGCTCCAAAGCCTCTTTATTGAAAATCTCGTAGCCTGCTTTCTGGATACTTCGTACCGAAACCAGATCGCCGGCATGCAGTGACCGGAATTGCAGATTGAATGTTCCATCCTGAGCAGACATGGTACGAGGTGCATTGTTTACGCTGATTTCGACACCAGCAAGAGGCACTTTCTCATCGGCACCACGATACTCCTTGACAATGCCTTTCTGCTGGACCTGAGCCATCAGTTCAGATTCAGGGAACACTGTTCCTAAAGACAGCAGCATGAACAAACTTATAATACTGTTTTTCATTACGTTCTATCAAGGATATTTATTTTCGCGCAAAAATAGGAATTTTCGTTCAAATAGCAAAACAAATTGCTAAAAAAAACGAAAATTCCTTTATTTTCTATTCACACGCGTTGCATTTACGGCTTAACGGATTACAATCTTTTGCATAGTGCCGTTGGCCTTACGCACAAGGTTGACACCCTTTTGCAACGATGAAATCTGTTGTCCTGACAGATTGTAGAGGGTCTCGATGGATGGCTCTGCCATGGTCTCGTTCAAGCCGGTAGATTCCTCCTCAGCGACAGCGATACGCAACTGCGAGGCGCCTGAAACAGCACCATCAAAATAGGCACGGTAATTACCGACAGTAACAGTCTTACCACTTGGCACCTGCCAGAAGGCATCCTTAGCGATATAATAACCATTCGTTATACCAGTACCAACAAAGGTTCCTGTCAAAGTCAATCCGCTTGCAGTCGAGCCTGAAACCGGATCCATAACGAGTGTATTGCCGGCAGCAGGAATGGTAATTCCACTTTCGCCTGTATTGCGACGTACGATGACCGGAGTTCCTGCAGCAATAGTACCATCAGCAATCTTGTTAATAGTCAAAACGTCGTCTGCCATACTTTGAATCTGGTAGAAATCGTATGGGTATTTGGCAGCATTGGCCTCAATCGGATAAGGCAGACACAAAGTGCCCCACTGATTACTCATTGCTCTGGTATAACTAAGGCTACTTGCCTCTATTTCCTCAAGATACCACTCGCAATTGGCATGAATACCATTGCCAGAAAATCTGTCCACATTATTTGTATTTGCATAAAGGTATTTACTTGAACCAGATGTACTGATACTATAAGAGCCAAGCGTTTCGTTGGCACTACGCTGAGAGCGGTCTATGGTCATGACACTTGCGCCATCAAGTGTCGAAACATTATATCCTTCACTGTTTATTGCCAGGCCAGATTCCAAGAACTGAAGTTTACACTCTTTGGTATAGTACATCAATGTGCTTAAACAATCGTTTTCTTCCCGAGTTGTCATGGTTGGTCGATTGTCATTATTCAACTTACAATTGAGATATTTTCCTCCAGCGACGCCTTTCAAACGATAGAAAGTTCCAGGGACAGGAGGTACTACTTTAACGTCACTAATTAAGTCGATTGCTTCGTATGCGGACTTAAGAGCGTTGAGGTTATCGTCTTTATCGTCTGTTGAATTATTTCTCATTGTCTCTTCGGTCGCATTGGCGACATCTTCTCCCGTGATTGCCTTCAAAGCGGATTCAAATGCCATGAACTTGTTTTTACTCTCTCCCTCGTTCGAATAGGTAATATGGTTAACCGATGTACCATAAAGGAGATACAAGTGACGGGCCTTGAGCAGTAAAGCTGCATTGCCAACAATTTCCTCCAACTCTGCTTTTGTCAATCCTCCAACGAATTGCCATCCGCCAACCTTGCCTTCAGATCCGACGACTTGATTTTGTTTATTCACAGTCATATAGAATGCCTTGTCCTTGTCAGGCGAATTATCCCACCAGATAGGAGCACTTAAGAGAGCGAAAGATCCGTCTTGATAAGTAATGGTATAGGGTTCTGACTTTTCTCCAGAGTTTGCCACATAGCAAGCATCTCTCTGCTGATAACCTAAATAGGTGTTTGATCTGTAGTTCTTGATTCTCCAGCTCGTACAATTCTGATCCTGCGTCTGACTTTCTACGACCCAACTTGCGCCCAAATCGGGAGCATCAATCAACACAACTTTATTTCCGGAATAGGAAAGGAATTTATCCCCATATTTGATATAATACCACCTATCATTTGTCAGTTGAGTGACAGGACCGTAATTTTGTGCCCAAACGCTCTCCATCGGCAGGACGGAGAGGAACATTAAAAGAAGTGCCTTAATTAATTTCATAGTGGTTTGATATTGAATACTTCTTAGGATGTCGTAAAATAGGATTACTTACAAACCGGACGGACTGAGACGCCGAAACGGCGGCTGATATCAACGCGCTCCACCTTCTGTTCGTCGAAGCAGATATCATAGACGCTGAACGAATAATCCTTACAGGTAGTACGGGTGGAATATATGCCTTGTGCGCCGACAAAGACAGATTCTTCACCCTGACGGCTACCTGCTGCAGGCAGGAAGATTGTTTTGCCATTCTTACCCTTAACCTCGTAGCCTGCCACACCATTCAATGTTGTCCAGGTCCAGGAGCACTTCTGTCGAAGTTCTGTCATTTCTGCATCGGTTGGGATGCGCCATTGCTTGCCCCACTGCAGGGTGGCTACGTCATCGGAGTTCTCCATGACAGAAAGGTTGTCTGACTTGCCATACGAGTTGCCAACACAATATTTGGTTAATGTGGTGGAAGATCCTTCGCAATACTTATAGTTTCGCCAGGTATAATCCCCCTTGGTCTCAGTCTCTGCCCATGCATAATAGTCTCCCAATGCCTCTGGTGCATTGGCTCCGACATTGCAGGTGGCCCACTTGACGCTCAAACCGAGGTCAACGGATTCATGACTCAATTTATTCTGCGCATGAAGTCCCAAGCACAGAATTCCCATCAGGGACAAAATGGTTAATGTTTTCATATAAAGGTGCATTAAGAAAATTATTTCGACAATCGAACGACAACAAAGCTATATGCTGGTGCTTTGAATGTCAAAGACTGACCCTCGAGCAAAGCGCCATCAAGGGGCACTGGAACAGCTCGAGTTTCATCCAGTTTTCCAGTCAGGACCTCTGCTGATTTAACCTGCGAATAACCTGCAGGTAATTCATACTTGAAATCATTCTCGACCGGCAGATAATTGACCAATTTGAGGATCAGATCGCCAGAAACTGGATCAATGACGGCACTGCTACCGATACGCTTACGGACATTTCCATCCGAATGTTCAAGTTTCACAGATGACAGAAGATAAGTTGTACCCGCATTCTGTCCGAAAAGACGCTGTACCTGATAGCCAGAAGTTGGCTTCACCTCGGTATTGTTGAAGTAAATCAGATCAGGGTTCCACTGTGTATGCTTCTCCTTGGCAAAAAGAGGAGCATAACTGGTCATCGAAACAATGTCGGCATTACGTTCAACGGAACAGAGATATAGAGCCTCGCTCAATGCGGTCTCGATACAATTGCTACGGTTGCGAATATGACTGGCATACTCTCCCAAATAGACCTTGGTCGATGGCTTTCCATTGTAGGTACGGGCATATCGGTCATAATAATCCTGGTTGTTGATGAACCAACCTGGGGAGTTATAGTAGTGTTCGTCGACATACTCCAGATTCATCTCGCGAGCCAAGCGCCAACCATATTCATAGTCAGAACCTTCGCACCAAGGACCTACAGTACCAACGATCTCCATCTCTGGGTACTTCTCCTTGACTGCCTTGCAGATCATCTTGTAGCGGACGGTGAAGACGTCGCTGATGAGATCTTCGTTGCCAATACCAATCATGGTCAGGTTGAATGGTTTCGGATGACCAGCTTCGGCACGCATCTTGGCCCACTTGGAGCTCTTTGGATCGCCATTGGCCCACTCGATCAAGTCGAGCACATCCTGGATGTATTCGTCCATCTGGTCCATTGGAATACCGCCCTGCTGGCCAAAACCGCCGACGCTGGAGTTCTGACAAGGTACACCGGCTGCCAAAACTGGCAAAGGACGAGCCCCCAAGTCCTCGCACAACTGGAAATACTCGAAGTAACCTAGACCGACGGTCTGATGATAATGCCAGATGTTCCAATCTGGTTTACGAGACTCCAATGGACCCACGGTATTCTTCCAACGATAGATATTATCGAGGCCATTGCCATGGCTGGCGCAGCCGCCAGGGAAACGGACAAATTGCGGATGCAAAGCCTCCAAAGCCTCAGCCAGATCACGACGCATGCCATTCTTGCGACCCTTGTAAGTATCCTGTGGAAAGAGACTGATCATATCCAGATGGTATGTACCAGCCGCTTGTGGCAGAATAACGAGACGGGCATCGGAGGCATCGGAGGCCGCTTTGAGAACGACATTGACTTTCTTCCAGGTTGTGCCCTTAGGAATCGACACACTGCCCTGAGCCAATACCTTATCCTCCTTATCAACCAGACGGACAATCATCTTTCCGTTGTTACCCTCAGCAACACGGCCGAAGAGGGAGAAATCATACTTGGCATTCTTCTTGACAGGAATACCCTCCCATCCGAGATTCGTCAAGGAGGCCTGAGCTCCAGTAGAAGACTTCAAGATGGCATAGTGTGCATTGTTGGCATGAATAGGGTCAACATCCCCAATGCTAAACTCAGCCTCCTTGGCTTCCCACCACGAGGTAGCCTTCCAATCCTTACCATCCTTGCTGTTATATTCAAAGTCTCGGTTCTGAAGCAATTCAGCATAAAGTCCACCATCGGCGGCATAATTAATATCCTCGAAGAAGATACCGATCAGCTTGTCGGAGATGTTTTTCGCTCCTTCGGTCTGTACCTGAATGAAGATTGTCTGTGGTGCCAACTTACGGAAACGACCTTTGGCATCATCCACGGCACGCTCTGCATTCTGGGCATCCTTCTGCATTTGGATCTGATGGCCTTGCAGCAAGTTATTGACTACACTCCATGCCACACGATGCTTCTGGCCAACAACTCGTCCGCTGAAGTCAAGCGTCAAGCTGCAGGTATCGGGAGCTCCGACACGAGCCGAGGCATACTGCGATGGAGCAGCATAATCCTGTGGTTTCCAGATCAACATGTTGTCGCTGTTGCAGTAGGCCAGGGTTTCCTCCTGTTCATTGACATTCCAGGTAGCTTCCCAAAGATTGGTTTCAGTATTGAAACGAACGATTGGATTTAACATACGTTTCTGAGGACCCCAATTGCCATAGTCACTCTTGACGGTTGCCCACTCTGGACCAATCTCATGCCAGGTAGTCTGGTCAGTACTCCAAGCGAAATGCAGACCATTTCGTCCTCCATTCTTGGTGGTAGCATAGGTAAAAAGCCAGGCACTATCGGCCTGGGAGGTTGGAATTTGAGCGGCCAAAGATGTAAAACCGGCCAATAACGATAGAATTAAGTTAGTCTTTTTCATTATCTTTTTGACTTAAAGAATTTCTGTAATAATGACAAGCATTCATCAGCTAAGACACCATCCTGTACCTGAGCCTTCGGATGCAAAGCCTTCGGAGCATAGAGCTGGAAGCCTCGACGGGGATCGGGGGCACCATAAACAACGCGAGAGCACTGGCTCCACCCCAAAGCTCCGGCACACATCACGCAAGGTTCGAGAGTAACGTAAAGAGTACAATCCTGCAGATATTTGCCGCCCAAATACTCTGCCGCTGCTGTGATGGCCTGCATCTCGGCATGAGCCGTCACATCGTGCAACGTCTCAGTCAGATTATGTCCACGTCCGATGATACGATCTCTGCATACCACTACTGCCCCAATGGGCAACTCGCCCTCTTCGAGTGCATAATGGGCCTCTTTAAGCGCTTCGCGCATGTACAACACGTCAGCCCCTAACCCCGAACCCTTTCGCCGATCCGGGGCAAGGGAGTGGTTACAATCATTAGGACACAAAATTTCGTCTTTCATTTTATCATATTTTGTATATACGCCCTTCCCTCGGACCGGGGGAAGGGTTGGGGTTAGGGGCTTTATTCTTTTGTTACCCCGCAAGGCAGGACGAATTTGACCTCCTTGAAATAATAGGCACGATCTTGACCGTGGTCGGTCTCCAGATGCATGACTCCCGTTGGCTCTATCGCTTTGATCTTGGCGAGGAATGCCTCTCCCGTCTGGACATCGACATAAGGATGGAGCCCCTCACGGCGATACAATCGTTCGCAGAACTTGCCATGAACGCGCAACTGTGTACCCATTGGGTCCAACTGCAATTGTTGATAGTAGCGAAGTATCTTCTCAACCACCTGATCCAATACCTCTTCGGGAGAATGTTCTACGCCACTCTTCAATTTGAGTGAAGTTGGATTGGGTGCATTACCAATCCATCGTTCCTGATTGACATTGATACCCACACCCAAGACGCTATAGGCCAGAGTCATGCCCTGCAGTTGGTTTTCGATCAAGATGCCACACACCTTATCGTCGTCGATGTAGATATCATTTGGCCACTTGATAGTGGAGCCTGGAATGGTCTCAGAAACCGCCAAAGCGGTAATCTCGCTGATCACGAACTGATCTCGTGGCGCAACAAATGTAGGACAAAGCAATACGGAGAAGGAGATATTTTTGTCGGGTTCAGACTCCCAGCTATTGCCAACCTGTCCTCGACCAGCCGTCTGCCGTTTGGTCCATACCACTGTACCATCGGCGAGAGACTCTCCCTTGCTCAATTTCTCCAACACCCACGAGTTGGTGCTTTTTACTTCGATCAGATGAATTTTGTTCATTTCTGTTTTTGTGTAACTTAAGTCCCCCTAAGCAGGGGGATTTAGAGGGTCTGTTAGGGGGTAGAAATTTCCCCCGCAATATCCTTGAGCATTCCCTCCTCGACCTGCCGTTGCGAAAGCCCCTGGCCAAGCAGGAACATCAATTTGGTTATGGTGGCCTCAGTGGTCATATCACCAGATCCGACAACACCCGCCTGACAGAGACGGTTACCGGTATCATAGATAGACATCTCAACCTGGCCTCCGATACATTGGGTAACATTGGTGATGACGATACCACGCTTGACTGCCGACGATATCTCCTCGATGAACCAGGATTCAGTCGGTGCATTGCCGGCACCATAAGTCTCAAGCACAACACCACGCAGACTGGGCAAAGAGAGCAGGTTGTGTACCATCGACTGAGAAATGCCAGGGAATAGTTTCAGCACCATAATGTCGGTGCAGAAATTGAAATAAGGGTTAAGACGTTTTTCGCGGGTATGGTAGTTGATATGATGATGGGCATAAGAGATATGCACGCCGATATCAGCCAAGGCTGGATAGTTCGGAGAATGGAAGGCATTGAACTCCTCTGCGCTCAACTTCTTCGAACGGTTTCCTCGCAAAAGCTTCGTTTGGAAATAAACGCAAACCTCAGGGACCATCGGCTGACCGATGCGATCGCGAGCAGCAGCCATCTCGATAGCGGTAATCAGATTTTCCTTGCCATCGGTACGTAACATACCAATCGGGAGCTGCGAACCCGTCAGGATAACCGGCTTCTGCAAGTTCTGGAGCATATAGCTGAGTGCAGAGGCGGTATAGGCCATCGTGTCGGTACCATGCAAAACCACGAAACCATCATAAGCCATGTAGTTATCGACAATGATGTGCGCCAACATGGCCCAATGGGTAGGATTGATGTTGGACGAGTCCAAAGGCTGATCGAACTGGACAGAAGTGTATGCCACCTTGATCTGCGACAACTCAGGCACATGCTGCGCCAGATGGTCAAAGTTCAATGGCTCTAACGTCTCTGTCAGAGGATTCTGTACCATACCGATGGTGCCACCGGTATAGATAATCAGTACACGAGGCTCGCCCGGAGTATTATTTTCCGTCGGTGTGTACGCGTTCGGTACGAGGCTTGCTTGCATTACGGATATTGGTTTGGGTGACTACTGATTGGGCCAGACTCAGGAAGGATTGACCTACCATCGAGTCATAATTCATGACAATCGGAGAACCCTGATCGCCACTCTCGCAAATACCTTGAACAACTGGAATCTGGGCCAACAATGGTACGTTCATCTGCTCTGCCAACTCCTTGACACCCTCCTTTCCGAAGAGATAGTATTTGTTTTGTGGAAGCTCGGCAGGTGTAAACCAGGCCATGTTCTCGACCAGGCCCAAAACCGGCACATTGATCTTCTCGTTGAGGAACATATCAATGCCCTTACGAGCATCGGCCAATGCCACCTGCTGCGGAGTTGATACAACAACGGCACCCGTCAGGCCCAAGGTCTGAACAATGGTCAAATGGATATCGGAGGTTCCTGGAGGCATATCGATCAAAAGATAATCCAACTCGCCCCAATTGGCATCACCAATCAACTGCTTGATAGCGCTCGACGCCATACTGCCTCGCCAGATGGTTGCATTATTCGGATCGACAAAGAAGCCAACGCTCAAGATCTTCACACCATATTGCTCAGCTGGGATCAACAGGTCACGGCCATCGATGCGTTCTGCATAAGGCTTGAAATCTTCGAGCTGGAACATCTTTGGCATCGAAGGACCGAACACATCCGCATCCAACAAGCCCACTTTGTAGCCCAGCATCGACAAGCCCACTGCCAAATTGGCAGAAACAGTACTTTTGCCGACACCACCTTTACCCGAGGCAATGGCAATGACATTCTTAACCTGAGGCAAGAGCTTCTCTGGCTCAGGACGTGGAGCTAACTTGGTTGTAGTCTTGATCTCAAGCTCTACCTCCTCGCCAACCTGCTGACAAGCATACTTGATGTTTGCCTCTGCTGCCTTGAGCACGGATTTCATAAACGGATCGGTCTCCTTCTCGAAAACCAAGGTAAAACTCACCTTGGTGCCATCGATACGAACGTCACCAGCCAGCATCTCGCTCTCTATGATATTCTTTTTGGTGCCTGGATAGATTACCTGTGCCAGTGCATCTGTTATTAATTTCGGATATAGTGCCATATTTACAGCCCCTTTCCCCAACCCTTTCCCCGGTCCGGGGCAAGGGAGTGAATACCACTACTGGGACGCAAGGGTATGCGTTTTATATAATAAATTTTCTTACTGTTTCAAGTACTATCTCTATTTGATTATATATATCTTCATTTGAAAACCTCAAAATTCGATATCCAAATTGTTCCAGCACTTGGGTTCTAAGCTTATCTTGAAGTATTTGTTCTGGATCATTATGATAATCCCCATCCACTTCAATAACCAGCATTTGATCCAGACATACAAAATCAACAATAAAATCATTGATTGCATGTTGTCTTCTAAACCTCACCCCTAACTGACTTTTTCGAAGATACTGCCATAAAACATATTCTGCATCAGTTGGCAAACTTCTATTCAGACGTGCGAAATTTTTCAGTATCCCATATCTGTCAGGACTCGCTGTTTCGTATTGATATTCAATCAACTTCATAGAAAGCCCCTAACCCCAACCCTTTCCCCGGTCCGGGGCAAGGGAGTGAATACCACTACTGGGACGCAAGGGTATGCGTTTGTTATATTATTTCAACATACTAAATCTTTGCCTCTCTTTGTAACCACTCCCTTGCCCCTTGGTAAAGAGCACAGGATACATTTGGTTATTCACAAATGTACATACTGAGACTCTCTTTGTAACCACTCCCTTACCCCTTGGTAAAGAGCACGGGATACATTTGGTTATTCCCAAATGGACATACTTAGCCTCTCTTTGTAACCACTCCCTTGCCCCGGACCGGGGAAAGGGTTGGGGTTAGGGGCTTTACTTATGCACCTCAAGTGCCGATCGCTTATCACGACCATAGCTGCGATAGCTATCCAACTCGATTTCGACCTCAGGTTCGATCCATTGCTCTTTCTGAATGGGTGTGAAAGCAATATACTTGATATCGATACCACGAGCCAGCCACTGACGTTCGTAAGCCGTCTGGATATTTCGCAGAGCTTCAATTGTAGCTGCATCCGTAAAGTCATTATCAGCATACAGATTGCGTGTGCTGGCCAGGATAGGCAATTGATTCGCTTTCGCCATCTCCTCGGTGTAGGTATAGAGGAAGTTCGAGTCAGACTTCAACTGGACGATACCCTCTGGTTTCAGAATCTGAAGGTAACGCTGCATAAACATCGTGCAGGTCAGTCGTTTGTTGACCTTCTTCATCTGAGGATCGGCAAAAGTAATCCATATTTCTGAGACTTCCCCTGGAGCGAAGAAATGGGTAATCAATTCGATGCGGGTACGGACAAAGGCAACATTGGTCAGATTCTCTTCCAATGCTTGTGTTGCTCCTGTCCACATACGAGCACCTTTGATATCAAAGCCGATGAAGTTCTTGTCTGGATAGCGTTGTGCCAGACCCACTGCATACTCTCCCTTTCCGCACCCGAGTTCAATTACAATCGGATTGTCATTATGGAAGTAATCACTATGCCACTTTCCTCGCAATGGAAATCCTCCCTCCTTCAACTGTTCGAAACAATATTGGAAGACATTGCTGTAGCCTGCCATATCGTCGAACTTCATCAATTTATTTTTCTTTGCCATAAATAGTTCTAAAATTGGGTGCAAAAATAATAAATTATTTTGAATCAACCAAATCTTTCGTCAGTTTTTTTAAAATTCAAGTCTCGCAAGCTCTATTTACGAGAAGTCTTTTTGCACGCAGATGACCCGTTTTTCGTCCTATTTCGTTCTTTCCGCGTTCGCATAATAATCGTTCTAAAAGTGATTTATCGCGAACCATGAAAGAATTAAAAAGGATCATCGAACCGATGATCCTTCTGGAAGTTATATTAATTAAGGTTAATATCGTGTTACTGGCTCTTACACCAGCAACTGAAAATCGATGCTTTCCTGGTATAAGATTTAAGGAGATAACCCAAATGTAAACTAAATGTTTATTTTAAGGTATCGTGTTATTCTGGTTATTCCTTTAAGGCGGTGCAAAGGTAGGACAATTTATCAAAACCACCAAACTTTTTTTGAGAAACTTTTTTGTGCAATTGATTGCTTCTTGTAAAATTTAACATTTGTTTATACTTTTCAGTGACAAAACTGACAAACAGTTTGACAATTTGGCATTACAATTCTGTTTGGCATGCCTTTTGTACCTTGCAAAAACAGACATTAAAAATTAAAATTATTCAAACTTAAATAATATGAAAACAGGTTCAATCAATGTGACCTCGGAAAACATCTTTCCGGTCATCAAAAAATTCTTGTACTCCGATCACGAAATATTTCTTCGCGAGTTAGTTAGCAATGCTGTCGATGCCACCCAGAAGCTCAAGACCCTGGCACGTGCCGGTGAGTTCAATGGCGAGACTACTGATTTAAAGGTACGCGTGAGTGTAGATCCAGAGGCTGGCACCTTGACAGTCAGCGACAATGGTATCGGTATGACCGCCGACGAGATCGACAAGTACATCAATCAGATTGCCTTCTCAGGCGCAACCGAGTTCCTTGACAAATACAAGAAGGATGGAGCTTCAATCATCGGTCATTTCGGCTTGGGCTTCTACTCTGCCTTCATGGTCAGCAAGAAGGTCGAGATCCGAAGCAAGAGCTACAAGGATGAACCTGCCACCCTTTGGAGCTGTGAGGGTAATCCAGACTTCACCATGGATACCTGCGACAAGGCAGAACGTGGTACCGATATCATCCTCTACCTCGACGATGAGAACAAGGCCAACATGAGCCTCAAGAGCACCATCGAGGGTTTGCTGAAGAAATACTGCAAGTACTTGCCTATCCCTGTAGTATTTGGCAAGAAGACCAAGTGGGAAGAGGGCAAAGAGGTGGAGACCGACGAGGACAATCAGATCAACGAGACCCAGCCACTTTGGGTCAAGGCTCCAGCCGACCTGAAGGACGAGGATTATCTGAAGTTCTACCACGAGCTCTACCCTATGGCTCCAGATCCATTGTTCTGGATTCACTTGAACGTAGATTTCCCATTCAACTTGACCGGTGTGCTCTACTTCCCTAAGATCGAGAATAACGAATTCCATCGCAACAAGATTCAGTTGTTCTGCAATCAGGTATTCGTGACCGATCAGGTCGAAGGTGTTGTTCCTGAGTTCATGATGCTGCTGCATGGTGTCATCGACAGCCCTGATATTCCATTGAACGTCAGCCGTAGCTATCTGCAGAGCGACCAGAACGTCAAGAAGATTGCAGGCTATATCACCAAGAAGGTGGCTGACCGTCTGCAGGAGATCTTCAACGAGGACCGTCAGAAGTTCGAAGAGAAATGGGACGACCTCAAGATCTTCATCCAGTACGGCATGCTGAGCGACGAGAAGTTCTACGACAAGGCTATCAACTTCTCGCTCATCAAGAATACCGAGAACCGTTACTACACCGTCGAGGAATACCGCAAGCTCGTCGAGGGCAACCAGACCGACAAAGATGGTCAGTTGATCTACCTCTATGCCGACGATAAGATCGCCCAATACAGCTACATCGAGCAGGCCAAGGCCAAGGGCTATGACGTCATCGAAACAGGTGGTCAGTTGGATACTCCATGGATGAACCAGCAGGAACAGAAGCAGGAGAAGTGCCATTTCAACCGCATCGACTCCGACACACTCTCTAACCTGATCCGCAAGGCCGATGCCAAGAAGGTGGAATTCACCGCAGCTGAGCGTCGAGCCAACAACGCCCTCTTCCAGACTCAGATCCCAGTCTGCCAGGGTTCGGATGGCAAGAACGTAGAGTGGACTGTTGATTTCCAGGCCATGGAGGCCAACGACAAACCAGTCATGGTTGCCATGAACGAATGGATGCGTCGTATGAAGGAGATGAGCAAGGTTCAGGGCGGCGGCATGAACTTCTATGGTCAGATGCCAGAGCAGATGAACCTCATCGTCAATACCGAGGCTCCAACAGTTCAGAAGATCTTCGCAGCAGCCAAGGAGTCATTGAAGGCCTCTCTCTCTATCCTCTCTTCTCAAATCGAGGACAAAGAGGGCCAGATCAAGCCGCTTGAAGAGGAGAAGTACAAGGCCAAGGCCGGCGAATTCCCAGAGGACAAGAACCAGCTCCTCGATGCTCTCCGCAAGGAGGTTGAGGACCTGAAGAAGCAGGAGACCGACGCAGTTGCCAGCTATGCTGCCAACGACACCACCCTCCGTCAGCTCATCGACCTCGCTCTCCTCGAGGGCGGTATGTTGAAGGGCGAAGCTTTGGCTAAGTTTATCAAGAGATCGCAAGAACTCTTGTAAACAGACAAAGCGAGCCCATCCCTGGGGTTACAGGGGCAGCAGGCCCCTTTGAACAACGAGAAGCTTTGGCTAAGTTTATCAAGAGAAGCCAGGAGCTGCTATAGACCCTCCCCCAGCAGCCCCTAACCCCAACCCTTTCCCCGGTCCGGGGCAAGGGAGTATATACAACAAATCCCGCACAGTAGAAATACTATGCGGGACTTTTTTGTCAACTCTTTCAAACCACTCCCTTGCCCCGGACCGGGGAAAGGGTTTGGGGTTAGGGGCTGTTAGGAGGGGTTAGGGGGAAGGGGCTTTTACATCTCGTAGTCATTCCAGCCAGAGCCGCGCTGGCGCATCTCAGGGGCCTCTGCTGGCAATCCATTACCTACGCCACCATATTGGAGAGATGTACAGATCACGTCGGTGTGATCCACCTCAACCTGAATCATCTCTGGAGCTATATATTTCTTTTTCATCATGAATTCTTTATTTATTTATTTTTATTTCTCAAGGAAGATTGGAAGAATAGAAGCATTCTGTTACTAAATAATCTTCTTGTCTTCTCATCTTCTCTGAGGTTTTATTATTCTCAAGGAAGACTTGAAGAATAGAAGCGTTTTGTTGCTAAATAATCTTCTTGACTTCTCATCTTCTCTGAGGTTTTTATTCTCAAGGAAGACTTGAAGAGTAGAAGCATTTTGTTGCTAACCAATCTTCTTGACTTCTCATCTTCTCTGAGGTTTTATTATTCTCAAGGAAGACTTGAAGAATAGAAGCGTTTTGTTGCTAAATAATCTTCTTGTCTTCTCATCTTCTCTGAGGTTTTTATTCTCAAGGAAGATTTGAAGATCCGAAGCGTTCTGTTGCTAAATAATCTTCTTGTCTTCTCATCTTCTCTGAGGTTTTATTATTCTCAAGGAAGATTGGAAGAATAGAAGCATTCTGTTGCTAAATAATCTTCTTGTCTTCTCTTCTTCTCTGAGGTTTTTTATTCTCAAGGAAGATTGGAAGAATAGAAGCATTCTGTTACTAAATAATCTTCTTGACTTCTCATCTTCTCTGAGGTTTTATTATTCTCAAGGAAGATTGGAAGAATAGAAGCATTCTGTTGCTAAATAATCTTCTTGTCTTCTCATCTTCTCTGAGGTTTTTTATTCTCAAGGAAGACTTGAAGAGTAGAAGCATTCTGTTGCTAAATAATCTTCTTGACTTCTCATCTTCTCTGAGGTTTTTATTCTCAAGGAAGATTTGAAGAATAGAAGCATTCTGTTACAAACTAATCTTCTTGTCTTCTCATCTTCTCTGAGGTTTTATTATTCTCAAGGAAGACTTGAAGAATAGAAGCATTCTGTTGCTAAATAATCTTCTTGTCTTCTCATCTTCTCTGAGGTTTTATTATTCTCAAGGAAGATTGGATGAATAGAAGCATTCTGTTACAAACTAATCTTCTTGTCTTCTCATCTTCTCTGAGGTTTTTATTCTCAAGGAAGATTTGAAGATCCGAAGCGTTCTGTTGCTAAATAATCTTCTTGTCTTCTCATCTTCTCTGAGGTTTTTTATTCTCAAGGAAGACTTGAAGAATAGAAGCATTCTGTTACTAAATAATCTTCTTGTCTTCTCATCTTCTCTGAGGTTAAAAATTACTTCTTGAGCACCTTGCGGCCATTGATAATCTGGAGGCCCTTGACAGGAGCCGACATGCGGCGACCCTGCAGATCAAAGCTCGACTCTGCCTTCTCTCCGGCGGCACAGGTGTGGATGCCAGTCTCCTCAACCTCCATGATCTGGAAGCGCATAGCCGAAGCATCGATTGCATCCGGAGCCTCGAACCAGGCACGGAATCTTGCCATATCGAACGCCTGATTAGCATACCAGAACTGATTCTGAGCAATGTAATAGACATTCATACCCGCTGGATTGAACTGAGCTCCGGCGGCAGCCGTCATAGGCTCCAGAGTACCCTTCATGTACCAACCATTGTTGTCACACTCCACGGTTTTGGTTTTCACGTCGAAGGTTGGCGCATCCTGCTTGATGCTCAACGTATATTTGCCCTTGCTATCCTTCTCACCTACAGCCTTCACTACCACAGGGGTACCTGCAGGGATATTACCCTCGGCATACTCACTCAGCAGCAGGGTCTGGTTCTCGACACGCTCCAGACGGTAGAGTCGATAGTTACCATTCTCAGGCAGGTAGTCGATACCAAAAGGAAGCACCAAAGTACCCCATTCGTTCGTCATCTGGCGAGTGTAGCTGGCCGATTGCAGACTTGGCAAATCTGAATCATCAAATTCTTTTTCACCGCAGACATACGACTCATCGGTAAGGGCAATGGATATGCCGCATGGGACGTCATAGAATGCATCTCCACCAAATAGTGGGAGAGATGCTATTTCCACACTCTGCAAGCTATAGCAATCTGCGAAGGCACCTTCTCCAATGGTGGTAACAGAATTTGGAATTACCACGCTTGTCAAACTTTCGCATCCAACGAAGGTAATATTTTCAATGCTGGTAACAGAATTTGGAATCACCAAATCACCCGTAAAGCCCTTGCAGCCTGCGAAGGCACCTTCTCCAATGGTGGTGACCGAATTTGGAATCACCAAATCACCAGTAAAGCCATAGCAACTAGTGAAGGCATAATCTCCAATGGTGGTAACAGAATTTGGAATCACCAAATCGCCAGTTAAGCCAGTGCATTCATAGAAGGCATAATTTCCAATGCTGGTAACGGAATTTGGAATCACCAAATCGCCAGTTAAGCCATCGCATTCATAGAAGGCATAATTTCCAATGGTGGTAAGCTTTCGGTCGAACTCGATAACGCCCTCACCCTCTGCATAGGTATTGCTTACAATCTGAGCCTTACCGAAGTTATTCAGATATGGCTTTATTACCTGGCCTTCCTCACTCTGATAGCGGAAGAAGCCATGCTTGCATTGGGTACAGAAGTCGTGATGTGTATCCTCGTCTGCAAAGGTGTGGAATTTGCTTCCGCAGAAATTACATGTGCAGTTCTCATCCAGATCATGCTCACCAATCACCTCCTCGCAATACTCCTTCCAGGTCTTGTAGGTGAGACTCTCGGCATCATACATCTCATTAGTATCCCACTGGGACAAATCCTTTACATAGAGAGTAAGGGTGTCTCCGAGGAAAGCAATAGCTCCCATAGTTGGTTTGTCGCCCAAGAAGAGGACTTTCTTCAAGCCAGAGCAATTGACGAAGGCACCGTTTCCAATGCTGATAACAGAATTTGGAATCACCAAATCGCCAGTTAAGCCTGAGCAATCACGGAAGGCATAATGTCCAATGCTGATAACAGAATTTGGAATCACCAATTTGCCGTTGAAGCCTGAGCAATTATCGAAAGCATAATTTCCAATGCTGGTAACAGAATTTGGAATCTCCAGTTTGCCGTTGAAACCAGAGCAATAATAGAAGGCATTATTTCCAATGCTGGTAACAGAATTTGGAATCTCCAAATCGCCAGTAAAGCCAGAGCAATCAAAAAAGGCATTCTTTCCAATGGTGGTAAGCTTTCGATCGAACTCAATAACGCCCTCACCCTCTGCATAGGTATTGCTTACTATCTGAGCCTCGCCGAAGTTATTACTATATGGCTTTATTACCTGGCCTTCCTTGCTCTGATAGCGGAAGAAGCCATGCTTGCATTGGGTACAGAAGTCGTGATGTGTATCCTCGTCGGCAAAGGTGTGGATTTTGCTTCCGCAGAAACTACATGTGCAGTTCTCATCCAGATCATGCTCACCAATCACCTCCTCGCAATACTCCTTCCAAGTCTTGTAGGTGAGACTCTCGGCTCCATACATCTCATTAGTATCCCACTGGGACAAATCCTTCACATAGAGGGTAAGGGTGTCCTCATAGAATACACTTGTTCTCATTGTCTCTGGTTTATCTCCCAGGAAGAGAACATTCTTCAAGCCAGTGCAACCTTCGAAGGCATAATTTCCAATGCTGGTAACAGAATTTGGAATCTCCAAATCGCCCGTAAAGCCAGAACAATAATAGAAGGCATATTCTCCAATGCTGGTAACAGAATTTGGAATCACCAAATCACCTGTAAAGCCAGAGCACCAATTGAAGGCAGAAATTCCAATGCTGGTAACAGAATTTGGAATCTCCAAATCGCCAGTTAAGCCGTTGCAACCACGGAAGGCATAATTTCCAATGCTGATAACAGAATTACCAATACTGAGATTGCCGTTGAAACTTGTGCAATATTCGAAGGCAGAATTTCCAATGCTGGTAACAGAATTTGGAATCTCCAAATCGCCAGTAAAGCCAGAGCAATCAAAAAAGGCATTCTCTCCAATGGTGGTAAGCTTTCGATCGAACTCAATAACGCCCTCACCATTGGCATAGGTATTGCTTTCAATCTGGGCATCGCCGAAGTTATTTCTATATGGCTTTATTACCTGGCCATCCTTGCTCTGATAGCGGAAGAAGCCATGCTTGCATTGGGTACAGAAGTCATGATGTGTATCCTCGTCTGCAAAGGTGTGGAATTTGCTTCCGCAGAAATTACATGTGCAGTTCTCATCCAGATCATGCTCACCAATCACCTCCTCGCAATACTCCTTCCAGGTCTTGTAGGTGAGACTCTTGGCCTCATACATCTCATTAGTATCCCACTGAGACAAATCCTTCACATAAAGGGTAAGGTTGTCCTCGTAGAATACACCTACACCCATTGTCTCTGGTTTATCACCCAGGAAGAGAACATTCTTCAGGTTTGTGCAATTCCTGAAGGCATAATTTCCAATGCTGGTAACAGAATTACCAATACTGAGATTGCCGTTGAAGCCTGAGCACGAATAGAAGGCTTGTTGTCCAATGCTGGTAACAGAATTTGGAATCTCCAAATCGCCCGTAAAGCCATAGCAATTATAGAAGGCACGTTCTCCAATGCTGGTAACAGAATTTGGAATCACCAAATCGCCAGTTAAGCCTTTGCATTCACGGAAGGCATAATGTCCAATGCTGATAACAGAATTACCAATACTGAGATTGCCGTTGAAGCCTGAGCAATTATCGAAAGCATAATTTCCAATGCTGGTAACAGAATTACCAATACTGAGATTGCCGTTGAAGCCAGAACAATAATAGAAGGCACGTTCTCCAATGCTGGTAACAGAATTTGGAATCACCAAATCGCCAGTTAAGCCTTTGCAATTATCGAAAGCATAATTTCCAATGCTGGTAACGGAATTTGGAATCACCAAATTGCCCTGTAAGCCAGAGCAATTATCGAAAGCAGAATTTCCAATGCTGGTAACGGAATTACCAATACTGAGATTGCCCTGTAAGCCTTTGCAATTATCGAAAGCAGAATTTCCAATGCTGGTAACAGAATTACCAATACTGAGATTGCCGTTGAAGCCTGAGCATTTATAGAAGGCATAAATTCCAATGCTGGTAACAGAATTTGGAATCACCAAATCGCCCTGTAAGCCAGAGCAATTATCGAAAGCAGAATTTCCAATGCTGGTAACAGAATTTGGAATCACCAAATCGCCAGTTAAGCCTTTGCATTCAAAAAAGGCATTCTCTCCAATGGTGGTAAGTGTACGATCGAACTCAATAACGCCCTCACCATTGGTATAGGTATTGCTCAAAATCTGAGCCTCACCGAAGTTATTCTGATATGGCTTTACCACATTGCCATCCTTGCTCTGATAGCGGAAGAAGGTATGTTTGCAACGGGTACAGTTGGTGTGATGGGGATCGTTCACCTCATCGAACGAGTGGCCTAAGGCATTGCCTGCGATGTAGGTATGGTTGGCATCGTTCGTACGGCCACAGTTCGTACAGGTCTGATAACGCACCTCGGCAGTTGTACAGGTCTGATCCTGGAACTTGGCACCACTATTGCTCCAATTGTGCGCTGTTGTGCTCTTTACATAGCCACAGCTGGCACAGCCATATCGGTGGTTGTCTGTAGTATAGTTCCAATAGGAAAAGCTGTGGGTATGCTCCTTCTTCTGGCCGAGATAGACGTAGCTACCACCAGCACCCATATTCAGATCTATGCTACCCTCAGGTTTGGCCGTAGAGGATGTGACACCCACCAGGTACTCCGAACTGGAGGATGCTCCAATTTTACCATAGATAGATGTAACGAGGCTCTGCCCATTGGTGGTGTTGCCCGTCTTGGAATAGTAGAGCCAGAGATTGGCAGAGCCAGATCCTCGTCCACGATTCAGATTACCATTCTCAAGCACATTGGTTGCTATCCGATAAAATTTGCCAGTATAGCTCCAAGTGAAGGAGTCGGAACTGGGTGAATAGTTATGCGCAATGATGAGGTCGGTGATGGCCTCGGCAGCATTGGTTGTAGTCGTATAACCTACATAGACGTAATACGTACCTTTACCACAACCAGCATTCAGGTCGGTATCGACGACCGTGTAGCCATTGTTGGTGAGAGCTTTCTTTGCCGTACCTTCATCCGTGTCGCATGATACGGCAACATCCTTAATAAACGTTGTTGCCCAACCCACACTTGGGCTTAGCATACTCACCAGAACGGCGAGCATGAATAATAGTTTTTTCATAAAAAAGTTGTAAATATATTAGTTGTAAATTTATTTAGCTTCCTTAAATAACACAAGCTACAGGGAGTCAGGAAACAACAATACCAAGACGTATCAGATCGCGAACGACACGTTCGTCGATATGACTTTCGGAACGCATACCATGCGCTAAACGATAAACACGTTTGAGAGGTACAGAATGTTCAGAAGCAAGTTCTTCATAAACTTTCAAATGAGAAGATCCACTGACAGGATGCTTCCATTCCCAAATAACCAAGTTTAGTTTTCTAAAAATCCCCATATTGAAGAGACACATAAAATAAGAACAATTACCTTAATCGCTTGTAGGTTGTAAATACAAGTTCCCAAATTTTCGGACGCAAAGATAAACGAATTAGCCACAGCCACAAAATATTTCACAATATAATTTTGCAACATATATGAATTTTCATTCACAATAGCCCAATTTTGGCAAGTGGCATTGACAAGAGAAAGCCCTTCCCCCGAGCGGGGGAAGGGTTGGGGTTAGGGGCTGATTAATACGCGAACAATGGATAGTTAGCCATCTTGGCGTTGACCTCGCCACGAACCTTAGCAATAACTGCCTCGTTCTCTGGATCGTTGAGAACCTCCTCAATCCAAGCAGCAATCTGAATCATCAAATCCTCCTTAGCTCCACGAGAGGTGATGGCAGGAGTACCGAGACGGATACCAGAGGTCTGGAATGCAGAACGAGAGTCGAATGGAACCATGTTCTTGTTGGCGGTGATGTCGGCAGCAACGAGAGCCTTCTCAGCAACCTTACCGGTCAACTCTGGATACTTAGTGCGGAGGTCAACCAGCATAGAGTGGTTGTCGGTACCACCAGAGATGATCTTGAAGCCACGCTTCATGAGCTCATCAGCCAATACCGCAGCATTCTTCTTCACCTGCTGAGCATACTCCTTGAACTCTGGCTGGAGGATCTCGCCGAAGGCAACAGCCTTAGCAGCGATAACATGCTCCAATGGACCACCCTGAGTACCAGGGAAGACAGAGCTATCGAGACAAGCAGACATCATCTTGACCTCACCCTTTGGAGTCATGACACCCTTAGGATTAGGGAAGTCAACACCCATCATGATAGCACCACCACGAGGACCACGGAGAGACTTGTGGGTAGTGGTAGTAACGATGTGTGCATACTTAACAGGGTTCTCGAGCAAACCAGCAGCGATCAAACCTGCAGGGTGAGCCATATCGATCATAAGGATTGCACCAACCTCATCAGCGATTTTACGCATACGAGCATAATCCCACTCGCGGCTGTAGGCAGAACCACCACCGATGATCAACTTTGGCTTGTTCTCCTTGGCCAAACGCTCCATCTCATCATAGTCAACACGGCCAGTCTCCTCGTTGAGGTTATAAGCAACTGGGTGGTACAACAGACCAGATGAGTTAACGGCAGAACCGTGTGAGAGGTGACCACCATGAGCCAAGTTCAGACCCATGAAGGTATCGCCTGGATTGAGGACAGCAGCGAGTACTGCCTCGTTTGCCTGTGCACCAGAGTGTGGCTGTACGTTAGCCCAGCAAGCACCGAAGATCTCCTTCAAACGGTCGATAGCCAACTGCTCTACCTTATCAACAACTTCACAACCACCATAATAACGCTTGCCTGGGTAACCCTCAGCATACTTGTTGGTCAACACCGAACCCATAGCCTCAAGGACCTGGTCGCTTACGATGTTCTCGGAAGCGATAAGTTCAATACCCTTCATCTGGCGTGCACGCTCATCGGCGATCAAGCCAAAAATCTGTGAATCTCTTTTCATCGAAATGAAATTTGAAATTAAAAATTATTATTATTGTGTAAATTATTTGACAGTTCGTTTGAGTGAAGTATTGATCAGATTCTTCAGCTCAAGAGTTTGTGACTGAGTCACATTTCGTTTCTCCGGACGATAAAGGTTGGCATACTTGCAATCGCCCAGTTTGAACGAGATATTGTCGGTATCCTCCAGGTTACCCGTGATATTCAAGCCCAGATGACCTCCCACAATCGGACATTTCGTGATCGATATATGATAGTTGAAAGGCATGGCATCCACAATGGTATGATTGCCAGAAATGACAGCCTCATACTTATCCCAACCAATCAGCATTGGGTAAAGTGTCATCTTCTTACGGGCCACAGCCATCTCAACCGACATCGTATCAATCTTGTTTGTGGTACTCTCCTTGAAGAGATACTTCTTGATAGTCTGGAAAGTCTCATTGTCCAAGACGGTCAAGTCTTTGCCCTCGATAGCAGCCACACACTTCAGCGAAGACATCTTCGGGCTATAATCCGCGAAGAGACTGGTCTCACCCGCCAAGTGGAACTGAGCCTTGCCTGCAAAGCTTGAAATCATCGGTACAATAGTATCGATCTCTGGCACCAAACGAATCATCTCAGCGATATCGATATCCAGCAGATGGAAGTTCCAGCCTACAAAAAGATTATTCTTACGTGGAGACTTATAGAGAGCCGTAAGTTGCATCTTGGCAGCCTTCGATGTGAAGCCCATCTCCTCCAGTACCAAAACGCCATCGTCAATAGTCAACTGGCCAGCCACATTATCGAAGCTGTTTTCATTCACCTTAACGGTCTTGATATCGGTCGTAATGACAAAGCGCATATCCATTGGAACCATAAATGGATCGGCATCCGAAGGGATGGCTGAGGACTCTTGCGTTTCAGCAGTATTCTGCGGCGCTGCGTCGGCAATACTATCACAGCCCATTCCGCTCACCATATCCATCAACTGGCCAGCATCTACAAGGGCGCTCTTCAACTTGAGTTCTCCCTCCAGTTTGGCCTTGTTCTTCATCCAATCGTTGATATTGTTCACAACACCAGACAAAGCCATCTCACTATTACCCAAAGTGAGGTTGAAGTTCGACAGAGTAGCGCGGTCCTTATTAAACGTAGCCTTACCGCCTGGAATGACGACATCATACTCAAAGCCATCCACATGGAATTTAGCCTGACCCATAGTGAAGTCTGCTACAGGCTGAACCATATCGAGGACATCCTCTTTACGTTCATCGTAAAGGCAGTTGAAGTTGATATCGATTTTTGAAGTCTCGCCCTTGAGCATATTTCCATAGGCGATATCAATGCCACCTAACGAACCCTTGTAAGCCACCTTATAGCAATTCTTGACCGAAGCCATATCGACGTCGGTCGAGCTGACCGGAGCAATCAGATCCACCTTGACAGAATCATCCATCGAGACTGCAATCTTGTTCATGTCAAGATCAATCGAAAGACGAGGGTCTTTACCATCGATGATATCGTCGCACAAAAGAATCTTGGCAGCACCGGCAGGAATAGCTACATGAATATCGGTTGAGTCATCGACCATTGCAACTGTCAGAGTCTGCAATTTACTATCGATCGAGAACTCATTTCCTCTCTTACCCGCAGGATAACTAACCATTGCATTGACATTATCGATATCGCAGCTGAGGTTCGTATCGTCGTTATAATGGAACTTGCTAAGCTGAGAAGTGACCGACACATGCTTCAGCTTCAACGCATCAGCTACCTCCAGATTGGTAACGACATGAGCATCCGACAAATCACCGGATAAGGTCATTCCCTTCAACGATTCCTTGTAGGCAGCTGGCACCAAAGCCAGAATCTCATCAATCGAAGTTGCCTTCAATACCACATCGACATCAGCCTTCATAACCGTGGTATCGGTCATATCAACATGAATATTGCCAGAAATCGCTTGGCTTCCTGCCTGCGAGAGCATATCCGAAACCACGAAGTCATTGAACTGACTGCTGGTCGAAGCGGTCATCTTTGTGTTCAGATCAAGATGATCGGCCAAAGTTCCTTGGCTATCCATCGAGAAGCAGAGAGCGTGAATCATAGCATCCACCTGAGTAGTCCAGCGTTCTGCAGTACTGGTGACAGGCATATCCAAACGCACGGCACCCGTCTTGACATACATCAGATCCTCCTTGCCTAAAGTCACCTCCGAGCTATCGAGCGAAGTAACGCCCTGGAAGGTTGGGCGATTATCGGCCCACATGCCATCCACATCCTCCAAACGCATGTTCCAGATTTTAGCCAACAAAGCAGTTTCGCCCGAAAGCAGATATTCCTGCGATGCAATCTTCAGATCCGAAATCTTGACGGCAGCGGTATCGCCAGTATAGCGCAATCGACAACCGTTCAACTCCAAGCCAGACAACTGACCATAGTTTAACGAGTCGCTATAGAAGAGTTCTTGAATCTCCAAATCGACTTTACCACGACCACGCAATTTCTGCAGATTAGCGCCCGTGCTTAAAGTCATGTTCAGACCCTTGCAACGCCCCTCCATCTGGTGACTCAAATCGAGGAAGGTTGCCGAGAGATTCTTCACTTCAATATCTCGCAATCCGATGCGTTGCAACGAGAATTCGGTCGCAGTAGTATCCTCCTCGACCATTGTAGTATCGCTGAAATAGAACACATCGTAGTTCGCAACACTGTCTTCGCGAATAAAGATATTGGCCTGCGACTGCACCAATTGGAAGCCCGACACCTTAATGCGGTCCTCCTTCAGGTAAGCCATCACATCGATTGTGGCATACAATCGATGCACACCCAAAAGAGTATCGTTCTGCGCTCCCTCCATCGGATTGATGATTGCGACATCATTCAAGCAGAGCGAGAGGTTCGGGAAGCTACTAAAAAAAGTAAGCTCGACATCACCGATCTGCGTTTCGCAGGTCACGTAACGTTGAGCAAAATCTTTAGATATCTTCGTCAATTGTTCCTTGGAGAAGAGGAAATTACAGACCACCACAATAGCGATGGTCAACACGGCCAACAGAGAGCCGAGTGTTATCAGCGTGTATTTAACCGGTTTCTTCATAAGCTACAAGAATTATTGCCGGGTCAGATATTGTTGACTACCACCCGAGGTCACCCAAATCATCCTACTCGAAGTGATACTCTTGATGGTATAAGGGGCATCAGGCTCTGGAACATTATAGTCTTCGCCAATAGCATAGATAACCATCAAACCATTGCTATTAATCTCCCATTGGAAATCATTGCCTTCGCCTTCATTCACATCCTCGGCAAGATTCCAGTTCTCGCCATAATGCACAGAACCATTTCCACGGGAATCGAAACGCCAATATTCCTGCGTGTTGTCCATCTTCCATTTACCAACAATCTTTTGAGTGTACTCGGCAATAGTACCCTCCTCAATCAAATCCTCTTCCTCAGTTGGAGAACAAGAGCACAGAGTGCCAACACCAAGTACGATCATCATGACCACAAAAAATGAATAAAACTTCTTCATACCGTTTTTGATTTTGAGACTATACGTCTTGGATTCGGTTTAAATGATTATCGGGCGCAAAGATAATCAAATTCACATAAATTACAAACAAAAACTGTCAATAATTTACTCGAATTGATATTTTTGCGTCCGATATGCAGCAATAGACTATTCAATGTTACTATTTTCAATCAGCAAAGCCTCTGGCAGAGGCAACAGCAAGTCTTTGACTTCAGGCCCTGGCACGGGCGGAAAGGAGTCCGGTACAATCTCAACCATCATCCCTTTTCGCAACTGAGGTTTGAGCTTCAACAGATCCTCATTCTTCAATCGGATGCAACCTTCCGAAGCCCTCAACCCCATCGATTCCGGTGCATGGGTTCCGTGAATTCCAATACCATTGCCCGCACTCAAACGGATGAACCACGGCCCATAAGCCTCCTTGATATACCCCAATCCGTCCTTGAAATCATGCCCCCAAGCGCGACTATCGGTAAAACTGACAATCTTATATGTTCCCTCTGGAGTACGCATATCATTGGGGCGCTGTTTATGGCCAAAACCTCGCCCACACGAAATTGGAACGCGCATCACTTCAGCACTATCCTGCACCAAAGCCAACGTCATGGTATTCTTGTCAATGCGCACCCAAGTTTGGGCCGAAAGAAACTCTCCCGACACCAACAAAAACGCTGCAATCAGTATGCAAAACTTCATTCTTCGTTCGTCACTCTTCACTTAGAATTATTTTCTTGACACATGGACCGGTGTGCCATTTGGAACAGCATTGATCATCAGGCAGTCACCCAGATTGGCGACTTCAAGAGTGTGATCTCCCTGAGTGGCCGCATATTGACCATTTCCAAATTGACCAAGCAAACGGAATGTCAATGGTTGGTCAAACAGTTCCTTCGAAAGGCTCTGCAAATTAGGGGTAAAACGAGCAACAGTTCCGCTCTGGATATCTTCCACCTGTACATCTTTCACCTCTTCAATATAGGCAGCAACCTCCTCGAAGGTTCCAACCCAAACACGATCCTGAGCCTGTTTTACTTCGTCGAAAAAGTTATAAAGCACTTGTGGATCGTTCCACAGATCCCAACCATAGGTAGTGCCATGAGTCATGGTTACACCCCAAATCTTCTGGGCAATAACATCGTTCAACCATTGGGTCAGAGTCTCGGCTGTCTGATGGCTCTCTACCTGTCCTTGACCTGTCTGGAAGGTACGTGTTCCCACTCTTCCCTCCGAGCAGATTTGTACTACCTCCTCCGACATGGCATTGTAAGGATAGGCCAGCGTACGTGGACGACGGCCAATCACCGATTGCAGAACCGAGTCACAATACTCTACCTCCCAACGGACAGAATCGGCCGACAATTTTGGGAGGTTCGGATGATTCCAGGTATGATTACTAATCTCATGTCCACGACGAGCCAAGTCTGCCACCTGTTCCCAGGTCATCCAAGGATAATCTGGGGAATCAGTACCCATATTGGCACCAATAATCCAGAAGGTTCCACGCAGATCGCGTTTCTCCAATTCAGGGGCGATATCTGTATATTGGCAAAGCATGCCATCATCGAAAGTAAAGCTGATAGCCGCCTCTCGGCCATCGCGATAAGGAGCGATCTCGATGGAATCAATCTCAATTGAACTACAGCTTGTCATAGCGAGCAAGACAGGTAAAAGAAATGAATATTTCATGATGATTAGTAATTTGTAGTGGCACAAAAGTAATTGTTTTTTGTGAATTCTCCAAATAATTCGTACATTATTATTATAATATTGGGGAAGAATTTGGTCTATTGCTTAAAATGGGCTATCTTTGCGCCTATGAATCTGGAAGATTTGAAACGAAAAGCGATTGAGGCCATGGGCTTTGACCGCCTAAATGCGATGCAGGAAAAAATGCTCGAGACTGCCGTCTCGGGTCGTAATGTTTTGCTCTTATCTCCTACAGGAAGTGGTAAGACGGTGGCCTTCTTGACCCCTCTGACTGCCCCCGGAGAGGTCAAGAGAATCCTGACAATTGTGCCCTCCCGCGAGTTGGCACAGCAGATTGGTGAAGTGGCGCGTAAATTAGGCATGCGCATGGTGCTCTGCTATGGTGGACATGATGCCCGTATCGAGAACCAACGTCTCGCAGCCTTGCCCGACGCTGAATCCTACATCATCATCGGTACAAGCGGTCGACTGAAGGACCATATCGAACGTAAGCACATCGAGCCATCGGTTTTCACCCACTTGGTGCTCGACGAATACGACAAGAGTTTGGAATTAGGTTTTGAGGAGGAGATCAAGTTCATCGTCTCCCGTCTCACATCACGCCGGCAGACTTTCCTGACCAGTGCTACCCATTCCATGCCTATCGCACCATGGTTGGAGTTCAAAAACTATGAAACAATCTCCGGAAATGCCCGGAAATCCCGGGATTCCAATCAATCCGAACCTGCCGGCTCTGGATTGACTCTCTATCAGGTCAAATCTCCCATTGCCGACAAACTGGAGACACTCAAGGATCTGCTTTGTGCCCTACCCGACCAACGTCCTGTAATTATCTTCAGCGGCTTCCGAGAATCATCGGAGCGCATTGCCCACTATCTGCAGGAACAAGGCATCCAGTGTGCACTCTATCACGGAGGCATGGCTCAGGACTTGCGCGACAAGGCCGTCATCCGTCTGCGTTCCAACACGGTCCGTATCATGTCGGCTACCGACTTAGCCTCCCGCGGCTTGGACATTCCTGAGGTGGGACACGTCATCCATTATCACCTCCCGAACGACGAAGCTACCTTCACACACCGCAACGGTCGTACCGCACGTATGGGAGCATCGGGCAATGCCTACTTCATCGTAGGGCCGAACGAATTCCTCCCAGAGTTCATCGACAACAACCTCCCATTCTTCACTTTGAACCGAAGAGCGGCAAACCTCCCCCCTAATGGAGAATCCCTCCCCCCTAATGGAAAAAACCTCCCCCTAAAGGGGGCTGGGGGGTCTGGATCTGGGGGGGCTTTAACCCTTGTCTACATCGGCCGTGGCAAGAAAGAAAAGATTTCGAAAGGCGATATCTTAGGCTTCTTCACCAAGAATGGAGGGATCACTGGCGACAAGATTGGTCGCATCGACATTCAAGAGCATTGTTCCTATTGCGCCATCAGCTCCGACGTAGTCAACGAAGTTCTGGAGAAGGTCAAAGGTCTCAAGATCAAAGGAGAAAAGACAATTTATAAGATTGTAAGCCCCTAAAAGCCCCTAACCCCAAACCCTTCCCCCGCTCGGGGGAAGGGAGTATATACAAATAAATGACAAATTACAAGAAGATGCAAACTGACCCAACAGTGGTAACTACGCCCTTGCCCCGGACCGGGGAAAGGGTTGGGATTAGGGGCTTTCAGAAGCCACGCTTCAACGCACTGGTCAAGAAATTGCGCACCTTGCGCGAAAAGGGAAAACAAGAAACTATCCAACTCAAGGGGCTAAAAGGCAGTTCCGGTGCTACTTTCCTTGCACCACTCCAGAACGCACTCCCTGGTGTTTATCTCTTCGTTATGGACGACGAAGAGCAGGCTGGCTATTTCTATCACGACCTCTGCCAGATTGCTGGTGAGGCCGGCATTTCGTTCTTCCCTTCGGGCTATAAACGAAGCATTAAGTACGGACAGGCAGATTCTGCCAACGATATCCTCCGCACCGAAACTTTAAGCCGGTTAAGCGCCTTATCCAAAGGGGAGAATCCGGAAGAGGCCAAGACTCTTGCCATAGTTTCCTATCCCGAAGCATTAGCCGAGAAGGTTGCCACCTCCGAGCAGGTAAGTGAGAACATCCTCGTACTGCACAAAGGAGAGAAAGTCGACAGCCAGTTCGTAGTCGAGATGCTCAACAGCACGGGATTCCAGCGTGTAGATTATGTCTACGAACCAGGGCAGTTTGCCGTACGTGGTTCCATCATCGACGTCTTCAGTTTCTCGTGCGAATATCCTTTCCGTATTGACTTTTTCGGCAACGAGATCGATTCCCTTCGCAGCTTTGAGGTCGATAGCCAATTGAGCCGCGAACAGATGGAGGAGATTACACTCTCACCATCCTTCTCCGATCAGGAATCTACGGGCATCTCATTGGCAGAATTTCTGCCCAAAGAGGCCATTATCATCTGCAACGATCCGGAATGGGTTTCCGACCGAGTGAACGCCATTTGTCAGTACCAACTCTCCGACCAAGCCAAAATGAGTGAGGCCGGCGATACCAACGCACTCAAGAAGTTGGTCAATGCCGATAAGTTCTGCGAGGCATTCAATAGTTTTAGTCACATTCTATTGTCCGACAAAAACCTAACAAAAGAACAAAATAACAAAACCTCCGGCTTGCCGCGCGCACCGAAGGAAGCAACAAAAGAACAAAACAACAAAACAACAAAAGAACGCGACAGCCAAATCATCGAGTTCCACACCACCCCTCAACCGGAATGGCACAAGAACTTCGATCTGATCGCCCAAGACTTTCTCCATTATCAGGAGGAGGGCTACACACTCCATATACTCAGCGACTCTCCGAAACAATTGGACCGCATTGAGGATATTTTCCACGACCGTGGTGAGAACTTCCGACTGATACGCATTCCTCGGGCCATTCATGCAGGTTTCGTCGACGATGATACCAAGAACTGCTACTTCACCGATCACCAGATCTTCGACCGATATCACAGATATAATCTGAAGTCGGAACGTGCCCGTAGTGGCAAGATTGCCCTCAGCATCAAGGAGCTTAAGGAGTTTATGATTGGCGACTATATCGTCCATGTCGATCATGGTATTGCCCAGTTCGGTGGCCTCGTCCAGATGCCTACAGGCAAAGACCCGAAGACGGGGGAAGAACGCACCCAGGAGATGGTCAAACTGATCTATAAAGACAATGGTCTGCTGTTTGTCTCCATCCACCAACTTGACAAACTCTCCAAGTATCGCGGCAAGGATGCAGAACCTCCTGCACTCTCAAAGATGGGCAGTGGCGCTTGGGAGAAGATGAAGGAGCGCACCAAGGAGAAAATGAAGGACATGGCGCGCGAACTGATTGCGCTCTACGCCCAACGTCGTGAAGAGAAAGGCTACCATTACAGTCCCGACAGTCAGATGCAGCACGAATTGGAGGCTTCATTCATATACGAAGACACCCCCGACCAGTTGAAGGCAACCAACGATGTAAAACGAGACATGGAGAGCGACAAACCAATGGACCGTCTGGTGTGTGGAGATGTCGGCTTCGGCAAAACTGAAGTGGCAATCCGTGCAGCTCTCAAGGCCTGCAACGACTGCAAACAGGTCGCGGTACTCGTGCCGACCACCGTCCTTGCGTTCCAGCATTATAAGACTTTCCAGCAGCGTCTGAAGGATTTCCCGGTCCGTGTTGACTACCTGACGCGAGCCCGTACTGCCAAACAGACCACTCAGGTGCTGAAAGATCTGGCATCAGGTCAGATCAACATCATTGTCGGTACTCACAAACTGATTGGCAAACAGGTCAAATTCCAGGACTTAGGCCTACTCATCATCGACGAGGAGCAGAAGTTCGGCGTCAAGACCAAAGAGGCACTCAAGCAGTTGCGTGTCAACGTTGACACCCTGACCATGACTGCCACACCTATTCCTCGTACCCTGCAGTTCAGCCTGATGGGAGCACGAGACCTTTCGATCATTGCCACTCCTCCTGCCAACCGATATCCCATCCAGACCGAGGTACATCGTGATGAGGACGACATCTGGCGCGAGGCCATCAACTTCGAGTTGAGCCGCAACGGACAGGTCTTTGTCATCCACAACCGCATCTCGCAGCTACCGGACATTGCTGCCCGCATCAATAAACTGGTACCAGACGCCCGCGTTGTCTATGCACACGGACAGATGGAACCGGAGAAGATGGAGCAATACATCATCGACTTCGCCAACTACGAGTACGATGTCTTGGTCTGCACCACCATCATCGAAGCTGGCTTGGACATCCCGAATGCCAACACCATGATTGTAAGTCAGGCACAGAATTATGGTTTGAGCGAGCTCCATCAGTTGCGAGGACGAGTCGGCCGTACCAACCGCAAAGCCTTCTGTTATTTAATCACGCCACCATACACCGCCATCAGCCAGGATGCTCGTCGACGTCTGCAGGCTATCGAGAACTTCTCGGGCCTCGGATCGGGCATCCACTTGGCCATGCAGGATCTCGACATTCGTGGAGCAGGCAACCTGTTGGGAGGCGAGCAATCTGGCTTCATTACCGACTTAGGCTATGAGGCTTACCAAAAGATCCTCAAACAGGCAGTCAAGGAGCTCAAGACGCAGGAGTTCCGGCAACTATATGCCGAAGAGCAGTCACAGACAGAAAACGTCACCGAAGATTGTTCGCTCGACACCGATCTGGACATCTGCTTTGGCGAGAAATATGTACCTGAGAGTTCTGAACGCATTGCACTCTACCAAGAGTTGGACAATCTTACAACCGAAGCCGAAGTTGAAGCTTACCGAACCCGTCTCATCGACCGCTTTGGCAAGATTCCGAAGGCAGGCGAGGAATTGATCCGAGTGGTTCGTCTGCGCCAGTTGGGCCGACAGTTAGGTTTCGAACGTCTCATCCTGAAGCAGAACAAACTCCGTTGCGATTTCACCACCTCTCGCGAAGACTATTATGAGGGAACCATCTTCGAGCGTGTTCTCAACTATTTCACCTCTCATGCCCATCGCTGCCGCTTAGAGGATCGCAATGGCAAACGTGCCATGATCATCGACAAAGTCGATTCCATTCGAGAAGCCATCCAAATCTTCGAAAAGATTTAGGAAGCAACGCAACGCAAATTTTGCTCATTCCGAAAACTTCGGAAGCAACGCGACGCAAATTTTGCTCGTTCCGAAAACTTCGGAAGCAACGCAACTCAAGTTTTGCTCGTTCCGAAAACTTCGGAAGCAACGCAACGCAAATTTTGTTCGTTCCGAAAACTTCGGAAGCAACGCAACGCAAGTTTTGCTCGTTCCGAAAACTTCGGAAGCAACACGACGCAAATTTTGCTGCTTCCGAAAACTTCGGAAGCAGCAAAACAAAAAAAACGCCGAGCAAATGCCCGGCGTTCATTATTTCTATAAGCAAGTGATTACTTAATCACCTTCTTACCATTCATCATATAGATACCCTTAGCGTTGGTATTCTTAACCTGCTGACCCATCATGTTGTAGATCATGGTCTTGTTCTCCTTAGCTACAGCCACCTTCTGGAGGTTGGTACCATTTTCATCCATAGCAACAATCTCGAAGTCCATTGAGGCGATTTCTGTCTCAATGGTTCCACGAACGGTATAGCCTTGCTCACCAGCCAAAACAGGCTTAACGTAGAAGTAAATCATCTGAACGCCGTCTGATTCGAAATAAGAATCATCAACGTCATAACCCAAAAGGTTAGGATCATCACATACTACCACAATCTCATCAGCAGTGGCATCTGTAAAAATGTCAAAGTCGTTATACTCCTTACCCTCTTCGCTAACGACAGAAACTGCAACACAGAAATCAAGGCCCTCCTGGCTATATACCTTAGAACCGAAAGGAACAGTACCCTCAAACTTGGCTGCACCAGTAGAATAGTCACAGAAAGTATAATAGCTACCGAGAAGGTTTACAAGAGCCTCAACACGAGAATCAAAGAAGAATGCACCATCCTCATAAACTACACCATCTCTATATTGATCGAAGTAGCTATGGGTTCCATACTCTGACTCATAGCCATTTGCTGTTTGATAAGAGTTTACATCATATATCATCTGGATACCAATGTGAATACCAGGCTTAGCAAAACCTGTAATTACAAGTCGGAAATTGTTACGGAGTACAGGAGTAATGCCAGCTTCGAACCCATCTTCGTCAACCTCAGTAAAGTTGATGGTCATTCTAAGACTAGCTCCAACAGAATCAAGGTCTGAGGTAGAAATTGTAGCATGATAAGTATTGTACTCACCCTCCACGCCAGTCTCTTCCAAGATGTAAGCATCAAGGGTCACCTCTTCGTCTTCCCAAATAGAAGCATAATCTTGACCATTCTCATCTGAAGAAACGATCACAGGAATCTCAACACGATCCAATACGAAGTACTGACCAGCAGGCACCTCATACTCAATCATTGTTGAGTTACTGGTCACAAGTACATTGTCTTTGTTGATGAACTTACGGCTGCCAAAGGCAACTGTATTCGAGAATCCCATGTACCATTGGGTATTTGCATAAATGTTGTAATTGCCGACACTTTGCAAAGACTCTTCGTCGGTTGCATATTCGCCAGTAAATACGACGCCATAACCAACAGATGCATTAGCTCCATCAGAACCATAATAATAGAAATCATTGCCATTCCAGATTTTAGGCATATAATATCCACCACCGAGCTTCTCACCTTCAATTTCGTACTTGTTTCCTGCACATTCTTCGGTGATATCGGTATCGTCTTTACCAATTGTCCACTTGTTTCCTTTAACACCCTGACAGTATGCGCCTGAAACTGGAGCGATTGCGTAAGGTGCGTTATAAGAATAGCCGAAGCCTTCTTCACCAAAAGCTAATCCATTGAGCAGAATACCGTGCATTGAATAGAATGCCTTATATGGCGATTCTGCAGCAGCATTCAACATAGTGCTCTCAAGAGGAGCTGGCATGTCGAGTTTCTTAACATCAGCCACTGACATTACCTTTGTCATTGCTGGGCGAGCATCGGCAAAAGTACCATTGCTGTTCTTCTTAGCCTGGAATGCGAAAGCACTCACAGCTGTAGCAGCAACAAGAGAAAGAGTAAATAATTTCTTCATACTTGTTTAGTTTTTAGAATTGGTTAATTAATATAGTCATTTTAGATTTCCCGTCGGGCCTAACCGACGGGAATAGATTTTACTTAACAGACAAAACAATCACTTTATTTGAATCAGAAGTACTGGTCAAAGTAATCTTCGAAGGGGCGAAAGTATTATCACAGGACATTTTCCATGAGCCGTTCAAATAATCTGCCACTGCATCAAACTTATCACCGATTTTCTTATTGACATAAGAAGTCAAAGAGGCTGATACATTTCCCTTGTTGATGCTGAATGTTATGATATTCTGATCAACAGTAGCCGATGCCTCCATGGCTGCAGTAATCTTAGAGGTTGTCTTGAAGCAAAGACCCGTACGACGATTCTTGCCCGAATCAGAAGAATTACCGAAAGTAACAGACATCAAAGAATGTGATGAGAATGAAGCTTTAATTGCAGCGCTCAAATCAGAGCACAACTGCTGCCATTCTGCAGAGCCATCGTTCTGGTCGAAGGTTACAGCAGCATTCTTGCCGAATTGCTGCAAAACATAATACTCCCAGTGTGGGGCGAAACGGACTTCTTTATTATCGCTAACAAAAGCAGAACGGTCCTCGTTGAAATAGAAATCCTGAACAGACGAAGTCCACTTAAGGGTATCACCAGGGCCGTTAACTTTGTTAAAAGAGAACTCCTCTGGGAACTGGAAGTGGAATCCATCTGTACCACAAACAAAAGCAAGGCCCTCGGTAGCGATCCATTCTTCACCCTGATTTGGAGCAAAGGTAACGAGACCCTTCTTCATGTCGTATGCATAGAGAGTATCTTTCTCATTATCCTTCTCGCTAATGACAAGGTACTCTGTGTTTACGCCTGACAAGAACATTTTCTCAACAGTCTGTACTGCTGCAATATATTCAGCCTGAGGACGATCGGCCTTAACAAGACGTACACGAGCATCATGACGTTCACCACGCATCAGAATCATATCATCACTGACTGAAAGGACCACAAACTCGTTGTCACCCATCAGACCCTGACCATCTTTATTGTCAAAGATGCCCTTCTGAACAGAAACAGGACTTACTGGATCTGTGAACACTGAGAGGATGTCATTCCAAGAGTTAAACGAAAGAAGCGGACCATCCTGTTCGTTGATACAGAAAAGAGAGGTATCAGAACGCATCACACCAGGAGTATTATTGGTGATATTTTCTCGAATATACTCATGGTTAGAGGTCATGATACAAGTCTGATCATTAAAGAAACGGACAAAGATGTTGTATCCCTTCTGATAGAACGTTGTAAAAGCACTCTCATTCTTTACCTCCTGAGTCTCAAAATAAGGGGAGCTACTGGGGAAATACTGGAGTACCCAACCATTCTCCGGAGTATAGAGAACCTTCTCGATACTTTGGGTATAGTGCTGACCACGAAGCGCAGCCGACTCGTCGAACACATCATCCTCCTCAAACAGACAGCTCGAGAAAGCAAATGTGGCAACCAGTGCCATGAAGGCAATCTTGATATTCTTATTGTTCATAATCATTGTCTATTATTTGTTAAGAGGAAACTCAATGTAATCGTTCTTAAGGAAATCGTTGAGTGCCTTCTGACGCTTATCCAATTCCTCACGCAAAGAGAAAACATAGAGATTGAATGCTGGAACATACCACTCGTTGGTCGCAATATCAATCTTTTTGAGCATCGCAGTAATACCTACATTGCCCAATGAGCTATCAACGGTCAACCATTTCATATACTCGGCAAAGGTCATCGGACCTGCTACCTTATCGCGGTGATCATACTCCTCATTGCTGACACGCTCGCTGAAATTGGTACTATAACCCATCTCACCGCCATCTGTATCGTAGTCCTTGTAAACTACAATCTTGTTCCAATCCTTAGATGGGCTATCGATATCTTCAATATGGAGAGAATCGATAAGAGCTTGCATACCGGCCTTATCCTCCTCTGCAATACCATTGACAGATGCATTGATAATGCGATGCATCCAGGTGACATCTGTATCTGTAATGATAGAAGAAAGAACCTCAACAAAATCCTCGGTTGAAGCAGAAGAACCGTAGTTAGTCACATAACCTTGAGAATGAGCTGTAATAGAGTCACGATCCTGCCAACCCTGTGCATTGTAAGTAGAAGGCGTAACAAGACGGAAAGATGATGGTGTGGTCTTCGTCTGCTGCAAGATATGACTGAACTCGTGGTGCATCGTATGGAAGATGTAGTGATTGAGCTCATTCAAATCTTCAGGACTCCAGACACGCGAAGTATTGACAATATTACAGTTGAGAAGAGTGATCTTGATACCGCCAGAAGCATAGCCAAGAGTTTCTGTACCAGTAGTGGCGCTATAGGCAACAGAACCGATAAAATGGAACTCACGTGGTGCATAGGTCTTCATGAATACATCGTTCGACTGAGCAATGTAAACATCATAGAAAAGGTACTTGATCAACTGAGCCAGAAGAACAGACTTATCATAATCAGCCGGAGTCAGCTGATAATCCAAGTTCGACGCAGGGAAGTACATACGGTAGGTAATAGCCGTATTGTATGGAACCAGAAAGTTGTCATAAATCCACTTATCGAATGGCGCAGTTGCAGACGAGGTGTCATAAGGCTGCCCATCCGTTGGGAAGATAGTCTCAGTGAATGAGTCATCATTGCACGATGACAGCATCACGAGTGCCATCATACAACTCATTATCAGTGAATATATCTTTTTCATTGTTGCAAGAGATTACTTAACGAATTTAACATACTTATTGTTTGCAGCAGACTGGTAGCCGCTGTTTGATGGACCACCCGCAGAAGTAATCGGTGTGCGGTCTGTAGGCACAAGTCCTGCATCAACTACATTGTATGGAATCTGCATGACACGACGAGGGTCATTCCATCTGAGCGAATCAACGTGGCAAGACAATTCCTTATTCCAGTTGTCTGTTTCATGCTGACCTGCGTTCTCATGAGGGCCGAGCCAACGATGAACAACAGTAATGCCATAACGCTTGATATCGAACCAACGCATACCATCGTACATGGTCTCGCAACGACGGAAGTGGAGGATACAATCGAGAATAGCCTTATTACTATTGATTGTAGCAACATCTGCATCATCCCATCCCATCTCTTTTACATGAATATCATTCAACCAATCAGAGTGGGTACCGACAGCATAGAACTTAACAATATCTGATTCTACAAGATTCTTGGTTACAAGGTGAGACTTACACCACATATCAAGATCCGACAGGCAACCAGCCTTGTTACCCATCATAAGACGAGCCTCAGCACGCTCCAACAATGTCTGATCAGCAGTAAGTGGATGAGAAATCATATGAACCTTTCCAATGCCTGCAATCTTGTCGGTATATTCAAAGTACTCATCAACCATAAAGGTATATACACCATATTTCTGCTCACCTGAGACATAGGTACAGCCCATACCTGCCTCAAACCATGGACTATAACCACTCCAATTTGGTCCGCCATAACCATAAACAATGGCAGCTGGAGTATTCTTATATTGCTCTTTGCCGGAGTTACTACCGAAGCGTGAACCATTGTAAGCGAAACGACCACTGGAAATCATACGGTCGAAGATAGAGTAGGTACTTGAGAGGAGATAATTGGTAGCATCAGCCTTCTCATTGAGCCATTTCTGAGCCATATCAACAGAACCAGTATTGGCCTCAAGCGTACCCCAATTACGCAATGAAGCACTTGGAGTGGTACCCAAAGCCTTGTTGGCATAAGATTCTGCTTTTGCCCATTCGTGCTTGTAAAGATAGAAGCGTGCTGCGAATGCATTAGCTGCACTACTGTTCATATGGAAAGTACGGACATCATAGAACGAATCGTCAATTAAAGGCAGACCAGCAAGGAGATCCTCCTCAATGAGATCATAAACCTGTGCGACAGTCATACGATCGTACTTACGGATATCGACATTCTCAACCTGGCGGGTGTAAGGAATACTGAGTGCACTTGCGCTCTGTTCTTTTGAAACATAAGCCTCACCAAAGATATTTGCCAACCAGAAATGAAGATAAGCACGCAGAACAAGAGCCTCTCCCTTGTAGCCACTAACCTTCTTGCTGATTTCCGGATTCTTAGCCTCCATCTCTGCGATAGACTCAAGAGCCTGATTGCAGACTGCAATACCGCCATAATAACCTGTCCAGATAGTATATGGCGTATCCTCGTCGCTAGCGCTATAGGTCTTTATATCCTCCCAACGATAGGCCTCTGCCTGGAATTCATATTGTGGAGACTTGTGGGTACCAGCAACCTCGACATTATTATCAACAAGGTTGTCGCCGAAAAGTTCAAGCATCTCGATAGGAGAATAGACAGGATAAGCACCGGTCATAAGCTTTTTAACCTTTTCTGGCGTATCAATATGAGTACGGTTATCTGGCATCTCGTCCAAGATATCAGAGCAACCGCAAAGAGCGACAGCACAGAAAACAAATGCGAGCGATTTATATATATTGTTCATAGAATAATACAATTTAAAATATTAGAAGCCGACACGCAAAGTTGCGGTAAACTGCTTAGAGAGTGGAGATGCGACACCACCCGTGTTAAAGAACTCAGGATCCTGACCATTCAACTTCTTATCTGCCCAAAGAAGACAGAGGTTGGTGGTAGAAAGTTTGAGCGAAGCATTGCCGATATGGCACTTTTCAGCCCAATCCTTTGGCAAGCCATAAGTCAAAGCGACCTCCTTCAGACGAGCGAAGTCACCTTTGGCAATTCGTGCAGTTGAATAATTGTACGAATTATAAGCAGTATTAATATCGTATCTACCAATACGGTCCACCTGACTGTAAGAAGCAATTACAGGGATAGAGGTCTTTCGCTCGTCGCCTGGGACAACCCAACGATTCTTAAAGTCACGAGGCAATGAAACAAGATCACTATAACCAGCGCTGAAGACTGGGTCCAAGCGTGTAACGTTGCCACCCTGATAGGTGATATAGATATCAAGAGTAAGGCGACCCCACTTAGCATTATAATCGAAAGTATTGTTGAAAGATCCGAAATAGGTAGGATCACTTGGACCACTGCAAACAAGATAATCAACAAATTTGTGAGACTCACTCTCTGTATCCTGCATATTGACATCACCAACAGCAGCCTGAGAGCCATCGGTACGCAAACCATTCTCATTAATGATAGTAGGAAGACCCTCCTCATTCAATCCCGCAAACTGATAGCTGAAAATTGTACGAGGTGCATAACCCTCGACTGCATAACCAGTATTGGTAACAAGGTCAATGGCACGGCTATGAGTGATGAGATTGGTAATCTCATTCTTGGCAAACGAGTAGATAAAGTCGGAAGTCCAACGGAACTTCTTGTTTGAGTAATTGACCGTGCTGACATTCAACTCGAAGCCGCGAGTCTTCATATCTGCCACGTTAGCATATTTGCTGATCTCACCACCAACACCTTGGGTATAAACAGTACCGATAAGGTCGAAACAATTACGCCAGTAGACATCACTGGTAAGAGCGATACGATCATTCAGGAAACCAAGTTCAACACCGAAGTTGAGCTCATGCTTCTTCTCGTAGGTCAGGTTCTTATTAGCCAACTGACTAAGCTCGATAGCACTTTCGTAGAGACCAGTACCTGGACGCCAGATATTAAATGGCTCAAATACTGCCTCTGCATTAGTAACCCATGAAGGTCCTGTATCAGCAGTCAAAGAATAAGAGGCACGCCAATTGGCCTGTGAAAGCCAATCATGTGTTGACTCCATCCAATCCTCTGCGAACATGTTATATGAACCGGAAATATTCCAGGTAGGCAACCAACGGGCAGTACGAGCCTTACCCAAACGGTTGGTACCTTCATAACGGAGAGTTCCGTTCACTGTGTATTTGTAATCGTAGCTATAAGAGGCAGTACCATAATATGCCAACGAATTGGTTCTGCTAAATGTATTGCTGAAATAAGGAGTATTCTCCTCCTCACACATCTTCTGCCAAAGGTATGGTGTATAGGTCAAACCTCCGTTATTATACTGATAGCCCCAACCGGTCCATTCATTGGTTGTACGATAGACCTTCTCTAACTCAGCGCCTGCCATGGCATTTACAACATGTTTCTCATTAAAAACATCCTTGTAACTTACAGTAACACGATAATCTTCCGATTTCATTGTACGATCGGTCTTGTACATGATACCACCAACAGGAAGCACACTCACAGGGAGTGCTGTCTCATCATCGGGGTCGGTATAAAGCAAAGAGTTACTGTTACGGATGGTCGAGTTATCAGAGATCTCATCAACACCAGCGCGATAAGCATTCGCCTGGTTGGAATCATCCATTACATTATGAACAACGCGAGTATTGTTGATTCGAGTACTAATCAAGCCTCCAATCTCAACTTTCGAAATAGGCTTCCATGACATCTCTGCACGGAACATCAAATCGTCCACACTAAAATCGTTGTAGTTCTGCTTCAATTCATCGAAGATATTGAAGTCTGTGTAGAAACGCTTGTAAGTGTAGTTCGGATCCAGACAGCGACTGGTATTGAGTGCAAAGCTGAATGGATTGATATCGAAGTCACGGCGAACAGCACCAGTCACGACATCGAAAGTACGATCGAGCGAACCAGGAGCCTCCTGGGCACGGTGGCTACCATTAGCAGCCAAACGAAGTGTCAACTTGTTAGGAACGATATCATAAGAGGTATTACCATTGAAGGTATAACGCTTAACCGATGAACGGTCATACCAACCCTGATCATCCATGAGAGACATAGAGAAATAGCTCTGTGAACGCTCTGTACCAGAAGAGATACTAATCGAGTGATTCTGCTGTGGACGATTCGTGAACAAAAGATCGAACCAATCCGTATTACGGAACTCTGCCTGCTGAAGATAGAGATTGCGTGCAGCTTCAGTATTAGGAAGACCGAACTTGCCATCGGAATAGTCGCGAATCATCTGATACATCATACCATAAACTCCGACATCGCTTCGGTTAACGATGTGATCGATTTGCAACCAGCCCTTCTTTTCCATCTCACGATAAACGCCCATCATCTCCTGCGAGTTCATGATGTTGTAGTCGCGATATGAAGGCTTGCGACGAACGGTAACTTCTCCGGTATAGTTAATGCTGGCACGACCTGCTTTACCACGTTTGGTAGTAATAACAATCACACCTGCCATGGCACGAGCACCATAGATAGAGGTAGCAGAACCATCCTTAAGAACAGTAAATGACTCGATATCGTCTGAGTTCAATCCTGCGACTGCCGAAGAAATCAAGGTCTTGGCATCACCAGAGCTCAAATCATCGGCCGAGATATCGACATTATCCTCATAAATGACACCATCTACAACCCAAAGAGGCTTTGAATTACCATAGATGGATGTTGCACCACGGACACGAATCTTAGGTGCAGCACCAAAGGTACCGCTCACATTGGTGACCTGAACACCAGCCACACGTCCCTCAAGAGAACGGCTGACATCAGGCAAACCTGCGAGTTGCACTTCTCCTGCTTCAATCTTGGTAGATGCACCAGTAAACATACGTTTATCCTGTGTTGCGATACCAGTCGTTACGACCTCGACCTCAGCAAGATTCTGTTCACTACTCTGCAAAACGACACGCTGATTCAGAGCAACAGGAATCTCCTTGCTCTGCATACCGATGTAGCTTACTACCAAAGTAGTTACATCAGCAGGGACATCGAGTTTGAAATTACCATCGACGTCGGTTGCCATACCAATGCCCGCACGACCCTTCACGGTTACTGCAGCGCCAATGATTGGCAAATTGTCTTCGGCGGAAATTACTACGCCCGAAGCTGTTTTCTTCTGTGCAAATGCTGGCACACACATCATAGCCGCAATAAAACACAAACAGATAACACTTAATACTTTTTTCATTACAAACTTACATTTTTATATAAATGCCCTATATAATTTTTCGTGCAAAGTTAACAATAATTACAGAAAATCTACCACTTTTTTAACTTTTAGGCACAACTTTTGCATATTTACACACACTTTTTACGCATTTTTTCAAGTAGAATTAACAAAAAAGCACCTTTTTTCTACATTTTTATATCATAAAGATACAGGAAAACGCAGAGAGCGCATCAAAATGGAACTCCATCGATGCGCTCTTATTTTGCACGAAACGGTCAACGCGAATCGCTAACCGTTCACCACTAACCTTTCTGGTCCTTGATATTGGCACGAGACTGGTTGATATAAGCCAAAAGCTTCTCACTATCGTGATCCTTGATGATCTGCGAAAGCTGAGTCAATTTCTCAATAATCAGATCAATCTGTTTAGGCGAATTTGGATTGAAAAGAATCTCGGTCAGGAGATAATCGTCCTCGCTCAAAAGACCGCGGGCAATAGCCATGTGCTTCTTGAAGGTGGTACCCGGAGCATCCTGCGGTTTCATCACACCCGTAAAGGCCAGCGTCGAAACAAACGGGATACTCAGCGAGTAGGCAATCGTCTCATCATGCTCCACAAACGAGTAATCGTAGATATTCAGTTTCAGACCGGCATAGACCTGACGGAAGAACTCCTTGAACTCGGCATCACCCTCTTTGATGATGATGGTATAGTTCTGGCTCAAGTCGCTCAGGTTAGCGAAGGTCGGACCGAACATGGGATGCGTCGACACATAACGATGGCCCGATGCGGCATAAAACTCGGGCAGGCCAGTCTTGACCGAAGCAATATCGCTCAACACACACTCTTTCTTCAAGTAAGGTAGCACCTGCTCGAAGGCCGGAAGTGTATTCTTGATGGTCACACAATTAATGAGCAGATCTGGCTCAAACTCCTGAATCTCCTCCATCGAAAGGAAACGACGGACATTCAAACAGTATCTCAGACTCTCGGCACGACGGGCATATACTGCCACATCATGATTTACACAAAGGGTATCGGCCAGGAACATTCCCATCTTGCCAGCACCCATAATTACGATTTTCATTTTTTTATTTCTCAAAGAAGATTTGAAGAAAAGAAGATTTTTTATAAGTCGTGATTAGGTATCCACTTATACTCTAACATTCGAGTGCCAAAGTTTATTAAGAAACCTAATCTTTGTTTTCCTGCATGCAGATAATTGATGACTTGCGATTCGCAATCCCCATCTAGTTGCTGTAGAGCTTTTACTTCTACCCCAATTGTTCCATAGCAAAGGAAATCCCAAAAGAAATCATGAGCGAGCGCTCTGCCATGATAAGATATTACAAGATGAGCTTCGCGAACATAAGGAATATTATTTTCCTGTAGTAAAACTTCGAAAGCATCTTGATAGACTTTTTCCTTAAACCCACATCCTAACTCTTTGTGAAGTTGATGAGCTAAATCAAACAGTCTTTTACTTTCATGTGGGTATAGCAAATCTGCCATAGCATTATTATTTTATTCTCAAAGAAGATTGGAAGAGCTGAAGTATTCATCTCACTAAATAATCTTCTTATCTTCTCCTCTTCTTTGAGGTTATTAATTCTCAGGAAGATTGGAAGAATAGAAGTTATCTGCTTAAGTGAATTCTTCTCCCCTTCTTTGAGGTTATTATTTTTCTCAAAGAAGATTGAAAGAGTTGAAGTATTCATCTCACTAAATAATCTTCTTATCTTCTCCTCTTCTTTGAGGTTATTATTTTTCTCAAAGAAGATTGGAAGAGCTGAAGTATTCATCTCACTAAATGATCTTCTTATCTTCTCCACTTCTCTGAGGTTATTTTATTCTCAAGGAAGATTGGAAGAGCTGAAGTATTCATCTCACTAAATAATCTTCTTTTCTTCTCCTCTTCTCTGAGGTTATTATTTTTCTCAAGGAAGATTGGAAGAGCTGAAGTATTCTTGTTGCCAAATCATCTTCTTTTCTTCTCCTCTTCTTTGAGGTTATTAATTCTCAAGGAAGATTGGAAGAGCTGAAGTATTCATCTCACTAAATAATCTTCTTATCTTCTCCTCTTCTTTGAGGTTATTATTTTTCTCAAGGAAGATTGGAAGAGTTGAAGTTTTTCATCTCACTAAATGATCTTCTTTTCTTCTCCTCTTCTTTGAGGTTATTATTTTTCTCAAAGAAGATTGAAAGAGTTGAAGTTTTTCATCTCACTAAATGATCTTCTTATCTTCTCCTCTTCTTTGAGGTTATTAATTCTCAAGGAAGATTGAAAGAGCTGAAGTTTTCATCTCACTAAATAATCTTCTTATCTTCTCCTCTTCTCTGAGGTTATTAATTCTCAAGGAAGATTGAAAGAGCTGAAGTATTCTTGTTGCCAAATCATCTTCTTATCTTCTCTGAGATTTATTATCCGTTAACAATAGAGAGCTGCTTCTTTACCGATTCTGCATGGATAGCTTCGAAGACCTCCTTGATGAATTCGGAAGACATACCCATAGAGGCTCCCTGTTCGCTACGCTTGGTGAGAATCTCGTCGTAGCGACCAGCCTGGAGGACCGAGATCGAATGCTCTTTCTTATACTGAGCAACCTCGCCAGATATACGCATACGTTTAGCCAGGATCTCAAGAATCTTCTCATCGATTTCATCAATCTGGCGACGAAGGTCCGCCAGATCTTCGGTCGACTTAGCGGTATCACGAAGCACGAGCGTAGAGAGGATCTCCTTCAGACGAGCTGGTGTAACCTGCTGCTTTGCATCGCTCCATGCAGCATCAGGATTGCAATGGCTCTCGATGATCAAGCCCTCGAAACCCAGATCCATGGCCTGCTGCGAGAGTGGCTGAATCAAATCACGGTTGCCTCCAATATGAGAAGGATCACAGATGATTGGCAGATTTGGATAACGACGACGCAACTCGATAGCAATATGCCAGTTAGGCACATTGCGATAGATGGTCTTATCGGCAGAAGAGAATCCACGATGGATCACACCGATACGATGGATGCCTGCACGATAGATGCGTTCGATACCTCCAATCCACAACTCTACGTCTGGGTTGACCGGATTCTTGATCAATACAGGCACATCCTTTCCCTGAAGGGCATCGGCCAACTCCTGCATAGCAAATGGATTGGCTGTAGTACGAGCTCCGATCCAAAGCAGATCGACACCGAATGCAAGAGCCGCATCCACGTGAGCCTTAGTAGCCACCTCGACACCAACCATCATACCGGTCTCCTGTTTCAGTTTCTGCAACCAAGGCAAACCGACTACACCTACGCCCTCAAAACCTCCTGGTTTGGTACGTGGCTTCCAGATACCTGCACGGAAGATCTTCACTCCCTGTGCCGCCAACTGGCGACCAGTAATCATTACCTGCTCTTCACTCTCTGCACTACATGGTCCTGCAATGACCAATGGACGAGTACTGTCTAATTCTGGGAATAATGGTTCAAATGTCATACAGAAGCCCCTTTCCCCCAACCCTTTCCCCGGTCCGGGGCAAGGGAGTATATACTATTGTGGGCCGCAAGGGTTGCGGTATTATATTATTAAATTATTATCGAATAGTTTGTCCCCTAAGTTGTATTCACGCCCTTGCCCCGAGCGGGGTCCTCGCAGCCATAGAGGAGATTAATAATCTCTGGCGAGAAGACGAGGCTTTAGCCGAGGGGCAAATGGGTTGGGGTTAGGGGCGTTATATCCCTGCCGCTTGTATTCTCAGCAGGGCTTCCTGCATCTTCTCGAACGGAGCACAAAGACTGATGCGGATGAAGCGTTCTCCATTCTTACCGAAGATGAAGCCTGGAGTAATGAACACGCGGGCCTTTTGGAGAATGGGTTCGGTAATAGACTCACAATCAGGAGCACTCTCTGGAATACGTCCCCAAAGGAAGAGACCTCGCTGATCTGGATCGAACTCACAGCCAAGATGCGACATGATCTGTTCGGCAGCAATGCGACGAACTTGATAAGCCTCGTTCTGTCGCTTGTAATACTCCTCTGGATTGTTAAGTGCAGCAATGGCAGCCTTCATCATCGGACGGAACATACCGGAATCGACATTCGACTTCACACGGATGATCCACTCAATGAACTCTTTCTTGCCACAGACGATACCCTGACGCCAACCAGCCATCGAGTGGCTCTTGGACATCGAGTTGAACTCGAGACAGATATCCTTAGCTCCCGGAATCTGGAGAATGGACATCGGTTCATCGTTCAAGATGAAGCTATAAGGATTATCGTTGATGATGACGATATTGTGACGCTTACCGAAGTCGACGATCTTCTGGAGAAGTCCGCGTGAAGCACAATGGCCCGTTGGCATGTGTGGATAGTTCACCCACATCAGTTTCACATCGTCGATGCCAGGAATCTTCTCCAAAGCCTCGAAATCGGGTTCCCAGTTATTCTCGTAGGTCAGATCATACTTAATAATCTCAGCACCGACAAGCTTACTAACCGAGGTATAGGTTGGATAGCCTGGATCTGGCACCAATACCTTATCGCCAGGGTTCAGGAATGCCATGCTTACGTGCATGATACCCTCCTTGGAACCAATCAGAGGCAAGAGATCAGTAGCGGCATCCAGTTCTACGTCGTACCATTTCTTATAGAAAGCGGACCATGCCTGACGAAGTTCCGGCAAACCTGCATAGTTCTGGTAAGAGTGTGAATCGGGTCTCATCACATCTTCGACCAAAGCCATAATGGTCTCTGGCGATGGCTTGAAGTCTGGTCCACCGATGCCCAAGCTGATTACTGGACGGCCACCGTCCTGATTCATCTTGGCAATCTCCTTCAGCTTACGGCTGAAGTAATACTCCTCTACATGGCTGATTCGATCAGCAGGCACTATATTTTTCATTTGTTCAGAATTTCAGTTTTTTCTTTGTATTCGCCTAAAATTTGGAACTCGGTAGCAAACGGAAGGATAGCATCGAGAGCCTTACGGTACTGGACATAATCGTCGAAAGTAAGGTCGACGAAGAAGCGATACTCCCACTCACGACCGATGATGGGCATACTCTGGATCTTGGTTAGGTTCATACCATAGAAAGAAAGAATGGTCAGCACCTTGGTCAAAGAGCCCTGCTGGTGACGGACACAGAAGTCGATGCTCGACTTGTTGATCTCCGAACGATTAACCATCTGTTCTGGCGAGAACTTATCCTGAAGAATCAGGAAACGGGTAAAATTGCGTTTATTGGTCTCGATCGCACGAGCCAGAATCTCCATGCCATAGAGGTTGGCAGCATACTCCGAACAGATAGCAGCATGACCCACCAGATTCTGTTCCTTGATAATCTTGGCTGAGCCGGCAGTATCGGCCATCTCGACCACCTTGGCATTTGGACAAGAGTTCTGTAGGAACACCTCGCATTGCAATAAAGCAATCGGGTGCGAGTTGACCTCGACAACATCCTCAAGTTTAGTTCCAGGCAGAGCACAGAGCACATGGCTGATGTGCAGACGATGCTCACCGATAATCTGACGCTGGGAAGTACGAAGCAGTTCGTGGTTCTGGAGCAGATTGCCTGCGATGGTATTCTCGATAGCCATAATACCCAGCAGGGTTGGATCGGCAGCCATGGCATCGAACTCCGCCTGGAAGTTCTTGCAGCACACTACCTCCATATCCTTTCCCTCGAAGTACTGACGGGCTGCCCACTCGTGGTAACATCCCTCTTGGCCCTGAATGGCCACACGCAATTTAGTCATTTTTATATCGGTTAACGGTTAACGAAAAAAGCGTCCTAACCTCTTCATGGTCGGGACGCTTACTATTTCGTTTCTATAATTATCTTGTTTTGAAACTTACTTTGACTTAGCACAAAGTTTGCCCGACCTTACATTCTTCTGCAAAGTAATAATAGAAGTAATAAAATCGACCAAAATTTTTCATAAGTTTTCTATTTTCGGCCGCAAAGGTAGTGCAACTTTTCGACACTTCCAAACTTTTTGCCGTTTTTTTGCTATTTGAAACTTACTTTTCCCACAAAAGCGCCCTATTAAGCCGAAATTTACTACCATTTCTGCCGTATTTCGCGCAAAAAGCACTATCTTTGCACCGGTTTTAACGTAAACTATTACACATTATTAATATAATAGTAATCTAACATTATGGTAAATTACAAAGAATTAGGCCTTGTTAACACCCGCGAGATGTTTGCTAAGGCTGTTAAGGGTGGCTACGCTATCCCTGCATTCAACTTCAATACCATGGAGCAGATGCAGGCTATCGTAATGGCTGCTGTTGAGACCAAGTCTCCAGTTATCATGCAGGTATCTAAGGGCGCACGTAACTACGCTAACGGTACCATCCTCCGCAACCTTGCTAAGGGTGCTGTTGAGTATGCTAAGGAGCTCGGTTGCGAGAATCCTCAGATCGTTCTTCACCTTGATCACGGTGATAGCTTCGAACTCTGTAAGGATTGTATCGACAACGGTTTCTCTTCAGTTATGATCGACGGTTCTCACCTCCCATACGAGGAGAACGTTGCTCTCGCTAAGAAGGTTGTTGAGTACGCTCATCAGTTCGACGTTACCGTTGAGGCTGAGCTCGGCGTTCTCGCTGGTGTTGAGGATGAGGTTTCTGCTGCAGAGTCTCACTACACCAAGCCAGAGGAGGTTATCGACTTCGCTACCCGTACTGGTTGCGACTCACTCGCTATCTCTATCGGTACTTCTCATGGTGCTCACAAGTTCACCCCAGCACAGTGTACTCTCGTGAACGGTGTTCTCGTTCCACCACCATTGGCATTCGACATCCTCGCAGAGATCGAGCAGAAGCTCCCTGGATTCCCAATCGTTCTCCACGGTTCTTCTTCAGTTCCACAGGACGAGGTTGCTACCATCAACAAGTTCGGTGGCAAGCTCGACGCTGCTATCGGTATTCCAGAGGAGCAGCTCCGCAAGGCTTCACAGTCTGCAGTTTGCAAGATCAACATCGACTCAGACTCACGTCTCGCTATGACCGCTGCTATCCGTCAGTACATGGCTGAGAACCCATCTCACTTCGACCCACGTCAGTACCTCAAGCCTGCTCGTGAGAACATGAAGAAGATGTACATCCACAAGATCGTTAACGTTCTTGGTTCTGACAACAAGCTCTAATCAAGCATCTCCTTTTGGAGTTAAATAAACAAGACCGCCTCCCCAACGGGAAGCGGTCTTCTTTTATCAGTCATAAGTCAAAAGCCATTAGCCTTATGAATTCTTCCAACGGACACGCATCTGATCACCGATGATGTCCTGTACCTCCTTGACAAGTTCCCAATCAATAGGAGCTTCGGCATAAGCGATATTCTTACGGACATTATCTGGATTCGCAGAGCTGAACAATGTAGTTGCAATGCGAGGAGAACTGATGGCATACTGAATAGCCAGTTTCTCGATCGGATAACCCTTAGCATTAACATGCTCAACAGCACGACGGCAGGCATCGACCAACGACTTAGGCGCAGGATGCCAATCCGGCACGCCACGGGTAGAAAGCAGGCCCATCGAGAGTGGCGAGGCATTGATGACTCCGACGTTATTGGCCTCAAAGAAATCGAAATACTCATTCAGAAGTTCGTCGTTGAGGGAATAATGGCAGAAGCAAAGAGTAGCCTCGACGGTGCCGGCTGGCACATGTTCAATGACCCACTTGATATTTTCTGGCTGGAGATCGGTAATACCGACATGGCTCACAAGGCCTTTCTGCTTGAGCTCTACAAGAGCGGGAAGAGTCTCTTCTGCCACTAATTGCAATCCACCTGGCAGACCGGCCTGGAACTCGATATCGTGCACATTAATGAGATCAATATGATCGATATTGAGGCGCTCCATGCTCTCGTAAACGCTCTCGGTCACACGCTTAGCAGAGTAATCCCAGGTATTGACACCATCCTTTCCATAACGACCCACTTTGGTCGAGAGATAATATTTATCGCGAGGCAGCTGCTTGAGAGCTTTACCGAGCACAGTCTCCGCCTTATAATGTCCATAATATGGTGATACGTCGATGAAGTTCATGCCACCCTCGATGGCAGCGAAAACAGCCTCAATGGCATCGCCCTCCTTAACACTGTGGAACACGCCACCGAGCGACGAAGCGCCAAACGAAAGGTTAGAAACCTTCATGCCTGTTTTTCCGATTTCCTGGTACTGCATATGTTTTTTTCTATTATATTATTAATAATGTATTCTGTTGCTTTTTCCGGATGCAAAGATAATGATTTTTAAATTCTAATTTAGGCAAAATGCACAAAAAAATACCAAAAACGAACAAATTTCGGCCGTAAATGCATTTTTTTGGCACTTTGTTGCACCACATAAGATTATATTAACTATATTTGCGGACAAATATATTACGATGAGAATATTCAAAACACTATTATCTGTCGTTCTATTACTGTCGTTCTATACCGCTACTTCTGCGAAAACCATCAAGAGCGACGATATCGTTGTTCTGTTTGACAATGATGTCCACGGACATATGGCGGGGTATGCCAAGATGGCTGCCCTTCGACAGACCATGCTACATACCACACCTGATGTGTGCCTTATCTCTTTGGGCGATTTCGCTCAAGGTGGTCGTTTATGTACAGTATCACACGGCCAGTATGCCATCGATGTTATGAACCGCGTCGGTTACGACTTCATCACCATTGGCAACCACGAATTTGACTATGGTCTCGAACAGATGGATCACCTCCTCAGAGATTTGAGAGCCACTCCTCTGCTCTGTAACTATTATGACCTCAGAACCGGCAAGACTCCATTCCAGCCTTTTGCGATCCGTCAGTTCGGCAAGCACAAGGTTGCATTCATCGGCTGTGTTACTCCAATCACTAAGATCAGTGATTCCCCACAGAGTTTCGTCGACGAGAACGGCAACGATATCTACTCATTCAGTCCAGACAACTTCTACGAGGTCATCCAGCAGAATGTAGACAAAGCACGCTCTTTGGGCGCAGAAATCGTAGTACTTCTGGCTCATCTCGGAGATATTGAGAACGATTACGCCACCTCGGAAGAGACCATTCACCGCACCAAAGGCATTGATGTTGTTCTCGACGGACACGCTCACAACATCATCCCATCACGCAAGGTCTGCAATCTGGAGGGAGATTCCATTCCACTTTGCTCAACCGGCTTCGGCTTTGCCAACATCGGTTGCCTCAAGATTGATGCAGAGGGCAAATGCGAAACAGATTTGGTTTCAACCAATGATATTCCAAACGAGGACGAGGAGATCAATCAGCTTCTGGCTTCTTTCGAATCTGCCTTCAACCGTCTGCCTGTCATCGGCGAGACCAAATATGACCTGGCTGGCTTCGACAAGGAACACGACACTTACGATCGTAACTGTCAGACCAACCTCGGCACCCTTTGCGCTGATGCATTCCGTGTCATGACACGTGCTGATATTGGCTGGATGAATGCCGGAGGTGTCCGTGGGTCCATCCCTGCAGGCAAGATCACCTTCAAGGAACTGCTCGATGTCTTCCCATTCGAAAACCGCATATATGTTGCAGAATACTCTGGTCAGCAGATTCTGGACGCCCTTGAATATGGCGTACACCGCGCACCAGCCGACAATGGCAGTTTTCCACAGGTATCTGGCATCATCTACAAGATGGATCTCAGCGTCAACCCCAATATCCTGAGTCGTCCGACAGAGCCATTTGCCGGAGTTGGCGAAGGTCCTCGTCGCGTACAGGAGGTTCGTATCCTGAACAAGGAGAGTCAGCAGTACGAGCCAATTGACCCACAGAAGAAGTATTCAATTGCCTCAATCGACTACATCATCAAGAATCGTGGCTGTAATGGCATCCTGGACAATGGCAAGATTGTTGCCGACGACCAGATGATCGACATCCAGCTGATTGAGGACTATCTCAGCTCTTACCTGCATGGCATGGTAAGTGAGAGCTACAACTTCATCAAACAATAAAAAAAATAGCGTGCTTCAACTGCTCGCTATTTTTATTTTGTTAATAGCCTTCGGCAGTAAAAGTTCGCTTCACTCACGTTAAATGCTATGCGTTAATAGCCTACGGCGTTAAATCCAACTGGAATTGTATTTAACATGAAATATATTTAACGTGAGCAAAGCGAACTTTTAACATGGAATATATTTAACGTGAACGAAGTGAACTTTTAACATGGAATATATTCAACGTGAGCAAAGCGAACTTTTAACATGAAATAAAAAGTAAAGGTCATACTCATTGAGTACGACCTTTACTTTTTATAAAATAGTCAGAAGTGGTTTTTACTTTTCTGCAAGAGTATTGTAACCGTACAGAATACTGTTCAAACCAGTCTTATTAAACTCGTTGTTGACCAGTGTGAGATAAGCGCGATACTGGGCCTCATCTACAATCTCATGAACTTCAGCGAGGTTATCAGCAAGGATACCGGCCAACCTAGCCTGACGATCAGCTGCTGATACATTCTCCAAACGAGCGATGCGACGAGTAAACTCCTTGTTAGTAATCTGGAGCTGTTCGATCTGCTCAATGTCAAGGTGCATCGCCTTGTTCATGTCACGAAGGCGGATATGGAATTTATAGATCACGGAGTCGGCATTCACACGAGCATCCTCTACTACAAAAGTGTTATCCATATCCTTGGCGTTGTTCACTTCATTTACGCCTTCAGCCTTTACAGTTGCAATTGTCATAATCATTGCTGACATTGCGAACACAATCATAACCTTTTTCATAACACAATTACCTTAAAATCTTTAACCTTAATAAACCTTAATCTTTATAACCTTAAAATAAACTTCACAACCTTAACTTTTCCTTACAAATAAATAACGCAGTTGTAAATATTTTTTGTCTCCCAAGACCTCGCGACGTGAGGTGTTTTCTTGTTTGACGCTGCAAAGGTACGACGTTTTTTTGTTGTGCGCAATAGTTTGCATGGAAAATCGCACTTCAACCCCTGTTTTTTCTATATGTTTGCTAAATGTAGTATGCAAAAAAGATGTTTTACAACATGTTTTTCTCTTTGCCGAGAATAAAAATGCAACAAATATGCCCGTTTCGGGTCAAAAACAACCAAAAACGGGCTTGTGCAAACGATGACGTTACATTTTTCATTCTTCAGGCAGGAACATTGGGTCCCAAGCCGGAAGAAGAGTTGGTTTCTGCTTCAAGAGATCGATATATTTCTGCTCGACATATCGCTTGTTGATAACCAGACGGAACATGTAGTTATCGAACCATTCGTCGGTCATAATCAGATGCCCCTGATAACCGGAAGTTGCGCCCCAGCTATTCTCTACCATCCACTTACGGACCACAAGTTTATCGTGGCTGGCAGTATCGACATCGGCAGCGACCATAGTCATAGCATGGCTCGATCCGGAAGCATGTGTTTGAACACGCTGACGCTTGTCCATATTGAATGTTGTTCCCAGCAACGATGCATAGTCGAAGTTACGGAGATCGAGCGTGCCATTCTTACGATCGAGGAACTTAGCCACGTCACACGAGAAATACATAGCAGTCGAGTCCTTGATCGAAGCAACAGCCATTGGCTTGATCTCGTCGGCAGGCAGATTCAGATAGACCCAATCATGACCATCGTATGTATGACGATCGAAATCGATCTGATAGGTCTTATAATATTCGCGCAGCGGATCATTCATCACCATGATATAGTTATCATAGAGATTCTCACCATCCCACAGTTCCTGATAGAAGCTTTGCGGAGTATAGTTCTTGGTGCTGATCTCCTTGTCGGAGGTATCGCGCAAAGTATAGGTAAACTCCGTTGGTGGAACGCCATAGGCCAAAGTCAGAATATGGTAAATCTCCTTGAGCATCTCTACCTTATCCTTTTCGAGCGACTTATTGATAGCAATATCACTTTGACGGGTCTTGGTATTGTTGCCCTTATCACGGAGTTCAAGTCCCATCTCGCGCAACTTGGTCTTAAGAAGCATATCAATATCACGGGTATTGTTGCTCGAATAGGTCTCAGGCATCGCCTCCTTAGGACAAACGCCATACTTCTGAACCAGATCTGCGACACCGCAGAAGGTACCGCCATCACTCAAAGGATTCTGAAAGAGCCAATCGACCATGCGGTCATCCTCTGGAAGCTTACGGGTATCGATCACGCCCTGAAGGAACAGGTTTGACTTCTCCAACTGATCGTAAAAGAAGAGATACACCTGCGAAAGTTCAAAGCGATTCAGCTTATAACGGTTGATGGCCTTGCTACGAAGTACATTCATACCCGTAAAGAGCCAACAACGACCAGAGCTCTGCTGATCGGTGATTCCCTTGTTCGGAACTCGATAGGTGAAATGCGTATCCCCCATCTGGAGTGTACTGGCATCACTGGCCAGGATACTGATACTGGTGCGAGCCATCGCATTACGGATGGCTTTGTCGGTAGGCTTTGCCTCCTGACTTTGCATCTGCTTCAATACCTCAGGAGTGATTGCTGTCTGCGCCATCGCTGGAGCAGACAACAAGCTTGCCACAATATATATAAATGTACGCGCGCGCATAATTATTTTTTTCGTTATCGTTTTGGTACGAGCGATTCGAATCTATTATTTCTCCTCTGGCTCAGAGAAATCGTCGTTACCTGTCTCGATAAGGATGTTATACCACTGGATAAACTTCTTGATGTCGCAGGCACGAACACGATCCTCATCATACTCAGGCATCACCTGTGCGAACCATGCACGCTGATCCTCAGCCGAAGCCTTAAGCTCTACAGGAGCGATCTTGCCACCGGTCAAGGCCTTAGCCTTAGCAAATACAGTATTGAGAGCAACCTCACCATCAACGGTATACATTGCGATGTCTGCCAAAGAGAGAACCTTATCACGCTGAAGGGCTGGAACACGGTGCTTGTCAGCCAAATTCTCACAAATGAGCATGTTATTACCACGAGCCACGAGACGATAGAGTCCTGGCTTACCTGAAATAGATAAAATCTTGTCGATCATAATTGTTATTTTATTATTTATGTTATTTTGTTCTTTTGTTACTTTGTTCTTTTGCTACTTTGTTAACAGGATAACAGCTTCAAGATGGCACTGGCAGCACGTTCCGGAGCTCCAGGCTCGCCCAAAGCTGTACGCATGCGCTGATATTGTTCGAGCATCGTCTTACGGTCCGGAGCATCGTCCGCGAAAATCTTGTCCAGTTCTGCACGCAACGAGCGAGCTGACAGATAGGGGCCGAGCAGCTCACAAACCGCAGCATGGCGCTCATCCGGCAGAGATTTATCGCCGGTGATGCCATAGATAAGCAGATTTACCAACGACACATAACGGATATTCTTCAGCACCTGTTTCATCACAAGGTAGAATGGCATTCCGCCCTTGAAATTATAGCAGACAACCTGCGGGCAATCCAGATAAGCCGCTTCGAGTGTCGCTGTGCCGGATGTCACAGCAGCAACTTGAGCATGGCGCATCAAGGCATGTGTCTGGCCAAAACGAACCTGCACATCGCTGGTATCCTGATCGAATCGATTCAATACCTCGGCATAAAAGTCCGGACCTAAGCCTGGTGCTCCGGCAATAATTCGGGTGGCCATGCCTTGCGTTGCCTCGAGCATAATACGCAGATTATCCCGCACCTCAGCCTTACGACTTCCCGGCACAAGGAGCACATACTTCTCCAGAGCCGCAGATTCGGACTTATCGGCATGCAACATCGGATAGAGTTCATCGACAGTCGGATTGCCGACATAATTAACGGCATAATCATGACGCTTGTACCAATCCACCTCAAATGGCAGAATCGAAAGCATCAAGTCGACATCCCGGCGGATTGCCTTCAGGCGATGAGACTTCCACGCCCAGATCTTAGGCGAGATATAATAGCAGATCTTCATCTGCGGCATCTCTGCCTTGGCCCACTTGGCAATCTTCAGATTGAATCCTGGATAATCAACCAGTATCAACACGTCAGGACGCCAATGAGCAATATCATGCTTACATCGTTTCAGGCCAGACAGGACATCATCCAGATGAAGTGCCACCTGCACGAATCCCATGTAGGCGAGTTCCGAATAGTGGCAGACCAGCAAGCCACCCTCAGCATGCATGGCATCACCACCGAAGTAACGGAATTGTGCCTCGGGATCCTGCAATTTGAGCTGATGCATCAGTCGCGAGGCATGCAGATCTCCGCTGGCCTCACCAGCTATCAAATAGTATTTCATTATTTCTCAAGGTATTTGAAAGTAGCCAGATGAGCATGATTGGTATAATCAACACCTACTGGGACAATGCTCACATAATCGCGATCCAACCAATAGCGGTCCACCTCTGGTGATTCTGACTCCCGGCATCGATATTCTCCTGTCACCTGGAAGACAGCCTCACCCTCATTCTCGTCACCTTCGATAAAATGGAATTCCTTCTCCCACAAACCATCGGCCTGACGGCAGACACGCACACCCTGAATCTTCTCGGCTGCCGGTATATTGACATTCAACGCAACGCCATAAGGCATTGGATGAGACAAAAGGCCGGCGCAGATGGAACGGGTGTAAGGTTTTGAGGTGGTAAAATCGGCATCCTTACGATGATCAAGCAAAGAGAATCCGACCGCAGGGACCCCCACAACGCAGCCTTCAAGAACGGCGCCCATCGTACCACTGTACATGATACAGATAGAGTCGTTGCCTCCATGGTTAATTCCCGAGACAATCAGATCCGGCTCCTTTTCGGAGAAGAAGCGATGAAGTGCCAGCTTTACGCAATCGACCGGTGTACCACTACAAGCATATACTACCACATCGCCATCATCCGAAATCTTGCGCAAAGTCACAGGACGGGTACAGGTAAAACTGGCAGAAAAGCCAGAACGGGGGCTATCTGGAGCACATACAACGATACGGCCCAAACCTCGCAAAGAATCCACCAGAGCCTCTATACCGCCAGCTTGATAGCCATCGTCGTTGGTCACAAGAATCATCTTGCGACCCTGTGAGTCAGCGGGAAGCTGACCATAACCAGAAGGTTCAGGAAAGAAGTCCATAGAGCCATTAGTCTGCGCCATGTTGGCAGCCGCCTGGCAAGTGAAGTGGTCTTTGGGGTTGTTCTGCAGCATACTTTAATTATTATGGGCGCGAAGATAATAATTTTTCTGCAATTCTCCAAAGAAATGGCCATTTTTGTGCATTTCAGCATCTAAAGTTATCAACAAAAAGTGGAGTTATCAACATATTTTGCTAAATAAAATAAAAAAAGTTGGCGGCTTGCAAAAAGAGGGTTATCTTTGCACCGTGAAATTCTATCGAATCATTGGAACTTCTCATTAAATACCAGAAAGTATGGGACTCGTAATCGCCATCGCAAACCAGAAAGGCGGCGTTGGAAAGACAACTACCGCCATCAACCTCAGCGCCTCTTTAGCCACTCTCGGTAAGAAGGTGCTCCTCATTGATGCAGATCCTCAGGCCAATTCCTCCAGCGGTCTTGGCATCGACATCACCAAGGTTGACACCACCGTCTATGACTGCCTGATAGGCAACGCAACCGCAGCCGAAGCGGTTGTTCCTACCTGCGTCGAGCATCTTGACATCATCACCTCTCGCATTGACCTTGTTGGCGCAGAACTGGAGTTAATGAATCTGGAGAACCGAGAACTGATGCTTCGCAAGCAGTTGAAGGCAATCCGCGGTTTGTATGATTATATTCTGGTTGACTGTTCTCCGTCGTTGGGTCTGATCACCTTGAACTGTCTTTCGGCTGCCGATTCGGTCATCATCCCTGTACAATCGGAATACTTCGCACTCGAAGGAATCTCGAAATTGCTGAACACAATCAAGATTGTCAAGACCAAGATCAATCCGAAGTTGCAGATCGAAGGATTCCTGCTCACCATGTACGACGCCCGTCTGAAACTGGCCAACCAAATCTACGAGGAGGTCAAGCGTCACTTCCAGAAGTTGGTTTTCGACACTGTCATCCAGCGTAACATCCGCTTGTCGGAGGCTCCAAGTTTCGGTCTGCCATGTCTGCTCTACAGCCCAGAATCCAAGGGCAGTCAGAATTATGTAATGCTGGCACGCGAGTTATTGGCCAAGCATCACGATAGCGAATAATTGACAGGAGAAGCAGCTTCTCTTAACAACGAAACAAACAGATTATGATAAAGAAAACAACTGGCTTAGGCCGCGGACTCGATGCATTGATCTCGGTGGACGACACCTTTCAGGTCAACAATGCGCCCTCGTCAATCAATGAGGTAGAGATCAGTCTGATTCACGCCAATCCAGCCCAGCCACGCAAAGATTTCGAACAGCAGGCTCTTGAAGAGTTGGCAGAATCGATTCGCAACATCGGCATCATCCAGCCAATCACACTCCGTCAGGAGGAAGATGGCACCTACATGATCATTGCCGGCGAACGTCGTTTCCGCGCCTCACAGATTGCCGGACTCGAGACCGTTCCTGCCTATATCCGCAAGGTTAGCGACGACGACGTCATGGAGATGGCTCTTATCGAGAACATCCAGCGCGAAGATCTCAATGCCATCGAAGTGGCTCTGGCTTACCAGCAGTTGCAGGCTAAAGCCAACCTAACGCAGGAGGAATTGTCACAGCGAGTCGGCAAGAGTCGCTCGTCGGTGGCCAACTTCATGCGACTGCTGAAATTACCCGCTGAAATTCAGTTAGCTCTGAAGGAGAAGAAACTCTCGATGGGCCATGCCCGCACCGTCCTTGCCATCGAAGATCCAGAACAGCAAGTCAAGCTGTTCCACCTCATCAACGAACAGGATCTCTCGGTTCGACAAGTTGAGCAGCTGGTACGCGACTTTGCAGAGGGTCGCATCCTCGACTTTGCCGAGTTACAGAATGGCAGCAAACCTTCGACAAAGTCTGCTTCCGAAGCAAGCAATATCGCCAGCGACTTCTGCAACTCCATGGCAGAGCACCTTACTGGCATGTTCAATGCCAAGGTCAAGATGACTTGCAACGACAAGAACCAAGGCAAGATCACCATCGCCTTCAAGAACGACGAAGAACTACAAAATATCTTAGCGCTGCTTGACAAGATTGGAAATTAAAATATTCCTTCTCACCCTCATTTGGGGGATGACATGCGGTTTGGGCGTTGCTCAAACCGACACTGTTATGGTAATTACCCCCAATCAGGAGATTACCGAAGAGGAACCCATCCAACCGCTTTCGAACCCATCGCTCAAACCACTTGATACCGACTCGACGCTTTGGGCCTTCGATAAGAAGATGAAACGGGAATGGGACGAGAATTGGAATCCAGATATGGATCCCTACTTCGCCAATTACAATCCTGTTCCTGCCAAAGCGGTCTGGTATGCCGCACTCTTTCCTGGCGGCGGACAGATTTACAACCGCAAATACTGGAAGCTGCCAATCATCTATGGCGGATACCTCGGACTCATCTACGGCTACCGGTGGAACCAGAAATACTACCGCACCTATGCCAATGCCTATCGAGATCTGGCGCTGAACAGTCCGAATGCCAGCTATAGGGACTTCCTTCCGCCCAATTACCCTGTTGAGCAACGTCGTTCCTATCTCGAGAGCACATTCAAACGCAAACGCAACTCGTACCGTAACTACCGCGATTACTGCATCGTCGGTATGGTTGGCGTATATCTTGTAGCGATGGTCGATGCCTATGTTGACGCATCGCTCTACCATTTTGACGTATCTACCGACCTGGATGCCAACAACCGTCCGGCTTTGATGGTCGGCTATCACCTTGATTTTTAATGAAAAAGTTAGCGATTATTTCTCTTCTCTACGCGTGCGCGAACGCATTCGCTCAGAACGCTTTACCAGACATCAACAGTCCGGAGTATCAGGCTATGCTGAATGTTACGGACTCTGCCATGGTCTTCCCCGAGAGCACCGAAGAACAGGTTGACAGCCTTCCCTCCTACTACAACTGGTCGGAGCGTTTCTTCATTCACTATGACTCGACCTGTGTATCGGACAAGGATGTAGCCCCAGTTCCAGACTCGATCTACATCATGCGTCTGCGTGCTCTTCCAACCAAGATCAATATGCCCTTCAACCAGCCGGTTCGCCAGTGTCTGGATCTCTACGTACACCGTCGTCGTGAACTTGTCGAACGCATGGTGGGCGTTGGCTACAACTATTACTTCCCCGTCTTCGAGGATGCGCTTCAACGCTACGAGATGCCTTCCGAGCTGAAATATCTCGCCTGCATTGAGAGTAGCCTTCGCATCAACGCATACAGTCGCGCCCGTGCTGCGGGATTGTGGCAGTTCATCCCTTCCAGCGGTATGTTGGCTGGTCTGGAGATCAACTCCTTCATCGACGAACGCTACGACCTCTACAAGAGCACCGATGCTGCCTGCCGATTCCTGCAGCAGCTTTACAACACATTCGGAGACTGGCATCTGGCAATTGCGGCCTACAACTGTGGTCCTGGCAACATCCGCAAAGCCATTGTCCGTTCTGGCGGCAAACGCACCTTTTGGGAGATCTACAACTTCCTGCCTCGCGAAACACGCAGTTATGTTCCGCTGTTTATTGCGGCTACCTACATCATGAACTATCACTGCGAGCACAACCTGTGTGGCAAGTTAGCAGAACTGCCACCTATGTGCGACACCCTGATGATGAACACCATGGTGAACTTCGAGCAGATCAGTCAGGTGCTGGGCATGCCCAAAGAGCAGATCGAAAGCCTCAATCCGCAATATGTCTATGACATTGTTCCAGGAAGTCCAGAGAAGGCCTACAGCCTCACCCTTCCACAGGAACGTACCGCAGCCTTCCTCGAGATGCAGGATTCTATCTACGCATTCCGCGCCGATTCACTCCTGCCTCACAACGGAGACCTCAAAGAGATTCCTTTGCGTGGCAAGAAGAACAGCTACATCAAGAGCGGCGACTATGGCGGAGGCACTGCCGACAAGAACGGCATCTATCGTGTCCGCAAGGGCGACACATTGGGTGGCATCGCCCGACGCAACCACACAACCGTAGCAAAGATCAAGAAACTCAACGGTCTGAAGAGCGACCGACTGAGTATCGGACAGAGACTGAAAGTCCGATAAAGAACAATTATAAGAACTACACTCTATTAAACAACCATGAAACCTAAAGAAATTGTACCAAAGAATGTTCCGATTACCCCAGAGGAAGAGGCCAGTATCCAGGCCGAATTCCTGGGGCTCTTGGAGGATTATGCCCACACCCGCAAGGGTGATAAGGCAGAACTGATCGAACGAGTATTCGACTTTGCCAAGCGTGCTCACGGTGATTCCCGTCGCATGTCTGGTCAACCCTATATCTGTCATCCTTTAGCGGTAGCACGTATCGTCTCTCACGATATGGGCATGGGCTCCACATCCATCTGTGCGGCACTGCTCCACGATGTAGTCAAGAATACCGACACAACCTTCGAGGAGATTGACGATACCTTCGGCGAGAGAATCGGCAACCTCGTACGTGGCCTTACCCGTATCTCTGGTGGCAATGTACGTTTTGTGACTGAAGAGACGTCCGACGACGAGCACCGTGGCATCAAGAATCCCGAGGAGCAGGCAGAAAATTTCCGCAACCTGCTGCTCACCATGTGCGAGGATGTTCGCGTCATCCTGGTGAAGATTGCCGATCGCTTACACAACATGCGCACACTCTCGGCTTTGGCACCTCTCAAGCAGAAACGCATTGCCAACGAGACGCTGTATCTGTATGCCCCATTAGCTTATCGCTTAGGACTCTTTGAGATCAAAAGCGAGCTGGAGGATCTCAGTCTCCAATACGAACACCCGGAAGAGTATGAGGAGCTGAAGCAGAAACTGAAGGACAGCGAGGAGAGCCGTGACCGTCTTTTCAAGACCTTCTCTGCCCCAATCATCGGCATGCTCGATGGATTGGGACTGAAATACACCCTCAAGGCACGTATGAAGAGCGTCTATTCCATCTGGAACAAGATGCACAACAAACATGTACCGTTTGAGGAGGTGTATGACCTTTTCGCTGCACGTATCGTGTTCACCCCAACGAGCGAAGATAGCGAAAAGACCGATTGCTGGCGTATCTATACGGCAATCACCTCTATCTACAAACTCCACCCCGATCGCATCCGCGACTGGGTCAGCCGTCCGAAGTCCAACGGCTACGAGGCGCTGCACGTTACTGTGATGGGACCAGATGGAAACTGGATTGAGATCCAGATCCGTTCCGAACGCATGAACGAGGTCGCAGAACAGGGGTTGGCTGTACATTGGAAGTACAAACGAGGCAATCAGACCAACGAGGCAGACAGCGATCTAGACAAATGGGTCAAGAGTATCAAGAACATCCTGGACGATCCGAATCCGAACGCGCTTGACTTCCTCGATACTATCAAACTGAACGTACTGAGTACTGAAATCTACGTATTTACACCTGCTGGCGATTTGAAGGAGCTCCCCAAAGGTGCAACGGCGCTCGATTTTGCCTTTGACTTGCACACCAAACTGGGACTGCATGCCGAAGCGGCTCGCGTCAACCACGAACTGGTTCCGCTCAATACGGTGCTGGAATCTGGACAGCAGGTTGAGATCATCACATCCGAGCAGGAAAAGTGCCAGATTGGATGGGCTGCCATCGTGACAACCTCCAAGGCGAGAAGCGCCGTACGCAGTTATCTGAACAAGCGTTATCCTGAGGAAATGGCAGCCGCCATCAAGCGTCAGAATGACCGACAATACACAACTACGACGCAAAAGTTGTTGGGCATGCTGCATCTGGCACCAACCAAAAAGAAAAAGAAGCAGCGCCCCACCAACGCAGAGGTCTTTACACCTAAATATACGTCGGCCACGCTTGAGTTGTCGGGCATCGATGGAAGAGGCATCCTGAATACCATCACCCTCATCATCAACGAGAACTGCAATGCAAACATCACCGACATCCAGTTGCATTGCGCTGATGGACTCTTCCATGGTTCTATCACGCTCGATAGTGCCGACAACAAAACCGTCTCCTTCCTTTGTTCTGAATTGCGCAAGGTTCACGAAATCCAAAGAGTCACCAAGAAGTAAAAAATCATGGCAGAGCTACCTGATGCGTATTTTTTACGATTGATGTATTTTTACGTTTTTCGTCATTTTGAAACAAATTCATTAAAATCGCACAATTTTTTAGCAGAACGTACAACCGAAAAATATTTGGACGATTTGGCAATGAGATCTCAAAAAATTGCCGTATCTTTGCATCGTCAAAAACAAGGAAACCCCTTTGTTCGAGACAAGATTACATGTCCCAAATGTTTTTCATTATATATTTGACTGAATACTTATTTTAAGTTAAGGGTCGTCAGTTTTTAGTTAGTAGTATTAGTGGTTGGTCCGGTACTCTGTGAAGAGTGCCGGATGTTTTTTTAAACGAATGGAATGGCCAGTTAAGCCGAAATATTGACACATAGCACCGCCACATGTCAATATTGAACCTTTGGGATTGACATATAACACCGCTACATGTCAATAATGGAGCTTTTCTTCTCATGCAAAGGCCGCAAGGGGAGCAAAGGAATAATCCCCTACTTTCCTTAGCATAACTGCCATGGAACCTTCGCGTCCATAGCGACCTTTGCGTGAGTACCATTTAATTCTCCTTTTCACTCCCTTACACTCTGCGTACAATAAAATAACTCCACCAATTGAAATCATTCTGAAATCAATTTTCCAAGTTTTCTAGGTTTTATTTAATTTCCAACCACTAAATTAGCGAAACGAGCGAATATTTTTTTAACATTAATGCCAATAATTCCATCATTCTTTCATTAATCAAACCTCTCCTCTCGCAAATTATACTTTTCATTTCCTCATACTCTGCGAGCCAGCAAAATATTCCACCAATTGGAATCATTCTGAAATCAATTCCGTATTCTAACATATAATTGGTTTTCAATCGATTTGAATGGGTGGAGTTTATTCCTATACAATCGCGGAGGAGCTCAGCAAGCAACAAAAAAGCCGCAAAATTTGGAGGTTTGAAGAATATATGCTATCTTTGCGGTATCAAAACGAAAAGAACAATGAACTTTGAGCCACAAGTCGTCATCCTGAGCGGAGGCGATTACCCAAGTCATCCCACTCCCGTAGCATTATTGCAGCAGGCGCACAAGGTGGTCTGTTGCGATGGAGCGGTCTTTGATCTGCTACGCCACAAAGGTACCCCATGGCGCATTGTGGGCGATTGCGACACCATCTTCTCCACCTCCGATTCCGAGGAGATCGAGATGGTCGAGGCGCATCGTGACATTATCCGACACATCGAAGAGCAAGATGACAACGATCAGACCAAAGCGGTTCGTTACTGTCTCGAGCATGGCATCGAGAAGATAGCCATCGTAGGCGCAACAGGACGGAGAGAGGATCACACCTTAGGCAACATCAGCCTGATTGCTGAATACATGGCCATGGGGGCAGACGTTCGTCTATATACAGACTATGGCTATTTCATTCCAGTCCAAGGCAAACTGGAGCTGGACATCGAGCTACCCAAAGGATTCAAAGTCGTTAGTGACACCGAGGCAACCCGACAGAAATCGGTACAGATTTCCATCTTCAACATCTCAGCCCATGGCTTCCGGAGCGAAGGTCTGCGTTATCCGCTCTACGACTTCACCCAATGGTGGCAGGGCACCCTCAACGAAGCCATTGCCCCACACATCACCATCGAGGCTGAGGGCCTATATATCGTTTTCGTAACCTACCAGTAACAATGAGCAACTATAAAAATATCATCTTCGACCTGGGCGGCGTGATCGTCAACTATGACATAGAGGCCGACACCCGAGCACTGCATGCAGCCGGTCTTCCAACCTATGCAGAATGTTGCGACCACCCGGAGATCAGCAAGATCATGAACGACTTCCTCAACGGATTAACCCCTTGGGAGGAATATCGCACACAGATCCGTCCCTACTGCGTCCCGAACATAACCGACGAAATGATTCTTTCGGCCATGGACGATGTGATGGGAGAAATTCCCGTCAACCGGTTGGAGTGGATTCTTGAGTTGCGAAAGACACATCGAGTCTACCTGCTCAGTAACATCTGCGAATACACCTGGTTACGCATTGTCCGCAAACTCCAGCAGTTAGGCTACACACCCGAGCTGCTTTTTGATCAGGTATTTCTCTCGTACGAGATGCAATTGGCCAAGCCCGACGTCCGCATCTACCAGCAGGTCATTGACGAGACAAAAATAATCCCCGAGGAGACACTGTTCCTCGAGGACACACAAGCTAATCTGGATTCCGCCGCCACCCTTGGCATCCAAGGCATCAAGGTGGAGATGAACGGGCTGGAAAAGATTACAATCTAATCACACGACCCGAACGGATCACCCAACCCGAACGACAGGTTCTGCGGCCAGAGAGGTCATAACAGACTCCGGAATCATAAGCAGCACGCTTTGTTTCAATACCTGTTCTCTGACCAGAGACGGCAACATTATAACGTCTGCTCCACTGAGTACCCTCATTGTCCTTGACAGTGAGGGTTAATGATGTAATGGTAGAATTTGCCCCAGCCATAATCGACAATGTTGTCCCTGAGATTGTTGCCGTTACATCTGTATCCATGAAAACAGATACGCTATAGGAAGGGCTCTTGACAAAGCCCGCAAAGAACTCTGACACATCGACCTCCACCTTTTCGCCCGCATTGAGCACGGAATAGGGATGAGCCATGAAATCAAGGTAGTCTTCCAACTGAGTCCAACCATCACAATCTGGGTCCTCGTTATTATTGGCAACATAAGAATCCGTACCTACAATCCTTTCGAACCAGGACGGTATACCATCCTGATCCGGATCGAAGTCGGCATCGCGATGCTCCTCCGGATAAGATTCAAAACCGCCACAATCAGCTTCACGGTCAATCTCTCCCTTGATACCAGACTTGCTGCCTACGAACGTATAAGTACCCGTCACCGTTTCCGTAACGACTCGTTTATGCTGTTCGTCGCGACATGGCATATAGGCGCCCGCATAACTATTGACGATTTTGAAGGCCTCCTGAGCCGTATGAATCTCTGCATACGATGGGAAGAACGGGGCCGAAACAAAAGTCTTGTAGGCATATTCGTCTGTGCGCTTATTGGGATCGGATGCGCCATTCGACAGAGTATATCGGTACGTATCGCCCTCTTTATCGGTAGTCAGCGTTCCATTTTTATTCTCGCGGATGTTGCCCGAGATATAAGCCTGCCAGGTACTCTCCTGTGACCCGATATTCTCATAATCCTGCGAGAAGAGAATTTTCTTGCTTGTATCCGGTCCCATCTTGTAGTAGTTGTTCACAAAGTTCACTTCGTGACAACCGCCATCGGTGGTACGGCTGTGCCAATTATAGCAAACATTATTGAAGATATCCATCTGACCAATGGCAGTATTGGTACCATCCATACCACCACCCATCGACCAGTTTCGGCCCTCGCAATTCACCAACAGATTGTGGTGCCAGCTGCCAATCTTTCCATCGATGGTAGCGGCATAACCGTGGTTAGTTCCTGGCGAATAGTTGGCATGATCGGCAATACCAAGAGCCTCGGCTATGATATTATACTGGAAAGAGACATTTCGGGCACCTCGACCGGAAACCGTCTCATCGGTTCCCCAAGCAGCTGTACAGTGATCGACCATGACCTGATCGCTACCGAGGCCCATGGCATTACCCGTATTTTCACTTCCTCCGTAGCCTCGTTTTGCACGCAAGAAACGGCATATATTTTCCCGACTGAGACCGAGATTACAATATTTCAAGCAGACGCCCTTGCCCGGAGCAGTCTGTGCAGCAATGGTAACATAGGGATCCGAGAAAACAGCACCGAAATCCCATTCAATGATTCCAGAGACATCGAACACAATCGTGCGAGGGCCCTTCACTTTCTTCAAACCATAAAGGAAAGAACCCGGCAGGGTATCGTGACGAAGATTGGTCACATGGTAGACCACACCTCCTCGTCCACCGGTAGCGAATCGGCCATACCCCTCTGCCCCAGGGAAGGCCAATTGACGTAAGCGGAAATTCCAAACATTACCTTGAGTAACACGACCAGAAGCATCTACTTCATCAACGCGCCACCAATAGGTATCCATGCTATACAGATCCGAAACATGCCAGGCAGTATCCGACGCCTCATTGACGATGGTTGGAGTACTCATCTGGGCCACTTCGGCCGAGTCTTTGCCGAAATAGAGGAGATGTGAGATAACCGAGCCATCGGCCGGGCTCCAGGAGAGAGATAATGATCCATCCTTCGAATCAACATGCACATCACCACTTGACGGGCAAGGATTCTTGGCCTGCGCAAGCACACTGATGGTATTCAGTTCAAAGCCGTTGATAATGGGAGCCTTGTTATTTTTACTTTTCGACAGATCTGCTGGTTTCTCGTTTTCGAGCGTATAGAACGAGAGTCTGACCTCCTCTCCGTCTTGTGGCACAGTGAAGCTCGTCGTAAGCAAAGTAGCATCTGCTGCAATATTTTGGCAGAAACTTGTTTCAACCTTGGAGTGGACTACGGATCCGTTGACAGCCACAAAAATAGGCCAGCCATTGAAGTTCGCAGGATTCTCCCAGCGGTTATGGTAAGTTTGAAGAGTATGTGTACCTGCAGGAAGGCCCGCAATCGTCAAATCAATCTGTCCGGCCTCCGTGGCAGGATCGAGGCTCAAGCCATCGCCCGTCAAACGACCATTTTTGGCCTTATTTTCAGCTCCTTGAATAAACGTCTTGTTCCAACCTCCACGAAGGATATAATCCACACCAGAAGGTGTGGAGAAGGTATAGGAGATGTTATCAATGGTCATGGAGTCTTTTGCTCCCTGGCCAACTCGCCAAACAATATATCCGGGTTCCAGCGTCTCGTCATCGCTACGGTTTGCGATGCTCAAATCAACCTTCACCTGAGGCTGTTGGCCTGCTAACAATGAACACGAAGATGCAAGCATCAGGAGTATGAAAGAGAGTGATTTCATTGAATTATGTTTATAACATTATTTCTCTGTATAAGCAGTTATTGCGGTGCAAAGATACATCAAATTTCCTCTCCTTGCAATAGATTCAAACTCCTATTTTATATTATAAAAGATTTGTACAACGATAAAAAAGATAATTATAATCTCTTTACCCGGCATAGCAAAACAGACGGCTTTGCAGGGATTGAACATATAATATAGGAGAGAAATTTGGTTATATGAAAGAAAATGATTATCTTTGCGCGCAAAATTAATTTGATATGATCAACAGACTTTTAATTCGTATAAAGACCGTCCAGTTGGTTTACGCCTATATGCAAGGCAGCCTGGACATGATGAACAGCAACGAGCAGATGGCACAGTCCATCGAATCAAGCTACCAGCTCTACAATTATCTGCTGGCTCTCGTAGTGAAGTTGACCGAGTACCGTAAGAATCAGTTGGAGAATGCCCGCAACAAGTTCCTCCCAACTTTGGAGGAGCGCAATCCTAATGCCCGTTTTGCAGACAGTCTCGTCGCCAAGTGCATTGCTGAGAAGAGCCCAGTGATGGATTATGTAGCCGAACACGAGCTGATGAGCGACTTTGATACTGAGACCTACCGCAATCTGTTGGAGCAGATTGAGGCAATGCCTGCCTACCAGAAGTTCATGACCCAGAAGGAGGCTCCTACCTTTGAGCAGGAGAAGGAACTCTGGAAGGAGATTTTTGCCGAGGTAATTACCCGCAACGCCATCCTGGATGCAACCCTCGAGGAAAAGAGCATCTATTGGAATGACGACCTGGCTACCGTTACCCAGTTCGTTGTCAAGGCAATCAACCAGATGGATCCAGCCAAGGAGACCATGAAGGTTGCCAAGATGTTTGATCGCAGTGAGGACCAGAAGTTTGCCAAGGAGCTCTATCAGCACGCGCTCAACGAAGCTTACGATAACCTCAAGCTCATCGATCAGCAGGCTCAGAACTGGGAGATCGACCGTATGCCTCTTATGGATAAGGTTATTATGGTCTGCGCACTCTCTGAGATCCGCAACTTCAAGGATATCCCAGTCCGCATCTCTATCAACGAGTACATTGAACTTGCCAAGCACTATTGTGCACCAGACAGCGCCCGCTTTGTCAACGGTATCCTCGACAAGATTGTCAAGGAGTGGAAGAAAGAGGGCATTGAACTTGAAAATCCATTCAAGACCCTCTAAATCCCCCTGCTTAGGGGGACTTCCCTACTGGGACATAGTTTTCAATCAATAACTTCATCTTAATATATTATGATTTTCAACACAATTTTCCTTCAGGCAGAAGCTGCACAGGCAGGACAGGCCTCTGATGGCATGGTAACATGGCTCTTCATCATCGGTATGATCGTTGTCTTCTATTTCTTCATGATTCGTCCACAGAAGCAACAGCAGAAGAAGATCGAAGAGGAGCGCAACAATATGAAGGTTGGCGACAATGTCGTAACCTCAGCCGGCATGTACGGTAAGATCGAAGGTATCATCAATGGCACTGACGCTAAGGGCAAGACCTACGTTGAGGCATTCATCATCAAGTTGAAGCCAGACTATCAGACCCGCGTTCAGATCAGCAAGGACTGCGTCTTCAAAGATCTGGCCGATGCTACTGCTCCACAGAAGTAATCCCAAAGAAAGCGTAGCCTATGCTACCACGATTCTCTATCTTTTATAAGAACTTAAAGAAAGTCATCAAGAACCTGCCTACCAACATAAGCAGACAGGACGTGGTGACTTTCTCTATTTTCGTGGTAGTCTCTACCCTTTTCTGGTTGGCAAGAAGTGCGTACGAGCAGAGAGATTCAACCTTCGAGGTTTCGTTCCGTATCGAAAACATGCCAGCAGGTGCCGTTTTTACTACCCATATCCCAACGCGCCTCAAGGTTACCCTCTACGACAACAACATCCATCTCTCCGACTATGGCAAGCACAGCAGTTTCAGAAGTCTCTCGGTTGACTTTGAACGCTATGCAGATGCAGCGGGCAACTTCCGTATATCGGGTGCGGAATTGGAATCGTTGCTCAAGAACGAACTGAGCTCTACAACCCAGATTACCGCTGTCACGCCGGCCCTGATTGATGCCCGTTTTGCTCTCACCGAAGGTAAAAAGGTGCCAGTCCGACTGCACACACGCCTGACCACGAAGGAGAATCACAAGGAACTTCCAGCCGAGATTTCGCCTGATTCGGTTCTCGTTCATGCGCCAAGCTATATTCTCGACACACTTAAATGTGTTCACACCAAGGTAGTCGAGGCCGACAATCTCAGCGATACGCTTCATCGTTTCGTTAAGATTGACCTGAACGTTGGCGTCAAAGCCACTCCCGACTCCATTGAGGTCTTGATTCCGGTCAACCAATATGTATCGAAGACCTTCCCGCAAGTCAACATCCAGGTCAAAGACCTTCCCGCGGGCAAGCACCTGATACTCTTTCCTCGTCAGGTCCAACTACGCTGCCTAGCGAACTTCGACCATTACAACCGGTTCTCGGACGAAGACTTCACACTATCCGTTTCATACGACAGTCTGAAAGCGAGACCAGGCCGTCTGTCTCTTCCGATAGAGATCCATACACCACTCAGTGACTACGAGGTGTACAATATCCAACTTTCGCACAACGAGGTTGAATTTACATTAGAGGAATAATTTACCATGATCGTAATAACAGGAGGTATCGGTTGCGGCAAATCCGTAATCTGCCAATTGCTCAAAGTGATGGGCCATACTGTCTATGATTGCGACAGAGAGGCCAAACGACTGATGACCAGCGACCCGTTGCTGAGACAACAGTTGACAGCACTTTTCGGACCAGACACCTACCTGCATGACGGCACGTTGAACAAGCCATTTCTCTCTTCTGAAATTTTCAACAATGCCGGACTCCTCGGGCAGATGAATGCGTTGATTCATCCGGCAGTAGCGAGAGACATTAAAAGGAGAAAGGAAAAAGGAGAAGGGAAAAATTCCCCACTCTTCATCGAGACGGCTATCCATTTTGAATCAGGATTTGGCAAACTCATCCAAGCAGACCAAGTCTGGTGTGTTGCAGCACCACTTGAACTTCGCATTGAACGTGCCATGCAACGCGATCACGCTACACGCGAAAAAGTTTTAGAACGTATGGCCAATCAAATGTCGCAAGAGGAAAAAATCAGTCGCTCGGACGCTGTCATTTGGAACGATGATCAACATTCTATCATTGAACAAATAAACTTGTTGATCCAATCACTAACTTAGTAATAGTGAGGAAACAACTTAATCTCATATCAACTTGTCACAACGAATCAATACCTATGAATCTGAAGCATATCTTTATTTGTTCTCTGCTTTCCCTCCTATCGTCAACGATATGGGGAGCCACATCTGACGCCACGGCAGAATGGCTCCAACGATTAGATGAGGTGGTAGCGAAACGTGAAGAGATCAACCAGCAGAAGCGTGCCCACCTCAGCCAAATGCGCATGGCAGGCTCTACACTATCCACTTTGGAGGAGGTCTATGACCTCAACTGTAAGATCTATGACGAATGCTTTACCTTCGACAGTGAATTGGCCATGGAGGTGGCGGATGCCAATCTGAATATAGCCCGCCAACTGAAGGACGAAGAGAAAGAGAGGGAATGGACATTGAACAAGTCGTTCATTCTGGCCTCTACCGGACAATTGTTGGAGGCATCTAATACCATCGAAGTGCTCGAACCACAGAAGCTAAGCCGAACTTTGCGACTGAAGTATTATGACCAGATGCAATACATGTATTCGCATTTGTCGCAATATTCCTGGAACAAACCCCTGAAGGAGCAGTACGACAAAAAGGGGCAAGCCTATAACGACTCCATCTTTCCGCTATTGCAAGAAGGTGACAAAGACTATCTTTGGTTCAATACCTGGAAACTGATCTATTCCGATCTGGAAAGAGCCATTGCTGAACTCAAACCGATCGTAGATACCATGAGCCTGACAACACGTGATCAAGCCAAATTAGCTTATGCCCTGGCTCGTGCCTATGATATCAAAGCGGATCGAGAGAACTTCGTCCAGTATATGTGTCGTTCAGGTATTGCCGATCTTCAAGCGGCCAATCAGGATATTGCCTCAATCGAGGAGATGGCCATGGTCTTGTACGAAGAGGGAGATCTTGCGCGCGCGTACACTTATATGAATGTATGTCTCGAGACAGCCAGAATCTACAACAACCTCGTTCGTACCGTCAGTATTGCTCCGAAGATGGACAAAATCCTTGCCTCTTATGCCGAGCGAGATGCCGAACAACGTAGCAGGACACGCATGCTCCTGACTTTCCTGAGCGTAGCAACAGTATTGCTGATTGTGGGGGTACTGATCAGTTGGAGATTGCGTATTAACATAAGTCGCCAGCGTAGCCAACTTCGGGAGTCGAACCAGCAGCTCCAGCTGAGCCAACAGCAGTTAGCCGCAGTCAACGACAATCTGAAAGAGGCCAACCAACGACTCAAAAAAGCGATGGAACAGCAGGAATTGGCCAACAAAGATCTGAAAGAGGCTAACTTCCTGAAAGAAGAATACATCGGATACGTCTTCTCGCTTTGTTCAAGTTACATCAGCAAGATGGACGAATACCGCAAGATGGTCAACCGCAAGGCAAAGGTCAAACAATTCGACGAGATACTCGAGATGTCTGGCAAAGCTACGCTCGTTCAAGACGAGCTCAAGGAATTTTATCAGAACTTCGATGCTCTCTTCCTCAATATCTATCCACACTTCATCGAAGATTTCAACTCTCTGCTTGAGCCGGAAGAACGCATCGAACCCCGCAAAGGAGAACTGCTCAACACCGACCTACGCATCTATGCTCTGGTCCGTCTCGGCATTTCCGATTCGGTCAAGATAGCCGAATTTCTTCACGTCTCACCCCAAACTGTCTATAACAACAGACTCAAGATCCGCAACAAAGCCATTGTTCCCAAAGAGGAATTTGCAGAACATGTTCACCAACTTGGCAGAGCGGTGAGCGATGAGCGATGAACGGTGAGCGACAAAGTAAAAAAGCATACTCTTTGTGGGAGTATGCTTTTTTTTACTTTTCGAAGTGATAGAATTTAAGGGCAATAATCACTCACCCCTAACCGCCACATTACTTCATCGCAACATAGTACTCAGACATGATGAGGTCAAGACCTCGCTTGCTAAGAGCGCTATTGATAACGAAGATATACTTACCGAACTGCTCGTTGTTCAGGATAGTGCGAGCAGCGGCGACATTCTGAGAAAGTGCTGTGTAAAGACGCTTATTGCGATTCTCAGCCTTAACCTTTTCGATACGCTTCAACTCTACATCGAAACGATTGGTGATAGCCTCCAACTCCTCGGTCTGACCATCGGTCAAAGCAAGATAGCGAGAAACTGATACCATGTTCAAAGAAAAGCTGTACTCAATCTTGTTGTTCTCATTAGCAACCTCATTGTTCTCAGCCATAGTAGCGGTGCTAACCATAGCACACATAGCTGCAACCATAAAAAACTTTTTCATAATCTTAATACCTTAAAAATAACACTAAAAAAAAATAATCAAATATCCTTTCAAATAAGGATTATACCATCTTTCTTAATTTTTGACACCGCAAAGTTAGCATATTTTTCTTTGATCAGATTATCCAAACTGCAAAACAAGAGTTTTTTGCACCATATTTTGCTAATTTATTCTTTTTTTGCTAATTCTCTTTAGCAAACAACTGTAGTTCCCTGAAAAAACTTGACTGGAATTATACTTAACCCTACCTTCAGTTGACTACTTTGATGTCTTAACCCTGGTAGGTCTTTACTGGACGAGTTAGCCCTGACTTTTCTTGACAGGAGAAGTAGGAGGCTTAAGC
>JAZQOK010000011.1:0-126960 GCA_045627865.1 Bacteroidales bacterium
TTTTGACAAATAGAGGTGTACAATTTGACGTTTAAGTCCGTCAGGAATCAAACGGTTATAGCTCCGTTTCGATTCTTCTTGCTTTAATAGTCTTGGCATTTCCTTGACATTTTTGAGTCAAGGTTTTTCAGGGCAAGACAATCAATATTTATTATTATTAATATCAATAATTTGGTCATGTAAAAGAAAAGTCCTATATTTGCAGCAATCAAATAATAAAAAATACAATTTGATAACTAACCATAAAACTACTATGACAAAACCATTACAACGTAAACTGACACACAGAAGGCACACTCCATGGCACGACTATAAAAGTAGATGCATATATCACATCACTATAGTGGTGAGTGATAGGAACAAAGTGCTGGGCAAGATAGTTAAAACCAATAATGAAGCAAGATGCGAAGTTACTCCTCTTGGTATTGAGGTATCTAACTGCATCAGCAAAATACCTTACATTGGTGCGCAAAATGGCCGCAAATTGCAAATACTGGCAAAAACTATTATGCCAGATCACATTCACTTTGTACTCTTTGTGAAAGAACCAATGGATATACCATTAGGTAGCATTATTCATGGCTTCAAAATTGGTTGCAATAAGGCCTTACGAAAGCTGCTAGAAAGACAAAACAAAGAGAGCTGTCTTGGTAAGACAACTCCGGAGAACGGGGAACTTAACAAAATAGTTGATGAAGCAGAAAACAGATCGAACTGCTTCGACAAAACAACTCCGGAGGACAAGGAACTTAACAAAATAGCTGAGGAAGCAGGAAACAGATCGTACTGCCTCGACAAAATAACTCCGGAGAACGGGGAACAAAGCATTTGTTTGCCGTCAATGGAAAGTGGTTTATCAAGCCACGATAATAGCCTTCAGACAGGTCCAAAACAACACGGATACTGCCAACCGGACATAAAGATAACAAGTCAGCGAATACTGAATGAAAAGGCCCTTTTCGAACCTGATTTCGACGAGACAATTCTATATAAGAAAGGACAACTGAAGCACATGATAAACTATGTGCATAATAACCCTGAGCATCGCTGGCAACGGCAACAGAATCCAGGTTGGCTATTGCCCATACGTAACATTCTGATAAATAAGAAAAGTTATGACGCTATAGGTAACATCAATCTGTTGGGATTGTCGCGAAAACAGGTATGGATAAGATCTGCATGGGATGACTCCACAAGAAAGAATTACATGAATGACTGTATCGTTGAAGCCAGAAAAGGAAAGGTACTGGTCTCACCATTTATTTCGGAAAATGAGAAAAAGGTACGAGATTATGCCTTGACAGAAGGACATTCCATCGTACAATTGGTAGAAAACGGTTTCAATGATCTGGCTCAATGTCCCGGCAACCTATATAATTATTGTACACAAGGACAAATACTACTGTTGGTGCCTTCGGAATATCAGCATAAAGAGAAACCAAGCAAAATAAGCAGACAGCAATGTATGGTGCTGAACTCTCTGGCAGCAGAAATATGTGCAGAATAAAAAGGGTATTCAACAGTTGTTGACAAGTTGTGAACAATGGGTTGTATAACTATTGAAAAGTTTTTGAAAAAAATTTGCTAAAAGATTTGGCCATGTAAAATATTCGTGGCTTAATATGATTTTTATAACTACCAAATTATTTGTCCACAAAATATAAAAAACTTTTTAGTGTAAAAAAGTGGAGTTATCAGCATACAGATTCAAAAATATTTATTAACTTTGCCCCGTTGACGCCAATTGTTGATATGTTAATAAATCACTATAGTCAAAACAGGGTGTGGAAAAGTGATGGAAAACTTAAGATAACTTCAGAACTCATTTTGGAGGTATAAAGTTATTAACTTATCAACGCGCAATTAGCATAAACATATTAGGAGTTGGTTTTGAAAACTTTTTTTTCGAACCAAAAAGAATATATAATAGATATGAATGTTCACAACCAAGAATAACTTTGGTAAAAAACTTTGTACAATGGATAAATTGAAACTCATCGAGGAGATCCGTCGCCTCAAGACCGAAAAGAATGCCGTCATCCTGGCACATTACTATACTATAGGCGAGATTCAGGATATTGCCGACTTTGTGGGCGATAGCTTGGCTTTGGCTCAACAGGCTGCCAAATCTACGGCCGACGTCATCGTGATGTGTGGCGTACACTTCATGGGTGAGACTTGCAAGATTCTTTGTCCGGAGAAGAAGGTGTTGGTGCCTGATCTGGAGGCTGGCTGCTCGTTGGCCGATAGCTGTCCTGCAGAGGACTTCGGTAAGTTTGTCAAGGAACATCCTGGCTATACGGTATTGAGCTATGTGAATACCACAGCTGCGGTGAAGTATTATACCGATATCGTGGTTACTTCGGGCAATGCCTTGAAGATTGTGAACAGTTTGCCTAAGGACGAGAAGATCATCTTTGCTCCAGATCGCAACCTGGGTGGCTATATTAATGCTGTGACTGGTCGTGAGATGCTGTTGTGGGATGGTGCCTGCCATGTGCATGAGCAGTTCTCGACCGAAGCTATTCTGCAGCTGAAGAAGGAGTATCCTGATGCCAAGGTACTGGTACATCCGGAGTGTAAGCGTCCAGTGGTACTTTTGGCCGATAAGGTGGGCTCTACAGCCGTTCTGTTGAAGTTTGCGGTAGAAGATGACTGTCAGGAGTTCATCGTGGCTACAGAGAGCGGTATTCTGCACGAAATGCAGCATCAGGCTCCACAGAAGAAGTTTATTCCAGTTCCACCAGAGGTGACTGAAGGAAAGATCGGCTGTAGCTGCAATGAGTGTGCCTATATGCGTCTGAATACACTCGAGAAGCTCTATAACTGTCTGTTGAACGAGACTCCAGAGATTCACGTAGATCCTAAGATCATAGATCGCGCTAAGTTGCCTATTGACAGAATGCTGGAGTTATCAAAATAATGACCCCACTCTGCCCTCCCGAGGGAGGAAAATATTAAAAAGAAAGAGTGGGAAGTAATTTTAATTTAGTATTTTTTGGAAACAAATACAAACTTAAATATCTCCCTCCCTCGGGAGGGAAGGGGAGGGGTCGAAATCATGGCCCCAGTAGGCTGCTACGAATCGTTGGCAGCAGCTATACAGGCAGGAGCAGGTAGTATATATTTCGGCATACAGGGTCTGAATATGCGTTCAGGTTCTGCCAATAACTTTACGATCGAGGATCTGAAGAAGATTGCTGATATCTGTAAGGCTGGAAGAATGCCCGAATGCTATCAGTCGCCTCAGGAGATACTTTATCCGGAAACAGCAACAGGTACGGCTCAATGTAAGCCGCTGAACAGCTATCTTACTGTAAATACCATCATGTACGATGGAGATCTGGAGAAGATGCGCCAGATCATCGATGCAGCCTCAGAAGCAGGCATTACAGCCATTATTGCCAGCGATGTGGCAGCAATGACTTATGCACGTGGTTGGGACCGTCCTGACCGCAAACCTCGCATTGAGGTTCATTTATCGACACAGCTTAATATCAGTAATATTGAGGCACTGAAGTTCTACGCTCAGTTTGCCGACGTTGTCGTGCTGGCTCGTGAGCTGAATATGGATCAGGTGAAACAGATTCACGAGGAGATTATCCGTCAGCAGATACGTGGTCCTAAGGGTGAACTGATCCGTATAGAGATGTTCGCTCACGGAGCTTTGTGCATGGCTGTTTCGGGCAAATGCTATATGAGTCTGCACGAATATAATCGTAGTGCTAATCGTGGTGCCTGTGCCCAGGTTTGTCGTCATGCTTACCGATTGGAGGACAAGGATCATGATATTGAAATAGAGGTTGATAATCAGTATCTGATGTCTCCAAAGGATTTGAAAACCATACACTTCATGAACAAGATGATTGATGCAGGTGTAGAGGTGTTCAAGATCGAAGGTCGTGCCCGTGGACCTGAATATGTGAAGACTGTGGTAGGATGTTACTCAGAAGCAGCTAAACTGCTTACGGAGTACGATAACGATGACCATAACCATAACTGTGTGGTGCCAGAGGATTGGGAAGAGCATGTAAAAGACTGGGATGAACGTCTGTCGCATGTCTTCAATCGCGGTTTCTGGAATGGCTATTATCTGGGCCAGAGATTGGGTGAATGGAGCCATCATTATGGTTCTGTAGCGCAGGAACATAAAGAGTATGCTGCCAAGACAATCGGTTGGTTCAGTAAGATTGGTATCGGTGATTTCCTCTGCGAAGCCCATGAATTACAAAAGGGTGATAATATCCTCATAATAGGTCCGACGACGGGTGTAATCGAGTTAAAACTGGATGAAATTCAGGTCGATTACAAGGTTGTAGAAACTGTTCATAAGGGAGAGAGATTCACGATTCCGGTCACGACAAAAATCCGTCCTTCAGATAAGGTTTTCCTGCTTGTAAAGAACTGATTTTTTGACAAAAATATTAGGCTGTATTGCCTTAAAATATAAGAAGAGTGTCGATAGAATTTGTCTATTGATACTCTTTATTATATAATGTGCAACCGATTACTGAATCTTTATTTTAACCATGTTATCAACACTTTTTTTTATGTTGTAGAAAATAGTACATTTTGCCATCTTTAGATACAAAAATCAAAATATTATAATTTTTTTAACAGATTTTTAGCGATTTTTTATTTCTACGCGCACGCAATAAGACTATTTTTGCTATCTTTGCAACCGATTTTGCGATAATTTTTATAATACACATACGTATATGAAGCAACATATTCTTGTAGTAATGGCTCTTGCTGCGCTTTTCTGCATTAGCAGAGAGGCTTATGCTCAGTACCCTGGTATGAAGCAGGAAGCCTGGTATAAGGAAAATGTTTTGAAGGCTGGTACTCCTGATGCTATTGTCGAGGAGTCAGAACCAGAGACCGAAGGCGTTCTGCAGCAGTTGCAGAAACTCCAGGCCGACAAGAAATTTAAGGAAATGTTGGAACTGTACCCACAGGCCAAGCAGGAATATGGTCGTAACCGTAACGTCTATGGTTATGCCCGTTATGCTTTGCGTAGCCTCCTGGGTGAGAACAGCACTCAGAGCTATTTGTCACAGTTGGATGCTGTGTACGCCGACTATTATGCTGCCGGTTTTAACCAGGATGATTACCGCTACACCGGTCAGGTAAACGGTAACCAGTGGAATGAGATGCAGCAGATGATCGACTATGCACGTTTCTCAAGCTGTATTGATTTCGATACCCGTTCGGCTAAGATTATGGCATTCGTGAATGCTCAGGGTGGTAATGCCGATCCATGGATCATCTACAACGGTATCATGCTGCCAATCAACGAGCAGATGAAGGTCAACATCGAGCGTATCCGTAAGGACGACAAGATGTCGCAGGACTACTACAACCGTTTGACTGAAGTTCAGACCGAGTTTGAGCGCGAGGATGTTATCCTGAAGGAAAAAGCTCCTAACTATCCACTCTACGGTATGGACCGTAAGCTGGAGGCTTGTGAGTCGAGCCGTATGTTGGTTGTGCCTTTCAAGGAATATATCAAATTGCACCCAGAAAGCGAGATCGACGAGCATAAGAACGATGAGGCTTACCTCGCTAAACGAAGCGAAGAAATGTCAGCTCGTTGGCCTAAAGAAAATTTGACCAAAAAGGTTGAAACTTACTACGCTAACATCGGTGCAACCTATGTTAAGTTCCGTAACTTGGGTAACCGTGCTTTCTCTCAGAAGAACTATGGCGATGCGATGAGCAACTACATGCGAGCTCTCGAGTTGGCTGAGAACGACAACCAGAAGGCTGAAGGTAACTACTACATCGCTCTTTCTCACTACTCACAGAAGCACTACAGCCAGGCCTGGAACAATGTTAACAAGGCTATCGAGATCAACTCAGGCGATATGCGTTTCTATAATATGAAATACATGGTATTGATGGGTGTTGTATCAACTACCGGTGGTCAGTACCAGCGTTTGGATATCAACGTTTTGATTACAACCGCTATTCAGACTTTGAACAAGGCTAAGTCAGTCTGTGAGACGGAAGGTCAGGAACGTGAATTCGATACGTGTGAAAACAACTTGGTTGATGCCCGTAAGCAGGGTCGCCGCTACGCTATCGAGAAGGCACAGCTCTTTATGAAGGGCTTGAGCTTCGGTCAGATGTACCAGATGCAGTCAGGCGAAATCAAGATGTCAGCTCCTTTGACCGAGTATTAATCCATTGCTTAGCAACCCAAAAATTTGAATTAAAAGATAAACAATTATATGAAGAAAGTAATCTTATCGCTCTTGTGCTTGATAGGTCTGATGGCAGCTGCATCGAATGTAGCGCTGGCAGATCAGTCACAGTATAAGAAACTGAAGATTTCAGAGGGCCGTAAGACATACAAAGGACTGGATCTGCCTAAGGATACAGTTACTAAGTTCTCAAGATTGACTTGGTCGACCAACATGGTCGAGTGGCTTTGGTTTGCTCCTAACATGGGCTTGGAAATTGATTTGAAGGATCCTACCCTCATTTCATGTCCATCTATCTTCTTCCAGTTCTCTTATCGTCCTGGTAAGGAGACCTTCCTGGACAGACAGAATTTCGACACCAACGCATTATATTATTGGCGTGCGCGTGCAGAGTACCGTTGGCACTTCCGTCTGAACGAGCGTTATGAGCAGCGTCGTGGTTTGGCTAAGACCGCTATGTGGGCCGATGAGAAGTTCTTCACCAAGAAGATCGAAACTTATGTGCCAGATACTGCTGCCATTGCTGCCGGTGACGAATATGCTACCCGACTGGAGATGTCGAAGGATGCACGTATCAAGCAGAAGATCGATAGCACCTGTGCCTCAACCAATGGTAAGAAGCCTGAGCTTTTCCCAGGCCGTTACTACTTGGGTGTGTACGGTGAGTATGCTAACCTGACCTTCAACAACGATATGTTGCCAATCTTCGGTACCAACCTGAAGAATGGTCCTTTGTATACTGTCGGTCTGTCAGGCGGTTATGATTTCCCTGGTTTCAACTACAACCACAAGTGCTTCCTCCAGTGGAGTGTCGGAGCAAGTGTGGGTGTTTTCTGGTATAATTACGACGAGTATAACTCTAACAGCGTAAGAAGACCTGAGAAGGCTGTTCCTGTAGCAACCAAACAGAACAAGATCCTTCCTTTCATTACTGAGTTGAAGGTGGCTTTGAACTTCCGTAACTCGACCATTACCAACAAGTACTGGCAACCAGATCCAGCAGTATATGTAAAGAATATTGCTAAGAACCATGAGGATTCGATTCACATGGCTGAGTTGGATAGTGTGCTTGAGCAGAATCCAGTCGTACTCGATGTTACCAGCGTCAATGGCTTCGATTCAGCCTTCGTTGAGACTGTCGATAAGCTGATGATCGTTAATGCCTTCAAGCGTGCTACCGGTTTGACTTATCTGCTCCCAACCGACTTCAATATGTTGGAGCACGTTGAGTCTGCTATTAATAATAAGGAGTTGAGCGATAACTACTTCATCGAGTATGTTACTACCAACCGTCTGCGTAGCTATACTGACTCTGTCTTCATCAGCGATCGTAAGAACTTGCCTTTCCGTCTGCAGATTGCCGGTCGCGAGGAGGCTGATTCGTTGAAGAAGAGCTTCGTAGATAGCTTGAAGAGCTATTTTGCAGCTAACGATGCTCGTCCTATCTTCTATGGTGAGCCTGCTACCAAGGATAGCTTGAAGGGCTTCATCTCGAAGGATACCATCGCTGCTGTCTTCTCACGTATTTGGGGTCATCCACTGGATACCTCTATGATCCGTACCCTCTATACTGTTCGTACTGAGACTGAGGATGATGGAACATCGACCACCTACTACGATAGTGTGATCACCGAACAGCAGATCAACCGCAAGGAGCGTTATGCTATGTTCCTCCAGTTCCACCCACAGGTTACCCTGAGTGGTGAGGATGAGGGCGTTGGCCGTTTCACCGTTGCTATGGCTGGTGCTGATCGTGCACGCGAACTCTTTGTTAAGACTGGTGAATTCTTCAATAAGTTGGCTAAGGCTGGTACGATGGTTCGTATCCAGCGTCCTTGGAATGGTTCTGGTGATACCTTCTCGAACCGTGTAACCAAGGAGGAGGTTTATGCTGCCTTGAAGAATTATGGCTTGGATAGCGTTCCAGAGGATGTAATCAGCATTCCTGACAGTATCTATGCTTACAACGACAACCAGCGTCGTGATACCATCAACTTCGATTTCGGTGTTACCGAGAATCAGTTGAACCTCCCATTCATCGTGGATGACTCTGTCGGTCGTGCAAGAGCTCAGGCTTTGTGGAACGATACCATCCGTCCATGGCGTGAAGAGGAGTACTGGAATACACGTATGGGTCTGTATGACGATGATCCTAAGGTTCCTGGTTATCTTGATACCCTCACCGGTGAGTGGTTCGCTACAACCGAGAACTTCATCAATGCAGTTAAGGATATTATCTTTGCTGACTTGAAGCCATATATGGTGGACAGTTTGATCTATCGTGTAGGTGCTAACCCAATGCGTACCGGTCAGTACGTAGGTAAGTACCGTGCTCAGGCTCGTTTGATCTTCCACCGCGAAATGAAGAACAGTAGAGGTGAATACTTCAGCACCACTATTCCTTACTTGCTCGTTCCTACCGAGACAAAGGAGGATGCTGGTTGGGTTCCACCAGTGGATTCTGCTGCTATCCTGAAGGCTCAGGCTGACTCAATCTTCGCATTGACTCACGATATTATTACTCGCGATTCAGTGGCTTATGTATTCGATTCACTGGGTAATGTTCTTGATTCAACGATCATCCAGATTACCGATACAATCAGCACTGTTGTGAACGATTCACTCGTTGCTCAGGCTGGTGGCATGCGTGGCATGTTCGGCGATTCTGCTGCTGTTGCAGAGGCAGTTGATACCGTTCGAATCATCACTGTTGAGGAGGCTACTGAGATTTCAAATACCGCTGCTGCTCTGGCTAAGCAGACCGCTGCCGAATCGAAGGCTGCTACCGCTGCTGCCAAGAAGGCTAAGTCAGCTGCTGCTAAGGCTCAGAAGACTGCTGCTGCCAACATCAAGAAGGCCGAGAAGTCTGTCAAGCTCCCAGAGACCATGAAGGTAACCCGTGACTCAATTGTAGCTCAGCTCGATTCTGTTGGTCAGCCTCTGGTTGATTCACTGGGCAATGCTGTTGTCGATACTCTCAAGATCGAGGAGGAGGTTCCATTCGAAATGGATTCTATCACCACCGCTCTTGTAGCTACCCGCGATTCAATCATCGCTGCCGAGCAGGCTGCTGCTGATTCTGCCGTTCAGTATGCTGACAGTCTCCAGTCTATTGCCGATCAGGCTAAGATTGCTGCCGACGAGGCTAAGGCTGCCGCTGCAGAAGCTAAGAAGGGTATCGCTGAGGCTAAGAAGGCTGCTAAGGAACGTGCTGCTGCTGAAAAGCAGAAAGCTAAGGAGGAGGCCGCTGCCGCTAAGGCTGCTGCCAAGGCAGAGGCTGAAGCTGCTAAGGAGACAGTCGTTGAGTCGGCTGCCGCTGTAAGTGACAACACATCTAATAATATACCAACTCCTCAGGCTGCTCCACTCCGCAATAACTTCGGAACTGTAGCAGAACAGACTGAGGAACTGGTTGCCGAGAACAAGGCTATGACTGTGGCTGAAGCTACCGAGGCTTCGAATGCCGCTGCTGCTCTGGCTAAGGAGGCTGCTGCCGAATCAAAGGCTGCCGCTGCCGAGGCTAAGAAGGCAAATGCTGATGCCGCTAAGGCTGCCAAGGCTGCTGCCGCTGCTTTGAAGAAGGTTCCTGCTACCGCCGAAGGTGAGGAGCCTACCGAAGAGGTAATCGTGGCTCAGCAGGCTGCTGATAGTCTGCAGAATGTAGCTAATGTAGCTCAGCAGTTCGCTGACAGCCTCCAGACTGTAGCAGATGCTGCTGTTCAGAAGATGAACGATACCAAGGCTGCTGCTGCCGAGGCCAAGAAGGCTATCGCTGAAGCTAAGAAGGCTGAAAAGGCCGCTGCCGCTGCTGCTAAGCAGAAGGCTAAGGAAGAGGCTGCCGCTGCTAAGGCTGCCGCCAAGGCTGAGGCTGAAGCTGCCAAGCAGGCTGCCAAAGAGGAAGCAGAGGCTGCTAAGGCCGAAGCTGAGAACAAGGCAGAGGAGGCTACCGCTGCTGTAACCGAGATTGTAACTGAGGCTGCTGAAACTGCTACCGAGGCAGTTGCTGCCGCTGCAGAAGAGGCTGAGATGACAGAGGCTGAAAAGAAGGCCGCTGCCAAGGCTGCTGCCGCTGAGGCCAAGAAGAAGGCCAAGGAGGAGGCTGCTGCCGCTAAGGCTGCCGCCAAGGCTGAAGCTGCTGCTAAGAAGGCCGCTGCTGCCGAGGCTAAGCAGAAGGCTAAGGAGGAGGCTGCTGCCGCTAAGGCTGCCGCCAAGACTGAGGCTGAAGCTGCCAAAGCTGCTGCCGAGGGTGAAGCTAATGGTGAATCAACCGAAACTAAAGAATAATAAGGGGTTATGGTTATGAAGAAAATATTAACTGTTCTGGTTGTTCTGTTGTGCCTCGTAGGCGCACGCTCTGCCAAAGCTCAGGGTATTGCCATCCGTACCAATCTTGCTGAATGGGCGGCTATGGCTCCAAATATGGGTGTTGACTTGGTATTGAATGAGTTCTCAACCTTCAATATCAGTGTTGGCGCTACTGCAGGCGAAATCTATTTCAAGGATGCTAAGATCCAGCATGGTCAGTTGGAGTATCGTTACTGGTTCTCTCATCAGCCATACGAGAACTTCTTCCTGGGTCTGCAGTTCTCTCCTGCCCACTATTCGATGAAGTTGAGTCACGGAGATCCTAAGCATTCTAAAAGGGATGTTTATCACAGTGGTGTGGCTGCACCTGTCGGCTTTAACTTCGGTTACAGCTGGCCATTGAACTCGAAGTTCAACCTCGAGGCATGCTATGGTGCTGGTTGGATCTTCTACAATAACGAATGTTCTTTGTCAGGTTCAAGTTCGAACAAGACTTTCTCCGTAACCAATTTAGGAGTTAATATCACCTACATTTTAAAATAATAAGGAAATCTAGAATAGTATGTTGAAGCGTACATTGAATCATATAAGCCTGATGGTGCTGACGTTGGCGTTGTCGCTCGCGTCTGTATCTGCCATTGCGCAGGAGCTTCCTGAGAAGCAGTTCCGTATCATGGATGCTACCTCAGAAATGCTCTCTAGTCAGGAATATACTGATGGTGTTATTACCCAGGGTGTAGATCACTTCACCGGTGCAGGTGTTGATGGCTTGAAGGTTTATGTTATGTTTAGTGTCGGTGCTGACTCTTTGATTCAGTTCCAGCGTGATAACTCGAAGACCGCCAAGTTGAATGCTTACATCCAGCACTATGAGGAGAAGCAGTATCTGCTCCATCCTAATCGTGAAGGTGTATTCAACCTCTCAGAGGCTAACTGGATTGCAGAGGAGTTGTATCGTGACTTCAAGCCATTGATCGACTACTGGATTGCAACCACCGATGAGCCATTGACTCCATATAGCGTTGCTTTGGTTATTTACCATGATAGCAAAGGTTCATACGAAAAGCATGATATCGAGCCTATCATCAACAATAACAGTACCGACTCACGTGCTCCTATCTACTATCGTGGTATCCGTGAGTTGAGTCAGCAGACTGCATCGGCCAAGATGAAGACCGGTAAGATCCGTAAGTCAACCATCGTGAAGGGTTCTGACCTTCCAATCAACGAGAACATCGTTGTTCAGGGTCATAGCAACCAGCGTCTGGTTATCGACCGTGTCGTTGAGCCATGTACCTTCAAGGAGGACTTGATGATCGTTCAGCGTGACCTGGCTGATAATGACGAGGCTAAGACTGTTGCTTACCGTCTGTTGGGCCACGAGGAGGATGCCGACTCACTGTTCCGCCAGATTCCTTTCGTATTCTCAGGTGCTAACTTCCAGAAGTCACTCTATCGTCGTACCGCTGGCGTCATGACCCGTGATACTATGGAGTATTTCCGTCTGCGTACCAACGAAGTGTTGGCAGGCCAGATGGGTGCTCGTGACTTCAAGCTGGTTGATCCAGATACTTTGACTTTCGAGTTGGATCACTCTTTGTGGAATACTGCTTGCCAGTACAAGGACTTCGAGCCAATCAAGAGCGGCTTGCTCCGTTATGCCCGTATTCAGGGTATCGACCTGCCTGCTGATGGTGGTCGTCCTTTGGAGGTGAACGAGACCAAGACCTATGTTCTTGAGGTCGACTCTGCTCTGTTCGGTAACTTGAGCCGTTACGTTGAGCGTGGTCACTCTATTGCCCACAAGACTCCACGTACCAGCTACGACCAGTTCATCCCAGGCTGGATCTCAACTTACACCGACGTTACTCCGAACCCAACCGATTCTGTTTACTATCAGGTTCGTAACTCTTCTATCCTCGCTTTGCAGGATTCGGCCTTCGGCGCTATGCTCGATATGGGTCGTGCTACTATCCTGTCTGCTAACAACGAGGACTCTATCTATCGCGTACGTGTCAACTCTATGACATATATGGATCAGTTCGAGAACATCTTCAAGACAAGCCGCTTGGAGGATCTCAGTAGTGTAAACATCTATTTGGAGCCAACTCCAAAGAGAACCTCTTACAACTGGGAGTTCACCATGCCTAACCTCATGAAGTTCTATCGAATGGTTCATGTGAACTACACTCACGACTTCATCCACGTGGATACTACCTCAAGTATCGAGTGTCCTTGCGACCGTGCGATGCCTTTGATGTTCCTCACCATTGGTGCAGGTGCCGCAAACTTCGACCGTCCACCACTCCTTCAGGGTACCAACAAGACGGATGACATGCGTCCTATTTCATCTTCACGTGAGCCACATACCGTAGACCGTTCTGCACGACTGCAGTTCGCCAAGGGTAAGTACAACATTGACCGCCATCTGGGCTCTAATGACTCGCTCTTGTCTTACATCAGTGGTACTGTTGATGACATTCTCTTCATCGATGATGAAAATGGTAGCAGCCGTCGTCGTATCGACTCTGTACTCGTTGTCGGTATTTCTTCTCCTGAAGGTGGTTTCCAGCGAAACAGCGACTTGGCTTATCAGCGTGCCGTATCACTCGGTAACTGGATCTCAGGTGAGGTAAGCAAACTGGGTGGCCAGAACCCACGTATCGTATCTAAGGGCGTTGTTGCTCCATGGTCTGCTGTGGCTGACTCGTTGGAGAGCCTCGACTCTATCGGTAACCAGATTCTGATCATCAAGATCCGTGAGGCATGCGCTTCGTTCGACTCTTACGAGCAGATCCAGCAGTCTATTGGTTATACTAGCGGTTCAAGCCCACTCATCGAGTCTATCTTGGCCGACATGCGTAAGACTGAGGTACGTTTCTTCTATCAGGATATTCAGGATCCTACCGAGGAGATGATTGTTAAGCAGTATCGCAGTGGTGGCGACATGAAGATGTTCGATGCCTATGCTTACTGGATGCTTCTCAACTCAACTCAGATTACCAAGGACGAGAAGCTCGGTATCGCTAAGTTCCTCCTTGACTTCAAGAAGAACCGTGTCCAGAACTTCACTAGAACCTCAAGCTGGCGTTCGTTCGAGGATTACTTCGATTTGGTTCTCCCAATGGCCGCTACCATCCTGGTTGAGGATAGTATCAACCTGAAGGTTTACAATACCGAGATCCTGGCTCCATTCATCGATCCTGAGGAACGAAGCTTGCGTGGTAACTCTCCACGTATTACCTCTTATCGTGGTGAGCCTAAGGTTTGGAAGTATATCAATGTGGACTTCGTCCTTTACAACCAGATCCTGAGTCTCTTGGGTAAGGGTGATCAGGAGTCTCTCCGTGAGGCCGATGTATTGATCCAGTTCCTGATGCAGTCTCCAACTACCAGCGAGGCCTTCGATAACAAGTACCACCGTAAGTCTCTCCAGGACTTCTTGAAGTGTTACACGAGCGATTTCTTGACCGATGACCGTCTGGCTCAGAGTATCGCTGCCACCTCGGCTGTGAACTTCTTCGTGGTTAACATGTCTATCGGTAACCAGTTGCTGCAGGAAGATGGAGGTGCTTTCGCTAATGAACGTATGCTGAAGTGCTTCGAGGATTGCTACAAGCGCTTGCCTGACCTGAAGAAGGAGGGCGAGGAGAATCCAGGCGCAGCATCAGCTTGCAAATACTTTACTGCTGTCGCAGAGGCCCGTTATGCACAGGCCATCTTGAAAGATATTGGTCAGAAGAATGAACACTATGACTTGGCCGTGAAGGCTTTGGTTGAATTGTTCAAGACCGACGAAAAGGCTACCTTTATCGGTCGTTGCCAGGGTGATAGCTACGTACGTGGCGTTTACCGCACCCAGAAGAACCTCGGTTTGGGTATCGACCTCTATCTTGAGGCAGTTGAAGCTTACATTAATGAATATTTGTCAAACGAGAATAAGTGATGTACTCTAAATTAAAACAATGCATTGCAGCAAGCTGCGCCTTCCTGCTGGCTTCATCCTTTATGTATGAGGCCAAGGCGGCTGTAGCCTCTGATGATAAGACGGAAGCAGCAACCAGTGCGGATGGCCTGAACCCAGGCACTATTGACCTGGATGTACCTGCTTACCTTGTGCGTTATTTGTATCGAGAGCCGGATGCAGACTCACTCCAGATGAAGAAATGGTATAAGGGCTGGGGTATGATGTTGTATTGGAATCCTGATTTCCTCCCTTACCAGAGTTCTTACTCGGATCGTCTTGCTAACCGTCTGGGTATGAGCACTACGGGTGTAGGTTTCGCGATTTCAAAGGATATCAACAAGTATAGTGCCATCCGTATTGGTGCCAATATGTCGTCCGTCAATGTACAGAACGGTACTGCAGTTGATCCAATCTCATTGAAGCGATTCAATGTATCTTTGGATTACTTGTGGAACCTTTCCAACACCTACTATGGCTACGATCTTCATCGTACTGATGAGTGGTTGCTGACCATGGGTGTGAAGGGTGGTCGTCTGTTCAGCGGATACCATAAGAGCGAAGGCAGCCATAGCGATTATATCGGTTCTGTGAACATGGGTCTCCAGTACCGTAAGAATATCGCTAACGATATGAGCTTCTTCATTGAGCCTCAGTTTGCTTTCTTCTCGGATAAATATGATGGCAAGACTACTTTCTTCGAAGTTGATCCAGGATTGAACCTGCTCGTTGGTCTCTATTTCCGTCTGGGTCAGCCTAAGATGCAAATTCTTGAGTCTGAGAATGAGATTATCCAGAATCTCTTCTTCCAGGCTTATGGTGGTAAGGCTACTGGCAAGGAGACTTATGCCTTCACCGGCATGAGCAAGAATGACTATAACAAGAGCCATATGAACTTCGGTTTCAATGTAGGTTCTTGGTTGAATCCTTCTTTGGCTATCCGTCTGGGCTACTTCGAGAACATCGTAGGTATTGGACATTCAGATTCACGCATCGCCCTTGGTCTGCAGCCAACATCACGCCAGACTTATCGTGGTGGTCGCGTTGAGTTCGTCCTCAACCCACTTACCATTATCACCAACAAGCCAAGTATCGGTCGTTTGGGCTGGGATGTTTCAGTTGGTTATGAGGCAGGTACTATCAACAAGCACACTGCTGACTATAACAACCTGCGTACCGATGAGGCTAAGTTCAAGAATGGAGCTAAGGTAAAGGGTTCAGGCAATCATGTTGACTATTTCGCTCATGGCGTTACCTTTGGTACCCAGTTGAAGTATTATATGAGCAAGAACTACGCCTTCTTCCTCGATGCGCGTTACTCTAATCCTGGTTATACTGCTGAGGCAGAAGATGGTTTGACCTCTACCGGTTCGTTGAACGATAAGATGCTCTCTTGGGCTGTCGGTATGGAGTACTACATCAGTACTTTCAACCGTTATTCTCGTTTTGCCAAGGGAGACAAGCATGAGGCTCGTGACATCGAGCGTCTGAGCAACAAGAACCGTTGGTACACTGAAATCTCTGCCGGTATCGGCGAGCCTACCCACTGGGGCGAGAGTTTTGCAGCTCGTCGTGCTATGATTGGCAATGTTTCGTTGGGTGTTAACTACAATGATTACCATGGCCTCCGTATGCATGCCTCTTTGGCTCGTAAGTACTTCGCAAATGCATACAATCCTGCTGTAACCAACCTGATTCCTGGTGATACTTACTCTATCGGCTTGGGTGTTGATTACATGCTGAATGTAACTAACCTCTGGTGGGGTACCGAGGATAACGATTCACGTTGGTCTGACCTCTATGTATTCGCTGGTCCTACCTTCCGTGTTTCACCTCACGAGATCCGTAAGTCATTCACCTCTTACAACGTCTTTGGTCTGGAGGTTGGTGCACAGTTCACCCGTCGTTTGAGCCGTAGCGTTGAGCTCTTCCTCGAGCCACGTTATGAATATAATGTTCACGAGTCTGACGACCGTATCAAGCCTTATATGGCTGGTAACCGTTGGGATCTCCTCGCCGGTATCAAGATGTACCAGTGGCGTGAAAAGAACTACCACTATCGTGACTCTATTGCAGGTCATGACCGTCGTTCTTGGTTTATGGAGGTATCTGGTGGTGCTGGTATGGATGTTACAGGCAATACTACCGACTTTGCTAATCGCATGAAGGAGCTTGATGCAGACCTTCGCCTCGGCTTTGGTTATCGCTTCAACCCAATTTCGACCATGCGTTTCAATGTCAACTATACCCAGTATGCTTGGGGCTTTGGCCAGAACTATAAGGGTAACCAGAATGGTAAGAAGGGCTTCGAGCTCAGCTTGGACTACATGGCCAATGCTTTGAACCTCTGGTATGGTAACAACCCGCACCGTATATTCCAGCTGTTTGGTTATGCCGGTTTCCTGGTTAATCCTGAGGATATGCTGGAGTCTACTTGTACCAAGGATATTGCCTACGATTGGCGCTTTGGTGTTGAGGCTGGTGCCCAGTTGGTTGTTGCTCCATTCAATAACGTAAGTTTCTTCGTTGAGCCACGTGCTACCTACTATCTCTCGGATTATATCACCAAGAGTGGTGCTGAGAGAACCGAGAAGCAGCGTGATGAGCACTTCGATGTTTATGCTGGTATTATCTTCTACAACCAGCCTGAGCACCTGGAGTTCCGTGGCTATAAGCCAACAGATACCGATTCGGCTCGTTTCTGGTACTATGAGATGGGTGCTGGTGCATCGTTGACTCCTTCTGGTACTCAGGGTGGTGTCATGAACAGTCTCTCACCTAACGTCGTTCTTGGCTTGGGTCACTACCTGAACAGCTACTCTTCAGTCCGTCTGCGTCTTGCTTTGAATCAGTTCAACAAGTACGAGAAGATGGGTTACAACGATAAGTTCGCTACCGGTATCGGTATTGACTATATGTACAACCTGACCAACAAGATGATGGGTATTAACCCATACCGTCGTTTCGACTTCAGCTTGTTTGGTGGTCCTTCTATGGAGTACCGCAACTCTGATATCAGCGACAATGACCGTTGGTTGCTCGCTCTTAACATGGGTGGTCAGTTGTCATGGCATGTCAACAACTACATCGACCTGTTTGCTGAAGGCCGTGCTGTACTTCCTGCCCGTCGTATGAATGCTGATTCAGAGAATTCACGTCAGGTTGGTCACTCTCGTTACGAGGCTTTGGCTGGTTTGAAACTCTATCAGAACAAGTCGAAGGCAGCTCAGTATCGTGATAGCCTCTCACAGCATGCTTACACCTGGTTTATGGAAGTTGCTGGTGGTGCTGGCAAGAGCCTCAAGGTTGGTAACAATGCCGAGATGCCATCGCAGAAGGATCTGGACGGTACCGGCAAGCTGGCTATCGGTTATCGCTTCAACCCAATCTCTTCTCTCCGCTTCAGTGCGATGGGTTGGGCTAACAACAAGCGTTACACTCAGGGCAACATCAGCTTCGACTACATGGCTGACCTCATGAACCTCTGGTATGGTGTTAATCCTTACCGTCGTGTCAACATCCGTGGCTTTGTTGGTCCAGTGCTGAACTTCAACGACATGGTAGATCCTAAGATCAACACCAGCATGAATCTTGCATTCGATGCAGGTCTCCAGTTGACCGTAGGTATTACCGATAACATTGACTTCCTCTTGGAACCTCGTTATGAGGGTATGTTGTCAGGTGATAACAAGAATACTGGTCGTGGTGATATCTATGCCGGTTTGGTCTTCTATAACCAGCGTGGTCTCCTCTCTAACCGTGAGGATTTCCCAACTGTCAACGTCGATAGCATCCGTGGCTGGTACATGGAGGTTGCTGGTGGTGCAAGCTTTGCTCCTGATGGTCGTCGTTCAGGTATCGCTTCTCACTTCGATCCTACTTTGAACCTGGCTATTGGTCGCTATTTCAGCAACTACTCTTCGGTTCGCGCTCGTGGTAGCTTGACCTATGTCAACGATCATAAGACGATGAAGGAGGACCGCGAATGGGTACCTGAGGTTTCTCTTGACTATGTTCACAACCTCACCAACTACTTCCTCGGTGTTAATCCTTACCGTCGTTTTGATTTCAGCCTCTTTGCTGGTCCTTTGGCTCAGATCTCTGGTTTCAATAGTGGTAATTTCAATGCTAACTGGGGTATCAACGGTGGTTCGGAGGTTACATGGCATGCCAACAACTTCATGGATGTATTTGTTGAGCCACGCCTCTCGTACGTCATGAACGATGAGTACTATACCCGTTTCGAGACTCTGGCAGGTCTTCGTCTCTACCAGAACAATACCAACAATATCCAATACATGGGTAGCGATGCTCCACATGCCAATACCTGGTTCCTCGAGACTGCAGGTGGTACTGGCGCTCTTGTAACCGATGTATTGGCTAGTGAGAATCTCGACTTCACTTTGAAGGGTGCCTTCGGTTACCGTTTCAACCCATATTCATCTGTTCGCTTCGGTGCTGCAGCCTGGACCCGCAAGAATGACAATGGTTCACGTACACGTAGTGCAGAGGTATTTGCAGATTACATGGCCAACATCCAGAACATCCTCTATGGTGTAAATCCATACCGCAAGTTCAACCTCCGTGGCTTTATTGGTGGTCTTGCTTCTCCTAAGGCATTCCTGACTACCAAGAACGATATGCACTGGTCATTGGGCTTCGATCTGGGTCTCCAGGGTACCTACAAGTTGACCGAGAACCTCGACTTGATGGTTGAGCCTCGTTTGGAGTCTTACTTGAACAATGGTGCTACCCAGCGCTTCGATATCTATGGCGGTTTGGTTTGGTACAACCGTCGTGGTATGATGGTTGAGAAGGGCTACAACCCAACCAACATCGAGGACAAGAACACCTGGTTCATCGAGACCGGTGGTGGCTTCAGCTTCTCACCTGATGGACGTATCGGTGGTGGTGTTCTGAACCACATCGACTATGATGGATTCGTAAGTTTGGGTGTTCACCTCAACAACTACTCTTCTTTGCGTGGTCGCGGTGATCTGGTCTTCGTACGCAATGCTGTTACGACCAAGGATCATGCATCATATCATCCACTTGTATCGTTGGATTATATGTATAACATCACCAACGGTATCATGGGTGTCAATCCATACCGTCGCTTCGACATCAATATCTTCGCTGGTCCAGTGGCTCGTATCTATGGTTTGACCAGTGGTATTGACTTCAAGCAGACCATGAAGCTGAATGTTGAGGGTGGTGCTCAGGCATCATGGCACATCAACAACAAGTGGGATCTCTTCGGCGAGGGTACTATCCTGATGGGTAACCAGATCTCTTCTCGCTTGAACGCTCGTGCAGGTGTTGCTTACCGTTTCAATAAGCTCGCTCTCCAGGAGTTCACGGGTGGTGATAAGTTGTCGGAGAAGCTCTTCGCACAGGTGCTTCTCGGTGGTCAGATGATCAATGTTGAGGGTCGTACCACAATCAATAGCTTCCAGTCTCTGCCAAGCATCAACTACAATGTTGGTTATCGCTTGAACAAGATGGTTAATGCTCAGTTGGGTGCCTTCTCTAACCACCTGACTGCTGGTGGCGAGGGCAATGTCAAGGAGGATGCTTACCAGTATGGCCTCAGAGGCGAACTTGGCGTCAACATTCTCAACATGTTCAACCCATCATACGATGCCAACGAGCGTCGTCTGCAGTGGACCGCTTCTGCCGGTGTTCAGTTGGGCCGTACACGTAACAATGACCTCAGCCGTGCTAATGCTCGCTTCGGTGTGACCGCAGCTTCACAGTTGCAGTATCGCGTATTCAGCCACTCTTGGGCCATTGCAGAACTCCGTGCTCAGACCCTGTCTGCTAACGGTAACATCTCAATTCCACTTACCGCCCAGATCGGTATGATGTATGATTTCAACAAGGGCGAGAACAACCCAATGTCTGCCTCTAACTGGTATGTTCAGGGTGGCGTTGGATCGTACGAGTCTAATGTTGCAGGCTTCGAAGTGGGTGCAGGTTATGACTTGACTCCTGTTCATGGTCTCCGTCTCATCTACAACGCTACTACAGGCGACGTTGATAAGCTTGGAGCTTGGAAGTCACTCTCTCCTGACTATGTATGTAACCTGACCAACCTCTTCCTGGGTCACGACGACAACAAGCGTCACGTAGACTTGAGCCTCTTGGTTGGTGCTGATCTCAACTTCCTTGAGGTTGATGGCCAGAGCAAGAACTCATTCGGTGCTAATGCAGGCTTCCAGTTGACTTACAACTTCAACAAGAACTGGGCCGTTTACACCGAGCCACGCTTCTCATTCAGTGGTACCGACGAGACCAAGCACAATGGTCTTGATCTCCAGGCTACCGTTGGTTTGAAGTATCGTCTTCCATCTTTCCGCAAGGAATAATCCGATCGGAAACAGAATAAACGCGGAGCAATAGGCAATAAAACGCCTGTTGCTCCGTTTTTTGTATGTTAATTAGCCAAGCTTATACAATGAATCAGCATTTCAAGAATTCGCTGCAATGGATCTTCCTTGCCGTATCAGTTATCCTGATAGGGCTTTTCCTATATTTCTCGAACGGATTGGTCAAGTGTTTGGGACAAGAAGAGACCGAAAAGATGGAGCTGTGGGCAGATGCCTACAAGCAATTGATTCTGGCCGACGATGATGCTGATATGAGCATGCAGTGGCAGGTAATCCGTAGCAATACAACCATTCCTGTCTTCTATACCGAGATGGATGGAACCATGTTAGGCTACAAGAACATCGAGATTCCGTTCTCGTACGCCTTTGGACGAAATCTGTCGGCCGAAGATACCATTGCCTACCTGAACAGTGTAATCCCGGTCTTGAAGGAGAAAGACTGTTTCTTCGAGATCACCATCATGGATGATTGGAAACAGTATCTCTACTACGATGAGTCGATCTTGCTTCAGCAGTTGCATTATTATCCCTATGTACAGCTGATGGCTGTGATCGTGCTTCTGTTGCTGTTCTACTATATGCTGATCAGCGCGAAGCGTTCGGAGCAGAACCGTGTGTGGGTAGGTCTGTCGAAAGAGACTGCCCATCAGTTGGGCACTCCTATCCAGTCGCTGATGGGCTGGGTGGAGCTCTTGAAGAACAATGAGTCGAAAGAGGCCAACGAAGTGGGCGAGGAGATGGATAAGGACGTCCAGCGTTTGCGTATCGTGGCCGATCGTTTCTCAAAGATCGGTTCAGAGCCTGTGCTTGAGAAGGCCGATCTGCGCCCAGTTATCAGCAACGTAGCAGACTATATGCAGAAACGTTCGTCGCAGAACATCAATATTACTACCGACCTGCCCGAAAAGCCTCTAGAGGCCTATGTATGTATCCCATTGTTTGCGTGGGTCATTGAAAATCTCTGCAAGAATGCCATCGATGCCCAGGATAAACCCAAAGAGCAGATACATATCATCCTGAAACAGGAGGAGAGAACCGTTATCGAGGTTGTTGACAATGGAAAGGGTATCGCCAAAAATCATTGGAAAACTATCTTTACTCCGGGCTTCACAACCAAGAAAAGAGGTTGGGGTCTGGGACTTGCTTTGGTGAAAAGAATCGTGGAAGATTACCACCACGGACGCATTTTTGTCAAGTCAAGTACGATCGGTCAAGGTACCACTTTCCGCATAGAATTTTAAACTTATCAACACTTTTAACCGCTAAAAAAGCACCTTTAGAGGGCAAAAAGAGTAAATTTTGCCTATTTTTTTCAATTTTCTCTCGGTTTTGGGTACAAGATAATAAAATAATAACTAACTTTGCAGCCGATTAACTCATTCTTTAACGATATGGGCAAGTTCGATACGTACAACATCCAGCTCAAAACGCTGCCAATTGGCAAGAGCGTCGTCGAGTATCATCTCGACAACGGATTCTTTGCGTTGCTTGAGGATGTCGACATTCAGAAGGGCGAAGTCGATGTGAAGGTAAACATCAATCGCGAAGCCAAACAGTCTGAATTGAACTTCGAACTCGAAGGCACGGTGGTAGTTCCTTGCGACCGCTGTCTAGAGGATATGAACCAGCCAATCAAAACCACTGGTCACCTGATTGTCCGTTTCGGCAAAGAGTTCAAGGACGATGGCGACGATATCGTGGTTGTTCCTGAAGAGCAGGGTATCATCAACGTAAGCTGGTTCCTATATGAGTTTGTCGAGCTGGCTATTCCGATCAAGCATGTTCATCCATTCGGACAGTGCAATCAGGGAATGTCAAACAAGTTGAGTGAGCACATCGCTTTCGATGCCGACGACGATGATTTCGTAGGTTGCGACGACGAGAGCAGCAACGGTGGAGGTTCAATGGATCCACGTTGGGAGGCACTCAAGGGTTTAGGTTCAGAGGATTGATTCATTACTCTTTACCCATTACTCTTTTATTTCGAAGGATTAATTATTAAATATAAAAACAAATGGCACATCCTAAAAGAAGACAATCAAACACCCGTACTGCCAAGCGCCGTACGCATGACAAGGCCGTTGTTCCGGCTATCGTAGTATGCCCTAATTGTGGCGGTTGGCACCTCGCTCACACTGTATGTCCTGAGTGTGGTTACTATCGTGGCAAGCTCGCTATCGAGAAAGAGGCTGCTCTTTAACTACAAAACGACTATTGCCCATCGACAAGCTGCCGCTTGACCTTGGGCAATTTTTGTTTCTTAAACCATTTGTCAACCAAAAAACTAAAATATGATTAAAGCCGCTATTACTGGCCTGAGCCATTATCTCCCAGATTACATTCTTACCAACGATGAGATTGCTACCATGGTTGAAACCAACGACGAGTGGATTACTACCCGTACTGGTATCAAAGAGCGTCATATCCTGAAAGGCGAGAATATGGGATCAAGTAAGCTGGCTATTCCAGCTGTACGTGACGTTCTCGAGAAGACTGGTACCAAACCAGAGGAGGTTGAGTGCCTCATTTGTGCTACCTCTTCACCTGATTATGCAGCTTGGCCATCAACTGCCTGCGTTATCGCTGATGCTTTGGATATCCGTAACGCAATGTGCTACGATATTCTCTCAGCTTGCACCGGTTTCCTTTACTGTTTGCAGCAGGCACAGGCTTTCATCAAGTCTGGTATCTATAAGAAGGTCATCATCTGTTCTGCAGAGAAGTGCTCTTCATTCATGAATCCTAAAGACCGTACTACTTTGCCTCTCTTCGGCGATGGTGGTGCTGCTGCTCTGATCGAGCCAAGCGAGGAGTATGGTGTTGAGATTACAAAGATTCATGCTGATGGTGCTGGCAACGACCACCTGATTCACGTATGTGGTGGTTCTGCTTGTCCTCCAACCGCTGAGGCTCTCGAGAAGGATCTGCAGTACATCTTCCAGGATGGTAAGTATGTCTTCAAGAATGCCGTTACTTTCATGACCAGCGCAGTTAGCGAGGTGATGGAGGAGGGCAACCTTACTCTCGACGACATCGACTGGATCTGCACACACCAGGCTAACAAGCGTATCATCGAATCTGTACGCGAGCACTGCAACGCTCCTGAAGAGAAGGTGATCTGCAACATCGATCATGTAGGCAACACTTCATCAGCCTCTATTCCGATTGCATTGCACGAGGCTTGCCAGCAGGGCAAGATCAAGAAGGGTGATCGCATCCTCCTTGCAGCCTTCGGTTCTGGCTTCACTTGGGGTTCTATTTACCTCACTTGGGGTGATTGCAAGTATTAATAAATACTGAGGGCGCATTTCTTTGCGCCCTTAATTATTTTGAATAATGGCACATAAAGCAGGTTTTGTCAATATCGTCGGCAATCCGAACGTCGGCAAGTCTACCCTCATGAACATTCTGGTGGGAGAGCGTCTTAGTATCATTACGAACAAGGCACAGACCACCCGTCATCGTATTATGGGTATTGTCAATACCGACGATATGCAGATTGTTTATAGCGATACACCAGGTGTATTGAAACCTGTATCTAAACTGCATGAGTCGATGCTGGCATTCAGCCAGAGTGCCCTTCAGGATGCCGACGTTCTGCTCTATCTGACCGATACCATCGAGACGCCTGACAAGAACGAAGCTTTCCTGCAGAAGGTGACCCGTATGAGCGAAGATCGTGGCGCGATGGCTCCAAAGGTGATCGTTGTCCTCAATAAGATGGACCTCGTAGACCAGCCTACGCTCGTGCAAAAGGTCGAGGAATGGCATGAACGTCTGCCTGAGGCCGAGATCATTCCAATCTCAGCACTTCACACCTTCGGTACTGACATTCTCCTGAACAAGATCAAGGAATTGTTGCCGGAATGTCCACCTTACTTCGACAAGGATCAGTTGACCGACAAGCCTGCCCGTTTCTTTGTGACCGAGATCATCCGCGAGAAGATCCTGCAGCTCTATGATAAGGAGATTCCGTATGCCTGCGAGGTGCGTGTCGAGCAGTTCAAGGAGAGCGACAAGCTGATTGACATCGATGCCGTCATCTATTGCGAGCGCGACAGCCAGAAGGGCATCCTGATCGGCCGACAGGGTGCTATGCTCAAGAAGCTAGGTTCTATGGCCCGTAAGGATATCGAAGCCTTCTTTGGCAAGCAGGTCATGCTCAAGACCTTTATCAAGGTCGAGAAGGACTGGCGCAACAACCAGCGAGATCTGAATCTGTTCGGTTACAATCCAGAATAAACGACAAAAGCTCCACCCAATCAAAAGGTGGAGCTTTTATTTTCCAGAATTCCAGAATTCCTGAGTTCCCGAATTCCTTATTTCTTTGCCTTGTAGTATGGTGTATTGTAAACCAGTTTGATGCCTTCGGTGCTCTTCTGTACCAATAGGGTAGTTCCATCGGCATGGACGGCATAAACGGTTCCATCGGCAGACTTACTTACCTGATGATAGATGACATTAAGGAGGACAATACAATTATCGTAAGCATCTGCACTCTTCATCGGAACATCCACGATCAACTGTCCGACCTTGCCTTTGGTCGATACATCGTTGAAGTTGAACGAGAGATAGATTTCGTTGCCCTGGCAGACGCCTTTGAGGCAATTGCGAACTGGATCAGTAACGTAGTTCTTAGTAGAGATAGCACGGGTTACCTTGACGGCGTCATCGTTCAAGTTAATACCGTCGAATTCGAAAGCAAAGGCACTGATACTTGTCAGCATGACTGCAAGCGAAAGAATGAACTTTTTCATAGTAATGGTAGATTAAATGATTAATGTATGTCTGTACATATGTTTGGGTACGCAAATGTAGGTACTATTTTTGTATAGATGCATCTGTAATTGACAAAATGTAATTAAATATAGTTCGTTTTAGGGTGATTTTATATGTACAGATAGCAAAATGCAAGCATCGCACTTGAATAATTGTGTAAAATTTGGTAGTCTCGAAAAAAAAGCATAACTTTGCACCCGAAAAAGTTATCATCGGATACCTTTCCCATCGTCATAGAGGCTGATAAGACTGCAACCGGGATGGTCGCATGCGTCAGATACCTCTCCGACAGAAACAAGGCTGATGATCACATTCAACTTTCAACATTAAAATTTCAACTTTATGGGTAATTTAGTAGCTATTGTGGGTCGTCCGAATGTAGGTAAATCGACCCTTTTCAATCGCATGACCGAGACGCGTACAGCGATCGTCAGCGAGGTCGCAGGTACCACTCGCGACCGTCAGTATGGCCATGTCCTTTGGGGTGGCCGTGAGTTTTCACTCGTCGATACCGGAGGTTGGGTAGTCAACTCCGAGGATATTTTTGAAGACGAAATCAACAAACAGGTAGAGATTGCTATCGAAGAGGCTGATGTTATTCTTTTCGTAGTGGACATCATGAATGGTGTGACCGACTTGGATGACCAGGTAGGCCGTATTCTGCGCAAGAGTGGCAAGGAGGTAATTATTGTTGCCAACAAGGCTGATAACTACGACCAGCATGCCTATGCAGCCGAATTCTACTCTTTGGGCTTGGGTGATCCTTTCATTATCTCTTCGGCCAATGGTTCAGGTACAGGCGATCTTCTTGATGAAATCTGCAGCCGTTTCAAGAAGGATGACAGCGACGATCTCGAAGATCTGCCGAAGTTTGCCATCGTCGGTCGTCCAAATGCAGGCAAGTCATCAATTCTCAATGCCTTCATGGGCGAGGAACGTCACATCGTGACCGATATTGCAGGCACAACCCGCGACTCTATCTACACCAAATACGACAAGTTCGGATTTGCTTTCTATCTGGTCGATACCGCTGGTATCCGCAAGAAGAATAAGGTCAGTGAGGACATCGAGTACTATTCCGTGCTTCGTTCTATCCGAGCCATCGAGAACAGCGATGTCTGCATCCTCATGATCGATGCTACTCGTGGTATCGAGGCTCAGGACATGAACATCTTCCAGCTCATCGAGAAGAACCGCAAGGGTCTTGTTGTATGCGTTAACAAGTGGGATATCATGGCCGATAAGTCGAAGGAGTCAGTCAAGTGCATGGAGGATGCTATCCGCAGTCGTTTTGCTCCATTCGTTGACTTCCCGATCATCTTTGCTTCGGCTGTAACCAAACAGCGCATCTACAAGGTTATCGAGACTGCTTGCAAGGTCTATGAGAATCGCAAGCGCGTCATCAAGACCAGCGAGCTCAACGAGTATATGCTCGACTGCATTTCGGCTTATCCACCACCGAACAACAAAGGCAAGTTTGTCAAGATTAAGTATGTCACCCAGCTCAAGGCCACTACGACCATCAGCGATGACAAGAGCCACGAGGAGACCATCAACGTGCCTCAGGTTCCTTCGTTTGCCTTCTTCTGCAATCTGCCTCAGTGGGTCAAGGAGCCTTACCGCCGTTATCTTGAGAACAAGATCCGAGACCGTTGGGAGTTCAGTGGTACCCCGATTAATATCTTTATGCGCGAAAAGTAAGAGTTTTCCCTATATTTGGGACGATTTTGGGATTTGTCCCAAAATCGTCCCACTTTTTTCTTGCTGATATGACCTTTATCCATTAACTTTGCATCCCGAAAATATAAAGAAAAACATTTTTGCATGAAAATCATTTCAGTTTTTTGGATTTCTGTCTTATTGATACTCTGTTCATGCAGCCAGCGCGATACAGGGCATATCTATGGTAACATGTCCAAAGATTCACGTCTGCAGGAGATTCATCAGTACTTTTCAAGTTTCCGTCCAGAGTCATACGAGAAGGCCTACCAGATGGTTGAAGCTATTGATCCCAAGACTTTGAACGAGCGTGATTATTATGAGTGGCTTGAACTCAAATGCAATACTGCAAACTGTGCCGGTATTGCGATTCTCTGGATCCAAGATATTCGCCAATGGGTGGAATATGCTGACATGAAGGGGTCTGATCGCGACGTCTTGGCGGCACATCGTTGGTTGGCCGAGGCCATTACCGACCAGCCTTACAAGCATAGGGAGAGAGCCCAACGCGACTCTATTAGCAACCTGCAGTTGCAAGAACTCTTCTTCTGTATCCATTATAAAGAGGAAGAGGAATGGCCTAAGGGTGATTACAAATGTATTTTAGCAGATTGTTACGATGACTTGGCCGATAGGTTTCGCCGATGGGGAAGTAGAGACTATCTCCAAATGGCGCAATACAAAGAGCAGGCAGCCAACCTCATGTGGCAGGCTATGGAGGAGGATGAATCCATACGTACACAGCTAGCTTCGCCTCGATGGTATCGTACTTTGTTGCGTAGTGCCGCTATCGGTTATCGCGAGGGTGGCGAGTATGCCAAGGCCAATGCCTGTATTGACCGATGTCTCGAACATGCCCGTCAGGAGAATTATCTGATTGATATCTATCGTTGTTTGGGAGTTAAGGGTAGTATTGAAGTCTGGGATCGTCTGTCGGACAGGATGGTGGGCTCTTTCAAAGAGTTGGATCCCGACGATACTTGGATATCTGACAATATTAAGTATTATGATGAAGGAATCCAGAACTTTCCGCCTCAGAATACTTTTGCATTGGAACTCTTTTACTACAAGGCTATGGCCTATCTCTGTTGCGAGAAGATTGATTCTGCCATGTATTATATTGATAGACTGCATACTCCTTATGAAGCACATTGGACCAAGACGATGGATGATGGGACAGTTGTTAATAAAGAGAGGACTACAGAACTGTATAAAGCCTTAGGCTTGGCGTGGGAGAATACTTCGAAGGTCTATAGCTTCTCCGATTATATTCGGGCTTGTCATGCCGATAAACATAAAGACAAAGAGGTAGCCTACAGGAAGTTCAAGAATCTGGCTTTTGCTAAGTTCCGTGAAGCCAATAACGAAGTATTCTTTCATTCCCCTGTGGCTGAAGAGATTGCCAAATCCCATATTCAGAATCTGAAGGAGCGTCAGCGTATTGCATTCTATCGTACTTTAGCTAAGATCTTTAGCGGATTATTTGTGTTGATGTTGATTCTTTCGGTCTATGTCTATTTCCACAACCGCAAGATGCGTCAACTGCATGCCTCGATTTCCCAACTTAACCGACAATTAGACGAATTGAGGGCCGAGAAGTTGCAGAAGCAGATTACCATCGAATCTGAAACAGAAATCCCGGCGCCCGACGATGCGATGGAACCTGTCTTCATCAACAAACTCCGCCTCAAGCATACCGCTTTCCAGACAACCTCCTATTATCGTCTGCTTTCGCAGATCAAGTTGCGCTATGCATCAAGCACCAATCCAGGATTATCTCGTGTGACGGTCGAAGAACGCCATGCTTTGATGGATGCTATTTTGGCAGAATTTGTGTTGGAGTGTCAGCAGCTACAGGAACTTTATCCTACCCTCACCGGTACTGATAGTGTCTATTGTATCCTCTCTTTGCTGGACTTCGGACGTGAGGTAGGTGCAGCCTGTATGGAGGTGGGCGAGGAGGCCTATCGTCGTCGCAAGAGCCGTATCAAGCCTAAGGTTAGCGAAGCTCTGTTCGCATGTCTGTTTGGAAAAGAATAATATTATCTAACATAAATAAATATGATGAAAAAACTTTTGTATTTGTTTTTGTTCTGTTCATTGCTCTCCTCTTGTAAGAGCCATGACGTTATGTGGAAAGGGTTGACGAATGGTGCACAAAATTCTAGTAGTCTGTTTTTCCACAATGTACAGTTTACTGATTCTGCAACGATTGTCGATTTCGATGTACAGGGTCGTGGTTATAAACTTCAAAAGAAGACCAAACTTTTAACAGACAATGGTACAGAATTAGGGTTTCTGAAGTTGGAGGGAGGCCCTCTCCAAAAGGAAATACCTGGTCCTGGTCGCTTTCAGATGTATTTCGAGCCAGCACCTAAGGGTTGTAAGTGGATACATTTCTACGAGGGCAAATCAAATAATGATTGGCGTGTATCCTATATACGCGAAAAAAAGACTCAAGTCAAGGTTGCTGTTTCAGACGAGTGGAAGAAGGTTAAGTATGACCTTCAAGAGACACTTCCTGTAGCTTCTTATAATCCAGATACAGTTGCAATCGACATTCAATGCATTGGCTATGAGCCTTGGATGAATGTTGTCATATCGTACTATGGAACCCTATTTGGAGAGCAAGAACGTACTGAGGGCAGTGTCAAACTGGATTCTGCCGGTAAAGCTACGATTAAGGTTCCTGTTAAGGTTCTCGGACGACTCACACTATATGGAGGAATCGATAATATGGATCTTGTGATTAATCCTGGAGACCGAATCTCTTGCTTGATAGATATGACCAATGCAGAGAAAGGGGTGGACTTTAAGGGTGCTCATGCCACATTACACCACGAAATGACAAGTAAGGCGTATAAACAGCTCTATACAAAAATCTGTAGAAATTATGAACCTTTTGCCAAGGTAGCAGATTGCGAAACCGAAGAGGAGCGTGTGCATGCCTTGAACGAAGGTCTGGAAACAGCAAAGATGCTGATTGCAAAAAGCAAGTTGAGTGATGTAACTCAAAAAGAGCTTCGTCTGCAAGCAGAAAACACCTACTGGAATGTAGTGATAGGCTATCCTATTTTCTTAAGAACGTTGCGTAATTTGAAGTTTGAGAATGCTGAAGAACTTAAGGAATTCTATAATAAGTATAGAAAAGCATTCAGTGATAGTATCAAAATGGTTTTAGCTGCTTCACAGCCTTTTGATGTGGTTTTAGCCCCATATGCTCCTATTTTAGGGCGAGACTTCTACAATGGCAAGAGTTACTTTTTAAGAGGAAAGGTTGAATTCCTGCCTTATAACAAAGATCTCTATTATGCTAATGCATTCATTCAAAAAGGAATGCCATCGGACTCTGTTTCAAGTATCTCGTTTCAGGATTCGACTTTGATTAAGGCTATAGATCAGAACTATGCTGTGCAAAAGGCTTCGGAAGAGGCTCTTAGGCAAGATGATGCTGTTTATTATCATCAGTTAGATTCGATTGCTCCAGAGGAGATCCTTCAATACATTATTGACAAATATAAGGGACAAGCGTTCCTGATTGATATGTGGGCAACCTGGTGCGGTCCATGTCGTTCAAGTCATAAGATGATGGCTCCACTCAAAGAGGAGTTGAAAAATGAACCTGTCAAGTTCGTCTATATTACCAATGAAACGTCGCCTGCCGGCAGTTGGAAGAAGATGATTGAAGAGATACCAGGTGATCACTATTACCTCACAAATGCACAGCAGCAAGCCATCATGAAGTTCTTTGAATCATCGGGCATTCCGACCTATGCTATCTATGATACTGAGGGTAATCAGACCTATAAGAAGATTGGTTTCCCTGGTAACAAGGAAATGAAGAGGCAACTGTTGAAAGCAATGAAAAAAGAGTAATATAAAGATAAAATGCCAAGAAAGAAATCGAACCCTCTTCCTTGGCATTTTTCATATAATTTACTCTTCTAAAAATGAGATATTATTTAGTAATGCTGGTGGTGTATGGCTTCGAGAAGTCACCATTCTTCTCAAACTTAAACTGTTTTAAGAAATTAAAATACTCATTTTGGGGTATTTTTCAGAAACTCTACATTCTGTATCTTTGCATCATAGATTTAGGTAATGTAGGTTATCAATGGTTCTTAGGCAATTTTATAAACTTTTGTTTCTCTGTGTTTTATGCGTCCTTGCGCCCTTCTCTTCATTGGCGCAAAGCATTGCTATATCTGGGCGCATTCTAAGTCAGGAAACAGGAGAACCTTTGGAATTTGCCACCATTTGCGAGACCCAAACGAGGCTCTGGACCGTTTCAGATGCACAGGGTTCGTTCATACTTACACACCTTCCCTCAGGCAACAATACTCTCGAAGTACGCATTTTTGGGTATCGTACCAAAAACATTCCTTTCTTTCTAACCAAAGACACACTTGGAATCAATATATTGATGTGCGTAGAAAGCCTCAAACTCGATTCTGTCATAGTAACAGCAACACAAGTCAAAGGTACATCGACCAGTAGTTACATCATCGAGCGTTCTTCCCTTGATCATCTACAGATTCTCAATGCCTCCGACATCACAGCACTTCTTCCTGGAGGAAAAACCAGAGGAAACCTAAGTTTGATGAGTGACCAACGTATTGCCTTGCGTAGTCAAAGCAGTTTGGAAATGGGGAATCAGTCATTTGGCACAGCAATCGAAGTCGATGGCATACGTATGCAGCAGAATGGACAGATGAGCCTCAGTGGAAGCAGTACCCGTACTATTGCACCTTCCAGCATCGCATCTATTGAAGTGATAACAGGCATCCCTTCTGTCGAATACGGAGACTTATCCAATGGCATGGTTCGTATTCATACCCGTCAGACACAAAGTCCATATATCATCGAATTCATTACCAAACCGCATACTAAAGTGGCCAGTCTCTGTAAAGGGTGGCAGCTTCACTCTTCTCATGGCAATTGGGGAATTCTCAATGCCAGTCTCGAACATGCACAATCGGTCAGTAACCTTACATCCCCTTACACCACCTATCAACGCAATGTTATAACCCTCAGTTATAATCGTTCGGCAAGTAATAATCTTAGAGTGAGCAGTACGATATCTGGCAATATAGGAGGCTACAACTCTAAGAGTGATCCGGATGCCTTCACAGACACCTGGACTCGTGAGCGTGACAATATGTTACGAGGGAAAATAGGTATCGATTGGCAGCCCGACAAAAACTGGATCAGCCGCATGTCTATAGAGGTAAGCGGAAGCTTTGCTAATCAACAGAATGAAGCCAAAACCAACACCAATACTGCATCAGCCCAACCACAGATACATGTCACAGAGCAAGGCTATCATGTGGCCAGCGACTACGACTCCAATCCTACGGCATCCATTATACTGAGTCCTATTGGCTATTGGTATCGTCGCAGCGTGACCGACAATCGTCCATATAGTCTCACTACACACATCAAAGGGGAGTGGAACAGGCTACATGAATTCCAAAGTCAGATTTCTCTTGCCACACACTTCAAGACAGGCATCCACTATGAGATAACCGGCAATGATGGACGAGGGCTCTACTATCCAGATTCTCAGTTGGCACCAACTTGGAGAGAATCCCGTTATGATACCATGCCAAGTCAACACACCTTGTCAGCCTTTGTAGAGGAGCATCTATCGCTCTCACTAAAGCATAGTTATAGAGTTTCTTTGACATGTGGATTGCGCGAAGATCTGACCATGGTCAGTGCCTCCGAGTATGGGACCTCATCCGCACTTTCACCTCGCTTCAGTGGACGCATTGAGAGCACCGATGGTTCTGTCTTTCATCAAAAGCAACAGCAGCTGTCCCTCTTCGGCGGCTGGGGCAAATCAGTCAAACTACCCTCCATGCAGGTGCTCTACCCATCGACCTCTTATAGCGACCAATTGGCTTTTGCGCCAGGCACGACAGCCGATGGGCACACCTATTATGCTTTTTACACACATCCGTCCAGAGCTATCTACAATAGCAACCTGCGTTGGCAATACAGCATACAAGGAGAAGTCGGAATCGAATACAGGATAAGGGGTACCCGTGTTACCCTCAGTGGCTACCGTGCCAAAACACTTCATCCCTATTTGGCCACCATGGTGTTCTCGCCCTATTCTTATCGGTTCACCTCGCAAGGAGATTTGCAGAACTCTCTCATCCCCTCTGCCGACCGCGAATACAGCATCGACCAGGAGTCGGGTATCGTTACCGTCAGCGACCGTACGGGTTCTCATCCTGACGAGGTTCTATCAGGAAATATCCGTCAAAGTTATCTCAGTAATGCAAAATATGTCAACGGATCATCTTCTCTCCGTATGGGACTGGAATGGGTCATTGACTTCGCACGCATTCCTGTGATCAATACAGATATCCGCATAGATGGTCAACTAACCCGTTACAAAGGCATCGAGACTACTCTTGTTGCTAGTCGTCCCTCCTCTACGCTCACTATGGCCAATGGCCAACCTTATGCCTATATAGGTTATTACGAAGGTAGTACGAATCCTGGCAATGGACAACTCACACGTCAGCTCAATACCAATGTGACCTTTACCACCCACATACCGGTCGTACGGCTTATCTGTTCAGTCCGACTTGAGGCCACTTTCGTGAACTATAGCCGCCGGTTGCAAAGTCATCCCCTCTCAGACGATGGTATGTACGGAACGTTGTATCCTATTTACTATAGTACCTGGGACGAACCAGACAAACTATTACCGTATGAGGAGCATCTCCTAAAGGCTAAAGTTCAGGATCCTGAACTCTATCAGGAACTATATCGTCTGGTATCGCACACTAACACAGACTATTTTTTCAAGTCCAACAGAATCTCTCCATATCTATGTGGCAACCTGAATATCACCAAAGAGATAGGTGACCATATCTCTATCTCTTTTCAGGCAACCAATTTCTGGAACAATACAGGTACTGTATACACTTCCCAGACAGATCGGAAGAGCACGCTTTATGGTAGTGGATACATTCCATCATTCTATTATGGTCTATCAATGAGAATAAAAATATAACTATAAACAAAAATAACTTTAAAAATCAATAACAATGAAGAATTTATTCTACATGATGTTTTGCTGCGTAGTCATCATTCTCACCGCAGCTTGTAAGGAAGATGAAACCGAAATCATCACCTATGATGTCAATGTCTCACTTGTCTATCCGGAAGGTACCTCTGTAAAAGCTGGGGTTCTGGTATCGTTGACCAACAATGCCAGTACCTCTTACACAACAGAGACTTCACAGGAGGGCATAGCCTCGTTTAAGGTTCCTGCAGGAATCTATTCGGTAGCGGCTTCTGACAAACAGTCAAGCCATGGAGCAAGCTACGTTTTGAATGGTACTCAGTCGAACATTAACATCGGTAGCAAGGCAGCCAACGAAATCCATTTGGAGATGGTGGCAGCCAAAACCAACCAACTCGTCATCAAAGAACTCTATGTGGGAGGATGTCCGAAAGATGATGGTTCAGGCAATTATCAGTCAGACAACTATGTCATCATCTACAACAATAGTGATATGCCTGCAGAGGTCAGCAACCTCTGTCTGGGCTATGCTTTGCCATTCAATTCTCATGCCAGTAACAAGAACTATGGCGAAGACGGCAAACTGAAGTATGAGTCTCTGGGCTTCCAGCCTGCGGGGTATGGTATCTGGTACTTTCAGGAAACTTTACGCCTCAAACCGTTCTCAGAGGTTGTCGTCGCTATTCTCGGTGCTATCGATCACACTCAGACCTATAGTCAGTCGGTCAACTTGGCCAACAAGGATTATTTCTGTTGTTATGACCCAGAAGATTGGAGTAGCACCTCCTACTATCCAACACCCTACGAGGGCATCCCTACCAATCATTATCTTTTGGCCGAAAAATGGGGTATGGGCACAGCATGGCCTCTCAGCAAGATCTGTCCAGCCTTTTTCCTCTTCACTACAGAAGGTGTAACCCCAAGCCAGTTCGCTGCAGCCAAGGACTATTTCTATGATTCGGACAAGGTTAGTGATATCAATGCCTGTCTCAAGGTAAAGAACGAGTGGGTAATTGATGCCGTTGAGGTATTTACTACTACCAGCGCTACCAACACCAAGCGATTTACTTCGGCAGTAGATGCTGGTGCCGTTCTGATGACTAACAAGCAGGGTTACACTGTACACCGTGTAGTTGATCTGGAGGCAACCAAGGCTATCGAAGGCAACGAGGCTCTCCTTGTGACTGGACTGACTGCTACCCCCGACGAATCAGATGGTGTAGTGACCTGCGATCCTAATGGCATCGATGCCAAAGCCTCAGCGGCCAAGGGAGCAAAGATTATCTACAAGGACACCAACAACTCGACCAACGACTTCTTTGAGCGCTACCAGTCATCCCTTCGTGATTAAGTGATGATAAAAAAAGAACTTAAACAATGATGAGATCCACTTTCCTTATAATAATATTTGTGCTTGGCAATACCCTCAGTGGTGTTGCCAGGCATCTTGATGATATTATCGCTCACAACGGGTGGATCTCGAGCGACAATGCTGCAGGTATCAGTTCTCTGACAGATAGCCTAAGACTCTCAGATGTCGCTATCTGCTATCAATATGGTCGTGGTGGATTAACCGACTACAACGGACCAATACGATTCAACGAGTGGGCTGCTTCAGCCTCTTCCCTGTATAGGATTGACCATCGGACAGTCGTGTACGGATCCGTTTCCTACGCACATCGCACAGGCTATGAAATGGCCGGTTCTGCTTGGATTAATCCAGCTGTCCAACCTTTTGATCTGATTGAATATACTCCCGATTGTGCAGGGCGCAAAGTGTTGGAATCCTATCGATTGACAAGTTCCATAGCCCATACTATCAGTTCGTGGAGCATAGGTTTGAAGGTCGATTATGAAGCCGACAATTATGCCAAACAACGCGACCTCCGCCATCAGAACCGCAGGATGCAGATGCTTATTTCTCCAGGAGTCAAATGGTCATCAGATCTGGTTTCTCTGGGTATCAACTACCAATACATCCGAAGTACGGAGGGTCTCAGCTTTAATATAGCAGGCAATACTGACCGACAATACATTACACTGGTATCCTACGGGGCTTTCATCGGAATGCGAGAGTATTCGGCCACTCTCTATGACGGATATAGTTCGGTAAGCGGTGGCGATCGCCCGATGGTCAACGAGTGGCATTGTATCTCCCTTCAGACGGCTCTGCATCAGAATCGGAAATGGGAGTGGTACAACCAATGGAATCTCAGTAGCCGCAAGGGTTATTTTGGTCGAGAGACCTCCTATACCATCGTCTATGAGGACCATGATGGATATCAACTTGCATGGCATTCACGACTTGGCTTCGGTCAGCAGGAACAGGATCTTTGGCATCATTTATGCTCTTTCAGTATCAAGTATGCGACCCTCAGAGCCAAAGAACGACTCTGGAATGAGGTCCAACAGGGAGGTGGATTTACTGAATATGTATATTATGACCAGCAGCAACGCCTGAATCGTAAACAGTTGGAAGTACAGGCTGATTATACGCTGAGACAGGAACATTGGACCTGGCACAGCAGTCTCCTCTTCAATATGATGGATCAGAAAGTCAGCTATTACCCTATCTACCGCAATCAGCAGATTGTCCAAAGCCAATTCTCTCTGTCCGTCGAGCGGAGATGGAGGCAATGGGAAATCGGTGGAAGTCTTATCTGGCAAACCGGATGGGGCGATATTGCCGACGATGGCACCTACGGATCTGCCGACGCCAGTACTACACTCGCCGAATGTAATCACGCCATGCACCAAGCATACGACTATCGGACTGCACCTCAAGGAGGGGTGAGGACACACTTTCGATACACGGCAAGACATAACTTTTATGCGCTACTGGAATACAAATGGCAACATACACTAAAAGGAGAATCCTTTGTCAATCCTTCATTCAATACAATAGGCCTTTCAATAGGTCATGAATTCTAAAACAACATATAATATGAAAACTTTCACTCTTTCTCTATTCGCATGTCTCATGCTCTGTGCATGCGGTAACAAAGCAACAACCCAAGAACAAGACAGCAAAACTGCCCAAGAACAGGATAACATCTCCACCATCAGCATCGACGAACTGCTCTCTTCCGCAGATTCATTGACCGACAAACAAATTACTATTGAGGGAGTATGCACACATACCTGTCGTCACGGAGCTCGTAAAATCTTTCTTCAGGGCTCAGACAACGCACAGATTATCCGTTGTGAATATGAGGACCATCGTCCGTTCAGCAAAGATTGCATTCATAGTGTCGTACGTGTGACTGGATATCTCCGAGAGACACGCATGGATGAAGCCTATCTGGCCAACTGGAAGATGGAGTATGAACTGGCTAAAGCACAGGGCCAAATAGAAGACGAGGAGACAAACACTTCTGCCGGTTGTGCGACCGAGAGTGCTGCACGTCGCGAATCAGGCAATACTGTAGATGATAAGATTGCTCACTATCGACAACTCATCGCTCAACGCAAAGAAGCTGAAGGCAAGGAGTATCTTTCTTTCTACCACATAGAGGCTACAGACTACAAAGTGCTCTCCGAATAAACAGAGATAAATCAACAGACTACTTATGTGCAACAATATCATCGAATGCCGTCATTTGACGCACTACTATGGCAAACGTATGATCTATGAGGACCTCAATTTCGATGTTCCTCAGGGTCGTATCTTAGGACTATTGGGCAAGAATGGAACCGGCAAGACCACAACCATCAACATCCTGAGCGGCTACCTCAAACCGCGAGATGGACAATGCCTGATCTTTGGACAGGATGTGACCACCATGGATCCAGTCCTGCGTCGTCGTATCGGCCTTCTCATCGAGAACCATGTACAATATGACTTCATGAACATTCAGCAGATCGAACGGTTCTATGCTGGTTTCTATCCCGACCAATGGCGCAAGGATGCCTTTTATGGACTGATGGAGAAACTCAAGGTTGCTCCCGGACAGAAGATCAGTCGTATGTCTTGTGGTCAGCGCAGTCAGGTTGCATTGGGTCTTATCCTGGCCCAGAACCCAGACCTGCTTGTATTGGATGACTTCTCGATAGGCCTTGATCCTGGATATCGGCGTCTTTTTGTCGAATATCTGCGCGATTATGCACGTTCAGAGGGCAAGACTGTCTTCTTGACCAGTCACATCATTCAGGACATGGAGCGCCTCGTTGATGACTGTATCATCATGGATTATGGACAGATTCTGACTCAGATGCCATTGTCAAAGTTACTTGGTGCCTTCCATCGCTTCATTTGTCAGGTGCCCGATGGTTACCAGATACCTGAGGTACTGTTTGACGAAGCTCAGAAATCGATATCGGACAATGCAAAGATTTACCATCCTGCTATACTTCGCAATGAGATGGAACTCTTCTCTTTCCTTCCTTTGCCAAATATCGAAGCTAAGCTACGGGAAATGGGTGTTCCTTTTACCCAATTGAAAGAAGAGAACTTGAATCTTGAAGATGTCTTCATCGGACTTACCGGCAAATATTAACTCATAATCGAATCTTCGAATAATCGAAAATATGAATATCACATACAAAGAATGGATCAAGACACGCTGGTTCTTGCTGGTTGCCTTGATAGCCCATTGGGGGTTTATAGGTTATTCATTACTACGTGTCCATCGTGTGGAATCGTTGCATGGCGCAGATCATGTATGGGTGGTCATGATGACCCACGATCAGGTCTTCGTTGACCTTATGCAGTTTGTTCCTCTCATCACAGGCCTCCTGTTAGGACTGTTCCAGTTCTGCCCGGAGATGTATCACAAATGTCTCAAACTCACTCTGCATCTCCCTATTGGACATCTATGTATCAGCAACCAGATGCTAATGTATGGGGTGGGTGCAATGCTTTTGTTGTCAGTAACCGATTATCTGATATTGTTGGTCTATCTACAGTCTTTATTACCGGTAGAACTGTATGGACGCATCCTGCTGACTGCTCTTCCTTGGTATCTAGCAGGCATGGCTGCCTACCTAATGACCTCCTGGATTGTTCTCGAACCTGCTTGGTCGCGTCGCATATTCAATATCTGTATCGCCCTCCTTGTGCTGCGCGTCTATTTCGTATCCAGTACTCCTTGTGCCTACTCTCGTATTGCATGGGCATTGACTATCTTCACCCTGTTATTGGCATCACTGGTAGTAATCAGTATCAAACGATTTAAAGAAGGAAAGGAATAAAGATATGAAACTGAACTTAAACAAAACCATTGCACTTCCCTATGGGCTGCTCTCGTTGATTGTCATCTTTCTGCTCCTATGGCAAGTGCCATGGTGCATTGCGTTCATCAATGGTAAAGCATCACACAACATCTTTACCCTCTATAGCAGCATGGTGGGCGAATTCATCTCGTTGGACAATACAGCGGAAGAGGGCTTGATACGCTATGATGAGTCAGGGCATCGATATACAGATGCCGAGGCGGATTCCATCCTCCCTTTCTTCTACTATCGTCAGCTGCTATCTGACCAACGCATGCCAGACTCTGTCTGTGGTTTTGCCATTGACATTCACGCCATGCAGATGGCAACCATCAACTGGCGTATGTCGGCCTCCGATGTCAATGCCATTGCTGTACCACTCTATCCTCTCCTTGAGAGTCTTCCTAAGCGAGTGGACCTGACTATGCCAGAAGATGTATTCCGCTGCACTGATCATGGATTGGAATTTGTCATCATGGCCACTAATTCGGTCAACGAAGCCAAGAGCCGGCTCTTCACACAAGCTCTCATTCAGAAAGGTTTTTCCTTCCCGGTCCAGTTAGCCAGTGGTAATCCTACCACGCGCAAGGATTACGATGAAGGGTACCTCCTTCTCGATGCCAAAGGTCAGCTTTTCCACCTCAAGATGACTGTAGGTCGTCCATACGTCAAGGCTATCAATACTGTGTCCGAGAGCAATCCGTCTCAAGGATTGAATCTCAAGCACATCTTTGCAACCGAATTCAAGGGCCGCCAGATACGCGGTTTTCTGACTGATGCAGAGATGCACATGTATGCTCTTTTATCTGACTATACCATCCGTCCGTTGGAAGGGGTCTCATACAATCCTGAAAAGGAACGCTGCACCCTCTTTGGCAATATGCTCGACTGGACGGTACGTATCTCTGGTGACGATGGAGACCGATACTATGCCATTGAATCTGTAGATTTCTCCCTTCGACAAATCCGGCAGATGAATCGAAAGGTGCAACAAGCATCCTTCTGGGGCTTGCACTTTACCGACTACAATGATAGTTGGGTTCTACCCAGATTCTGACAATGATTTTTTATCAAATTCGAGCGAAGTCGATCTGTTCAAGTATCGATTTCGCTCGTTTCTTATTTATCCTGTTAGTTAATGCTGGTTGTATATGGTTTGGAGAAGTCTCCATTCTGGTAATAGGTAGCTGTCATGTTCTCTCGATCATAAACAATGCTCCAGCGGGTGTGAAGAGGTTTCGAAACACTGGCAATGCTGTTAGTAATATCCTGAAGGGTCATGGCAGGCTGAGCCTGCAATTGTGAATAGAGAGTATCGAAACGTTCCTGTGAGTTTGGGCTGATTTCTTGAGAGGCAAGTTTAGGTTCTGCTGCCAGGTAGTGATTGGTGCAAACAGGTGATTCGGTCACATACATTTGGTTGTCGGCCCACTCAACCACAACGCAACGGCCTGTAGCATCGCTGATGGAGAGATGATGTGCCACGGTGATGTCTGAATGCATGTTGTAGCGCTTCAGCAAGGCCAAAGCCTCCTCCACGTTGGCTGCCTTGTCGAGCAGCAGACGTATGCCTAAAGTGGTGGTCACGTTGCTCTCTCCTCCCTTCTGGTGGGTCTGCTCACGGTCACCAGCCACGAGGTCGGCTACAAAGAGTCCCTTTTCATTCATTCCATCCAGGGCTACGTAGAGCGACCCCATCAGCATAAACTTCTGCATCATGGTCTCGGGCTTGAAATCCTCGCCGAAGTTGAAGAAGTTAACATTGAAGGTAGCCACCGATGCATAGCCATTTTCCGGACGGGTATGTACGATGACCATATCGCCATGTTCGTCGCTATTCCAATCGAAATTGCGGGCCGAAAGTAGGTTTCCTTTGGCATCCTTGGCATTGATGGTACTGCAGCCGAACTCCGAAGGTTTCAGGTTCAGGTGTGCGAAGCCATGCGACAGGAACTCTGTGGCAAAGACTGCTATATCAGTCGAATTGGCAGCACCACCCTTTTCGAGTAACTGATCCAGGCCAGTATCTCCTTCATAATAATATTCGTACATGCCTTCATCTACGAGGGTGATAGTTTCCGTTGCTTCATACTGTGTGCGGAAGGTCATAGCAAACCACATCATTGTTCCCATACCCAGAACTGTAACTACTGCCAAAAGGCCAAGAAGAATCTTTTTCATAATCATTAATTTTTTTTAGTTAATAAGTTATCGCAGCTTAACGAATCGGTTTCTGTCAACGTCTTCGTTTTGTTTGACGCTGCAAAGGTAAGACCATTTGTTGAACCTTACAATAGTGAGGGATAGGTTGCAGCCAGATAGGGAGAAAAAGCGGTTTGGTAGGTATGAAATGCGGGTTTTGGGATAAAATGCAGCTTTATTTCTTGTCTATTCTGTATTTTTAGGTTATCTTTGCACCGAATTTTTCACATATCCCCAAGATTGATTTCATATTGATTCCGATGGGTGGAGTAATATAAAAAACAAATGACTAAAAAAGAGATTGTCAAAGGTTCATGCATAGGTGCATTATGTTCGATGTCAGTTCTGGCGTTGCTGGAGCCTTTTGGCATTGACCAAATCAAAGAATACCGACTGCTATTCATTGCGGCCGAAGGTCTATTGGCTACAGTTGTGGCTATTATCAGCATCTGTATTGCACAGTTGTTTTTTAAGCCAAACACCCAACAGACACAAAGTCGTTGGGTTATGGCATGGCAACATCTGGTAGTTCATCTTATCAATATTCCTTTGTTGTCGGCCGTGTTGCTTACTTTCAATGGATGGATGAATGCCGGCGACTTGACGGCCTATTGGTACTTCCATGGAGTATTTACTCTACAGGGTTATGGCATGATGTGTGCAGCGGTCGCCATTATCTCAGTCTTTGTCTTTGTAGTTCTGCTCATCTTAACTTTCAACAAGAAACTGCAATCACAGCTCGACGAGGTAAGAGCCATCAACAATATGCTCGAATCCCGTCTGGAACGTATGACGATTGAACAAGAAAACGAAGAACTCCAGTCATCTTCTTATTCTGAGAATCTTCCTACGATCACTTTGGAGGGCAGTACTGGTAGTCATTCGATTACAGTCTCACCGACCGACATTGTCTATGTCGAGTCGATGTCCAATTATGCAGATATCTGTTATATAGAGGAGGAACATATCAGTCATCAGCAGCTTCGTATTACCATGCGTCAACTACGCGAACAACTTGTGGATTATGACTATCTCATCTCTTGTCATCGTGCCTATATTGTCAATCTTAACTTTGTATCTAGCCTCACTATTCGTCCAGGTAGTGACTATTATCAACTTCATCTCTTTGGCAATGAAAAGCAGATTCCTGTCTCTCGTTCCAACACCGACGAGATCAAGAAGAGACTCAAGTGAAACATAATAGAAAAGAAGTAGATTAGATAAGAACAAGCTGCATCCTCATTATAAGGGTGCAGCTTATTTGGTGACTTACTTTGTAGCCTTAAAAGTTTCCGGAAGCAGCAAAACTTGCGTTTTGTAGGTTCCGAAGATTTAGATTTGAACGAAATTTGAATTTTGTTCGTTCCGAAGTTTTAGATTCGAACAAAACTTGCGTTTCGTAGGTTCCGAAGATTTGGATTTGAGCAAAATTCAAATTTTGTTGCTCAGCTATCTGCTGACAAATTTTAATTACAGTTTAACCGGACAGTAGAGTACAAAATTGAAAAAAGTTGCAGATAGGTGCAACTTTTTTTTGTGTCCATCCGTCTAACTTGCAAAATAACTTCAAAAACAATATTAACAAAAACATTTTATTTATGAAAAAGCAGGCTATGGTTGCCACAATGGCAGCAATGAGTATGATGTCGTGGGCAAGACCGGATGTAACAGGTCAGATTGTAGATGAAAACGGTGAACCATTGGGATTCGTGAACGTAGTATTGCTTTCTTTGCCAGATTCCACATTCATAGAGGGTGCCATGAGCGACGAAAACGGAAACTTTAACATTACTACACCTGCCAATCAGGGCGTGCTTCGCATCTCAAGCATCGGCTATGAGACTCGTTATGTAAAGACCACCGAAAAGATGGTTATCGTGATGGAGGAGGATAACCAGATGCTCTCAGAGGTGGTGGTTAATTCTCAGCTCCCCAAGACCAAACTGACTGGAAACTCGATGGTAACCGGTATTCAGGGATCGGTGCTCGAAAAGTCGGGCACAGCCAAAGAGATGCTCTCTAAAGTGCCAGGTATGACCCTCAAGGACGACGAACTTGAGGTGTTGGGCAAAGGTACTCCTATCTTTTATATTAATGGTCGTAAGGTATCGGACAAAGATGAGTTGAAGCGAATCAGCAGCGATGAGGTCAAAGAGGTGGAAGTGATTACCAATCCTGGTGCCATGTACGATGCAACGGTCACGGCCGTAGTGCGTATCAAGACTATCAAGCGCGATGGTAATGGCTTTGGCTACGATGTTGACCTATCACACACCCAGCAGCTTCGCTACGACTATTCCAATCCCGGAGCAACGCTCAATCTGCGCTATCGTCACAAGTCGGTCGATGTGTTTGGCATGGCTAACTACTGGAACTGGGTAAATGTCAATGATAACGAAGCTGCACAGCACAGTTTCTTCATGGATCATGGCCAGCTTCGTACCATCAATCAGCAGTCAACCTTGCGCAATGACTGGCGTGGCAGGGGCATGAACTGCAACTTAGGCTTCAACTGGCAGATTTCGGACAAGCATTCGGTAGGTGCACGTCTGGAGCGTCACGACAGATTCTCACTGCCTAACTACCAGCATCAAGAGACCATCATGGAGCAGTATCTGAAGGGAGGCAGCGACTATAGTTCACAGTATAGTTCAACCTATCAGGAGGAACGTCATAAGGCTCCCTATAATTGGGAAGGAAATGTCTATTATAATGGCTCTGTGGGCAAGTTGGGTATAGACTTGAACCTTGACTTTTTGGCCAACAGTGGAAGCGATGATCGGGACATCTATGATGTATTGGATGGCCAACACTCCAACTATACCATTGCAGATCATACCACCAACCGCATGTATGCCGGCAAGTTGGTACTGAGCTACTCAGTATGGATAGGCAACCTGAAGGCCGGTTCGGAGGTAACTTTGGTCAATCGCAAGAATGAGTATAAAGTGGCAGGTCTATCGTTGCCCAGCACATCAACCAACGTGGACGAGACCAATCTTGCCGCTTTTGTCGAGTATGGCTGCATGATTCCCAAATGGGGCAGTCTCAGTGCTGGCTTGCGCTTTGAGCATGTAGGTTTTGAATACGAAGACCTACTTAACGGTGAGAACTCCATGACCCGTTATACCGACGATTTCTACCCCTCGGTGTCATGGGCCAACCAGTGGGGTAGTTGGCAAACTGCGCTCAGTTATAGCATCAAGACCTCCCGTCCGAGCTATTGGTGCCTCAGCGAATCGATGAATTACCTCAATCCCTATAGCATCCAGCAGGGAGACTCGAAACTGAAGAATGAAATCCGGCATGAGGTAAGTGCCAATGCCCGTTGGCAGTGGACAACTCTCTTTGCCTCGTACGAGCGACACAATAACACCATCACACAATGGTCGTATCTCTATGACGAAAGTGGTAACAGTGGCATGAATGCAGGCACTATCCTCATCAAAAACATCAATATGACCGAGCCTATGCGTGCTTTGACGATAGGCCTCTCTGCTTCTCCGACCTGGGGATGCTATTCACCCAATTGGACGGCAGGTGTTGAGAAGTTCTTCCACACCCTTACCTTGGCAGATCCCCGTGAAGAGAATGGTCAGCGCGATGTGCGCTACCACCATCCTATTGGCTTCTTTAACCTAAATAATGCTTTCCGTTTTCCTCACTCTTGGCGATTTGAGTGTAATGCCAATATCACCACGCCTGGCGATGTGACGAACTTTCGTCTGATCAGTACCTCATACAATGTCAGCATGGTGGTCCAGAAATGTTGGCTCAAGAACGATGCCCTCTGCCTGCGTGCGTCGGTTAATGACATTTTCCAACGTAATAGTCAACATATTGAAATGGATTGTGGCTACTATACTCTTGAGCAGAAAACTCGTAGCAGAAATCACTCGCTCAACCTTTCGCTCCGTTATACCTTCAATGCTGCCAAGAGCAAGTACAAGGGTACTGGAGCTGGTCAGGAGGCTGCCAGCCGAATGGGGAAATGATGATTAGCTACACTTGAATGTCTTTGCATTTTAGCGTCGCTTCTGCTTTAGCAATACGGTAGGCACGAGAGGTTTGTTCATACTGTCCGCCCACTTCAAGCAGGTGGCGTATAGCATGAGGTGTACGATGAAGCAATTGGGCCGCAGTTGTGGTCGAATAACCGGCACCGACAATCTGTTCGACCAGAATACAGCGAGTCATGACAATGTTTTCAGCTCGGCTTTTTCCCAGAACATCCTCGCGAGTGATGCTCATAGTTCCATTTTCGTCAACTTGAGTGGCACAGCACTCCACTACATAATCGAGTATTCTATACAATTCACACTCTTTATTGTTCATAGTATGTGTATTTAATGGTTAATAATGCCCGGCAAAGATATGCTTTTTTATCATACTATGAAAAAAAGTTCCCTACCAAGTTATTTACTTTTTATTACCTGTGCATAATCATCTATGTACACAAAGAGAGGCTGAAGTGGAAATCTCCAGCCTCTCTATATCTATTATTGATGATTCTATCAGAACACGGAAATCAGGAGCAGATAGCCAACCACACCACCCAGGATGCCAATGGTCAAGCCAGACTTAGCCATGTCGGCGGTCGAAATGATACCGGTCGATGAGGCAATGGCATTAGGAGGAGTAGAGATAGGCAAAGTCATGGCCAACGAAGCAGCCATAGCGGTACCGAACAGGAGGGCACGCAAGCCACCAATCTCGAGCAATGTATCGCCCATGCCTACACCCACAGCACAGAGGATTGGGATGAGAAGTGCTGCAGTAGCTGAGTTCGAGATGAAGTTCGAGAGGAACCAGCAGATCAAACCAGCTGAGAGGAGTACTACAATAGCCGACCACTCGCTGAATGGGATATTAGTCACCAGATCGTTGGCCAAACCAGACTTGTTGAAGCCCAAACCAAGGGCAAAGCCACCAGCCACCATCCAGAGCACAGACCAGTTGATCTTCTCAAGGTCCTTCTTGCTCAACAAACCGGTCAGACAGAGGCAGCAGATAGGTACCAAAGCAACGACATTGGCGTTCAGGTGGTTCCACTCGCCGGTGAACCAAAGGATGATGGTCAAAGCAAAAGTGGCTGCTACCACCCAGGTCTTGTAACCCTTCTTCAGACCGCCTTCGATCTTCAGTTCGATAGACTCACCTTTCCGGAATGGGAAGAGTATCATCAGGGCTACCCATCCGATAGCCAGAATAATCAGGGTAATAGGAGTCATGGCTACGCACCAGTCGAGGAAGGTGACGGCGCTGGATTCCAGACCTTTGTCCTGCAGCATCTCGATGGTTGATGGATCGTTCAGATACTTCATCGCTACACCATTAGGAGGAGTGCCGATAGGAGTAGCGATACCTCCGATGTTAGCTCCGAGAGGGATGGCCATGGCCAAAGCGATCTTGCCTTTGGATACACCGTCAGAAGGCATGGAGCGGAGCACTGGACCCAGGAACGCCAACATCATGGCTGCTGTAGCAGTATTGGAGATGAAGGCAGAGAACAGGGCTGTAACCAGGATGAAGCCCAGAAGAACGAAACGAGGATTGTGGCCGAAGAGGCCCAGCATCACTTTGCCCAGGAAGACATCCAGACCTACCTTCTCTACACCGATAGCGAGTACGAAACCGCCCATGAAGAGCATGACGACAGGGTCGGCGAAGGTAGCCATGATGTCCTTATAGCTGATGCCGATGCCCAATGCCTTCTGAACCTCGATCGGATCTTTGGCATTCGCTACTTCGAAGCACCATAATGAGGAATCGCTGACGGTAAGCAGCATGACTACGATAATCAGGACGGATGTACACCAGGTTGGAATTGCCTCGCTGATCCATAGGATAGCTGCGGTCAGGAAGATAGCTACTACTCGGACTTCTACCAACGACAGATTGGGCAATCCATAGACAGCAGGATCGGTGAAGAGAATGCCAAAGTAGGCAATCAGGGCAATGAGACTGCCGATGACAGTCTTGGCATTCGACGGGTTACGGAAATCTCTGTAACGACGCACGAGAACATTGTTAAGGAAACTCATGGTTCTTGATTTTTTGTAACTATAGTTAATGATTTATATGTTTTCTATCGAAGTTAATTAAACCGGGCGCAAATATACGGCTTTTTAGGCAGATAAGAGCAAAACTTCTACAAAAAATTAAAAATTACACTATTTTATCCCATTTTTTGCACATCGTAATCACAAAATCATTATCTTTGCGCGTAAAATGATTTAGAAGCGGTCAAAAAAGAATTACAGGAATTATGTCGATCAAGCAGCGATGGCAGCATTTGATGGCCAACCAGCCACTCAAGCATAAGCTCTATGAGATTATCTTCGGTAGCGACACCCCAATGGGTAAGTCGTTCGATATTCTGCTCATGGCTTGCATCGTGTTGAGTATTCTTATTACTATTTTCGATTCTCTCTTCACCAACCCTTGGATTGTGGGTTCGTTGGTTGTTTTGGAATACTTGCTGACTCTCTTTTTTACCTTCGAGTATCTGGCACGATTGTATTGTTCCCCTCGTGCCCGTGACTATGCGCTGAGTTTCTTCGGTGTCATCGACCTGCTCTCTATTCTGCCTATGTACCTGGGTTGGCTCTTGCCCGAAGCCCGCTTTGTCATTATACTCCGAAGCATCCGACTGATTCGAGTATTCCGCATCTTCAAGCTCTTCTCCTTTCTCGACGAGGGGTATAAGCTGATGGAAAGCCTGAAGCAGAGTTTCAAGAAGATCTTTGTTTTCTTCTTGTTCGTGCTGATTCTGGTCATCTGCCTTGGCACCATGATGTATATGGTCGAAGGCAATGAACCCAATACCCAGTTTACCGACATTCCGACCAGCATCTATTGGGCCATTGTCACGATGACAACCGTCGGTTATGGTGATATTACTCCCATCACCCCGTTGGGCCGTTTCTTTGCCGGCATCGTCATGCTTTTAGGCTACACCATCATTGCTGTGCCTACGGGTATTGTTTCGAGTGAGATGGTCAAGCAGGCACAAACTCCCGAAGAGAAATATAGTAAGGACATCCTCAATGGAGAAGTTGATGAGACAGAAGAGGGTGGTAACAGCGACAAATCAATCAATAAATAAAATATAAATTAACCCAAAAAATAAATTAATTATGGCATTAATGGATCAACTCGTTGCTAAGGCAAAGTCCAACAAGCAGCGCATCGTGCTCGCAGAGGGCACTGAACCACGTACTATCCAGGCCGCTGACCGTATCCTCGGTGACGGCGTAGCAGACATCGTTTTGATCGGCGCTAAGGCTGAGATCGACGCTCTCGTTAAGGAGTACAATTTGAAGAATATCGACAAGGCTACCATCGTTGAGCCAGAGAATAACCCAGACGCACAGAAGTATGCTGATCTCCTCTTCAAGCTTCGCGAGAAGAAGGGTATGACCCAGGAGCAGGCTCAGCAGCTCGTCAAGAATCCATTGTACCTCGGTACTTTGATCATCAAGGCTGGTGAGGCTGATGGTCAGGTAGCAGGTGCTCGTAATACTACTGGTGATGTGCTTCGTCCAGCTCTCCAGATCATCAAGACCGCTCCTGGCATTAGCTGTGTATCTGGTGCCTTCATCATGATCATGGACAATGAGGCTGCTAAGGCTTATGGCAAGGAGGGTATCATGGTATTCGGCGACTGTGCTGTAACTCCAAACCCAGATGCCAAGCAGTTGGGTCAGATTGCCGTCTGCTGTGCAGATACCGCTCACGATATCGCAGGCATTGAGACTCCAGTCGTTGGTATGCTTTCATTCTCAACCAAGGGTTCTGCCAAGCATGAGATGTGTGACAAGGTTATCGAGGCAACTGCAGTAGCTAAGGAACTCCGTCCTGAACTTCAGATTGATGGTGAACTTCAGGCTGATGCAGCTATCGTTCCATCGGTAGGTGCAAGCAAGGCTAAGGGCAGCACCGTAGCTGGTCATTGCAATACCCTCGTCTTCCCATCACTCGAGGTTGGTAACATCTGCTACAAGCTCGTTCAGCGTCTCACTGGCGGTATCGCTATCGGTCCTATCCTCCAGGGTATCGCAGCTCCAGTCAACGACCTCTCTCGTGGCTGCTCTGTTGATGAGGTTTATCAGACTATCGTTGTAACTTGTAACCAGGCTATCGGCGCTAAGGAGAGAGCAACAAAGTAAAAGCCCCTAACCCCCAACCCTTCCCCCGGTCCGAGGGAAGGGAGTATAATGCTTTTTGAGGTTAGAAATTCATTGTAGAAATTTTTGTTGAACGCAGCCCTTGCGTCCTAAGAGTGGTAAACACTCCCCTGCCCCGGACCGGGGAAGGGGTTTGGGGAAAGGGGCTTTTGTTATGAAAATTTTAGTTTTGAACTGTGGCTCTTCGAGCCTTAAGTATAAGTTGTTCGATGGCAAAGAGGTCATCGCACAGGGTGGTGTAGAGAAGATTGGTTTGCCAGATTCATTCCTGAAGCTGACTGCTCCAAATGGTGAGAAGGTTGTTCTTGAGCACAATATGCCAGAGCATACTGCTGCTGTCAGCTTCGTGTTCGAGCAGTTGCTCAGCGAGAAGTATGGCGTCATCAAGTCAGTTAATGAGATCGAGGCTGTAGGTCACCGTGTGCTGCATGGTGCCATGAAGGTTACCAAGTCTTGTCTCGTAACCGACGAGGTGATCGAGGTTATCAAGGAGTGTGCTGTACTTGGCCCTCTCCACAACCCAGCTAACCTGAAGGGTATCATGGCTGTCAAGGAGTTGATGCCTGCTTGTCCACAGGTAGCAGTATTTGATACCGCTTTCCACCAGACCATGCCTGAGAAGGCTTACATGTATGCTATCCCACGCGAGATGTTCGACAAGTGGGGCGTACGTCGTTATGGTTTCCATGGTACCTCACACCGCTTCGTAAGCAAGCGTGCTATCGAGTATCTGGGTCTCGATCCAAACAACTCTAAGCTCATCGTGGCTCACGTTGGTAATGGTGCCTCTATGTCGGCTGTTGTCAATGGCAAGTGTGTTGATACCTCTATGGGTCTTACCCCACTCGAGGGCCTTGTAATGGGTACCCGTTCGGGCGACATCGATGCAGCTGCTGTTACCTTCATGATGGAGAAGGAGAACATGACTCCTGCTCAGATGGACACCATGCTCAACAAGAAGTCTGGTATGCTCGGCCTTTGTGGCTCAAGCGATATGCGCGATGCCTTCCAGAAGGCTCAGGATGGCGACAAGAACGCACAGGTTGCTATGGATGTTTACTGCTACCGTCTGCGTAAGTACATCGGTGCATACGCTGCTGCTATGGGTGGTGTTGATGCTATCGCCTTCACCGGTGGTGTAGGCGAGAACCATGTTTATGTTCGTGAGCAGGTCTGCAAGGATATGGAGTTCCTCGGCATCAAGCTCGATGCTGCTAAGAACCAGACCATCCACGGTGATGAGGCTATCATCTCTACTGCCGACAGCAAAGTAACCGTAGCTGTCGTTCCTACCGACGAGGAGTTGATGATCGCTACCGATACTGCCGAGATCGTAGGCAAGTAATCGTTTTTTCTCTTATATAATTTAATGAGGGCATGTTGCATAGTCGTTGGACTTGCTACATGCCCTCATGTTTGCTTTTTACCACTTTAATAGGAAATGGAATAAACCCATATAGGTAATACCCTGTTCGTCAATATATGGAGCTATATCATCTCCGACTATTACTATCTTTTGGAAACTATCACCTATCTTTCGCAGAGATTTCAACTCTTGATCCTTCTTTTCTTTGGTTTCTAATCGATACGCAGATTGAATATAGTATTTATCTATTCCGTTAGTCGCAATGAAATCTACTTCATATTGAGATTGGACTTGATGTGAATCAATCATTTCACGAATCTCTACTACTCCTACATCCACCAGAAAGCCTTTAATTCGTAACTCATTGTATATGACATTCTCCATAATATGAGTTATTTCCTGCTGACGGAAGTTCAAACGAGCATTGCGTAATCCGACATCAACGGAATAGTATTTCTTGATTGATTCAAAATACTTTCTTCCTTTGATGTTATATCGTTTGATACCATCAAATAAAAAGGCGTTCTCTAAATATCCAATATAAGTAGATACTGTTTCGCTGGATAGTTTAATTTGTAGAACACTATGCATGGTATTGCTCAGTTTGGTCGGATTATTTAGCGAGCCAATAGAGGAGCATAATACATCGGTCAAAGCTTCAAAAGCGGAACGATTCTTTACTTGATTTCTTTCTAATACATCACTCAAATATACCTTTTGCCACAATCTTTGCAGATAGTTTATTTTCTGTTCGTTGGTTCGTTGTAGCAGCAATCCTGGCATACCACCATAAGTGTAATATTCTTTCCATAGTTCGGGGAGAGGTTCTGTCCTATTTTGGATAAATTCTCGGAATGAGAAAGGCCATACTCTTATTTCATCACCTCTGCCCCGGAACAATGTATTTATATCATTACTTAAATAATGGCTGTTGCTACCAGTTACATAAACGTCAACATTGTCCTTTGCTGCCAATCCATTGACAATACGCTCGAATCCGTCAACTTCCTGCACTTCATCAAGCATTATGTAGTATTGTTTATTGGAATCTGCGATACGGCCATACAGATAATCTTTAAGTGTTGTCGGGTTTAGTAGGTCTGTCTGATTGGTATCATCATCCAAATCAAATGAGATATGGATAATTTGAGATTCTTCAATGCCAATACTAAACAGGTAGTCAGTAAAGATGTGACTTAACAACCAAGATTTACCGGAACGGCGTGGTCCTGTTATGATCTTGACCAATCCATTATGCATCCTATTCTTAAGTCTTTCCAAATACAAATCTCTATTAATGCTTTTCATTCAATTTATGGCAATACATTAGAGTATTACGCTGCAAAGGTATCGCTTTTTTTCTAATACTCCAAATATTTTATTCGATATTTAGTGCAAATTTGCACCTTTTGTCGAATTGATAAGCTTTCTATTCGATATTTAGTGCAAATTTGCACCTTTTGTCGAATTGAGGGAATGATTTCTTGAATGAATTAAATATCCATTGTCCCTTTCTTTGCTGCCTGGATCAAGAGGCTTTAAAAAAATCAATTCGTGTGTTTCATCACATCCTGTAGAACCAAAGAACAGAGGGTCATGCCGAAGGCAGCAGTAACGGGGGCTAAAGAGCCATTGATCTGTGCTTTCTTGGTACACCACTCATGTTCTACCAATTTTTGATCGCCAGGAGCATCGTAAACCGCAGTATCTGTGCCTCGTTCACCGCTCAACAGTTTTGCCTTCGGACACATACATTGGTTGGTGCCACAAGTGTAGCTCTCGCCCAAGTTCTTCATCGGGGCCTCCTCGCTGCACACACACAGGAACTTATGGCGTGGGAAGGTCTTTTGCTTCTTGAATTTGTTGCGGAGAGCTCGAGCCAGGCCATCACCCTCAATCTTCCAGAACTCCTTGGCACGAACCTTGGTCGGATCGATGCGCAGAGCAGCACCCATGCTGCAGAAGAGGTTGACTGTTGGGATATTGGTAGCACGAATGATGAGATCAGCCTTCTCTTGCAATGAATCGATGGCATCAATCACATAGTCATATTGCTCGATATGGAATGACTCAGCCGTTGTGCTGTCGTAGATCATCTGTAGGGCGGTCACATCGGCCGAAGGATTGATATCCAGCAGGCGATCACGAAGCGCATCCACCTTGACTTGACCCACCGTATGGGCAGTAGCCATGAGCTGTCGGTTACAGTTGGTGATGCATACGCGGTCCGAGTCAACAATGGTCAGATGTCGGACGCCACTACGCACCAAAGCTTCGGCACACCACGAACCGACACCTCCCACACCGAAGATGATCACTTTGACCTCTGCAATTCGTTCCATGAATGGTTTGCCCAGCAGAAGTTCCGAGCGCCTTAGCATTCCTTTTTCGAGCGTTGATATCATGTTTGTTATTTTTTGGTGTTTGCTTCGGTCATCTTGATCTCGTAGCCGATTTTCTTGAAGGCGGTTTCAAAATCCTGATAGGTGGACTTTGAGCCATCGAAGATGATCGTCACGGTTTGGTTAGGCACCGAAGTGACAATGTTTTTGGTACCCTTCACGAAGCGGATGTTGGTCTTGATCTTCTTCTCGCAGTTGGCACAATGCATTACTGGTTTAGTAGTAACAACGAGGGTGTCGATCTTCGACTCGGCCAAGGCGGTAGATGCCAGAAGGGTGGTAAAAGCTAATGACAGGATTTTCTTCATATTCTTCTATTTTCGTTATCGTAAGAAGTTTTTGCGGTGCAAAGATAGGGAGTTTCGTCGAATTATGCAAATAATAGAATAAAAATAACGAAACGATGAGCCAAAAATAATGCACTAATAGAAATAACATCTATGTGGTATATGATAAGTAGAATTAATATCTATTCTTATGCTTATATACCAGATATATGTTATAAATATAAGGGGAAATACCTATCTTTGCACCCAGAAACAGAAACTATAGATATGCAGACATCAATTATATTAGCAGACAATCAGGACATCACCCGCATCGGTGTGCAGACTCTCTTGGCTAAAGTAGGGGGTGATAAGTATCCGCAGGAACGGGTCGAGGATATCGACGAACTCGAGAGTGCTTTGCTCCGCAGCGAAGCACCTATCGTCATTCTCGATATGGACTCATTGGAGATTCATTCGCCTGAGGAGTTGTTGCCCTTGTACGAAAAACAGCCCATGACGCGTTGGATACTCTTCCTGTCGGAAGTGACCGACCAGCAGTTGTCTGTGTTTGGAGGCATGCCTTCGGTCAGTATTATTCTGAAGAACAATTCGGCCGAAGAGATCCGTGCCGCATTGAAGAGTGTGCTCCAAGCCGAGCGCTATCTCTGTCATCAGGTGACCAACCGATTGCTGAGCCGCAAGAAGGAGGCTGAGGACAATCATCTGACTCAAAGCGAAACGGAGATTCTGCGACTGATTGCTCTCGGTAAGTCGGTGAAAGAGATTGCCGCTCTGCGTTTTTCGTCATCTCACACCATTGTGACCCACAAGAAGAATATCTTCCGTAAGATTGAGGTCAATAGTGTCTATGAGGCTACCCGCTATGCGTTGAGAATAGGATTGATTGAAAGTGATTATTATATTTAAGACCCCCAGACCCCCCAACCCCCTTTAGGGGGAGTTTAGTTGGGGTTGCTGCCTTCGGGGCGCGCGTCTTGCGACCGGAGAAAGTTAGGGTTAAGGTTAAAGTTAGGGTTAGAGTTAGGGCTATGGCAAAGAAATACGATTTTGATGAGATATTGGATAGACGGAATAGTGACTGTCTGAAGTATGGAGTTCTGCAAGCGCGATGGGGTAGGACCGATCTGTTGCCGCTGTGGGTGGCAGACATGGATTTCCGTACGCCGGACTTTGTGATTGAAGCTTTGAGAAAACGCCTTGAACATGAGGTGTTGGGCTATACCGCCTCCGATCCTCGTTGGCGTCCTGCCATTGTCCAATGGCTCAAGGAGCAGCAGGGATGGAGCGTAGCAGAGGAGGAGCTGACCTTCATTCCGGGCATTGTGCGTGGTATTGCCTTCGTGTTGCAGGCTTTTACCCAACCGAGAGATAAGGTATTGGTGATGAATCCTGTCTATCACCCTTTCTTCCTAGTGACTGAACACAATGGTCGAGAGGTGGTTTATCATCATCTGAAGCTGAACAAAGAACAGTTTCAGTATGAGATTGACTTCGACCAATTGGATCGTGATCTGCAGGATGTCAAGGTCTTTGTGCTGAGTAATCCTCACAATCCGGGTGGACGAGTCTGGACTCCTGCGGAACTGCAGCAGATTGCCCTGTTGGCCAAAAAACATGGCACGCTGGTCATCAGCGATGAGATTCATGCTGATCTCACTTTGGCTCCTCATCGTCATACACCTTATGCCTCGGTCAGCGAGGAGGCACGACAAAACAGTATCACCTTTGGAGCACCATCGAAGGCATTCAATACCCCAGGTATAGTTTCCAGCTATTCGGTTATCGGCAATGAGACAATCCGCAGGAAGTTCAATGCCTATCTGGCCGCCAGCGAACTGGATGAGGGTAACATGTTTGCTCAGATGGTGACCGTCGAGGCTTATGCGCATGGCAAAGAGTGGTTGGAACAGGTCAAGGCATATATTCAGGCTAATATTGACTATGTCCAGAAGTGGTTTGCTGAGAATCTGCCACAGATCCGTCCCATCATCCCACAGGCCTCCTATCTGATCTATCTCGATTGTCATGGATTGGGGTTAGGTAGTCATGCGGAGGTTCTCGACCTCTTCATAGACAAGGCCCATCTGGCTCTGGACGATGGACGTAAGTTCGGCTCGGAGGGTGATCAGTTCATGCGACTCAATGTGGCTACTCCTCGTGCCATTCTCAACCAAGCACTTAATCAACTGCTTGAGGCAGTTTAAAGACCCCCCAGCCCCCTTTAGGGGGAGTAAGTGAAACAAATCATTTTCAATAAAATGAAATCATCGACACAAGCTATACATACACAGTTCAGACATCCAGATGCCTATGGAAGCATCGCTATGCCAGTTTATCATACAGCAGCCTACCAGTTCCCGGATGCTGCTTCGATGACCGAAGCCTTCTCGGGCCGTAGTGGCGAACCTGATTACAGTCGTGTGATGAATCCTACGGTCACTTTCCTGGAGGACAAGGTGGCACAGTTGACTCAAGCCAAGTCGGTAACAGCCTTCAATTCGGGCATGGCTGCTATCAGTAACATCTTTTTGGCTGTAGCCGAAGCAGGTAGTAACATTGTCACTTCTGCTCACATGTTCGGCAATACCTTTGCTTTGTTGACCAAGACCTTAAAGCGCTTTGGCGTAGAGGCAAGGATTGTAGATCTGACCGATATAGAGGCTGTCAAGAAGGCTGTTGATGATAAAACATCCTGTATCTATCTGGAGATCGTGACCAATCCTCAGTTGGAAGTGGCCGACCTTGGAGCATTGTCTTTGATTGCCCAGGAGCATCATATTCCACTTATAGCCGATACAACCTTCCTGCCTTTCACACAGTTTGATGCCAGAGAGTTGGGCATCGATGTGCAGGTGGTCTCTTCGACCAAGTATCTGTCGGGAGGTGCTACCTCGTTGGGAGGACTGATTATTGACTATGGCACTTTCCCTGAGATAGAGAAACGCATCAAGTTCGAACTGCTCTTCAATGTAGGTGCCTATATGACCCCACATGCTGCCTATATGCAGGCTTTGGGTTTGGAAACGCTCGATGCCCGTTATCGCATCCAGTCGTCCAACGCGTTGGCATTGGCCAAGAAATTGCAGACTTTGCCTCAGATAAAGAAAGTGGGATATATTGGATTGGAGGACAATCCTTATCATGATTTGGCTGTTCGTCAGTTCGGCAAGCAGGGTGGAGCCATGGTGACTATTGATCTGGAAAGTGAGGAGGCTTGCTATAACCTGATTAACCGCCTGCAACTCATACTGCGTGCCACCAACCTCTTTGACAACAAGTCGCTGGCCATTCATCCATATAGTACCATCTTTGTTAGCTATGCTCCCGAGGAGAAGGCCAAGATGGATGTGTTGCCTACCACCATCCGATTGAGCATAGGCCTGGAGGATGTGGATGACCTGTTTGAGGACATCCGACAGGCTCTAGAGTTATAATATTCTCAAGGAAGATTTGAAGAATAGAAGTTATCTGCTAAAGAGAAATCTTCTTCTCTTCTCCTCTTCTTTGAGTTTTTCTTTCTATTGTGATGTAGATATTGTTTCTATGTAACTGCGTTGCTGACGATAATTTTTCTTTTATTTTGATTGTTTCTTGGAGTATTTGACTATATTGTTGTATCTTTGCATCGTAAAAATAAATAAAACGCGATTATATGCAGATACGATACTATAAGTCATGGAGTGAAAACCTCCGCCGAGAAATGGAGTACAAGACCTACGGAAACGAAGGTCGTGTCGTATTGGTGTTCCCTTCGCAGGACCAGCGATTCTATGAGTGGGAAGACAATGGAATGATAGCCATTCTGGCTCCAATGATTGAGGCTGGACAAATTCGTCTCTGCTGCTGTGATTCGATTGATCGTGAGACATGGAGTAATGGCACCAATAGCGAGAATGTCGAAGAGGTATCGGAATGGGAGAGAAGCCACTATCATGAGCGAATCGAACTGCATGAGCATTGGTATGACTATATCGTCAAGGAACTCATTCCAGAGGTCAAGTCTGTTTGGGGCAACAGCAACGATTGGATTGTGACAGGTTGTTCGATGGGTGGTTATCATGCAGGCAATATCTTCTTCCGTCGTCCAGACCTGTTTGGAACCTTGCTGTCGCTGAGTGGCTTGTTTCATGCAAGCTATTTCTTCCCTCATTATGATGATGCTCTCATTTATCAGAATTCGCCACTTGACTATTTGTCTGGTTTGACAGAGCCCCATTTGCTTGTTGACCAATATCGTCGCAAACAGATTATCTGCTGCGTTGGTCAGGGCAACTTCGAGGACATTACTTCAGCCTCTACACGCCGATTGGAACAGACACTTGGCCTTTTTGGCGTAAATGGATGGTTTGACTTCTGGGGCTCGGACGTTGATCATGATTTCTACTGGTGGCGTAAGCAGGCAGCTTACTTCTTTGACAAGATATTGAGCCAGGAGCAGAAGGAGATCGCAGCATAATCATCACTAAAAAGAAACTTACATTTGTATATTATATTCTATGAACTTTATATTTATATCCCCACATTTTCCCCATACCTATTGGGAATTCTGCAACCGACTGAAGCAGAACGGCGTGACAGTGCTTGGTATTGCCGATGCTCCCTATGAGAGCCTTTCTCCACAACTTCGAGAGTCTTTGACCGAATACTATAAGGTCGATAATCTGGAGAACTATGATGAGGTGTATCGTGCCGTGGCATTCCTCACATTCAAGTATGGTCGTATCGACTGGATTGAATCCAATAATGAGTATTGGCTCAGCCAGGACGCCCGACTTCGTACCGACTATCACATAGGTTCAGGTATTCAACTCGATGCGATTGATGCCATCAAGGAGAAGTCGGAGATGAAGAAATACTATGCCAAGGGTGGCATTCCGACAGCTCGCCAGATCAAGGGAGAACGAGGCCTTGCTGATATTCTGGGCTTTGCCCGTAGTGTGGGGTATCCGATTATAGCCAAACCAGATGTCGGTGTAGGCGCAAGCGGAACTCACAAACTCGATAGTGAGGAGGATGTACGTCAGTTCTTTCGCCACTTAGGACAGAAGAATATTGCCAACTATGTCATTGAAGAATTCATCACAGGAGACATCTGTTCATACGATGCTATCATTGACAGCCAGTCCAATCCTCTGTTTGAGTCAATGACGGTGTGGCCACCTTCGATCATGGACATTGTCAACCGTCAACTTGACCTTTCGTACTACGTTTCGCCCGAAATGCCAGACGGACTTCGTACCTTAGGACGCCGTACAGTTGAGGCATTCGGGGTCAAGAGCCGCTTTGTCCATCTGGAATTCTTCCGTCTCGATAGAGACCGAGAAGGTTTGGGACGCAAAGGGGATTTTGTGGCGCTCGAGGTCAATATGCGCCCTGCCGGTGGTTATACGCCCGATATGATCAACTTTGCACATAGCACGGATGTGTATCGTATCTGGGCCGATATGATTACCTACGATAAGTCTCATTTGGCATCCGTCCTGAAACATGATGCAGGTAATGCTTTGTCGTTGCCTTGGTCAGAGCAGTTCTATTGTGCTTTCGCCTCTCGACGCGATATCTATGATTATACGCATAGTGAGGAAGAGGTACGTCAGCATTATCGCGAACAACTGGTCATGGATGAACGCATGCCTGAAATCTTGTCGGCAGCAATGGGCCAGCAGATGTTTACAGTAAAACTCAGGACGTTGGACGAAGTAAATGAATTTGTAACCTTTGTTCACGAGAAGCAACAATAAAAAGACTTATATTTCGTTTTATAAATAAGACAAGTACTTAGTTCTTTTTTAGCATGGGATACGAAAAATGGTACAGCCAGTCGCTGGGTCGCGACATGGAACTGAAAGTATATGGCGATGGCCGAAGGTCATTGCTGGTGTTCCCATCGCAGGATGGCAGATTCTTTGACTATGAGAATTTCGGTATGACGCAGGTTCTACAGCCTTGGGTTGATCGTGGTGACTTGCGCATCATCTGTTGCGATGGATTGGATTGGGAGACCTGGAGTAATCTTGGAGGTGATCCGCGCTGGCGTATCGAACAGCATGAACGATGGTATCATTATATCGTTGATGAACTGATACCAAGTTTGCGAAGAGGAGATGAAACCTTCATCGTGACGGGATGTTCAATGGGAGGTTTCCATGCTGCCAACTTCTTTTTCCGCCGTCCAGATCTTTTTGATACTCTTATTGCTTTGAGTGGTTTGTATCACGCCAGCTACTTCTTTGGCGATTATTCGGACGAACTTGTTTATACCAATTCTCCACTCGACTACCTGCGATGGATGCCTGATGATCATTACTATTGGGATCTTTATCGTCAGCGTCGCATCATCTGTTGTGTAGGACAGGGTAACTGGGAAGAAGATCTGCTGGATTCAACCCGCAGATTGGATGCTTTGTTGCATGAAAAGAATGTCCCAGCGTGGATAGATTATTGGGGACATGATGTCGCGCATGATTGGGAATGGTGGAGACGCCAACTGCCATACTTCATGGGGCATGTCTTGGGATGAGGCAACTTTTCCATCAACGTAATAATTGATTTATAGATGCGGATAGTCATACTTTCTTTGTCACTATTACTGCCCCTTCCGGTCTGGGCACAAATACCAGACACCATCATGATTGATGATGTTACGGTATCAGCTCATCGTACACCATTGCATTCCAGTTTCTCTGTCGAGAGCAAGGAGGTGATTGGTGCAGGCGAACTGATCCGTGCCGCTTGTTGTAACTTGGGAGAATCCTTTACAGCCAATCCAAGTGTCGATGTCTCGTACAGCGATGCTGCCACTGGAGCCCGACAGATCAAACTGTTGGGCTTAAGTGGTACATACGTGCAGATGTTGCAGGAGAATGTGCCCGCCTTCCGTCACACAGCACTCCCATTTGGTTTGGGCTATGTGCCTGGTCCTTGGATGCAGAGCATTCAGGTCAGCAAGGGTGCTGCATCGGTTCGTAATGGTTACGAGAGTGTGACTGGTCAAATCAATATCGAATATAAGAAGCCTCAGGGAACAGAGGGCTATTATCTGAATGCCTATTATGACACTTATTTGAAACTCGATGTCAATGCCGATGCCGAAGTGCACCTGAACGACAATCTGAGCACAGGACTCTTGGTACATGTGGAGCAGAGTTCGCAGGATCATGATGGCAATAGCGATGGCTTCATGGATATGCCCAAGGTAAAGCAATATAATGTGATGGACCGGTGGGCTTGGGTAAGTGACCGCTGGATTTCGCAGCTCTCTGTGCGCGGTCTGCACGAGGAGCGTGTGAGTGGTGTCTCTAATCACTCGCATTCGGGTATTGATCTTTCGGGTCATGATCACGGTGGTCCTTATAGAATTGATTTGACCACAAACCGACTGGAGGGCCAGTGGAAGAATGCCCTGCTGATGCGTACCGACAAGGGCGAGTCGTTGGCGCTTATCCTCAAGGGTGTCTATCACGATGCCGATAACCTGTATGGAGCCGGTGGTTATTTGGTCAACCAGAAGAATGCATACGCTCAGTTGCTCTATGAAGCAGATCTGACACCAGAACATAACCTTTCAGTTGGTGCATCGTTCAATCATGATTATCTCAACGAGTATTATCAGGCAGGTTCTGCCCACTCAGTCAGCGAGGCGTGGAGTGATCGTCTGATCCGATTGCAGAAGACCAAGGAGACAACCTCGGGTGCTTATGCTCAATATACCTACAAGCCCAATGATGCATTTACAGCAATGGCTGGTGTGCGTTATGATTATTCCTCGATTTACGGAGGTTTTGTTACCCCTCGTCTGCATCTCAAATACCATCCGTTCGAGTGGTTTACAGCGCGTGTGGCAGCAGGCAAGGGTTATCGTTCGTCGCACCCTATTGCCGACAATTTCACGCTGTTGGCTACTGGTCGTCATCTAAACATTGAGGGTGAGAAACTCGTAATGGCTTATATGCCCACCCGTATCAACCAATCCGTAGATGGTATCACAACCCAGTCCAAATCCAGTTATTATAAGCAGCAATCCCAAACGGCATTAAAACAGGAGGAGGCATGGAATGTGGGTGGTTCGTTGGTATTTGATATCCCATTGGGCGATGAGACTCTGGCACTTAATGCCGATTACTTCTATACCAACTTTGTCAATCAGGTGATCATCGACCGAGATGTTCCTACAGAACTTTTGATCTATAATCTGCCTGAGGGAGGTAAATCCTATAGCAAGGTGTTTCAGGTGGATGCTACCTATCCACTCTTTCCTGGTTTTTCTTTGACTTGTGCCTATCGTTATCAGGATGTCAAGGTATCGGAATGGTTAGGTCAGACCATATCAGAGAAGATCAAGCATACAGCACACGAGCTACGTACACCAGTCTTAACATCCAAATACAAGGCTTTGGCAACAGCCAGTTATAAGACACCATTGGAACTCTGGCAGTTTGATGTCACCTACCAGTACAATGGACCGGGTCGTTTGCCGGATTGCAGCAATGGCTTATGGAAGACCAAATACAAAGCCTTTGGTCAACTCTCAGCCCAGATTACCCGCGAGTTCCGCTACTTCTCAGTCTATATTGGTGGTGAGAACCTCACAGGATTCAAGCAGAAGAATCCAATTATCTCTGCCCAAGATCCCTATAGCGAGGACTTCGACGCTACTATGGTCTGGGGACCAACAGAGGGTGCTATGGGCTATGTAGGTTTCCGTCTGAACATCCAGAAGATGTAAGAAATTAGCCTTATTTTAACGCAAAAACAATAGAAATGTGGTAGAATACTTCGGTGTTCTACCACATTTGTGGTATATAAGTTGCCATAACGTTGCGATTTCCTAAGTGCGAAAAAGGCCGTACCTTTGCACCGTCAAAAAGAAACTATAAATAAGGTATTGAAAATGGTATTGAATAAGAACATCAACAAGCAGATTGTAGTGGCTGCTTTGCTTGTCGGAGTAAGCCCTATATATATAAATAATGTGTACGCTGAGAGTATTGGTCTTGCAGAATCGGCAGCCAACTCTGCAGTAACAACCAAGGTCAAAGAAACTGCTATCCTGGAGGGTACCGTTGTTGACCATGCTACAGGCGAGCCTGTGATTGGAGCTAACATCTATGATCCAACTTCACAGCATGGTGCAGTAACTGATCTGGACGGAAAATTCACCATTCAGATTGCTGTTCCAACCAGCATCAAGGTAAGCTTTATCGGTTATGAGCCACGAACCGTGTTCATCAACAAGGAGAATGCTCGTAAACCGCTTACTGTAGATTTGGTCGAAGAGTCTTCTGCTTTGGATGAGGTGGTAGTGGTCGGTTATGGAACCCAGCGCCGCACTCAGTTGACTGGCTCGGTCAGCACTATCAAGACGCAGGCCTTGGAGACCAATCTCACTCCAACACTCGATCAGGCATTGGGCGGAACCGTAGCTGGTTTGAACATCACCGCCTCAAGTGGTCAGCCAGGTGCAGCGTCGAGTGTCCGTATCCGTGGTGGTAACTCGGTCAATGCATCGAACGAGCCTCTTTATGTCATCGACGGTTTCATCTACTTCAAGGATGAAGCATCGTCAAAGACCGGTTTGAGCGCTATCGAGTCAAGTCTATCACCACTCTCGACCGTCAATCCTGCCGACATTGAGCGTATTGAAGTTCTCAAGGACGTCTCAGCTACCGCTATCTATGGTTCTCGTGGTGCTAATGGCGTCATCATTGTAACCACCAAGAAGGGTACACGTGACAAGGCGTCCATCTCATATCGCTATACTGCAGGTATTGATCAGGTGAGCAAGAAACTGGATCTGCTCAATGCGTCAGAGTTTGCTGCTGTCAACAAGAAGTATTGGCAGAATCTGGAGGGATTCAGCGATGAGCAGATTGCGAACTTGGGAGAAGGTACCGATTGGCAGGATGCAATGCTTCGCACCGCTTTCCGTCAGAGTCATGAGTTCTCGGTCTCTGGTGGCAATGATAAGAGCCGTTACGCCTTCTCGGCTAACTATACCGACCAGGAGGGTATCATTCTGAACTCAGGCTTCGAACGCTACAATTTCCATGTGAGTCTGGAGCGTGAATTGCTCAAGGGACTGACCTTCAACAGCAATGTCACTTTTGGCAAGTCGGTACAGGATGGTTTGACCACTTCCCAGTCAGTATCCTTCAACTCCTCTCCATTCTCTGCAGGTATCACCAACTCGTTCGTTTATGGTTTGATGGTCTCTCCAACCATTCCAATCTACAAGGAGGATGGTAGTTTTAACTACAATAATCCTTACGAACATGACTATTTCGCCATTGGCAAAGTTGCTTCAAACCCAGTCAGCGACTTGAAGAATTCGGTTGCTCAGAGCATCAATAACTACGTGTTGGGTAACATCTCACTTCGGTATGTTTGGAAAGAGTTTACATTGAAGGGCGCTGTTGGTTTGAATCGTGAGAACATCACCCAGAACTATTTCTCACCCTCTTATACTTCGTTAGGTTTAGCGAACAATGGTATCGGTGGTATTGGCAATAAGAACAACGAAACCTGGCAGCAGGAATATACCCTCGATTGGAACCACTCTTTCCCAACCTCTGAGGTCTCTGCGCTCGTTGGTTTTACCCGTCAGAGTTCCAAGACCGATTTCAACTCATCACTGGTTCGTCATTTCACCAATGAGTCGCTTAAACAGTACAATCTGGCAGATGGCTCCGAGATTGACTCTCCAAATACCGGACTCACAGAGTCTAATTTGAACTCTCTTATTGCTCGTGTCAACTATACTTTCCATGGCCGATACAATGCAACTGCCACACTCCGTGGCGACCGTTCAAGTCGTTTTGCCAAGGGTAATGAATGGGGTTGGTTCCCTTCACTTGGTCTCTCTTGGAATGTAAGTGAGGAGGCTTGGCTCAAGGACAATGAGTTGATCAGCAATGCCAAGCTTCGTGCCAGTGCAGGTGTGGTTGGTAATCAGGAGATTGGTGATTATGAGTTCGCTAACAGCTTCACTACGGGTAAATATGCAGGCAGTTCAAGCTATATTACCGGCAACTTGGCCAATGACAAGCTCCGTTGGGAGACCACAGCTTCCTACAATGTAGGTTTCGACTTGGGGTTCTTCGACCAGCGTCTTACCATTGAGGCGGATGCTTATTATAAGAAGACCTCCGATTTGCTTCTCGTCATTCCTAAAGGACTTGGTTCGGTGGCTACTCAGTTGGAGAATGTTGGTAATGTCGAGAACAAGGGTGTTGAGCTGACCGTGAATGGTGATATTCTCAAACGTCGTGACTTGCTTTGGACAGCTTCGGCCAATATCGCATTCAACCACAACGAGGTGACTTCAATCGGTACTGCCAAAGAGATTACTCAGGGTACACAAAGTCAGAGTATTCTTCGTGCAGGTGAGGCTTTAGGTAGCTTCTATGGATTGCAGTACACTGGAAAGGATGCCTCAGGTCAGGCTACTTTTGCTGATAACGATGGCAATGGCAAAATTTCCAGCACTGACCGTGTGATTCTTGGCTCTATCCAACCTAAGTTCACCTATGGTTTCAGTACCACTCTGACTTGGAAGGGTTGGGATGCATACGCAGGCTTCCAGGGAACTTATGGTAACAAGATCTACAACTCGTTGGGGCGTGTACTCCAGAATCCTACCGCTTCGTATAACCTTCTCAAGTCAACCGAAATCTTCAAGACTCGTATCACCGACTTCATTGATAGTCGCTATATTGAAGATGGGTCTTACCTCAAGCTTAAGAACCTGACCATTGGTTATACAATCCACAAGGAGATCAACCGTCATCCTGTCAACTTGCGTATTTTCGCTCAGGCATCCAATCTCTTCACCATTACCAATTACACCGGTTATGATCCAGAAGTTGCCAGCGGTACAGATACAGGCGCTTATCCATCAGCAAGAAGCCTCAGCGTCGGTGCAGGAATCACGTTTTGAGTGAAAAGTTAAAAATTAAATTTGGCAAACATGAAAAAGGTATTGTACATTATTGCTTTGGCACTTTCGTTCGTCGCTTGCGACGATGATGATAATAATATCGTAGTTGATGGCCCTAAAGTAGTTGACCTCTCGGCCGATACATTGGCTACAAGTTTTGAAATCAACAAGGAGTCTTATCAGGCCGTATTGTTGAACACCGACCAACTGAAGACTGGATCAAATGCCGTTGTGGCAAGTTTGGTCAAGTCTGTAGATGGGAAGCTGGTGGAGATTGAAAACCCTGGTGATTACGAGATCGGTGTCTATCCGGAAATGAACATGGGCACTATGAAACATAGCTCACCAAACAATGCTGACTTCGTCTGGAACAAAACCAGTGGTGTCTATGAAGGGACTTTGAACTTCACCATGTCTGGGAAGTGGCTGGTGTATCTAACCATTCGCCAAGGAGACACAGTGATAGCGGATCAAATCTTTTGGACTCTACAGTTGAAATAATGTTGCATATCATTTTATCCACTTTATTTATAGTTTCTGGTGACAGCATTGCTCGGAACGTAACTCTTGATGAGGTTACTATTACGGACAATGCTGTCCTTTCTTCCCATACTCCGGGTAAGTCCAACCAGAACATCGACGAGCATCTGGCTCGTCTGGACAAAGTCGAACTCATCCAGCGTGGAAGCTATGCTGCCGAAGCTATGGTTAATTCGATGAGTACAGAACGTATCTCTACTACGATCGATGGTATGAAGATCTTCTGTGCCTGCACCGATCGTATGGATCCTGTCACCTCGTATGTCGAGACCTCCAATCTAAGCCGTATATCGCTCAATAGTGGATTGGGAAATGATCCTCAAGCTACAGGAAATATCGGTGGAAGTTTGGATTTGAAATTGCGCAAGGCAGGTTTCGATGCTACTCCTCGTGAGTTGAACCTCCAAACGGGTTATGAGCATAACAGCCATTTGCAGAGCTATGCTGGCGATGCAGCTCTCTCTTCGCATCATACCTACCTCAATGCTGGTGCCAGCTGGCGTCATGCAGATAACTATCTGGCAGGTGGACAGGAGGAGGTTCGCTTTTCGCAATATCAGAAGTTGAACCTCTTTGCCAATACAGGCTGGCAACCTGTGTTAGATCATATTGTTGAGGGTACTTTGATCTTCGACCTTGCTACGCATGTCGGTTATCCTGCCCTTACCATGGATGTGAAGCGTGCTCAAGGTCTGATCTCTGCTGTAAGTTACCGTCAGGAATACTTCGAGTCTGATTATATCAATCGCTTTGAGGCGAAAGCTTACTATAACTCCATTCGTCATGAGATGGATGATACTCATCGCCCGGATGTTTCTATGCACATGGATATGCCGGGACGTAGTCAGACAGCAGGACTCTATTCTTTGTTAGTGGGTCAGGGAGCCGGTCATCGTTGGCAGGCTAATTATGATCTCTATGTGAACCGTTCACGTGCCGAGATGACCATGTATGACGACGATCAGTCACCTATGTTCATGCTCACTTGGCCTGATGTAGTGACATTGAATAGCGGGTTGGCATTGTCTGACCAGTGGGGTCCACTTCGTCTTTCGGTCAAAGCCTCTTGGCAGCGTAGTTCGATTTCTGATGAAGAGGGATTGAGTACTCTGCGTATCTATACTCCACAACTGAACAAAAGTCAAAATCGAGCTGAGGGCCGTGTATCGCTCCACTATCATAAGGACTGGAAATATGTTGACCTGACTGCTGGTTTGGGTTGGGGCAGCAGAACTCCTTCGGTTACTGAGGCCTATGGCTACTTCCTGTACAATACAATGGATGGTTATGATTATTTAGGTAATCCAGACCTGAAGAATGAGTCGGCAGCTGAGGTGAATCTGAAGGTCAATATCCATCCGACGGAGCATTTGGATCTTTTGTTAGATGGCAACCTCTTCCAGTTCAGCAACTACATTGCTGGCGAACTGGCTCCAACCTCCTATTCGGCTATGACTATGGGTGCTTCGGGTGTAAAACAGTATCAGAATCTGCCTCATGCCCAAATTGCCAATGCTTCACTCTCGGCAGAGTGGCAGTTGTTGTCTGCCTTGCGTTGGGTGAGTCGTCTGTCGTGGGCATACGGACAGGCCGATGAAGCCAACCTTCCACAGATTGCCCCTTTGCAATGCTCCTCTAATATAATATATGAGTGGGGCCTTTGGGATGCAGACCTCGGTATTCATGCCGCCGCTACCCAATCACGTTACGCAGAGCAATACGGGGAGAGCCGTACTCCTGGCTATGCGACTCTGCATGCTTCGGTCGGTTATAACTTCCAAATAGCTCAAAAAATCATTGCAAATGTCAAAATGGGTGTTGAAAACCTTACAGATCGTCGCTTTTCGACCTATTCTGACTGGAAAAAGATCCCTCAAAAGGGTAGGAATTTCTATATTTCAGCCCATTTTTCGCTCTAAATACCATATTTATGGTACGTTTTTGCCGTAATTGTGCGATTGTATAGATTCAAAAAAGGCCGTACCTTTGCACCGTCAAAAATGATAAATAAACAACAAAATTATAAACTTTTAAACAGGTATTGTATTATGAGAAAGAACAACAACATCAAGTTCCTGGCAGCCGCAGCGCTCGCCTCAGTGTTCACTTTTAGTCCTGTGCTTACCTCTTGCTCAGATGATGAGAATGGAGATGAAAATATCATCACTGGTAGTTCAGTAGTTACCGACGATGCAACTGCTTTAGCTTTGGCCAATGGTTCATACGGTCCACTTCAGCGTCTGTCTTCTTCGTTTTCATTTATTATAGAACTCAACACCGAACGCCTCATCTCGTTTGAGGGTGCAGAAGAGAAAGAGGGTCCTCTGAACAGCCGTTTCGAACAGAAAGAAGATACCTGGTATCAGCGTAAGATTTTCGGTCATCTCTATGGCTCTATTGCCAATGATAATATCACGATCGCCTCTGTCGATTCTGCTTATCAGGCTGGCAAGGTTACCCAAGCTGGTTATGATGCCGCAGTTGGTAAGGTGAAACTCCTTCGTGGTCTCTCTTATCTCTATTTGGTACAGTTGTGGGGTCCAGTTCCGGTCTTTACCGAAAAGGGCGGTTCTGCTACCGAGCGCAAGGAGATCGACGAAGTCTATGCTCAGATTATCGAGGATCTGGAAGATGCAGAGGCATTGCTCAAGGATTATGATGGAGATCCTCGTATTCCATCGAAGCAGGCAGCTCAGGCACTCCTGCAGCGTGCTTACCTCGCTTGGGGTGACAAACCATTGACTACTGCTCAGATTGAGGCTATCAAGAACAGTCAGGTCGATCCAGAGTTCAGCGTAGATGCTGACAAGCTCGCTAAGTCTATCGAATGGGGTAAGAAGGTCGTAGCTTCTGGCAAACTCAAGTTGGCAGCAGATTTCTCTAAGCTCTTCGGTCGTGACTATGAGAGCAACGCCCTCAAGGACAACGAGCACCTCTTGACTATTGCTCACAATGGTGACAAGGAGGATGCACAGGGTAACCACCAGACCCACTGCTCTTGGACTTTCCCATTCCAGAATGGTCAGAATGGTAAGAAATACAGCCAGAACCATACTGAAGCTTCAGACGATGATGTTTATTATGATTGGTACGCTAAGTATCCACAAGACAAGCGCTTGGCTAAGACTTATATCATCGATGCTGTAAATCCAGAGGATGGCCTTCACTATACTTATGAGTCTCCATACTATACTCCAATCAATGGTAAGGGTTATGATGAGTCGTATCAAAATGCAGAGAACCTGGAGATCAAGTTCAACTCTATCGACCGCATCGAGGTTCGTTATGCTGAGGTTCTCCTGAATTTGGCTGAGGCACTTGTCTCTTTGGACAAGAACACAGAGGCTGCTCCTTATTTCAATCAGTTGCGTGACCGTGCCGGTGTTCCTCAGATTGCTGCTCCAAGCTTCCAGGATATTCAGGACGAATGGACCTACGAGTTTACTTACGAGCAGAAGCACCTTTTGAACCTTTATCGTTGGAAGAAGTTGAATGAGTATGTTCTCCGTGTCAAGAACTTCAAGCACTATAGCTCTGAATCTGTAGCTAATCCTGATGATTTCCCATCGGCTGAGGCTCATGCTTATTTCCAGAAGATCCACAATCATCTTCAGGCCAAGGCTAAGAATGTATCTGGCAAGTTCTATCGTCAGCCTATTCCGCTGGGCCTCTCTAACGAGGATCTCGGTATCCTTCCTCAGAACCCAGGCTATTAAGAAGATGTTAGGATACTTCGATATATCGATATTCGATGCTACGATATCTTAAAAAAAACGAAAGTGAAAAGGAGTTGATCCCTTTCACTTTCGTCATACAAAACTGGAAGTGTTTTCTGCATAATAAACTGAAACATCTTCCGTTTATAAATATATGGATAAAATGATAAATATACTTAAGCATTTTAAGGGAAATCAACTTGTGCTGTGGATTGGTGCCCTTGTTATTGGAGCTTTCTTTGGTTGGCTGAATATCGATTGGCTCAACGATGCGTTTGCATTTGTTGCTACTGCCTTCACCCGTTTGTTCCAGTTTGTGGCTGTGCCAACTATCGCTTTGGCAGTTATTACTACATTGGCAGGTTTGGGCGCTCATTCAGGCACAGGTAGGGTGTTCCTGCGTACATTGATCTATACTTTGCTTACTACCATAGCAGCAGCGGCTGTAGGTCTGGGACTGTTCCTGCTCATCGCTCCTGCTAATCTGCCAGCAGAGGTAGTGGCTGCCTCTCCTGTCGAGGCCAATGTGGCAGGTGAAAGCAGTTATTATGATCACATTCTTTCGGTCATTCCCAACAATATTCTCTATCCTTTCTTGTCGGGCAATGTATTGAGCATTCTTATTGTAGCTGCAGCGATTGGTCTGGCTCTTTCGGTGGTTCCACAGTCTGATAACCGTCAGGCTCTGTTGCATGTTATTCTGGGTCTTCAGGAGGTGCTCTTCACTTTGATCCGTGCTTTGATCAAGGTTCTGCCAGTGGGTATTATTGCTTTTGCGGCACAACTGGTGGCTCAAGTGGAGAGTGGCATCATTGTCGGTTCTCTGGGTGCCTATACTGCAGTTGTGCTGAGTGCTAATCTGGTGCAGTTCTTTGTGGTTCTTCCAATCTTCCTCCTGTTGAGTGGCTTGAATCCTGTCCGTGTGCTTCGTGCCATGACTCCTGCAGTCTTGATGGCGCTCTTTACCAAGAGTTCTGCTGCCACTTTGCCTGTTACCATCCGTTCGGCAGAGGAACGACTCAAGGCTCGTCCAGATGTCTCTCGCTTTGTGCTCCCTATCTGCTGTACTATCAATATGAACGGTTGTGCGACTTTCATCCTGGTGACCTCACTTTATATCATGCAGAATGGTGGTACTGAACTTTCGTTAGGTTCTATGATCCTTTGGCTCTTTATATCTGTCATCTCTGCTGTGGGCAATGCGGGTGTTCCTATGGGATGCTACTTTCTGACATTGTCGTTGATGGCTGGTATCAATGCTCCAGCTTTGGGCATCATGGGTATCATCCTCCCGATCTTCACCATTATCGATATGGTCGAGACTGCCGAGAATGTCTGGAGTGATTCCTGCGTTTGTGCTATTGTTGATAAGTTTATGACCAGGGCTGTTGATAAGTCTTGATAACTTTTATAATTGTTGATTTACAGGTATATAAACAATACCGCCGGTGAGGATAACTCATCGGCGGTTGATTTATAAATAGGTTTTCGACAGACTTATCAACTATCACTTAGAAGTAATAAACAGCACCCAGACGATGGGTTCCTAACTTATAGTTGAAAGAGGCTGTGCCTTGTTCTTCGTCCATTTGAATGGCATCACCCATTGGAATGCCGTAAGAATAATGAATCTGCAGATGGTTGAAGAGGATGCATCCTAAGCCCATGTCCAGACGCCAGGAGTTAACTTTGTTGATGATGTATTCGGCACTATGTCCTTCGAGTTCCTTGAATTTCAGATCATTCATGGCAAAGTTGAACTGAGGACCTATCATGGCGAAAGGAATGACGATATCTTCGACACCCCATATTTCCAGATCATAGCGAAGGTGAAGTGGAATGCAAATGGAGTGAGCCAATTCGCTTTTATAGTTTTCGATACCGGAATCGACACCCTCCTGCGAATAGACCAGACCTCCATCAATGCCGATACCGACTACTGGGATGGCGATTTTACCCGTGATGCCGGCATACCAACCCTTTTCGGATTTCGGATTAACCTCCTTTTCGAGATTTCCCCAGTCAACATTCTTCCAGTTGATTTTGGAGACATTCATGCCTCCGGTAATACCCCATCTGGCAATCTGTGCACTTGCTGGTATTGTTAGCAAGGAGAACAGAGCGATGAGGGCAAGAATGGCTCTTTTCATAGTGTTTTAGTTTCTTATTTGGTAGTTATAGTAAGCTTGCCAGCCTTAATACCCTTTCCTGTTACGTTGAGGGTCGATGTGCCTGTCTGCTCTGTTCCTTCGAGCACGATGACCAGTTGACCGTGGAAGGTCTTCATGGTTGGATGGGTGAAGACTTCGAGCGAAGTGGCGTCACCATTACAACAGCTGTTGAAACGAGCGGACTTGCCTTTGATGGCAAAGTTCAACTGAATATCTGCATCTGGACAGAGGTTACCAGCCTTATCGACAACACGTGCAGTAACGAAGGTGAGGCTTGGGCAGTCGAGGGCATTGCCTAAAGAGTCAACTGGCAGGGTGGGCATTTCGGCGCGATCGGCTACGAGTTCGATGTGATCTGGTTTGCCAGCAGTGTGGACCACCTCTTCGGCCACAGCCTTACCATTCTTGTCGTAAGCTACCACTTTGATCTCGCCCGGTTCGTAGTTCACGTTCATCCAACGCATACGATAGCGGTCCAAACGGTTCTTTGGGGCATTAGGGTCGGCGAAGAGTGAGTGACCACCCCATGGCATTGGCTCCTTGACGCGGTTGGCTTCATACTCATCAACCGTCAGGTCGCTGTGCTTCAGTCGGCCCTGGCTCTTGCCATTCACAAAGAGTTCTGCCTCTGGATAGTTGGTGTAGCAGAAGACGGGAGTCTGCTGTCCTTCGCGTCCGGGCCAAGTCCAGTGTGGAAGGAGATGAAGGGTCTCTTTCTCTGGAGCCCAATGGGTGCGATAGAGCCAGACACGATCCTTAGGTAGGCCTGCCAGGTCGTAGATACCGAAATAGCTGCTGCGCGATGGCCAGTACTCGTCGTAAGGAGTTGGCTCGCCAAGGTAATCGAAGCCTGTCCAGACGAATTCGCCAATCACCCAAGGACATTTGTCCTGATAAACCCAGTCATCGTCAGGCAGGTTACTCCAAATGCAGGATTCGAGATCATAGCTTGAAATCTGGCCGTCGTCGAAAGCTGTACCATGTTCCTCCTTGACAGGAAATTTATAGACACCACGGCTCGATACGGTCGAGGCTGTTTCTGAGCCGAGCACGATGCCCTTTGGAGAGTTTTTCAAACCCTCTTTGTAAACGTGCAGACGGTAGTTGAATCCTGGGATATCGGTCTCCTGCCAGGTGCCGCTCCACATCGATGCAGTGCCACGATCCATGCCCTGTGTGCAAGGACGGGTTCCATCCAGCTGATGGATAAGTTGCTGAATCTGCTGGGTATAGTAACGACCTGAAGCTGTGCCTTGTTCTGGAATTTCGTTACCGATGCTCCACATCACGATGGATGGGTGGTTGCGGTGCACAAGTACGAGATTGGTGAAGTCACGCTTCCACCAAGGTTCGCTCTTCTCGTTTTCCTTTTGATTGAAGAATCGGGCATAACCGTTCTTGCACTTCTTCGAGATCCACATGTCGCACGATTCTGCCATGACCAGCATACCCATCTCGTCGCAAATATCCATCTGCCATGGGGCAGGCATGTTGTGAGCCGTACGGATGGCATCGCAACCCATCTCCTTGAGCAGACGGACTTGGCGACGGAAGGCATCCTTGTTGAAGGCAGCGCCAAGAGGGCCGAGATCATGATGCAGACAGACACCCTTGAATTTGCGTAGTTGGCCGTTCAGCTTGAAGCCTTCGGCATTGTATTCAATCGAACGGATACCGACCTTCATCTCCTGACGGTCGCAGAGCTGGTCGTTGAGGTTCAGTTCGGTCACGAGTGTGTAGAGCTGAGGGTGCTCGGGACTCCAAAGCTTGGCATTGCTGAGGGTCAGCACCTGGTTGGCCAGATCTTTGACCACTTCGCCATTGCTTTGTGCCACAACCTGTCCGTTTTCGTCGAGCAGGGAGTGTTTGATGATCAGTTTCTGTCCTTTGGCGAGCTTGACACCGGTCACAGCCTCGCTGGTTACGTACAGACGGGCCTCCAGGGCTGTGGTTGCATCGGCCGAAACGCCCGATACCATTGTGGTACGAGCAAAGGTGCCCCAAGTCTTGAGGTAGTTGGTTTGGTGCAAAACCAAGCGAACGGGACGGTAGAGACCTGCACCTGGGTACCAGCGTGAAGATTCCTCCATGTTCTGCAGATGTACGGCCAGTGTGTGTTTGCCGGGCAACAGGTGACCTTCGGCCGAACGGTCGCGAGGCAGGAAATTGGTGATGTCCAGACGGAAGGTGTTGTAACCGTATGCCCAATAGCCGACCTCCTGACCATTGAGATAGACACGAGGCTCGGACATAGCACCATCGAAGATCAGTTCGCCTGAGCAATAACCCTCTGGGATTGTGATCTGTGTGCGATACCAGCCCTCACCAATCCAGGGGAGAGAACCCGAACGACCTGTCTTCTCGGTAGCCTCTTTTTCGCCATTCTGTTCGATGGCAACCACCTGTTTGTCGATATCTTTGTCGAAAGGACCGGCAATGGCCCAATCATGAGGGATACTTACTAGCTGCCATTTGGCATCGTTATAGTCAGCAGCTTCTGCCCCTTGGGCGGCACCACGCTGGAAACGCCAGCCGCTCAGCAGCAGTTGTTCGGTACTCTGTGCCATCATTATCGATGCACTTGCCATAAGCATAAGTGAGGTGAATAAGTACTTCATAGTTTATCGGTTAATGGTTAAGGTTCTCGTTAGGGTTGTTCCCTTTGGTCACGTCCCCTTCGGGGTTAAGGTTACCGTTAGGGTTTACCTTGCCTGGACGGGTATAGAACTGGACAGAGCTCTTCTTCTTGGGCTTGCCTAGGTTCTTTTTCTTCTCTTCGTAGGCGGCGTATTGCCGTTCCAGAAAATTATCGGCCATAGTTTATCAGATTTTTGCACGAAGTTCCTTTTCATATTGTTCGGCATCGAGGAAGAGGATTCCCTGCATGCCTGCCCGAATGGCCCCCTCGACATTGATGACTTTATCGTCGGTAAAGAGACACTCTTCCGGCTTCAGTTCATACTTTTCGCAAAGGCGCAGGTAGATGGCTACATCGGGTTTGATCAGTTTCTCATCGCTCGAGATGACTACTCCATCCAGCATGTTCAGGATTTCCCAATGCTTCATCACTTCGTGCACTTTGCTGCACCAATTGGTGAGACCGTACAGACGGAATCCCTCTTGTCGCAGTTGGATCAACAGGTCACGCATACCAGGTACTTCACCGGTTACGAACTGAACATATTCATCATAGAACTTCTGTAACTGGAATTCGAATTTGGGGTGTTCCTTTTGTGCATTCTGGATGATCTGCTCGAAAGGAATCACCTCCTTGTCGCATTGGTTGAGAAAGTCCAGGCTTGTAAACAACTCTGCAAATTCGAGCAGATCGTTGTCTGTCTTGAAATATCGGCGTATGGTATTGAAGAAGTCGTAATCCACCAATACCTTGCCGAAGTCGAATATGAGGTTTTTTATCATTATTAATCGTTGTTTAATGGTGCAGTAAATGTAAAAATGTTCGTTGAGTATTGCTTCAACTCTTTTTCCAACTGTGCCTCGGTACCGCCCAACATGGCGTTGAGCTTTGCGTGGAAGCGCGGGGAATGGTTCATCTCGAGCGTGTGGGTTAGCTCGTGGAGCATGATGAGCCGTTGCAGATGCCCGGGAAGGAGAAGGGTATAGAGCGATAGGTTGATGCTATAGCCGGAATCCTCTTTGATTATGCCAAGCAGGTTCTTCTTGACATGTCTCGAACAGCTTCCCCATCGGCCATGGCTCGAGTTGATATGTACAGATCTGATGGGTAGGTTGAACTCCTTCGAGAGGGCACGCAGTCGGGCAGGAAGGATTCCTTTGGCATAGCTTCGTATCTGTTCTTCGATGACCTTGGTCAGCCACGCTTGCATGCCTTCGGCCTGGAAGTCGATCTCCGGATGACAAAGTATTGATACCTGTCCCATTTCCTTGTGGATGCTGCATGTTCCCTGTTTGAGCCCTGGATCGGGAACGATGGAGAAGGAGAGGAGTTCCGACTTGATGTGGAAATTCCAATCGATGGTGTGTGTAGCTTCGTTGCCCTTTTTTTGCTCCACACGCTTGATGAGTTGTCTTAGTTTTGGGCGTATTCGCTCTATGCTCTCCATGAGTTCACTTTCCGTCCAGTGTGGTGGTACGGTAACGAGCAATCCTCCCTGCTGACTGCGGAAAGTGAAACCCTTGCTGCGAGCATTCTCGCGGATGGTTATTAGACCAAATTCGTTATCTGTCATTTAATGTGCATCCAACCAGTTCATGCCATGACCGCAATCAGCAATCAGTGGAACTGAGAGCTGTACGGCAGCTGCCATCTCTTCGAGTACCAAAGTCTGCAGTCGTTCCAGTTCGGAGGCAGGAACCGAGAAGTTCAATTCATCGTGTACCTGAATGAGCAGTTTGGCTTGCAACTTTTCGCTCTTCAGGCGACGAGCGATACGTACCATGGCAATCTTGATGATATCTGCTGCTGTTCCTTGGATTGGGGCGTTGATAGCATTGCGTTCTGCATAACCGCGTACGGTCGCATTGGCCGAATGGATATCGGGCAACATACGTTTGCGGCCAAAGAGGGTCTCTACGTAGCCCTTCTCTCTGGCTACTTCGATGCTCTTCTCCATGTACTCCTTGATCTTAGGATAGGTAGCAAAGTAACCATCAATCAGTTCTTTGGCTTCGGAGCGAGGTATGTTCAGGCGGCTGGCCAAACCGAAGACGGAGATGCCATAGATGATGCCGAAGTTGGCGGTTTTGGCTTTGGTACGCTGCAGTTTGCTCACTTCGTCCAATGCGAGGTGATAAATTTTGGCTGCAGTGGCGCGGTGAATGTCCTCGCCCGATTGAAAGGCCTCGACCATGTTCGGATCCTGACTCAGGTGTGCCATCAGTCGGAGTTCGATCTGGCTATAGTCGGCACTGAAGAAAACCTCACCATTGTCGGGAATGAAGGCTTTGCGGAGTTCACGTCCCATCTCATCTCGGATTGGGATGTTCTGAAGGTTCGGATTGCTCGACGACAGACGACCGGTCGAAGTAACCGTCTGGTTGAACTGGGCGTGGATGCGTCCGGTACGAGGATTGATCTCCTGCGGCAGCGCTTCGATATAGGTGCTGAGCAACTTCTTGATGCCACGATAGGAGAGGATATCATCGATGATCTCTACCTGTTCGGGCTTGTCGGCAACCTTGAGCTTCAGCTGTTGGAGTATCTCTTCGGCAGTACTGCGCTGTTTGCTCTTCGGATCCATCTTCTGTTCATCGTACAGAACCACACCGACAGCTTTGGGCGAGAGTGGATTGAAAGTATGACCTGCCAAGCGGGTCAATTCAGATTCCAGACGCTTCAATTCATTGTTCAAAACACCCTCCGATTCCTTGAGGGCAGTTGTATCTAGACGGACACCGGTCAGTTCCATGTCGCCCAAGACCTTGACCAATGGCATCTCAATCTCGTTGAAGAGTTTCTGCAGTTTCTGCTCTTTGAGCATCTTGTCGAACAACTGATAGAGCTGGAAGGTGACATCGCTGTCTTCGCAACAGTATTCTGCTACCTGTTCGACGGGACAGTCACGCATCGTCAGTGGTCGGTCATTCAACTCTGTTTCCTCTTCGGTCATTGCAAACAGGTCCTCGACAAACTCTTTATGCTGCTTTTTCTTGTTGGTTTCGATGAGAGCAGAGGTTGGGATGGTCTTGTATCGCAGATAGATTTCGCTCAGATAGTCCATGTTGTGTGGCTGCTCGGGTTCGAGCAGATAGTGGGCAATCATGGTGTCGAAGCAGGGATCAGCTACTTCGATGCCGCAGCGTTTCAGTACCGAATAGTCGTATTTGAGGTTTTGTGCTACTTTGAGAGCCGCTTCATTTTCAAGCAATGGTCGGATTTCTTCGAGTATAGCCTTTGCTTCCGTCTGATTAGCTGGCACGGGAACATACCATGCTTTGTGTCCGTCGATGGCAAAACTGACACCCACCAACTCCGCATTCATCACATCGGTCGAAGTGGTTTCGGTATCGAAGGAGAAAGACCCACCCCCAGCCCTCCCTCGTAGGGAGGGAGCAGTTACCTCGGTTTCGGTCATTGCAAAGAGGTCCTCAAGAGTTTCTGGTGCTTGTGGTTTTAATATTGCTGCAATCATCTCCTGTCGTTTCTCTGGAGTGTCGCAGATGATATAGTTCTTTTCGATATCCGAGATGTTCTTCAATGGAGAGATCTCCTTGGTGTCAGGCGAGTCATTCTTTTTCCTCCCCATTAAGGGGGAGGTGCCCCCTTGTGGGGCGGAGAGGGTCTTTAAGGTCCGGAATTCCAGCTCCGCAAAGATTTTTAGTAGTTCGTCATTGTCGGGTTCACATACTTTGAGGGACTCTGCATCAAGTTCCACTCCTGGCACCTCGCGGCAAATGGTGGCCAGATATTTCGAGTCGCGGATTTGTTGAACATTCTCGAGCACCTTGGCAAACATGCCTTTCTTCATTTCGGGCAGTTCCTTTTTCCCTTCGGCGGCAGCAGCCTCAACCTTTTGTAGCATATTCTCTATGCTGCCGAAGTCCTCGATTAGCTTTTGTGCGGTTTTGGGTCCTACGCCAGGGCAACCTGGGATATTGTCGGCAGTATCACCTTGCAGACCCAACATGTCGATGACTTGATTGGTGTTGCTCAAGCCATATTTAGCCAATACAGCGGCCACATCCAGAATCTCGTAGCCGGGGCCGAAGCTCTTGGGCTTGAAGATGCGGCTATGTTCTGTCACCAACTGGGCATAGTCTTTGTCGGGCGACATCAGGAAAGTCTCGTATTCACCTGTCTCATCGGCCAGACGGGAGAGGGTGCCAACCACATCGTCCGCTTCGTAGTTTTCGACTTCGAAAATCGGGATGCGATAGGCCTCGATGATACGTTTAATCCAAGGAACGGCAATGGTAATGTCTTCTGGCTGTGCCTCGCGTTGTGCCTTGTAGGTTGGGAACTCCTTGTGACGGAAGGTTCCACCCTTAGGGTCGAAACAGACGGCGATGCAATCCGGAGTCAATGGTTCTTCGAAACCGGGCATCTTCTGTCCAGCCAAAACATCTTGCAAGGTTTTGACAAATCCATAGATGGCACCCGTGTTCATGCCCTTGCTGTTCACCAAAGGTTTGGTGATGAAGCCATAGTAGGCACGATAGATCAGTGCATAGGCATCGAGAAGGAACAGTCTTTTCATTATATTATATATATGAGTAGTTGTTCAAAAAAAATCTATGTTTGGTCGGTGCAAAGATAAGCATAAAAAATGGAAATCGAAAGGATTTTTCATGATAAATTCATCTTTTTCTCACAAAGAGACACTTTATTTGCTTGCAATTTGCTTAAAAAGCGCATAAATATAATCTTTTTTCAATAAAAAACACCTTTTTGATAATTTTTTGCTGAAAAAGTTTGGTAATTTGATTTCTTTTCTCTACCTTTGCACCGCAAATTTGAAAATCCTAACAATTCATATTAATTTTTAATATTAAACCATTCAAATCATGGACGCAAAAAAAGTTCTTGAGAATCTTAAGATGAGATTCCCTAACGAGCCAGAGTATCATCAGGCTGTAGAGGAGGTCCTCGGTACTATTGAGGAGGAGTACAACAAGCACCCTGAGTTCGACAAGGTTAATTTGATCGAGCGCCTCTGCATTCCAGATCGCGTATATCAGTTCCGCGTAACCTGGATGGATGATAATGGTAACATCCAGACCAACATGGGTTACCGTATCCAGCACAACAATGCTATTGGCCCTTACAAGGGAGGTATCCGTTTCCACAAGTCAGTTAACCTCGGTATCCTGAAGTTCTTGGCTTTCGAGCAGACTTTCAAGAACTCTTTGACTACCCTCGCTATGGGTGGTGCTAAGGGTGGTTCAGACTTCTCTCCACGTGGCAAGTCTTCAGCTGAGGTTATGCGTTTCTGCCAGGCCTTCATGCTCGAGCTCTATCGTCACATTGGCGCTGATTGCGACGTTCCTGCTGGTGATATCGGCGTAGGTGGCCGTGAGGTAGGTTACATGTTCGGTGCTTACAAGAAGTACACCCGTCAGTTCGAAGGCGTCCTCACTGGTAAGGCTCTCGAGTTCGGTGGTTCATTGATTCGTCCTGAGGCTACCGGTTATGGTACAGTTTACTTCCTCCAGGCTATGCTCCGCACCAAGGGTGATAGCGTTAAGGGCAAGAAGTGCCTCATCTCTGGTTCTGGTAACGTTGCTCAGTATGCTGCTGAGAAGGTTCTCCAGCTCGGTGGTCAGGTTATGACTATGTCTGACTCTGATGGTTACATCTACGATCCAGAGGGTATCGATCGCGCTAAGCTCGATTACATCTTCGATCTCAAGCAGGTTCAGCGTGGCCGTATCAAGGAGTATGTTGACCAGTATCCTAACGCTAAGTACGTTGCAGGTGCTAAGCCATGGGGCGAGAAGGCAGACGTTGCTCTCCCATGTGCTACCCAGAACGAGCTCAACGAGGAGCAGGCTAAGGCTCTCGTAGCTAACGGCGTTATCGCTGTTGCTGAGGGTGCTAACATGCCAACCACTCCTGGTGCTATCAAGGTATTCCAGGATGCTAAGATCCTCTACTCTCCAGGTAAGGCTTCTAACGCTGGTGGTGTATCAGTTTCTGGTCTCGAGATGGCTCAGAACTCACAGCGCCTCTCTTGGACTTCAGAGGAGGTTGATGCTAAGCTCCTTTGGATCATGGAGAACATCCACGAGAACTGTGTTAAGTACGGTACTGAGGCCGACGGCTATGTTAACTACGTTAAGGGTGCTAACGTTGCAGGCTTCATGAAGGTTGCTAAGGCCATGATGGCTCAGGGCGTGTTCTAATGAAGATTGCTATGAGACATCAAGGTAGCCTTTGGCTACGGATGGCTCAGGGCGTATTCTAATCGTCGCTTATAACAATTATCATACGGGGATTGGTCATTTTTTTGACCAATCCTTTTTTATTTTATTATTTTTTTATTATCTTTGCACCCAAAATAAATACTCATGCAAATCATTTACGAAGATAACCATCTGCTCATTGTGAGTAAAACCTGTCACGAGATTGTGCAGGGTGACAAGACGGGCGATGAACCTTTGTCTGAAACTCTGAAGCGTTTCATCAAGGAACGTGACCAGAAGCCGGGAAATGTCTTTCTCGGCGTTACCCATCGTCTGGACCGTCCTACTACGGGTACAGTTATCTTTGCAAAGACCAGCAAGGCCCTCGAGCGTATCAACCGTATGTTTGCCGAGGGTGAGATTCACAAAACTTATTGGGCTATTGTTCCGGCCGATAGGTTGAAAGCTGAGAGTGGAAAGATGATTCCTGCCGAAGCCGATCTCAAGCATTGGATCGTGCGAAATGAGAAGGCTAACCGAAGTATGGCCTATGACTCGCTCGAGGAGGCTATGCGTTATGCCCCCCAGAAGGAATGTAAAGAAGCGCGTCTGCACTATAAAGTAATCAATATCTCCGAGCGTTATGCTTTGCTCGAAGTGCAGCTCTTCACGGGTCGTCATCATCAGATACGATGCCAATTGTCACATATTGGTCTTCCGATCAAGGGAGACCTGAAGTATGGTGCCCCTCGCAGCAATCCTGATGGTGGTATCTCACTTCATTCCCGCAAGGCTCAGTTCATTCATCCGGTCAGCAAGGAGGAGATTACAGTCACCTCGCCTGTGCCTGATGATAATCTTTGGAAGACCCTCTCCACCCCACAAGGGGGCACCTCCCCCATAATGGGGAGGAATGGTATGAATGATTTATAAAGTGATTATGAGCAACAATAGCAATATTTCATCTCCTTCCCCTTTAGTGTGGAGGGAGCAAAAGAATGAATGCTTTTGCTAATTCTTACGATAGTATATTATGAGCAACAATAACATCATAACATCCCCCTCCCCATTACGGGGGAGGGTTGGGGAGAGGGTCTCTATCCTCTTTGTCTGCCACGGTAACATCTGCCGTAGCCCTATGGCAGAATATGTGATGAAGCATCTGGTCAAGGAGGCTGGCCTCGACGATCAGTTCGAAATAGCTTCGGCTGCAACCAGTACCGAAGAGATTGGCAATCCTGTTTATCCGCCGGCTCGACGCAAACTTGCAGAGCATGGTATTGCTTGCAATGGTCACGCTGCCCATCAGCTCACTCGTCGTGAGTACGATTATTATGACCTGCTTATCGGTATGGATGAATGGAATATCCGCAACATGAACCGCATGTGCGATGGTGACCCGGAGGGTAAGATCCACAAACTACTTGATTATACCGATCGTCCGGGAGATGTGGCCGATCCGTGGTATACTGACAATTTTGAAGCTACTTGGCGAGATTGCCTTGAGGGCTGTACTAAACTTCTTGAATCACTTAAATAATAACCTATAATCACATTTATAATACTATAATGAAAAAACTGGTTGGGGGCAGCTTCTTCGGCATTGTGCTGTGCTGTATGGCTGCTGCTTGCGGCGTAGGTGACAAAGAACCTTATGCTGCTTTGGAATCTGATTCCATCTATTATCTGCCAAAAATCCTGAAGATTAGCTATCAACAGCCGGAGGTAGCTATCGAGCGTTTGGATTCTTGCGAGAAGAAAGGTCTTAATTCGGTCGATTCCATCTGTTTTTACCGTGGTACTTTGTATGGTCTTCTCAAGAGGACCGACCTGATGTTTGCTGAGTGGGAGAAGATTCTCTTCCGCGAGGGGGCCGATGTGGGTAGCGATCTTTATCTGCATGTGCTGAGAACAGAGGCCAGCATGAAGAACAATCGTAATCAGAAGGTCAAAGCCATTGAATATTGCTTGTTGGGAGATTCGTTGGCCCTTGCTCACAATAATTCGTTTGCCAGCATCCAGTTTAAGGTTCTGGCTGCTAATATCGGTAACGAATGTTTCGTGCAGAAGGAGAATATCACGATTCTCGAAAAGTGCGTCGAAGATTCAAAGTCCTTTCTTAACGAAAAACGTACTTTCAATACCCATCTCTTCATTCGTGAAGACCTGTACGATGCCTATTGCCGTTACAATCCTTTTGCCGGCGAAGAGGATAAGAAAGATGATGCGTTTCTCTATCAGTACCTGTGTGAGAGTAAAGAACTCATTGACCAGATGGTTGAAAAGTTCCATGATGGTGTAAGTAATGAATCGCTCAACTATAAGTATATCCAGTACTATGGCCACATGGTAGAGCATTTGGTCAAGATGGGACGCAAGGAGGAGGCCCGTGCTATTTTTGAGCAGAAAGCTAAACCACTCTGTATGGGAGCATCCCGTATTTTGCGAACTGCCAACAATGTGGCTATGATGCAATCCTTCCTGGGGGATCTCGATCCTTCGATCGATTACTATCGTCAGGCCCTCGCACAGAGTGAGGCGAAACATGACTCGGTGTCGATGATGATTGATTTGAATATCCTTCGTGATTGCTACGAACAGAAGGGGGATTACCAGAATGCATATCAGACACTGACCCAATATCATGATCTCTATAAGCACAACGCCCGTAAGGATCTGCTCGGACAGAGTGCCGAGTATTTGACTCTGTTCAAGGTGCAGGAACATGAGATGGCTCAGCGTGAGGCAGAGGCAGAGGCTCAGATCTCGAAAGTGGTTGCAACTGTTGTCAGCATTGTGTTGGTGGTTGTCTTCTGCCTTTTGGTGCTGTTGTGGAGGCAATACCATACCATCAAGCAGATGAATCGTGCCTTGGTGGCTAACATCAATGAGGTGCTTGATGCCCGTCAGAAGGAACAGGCTATGATGGAACCTGTCGAAGCTCCGGTCAATGAGAATATCGAGGGCCTGACGGAATCTGAAGCACCCGGGGGAGAAACTGCGAATGAGGTCGATTCCCATCGCGTACAGTATTATATTTATCAGCTGACAAGTCGTAAACTCTTCTGCGCTGTTGACTTCGATCGAGAGGCTCTGCTCGACGAACTGCATCTGCCTAAGTCTGGATTCTGGAAGGTCTTCAGTGAGGTGACTGGTCAGAACTTCGCTCCTTATCTGCTGAACTTACGTTTAGAATATGCGGCTGACCAGATTCGTCAGCATCCTGAGTTCACGGTCGATTCCATTGCCTTTGAAAGCGGGTTCAGCAGCCGATCGACTTTCTATCGAAACTTCACTACACGATTTGGCATTTCGCCAAAAGTCTATCGTGGAGAGCTTGAGAACGAGTAAAAAATGTGTCATTTTACCCTTTAAAATGTATCATTTGCCCAAATGGGACATACTAAATGGCCAAATGGGACATATGTAGAGTATTTTTTCTTGGTTGAACCATTTAGATGAGCTATCTTTGCACCAGAGAAATAAAAGATCAAACAAGCAAAGGAATTGCTCACTAGTTTAGATGTTCATTATAATATGGTATAATGGTTCAATATGTATTAATACTCTAACTAATGGTTATGTGCGATAATGGCTCATTGGGTTACCTTCCCTGGGCCATTATCTTTTTTAGGAGATGGGGAGAAGTTTAATTCAGGAAAAAAGGAAGATCAAATGACCTTCCTTTTTTCTTTGCTTGTTAAGCATTGTGTGTTTCTCGAATTGGTGATAGATCTAAGCCTTTTTCACATTTGGGGTTATAAGTGATGTGTTATGGTTATGTTCTTTAAGGTGGTGCAAAGATACGGGCTTTTTCTGGTTCCAACAAATAAATTGTTATGCTGTACAACACAACAATCGGTTGTTCTGCTGTAGAACATACGAATCAGAGTATCATCCAGCATACACGACCGAAGAGTTGCATCCAATCCTGACATTGATTGTAACTTTTTTCGTCTTCGCAGATCCAAAGGATCTTGGCTGTGATGGAGGGATCGACCACAGGATGGGCAGCCCCTCCATCGGTCAGGATGATGATGCCGTCGTACACATTGTTCTCTTTGACATAGTCGAAGATCGGTTGGAAGGAGGTGCCGCCACGCCCAGTAATCTCGACGGAACGCGAAGCTTTATGCAGAGGCTTGACTGGTCCTAAGGCACAATCGAATTGTACACAGTCAATCAAATCAATACCATAACGGAAGAAACGATTGATGACGCCATAGAAGTTACGTAAGGTGCGATCGCTGATGGAGCCACTCACATCGACGGCTACCAATAGTCGAGTATCAAACTTGCGTGTTGAACCCATTTGCTCGAAGCCTGTGCGACGATTGGGACGCATACGGGTCAGTCTTCGTTTGCTCGACAGAATGTGTCCACGAAAGCCTTGCATGATGAGCCGGTAGTCGATGCGGGATTCGGTCGATGCGACGATCTGCTGCACTACATTGCCTGGTATGCTACCCCAGTTGTTGAGGGTCTTGATCAGGTCGTTGATCTCCTGCATGGCCATTGTATCCTCCTGCCACAGTTCGGAATGATTGTTATGATTATCGTTGTTTCCTTCGGCGTGTGTGTCCTCCGGCTGGTTAGGGTCAGGGTTAAGGTTCGGGTTATGGTTAGGGTCAGGGTTATGGTTAGCGTTATCATCCAACCTCCTGGCATACCACTCGAAGTGCTGCCCCTCCTCAAGGCCGAAGTCTTTGGGATGGGCGAACCCGAAGGTATTGCTTTGTATTTCGGCAGGAGCAAGGGATGGAATGATACAGCAGTCGCTGGCCAGACTTTTGGCTTTGTCGCTGATGCCTTCGGGCTGTCGGTCGTAAGGGTGTTTCAGGAAGATGCGCATCATCTCGATGCGTAACAGGGTTTCGATCTCGGATTGGCTATGTCCTTTGAGTAGGGCAGGATTGTATTCAATACGATGCTCACCTGAACGCACGGGGCATTGCATTCCGAAATTCTCCTTTAGCTGGTGTGTGCAGTACAAACTGAAGAAGGCTGGCTCCCTCAGAAACCATTGCTCGGATATGCGTTTGAAGAGGCCAAGCATGGTATTGTAATTAGAATTTGATTACAAGCTTGCAATGAACTTGATGAGCTTCTTGTAGATCTTCGGTGTGTGGTCGAGGATAAAGAGGATAGCCTTCTGGTAGGAACCCTTTTCGAAAACGCTGGCAAAATGGGCGATAGCCTCGTTGTTCTTGGCCTTTTCGAGCATGGTGTAATAGGCTGTGAGGTTGGAGGCAATGTCATCGACTCTGTCCGAAGCGATGTCGCCGGCCTCCAGATAACGGAAGATACCCTCGTTGACGATGGCATACTGATGCAGCTGATACTTTTGGAGAATCATCTTGTGACGGTCGAAGTCGAGGAGGACCTCCATGCCACTCAATACCTTGGTGTGGCTGATCGAGGCAAAGAACTGGCTGGTGGCTGCAGCTCCGATGATGCCGGCAATCAGTTTCTTGTGGAGTTCGTTCAGATCATCGAGTGGCTTGATGATGTCCGAAACTTTCTTCCATGCACGACGATCCGGACTCTTTTCCAATCCGGTGTCAATGCCCTTCTTCTGGCCTTCGTTGCCATCTAACCAGATTGGTTCGTTCTGCAGGAACTGTGTCACACGTCGGTCAAGCTGGTTCTGGTCAGCCCACAACAACCATTCGGCCACTGTTGGGACAAACTGATAGATATTGAAACGCGACACGAGTGCCGGATCCAGATCGGTGACCTGATACTCCTCGCCTGCATTCACAGCCGAGATGACACGGCTTCCCTCGGGCAGACTCTTGCCTGCCAGTTTGCGGTTCAAGGCCAGATCCATGATGGTTTGCAATACCTCTGGACGGGCACGGTTCAGTTCGTCGAGGAACAGTACAATCGGCTTGTCATCGACAGGAAACCAATAGGGAGGCATGAAGGTGGTACGTCCCGTCTTCTCCTCCTTTTGTGGAAGGCCAATCAGATCGCCTGGGTCTGACATCTGTCCCAGAAAGAGGGCAATGACCCTCATTCCCTTCTGTTCGAAGTAATGGGTTAGGATCTCCGACTTGCCTATGCCATGTCGTCCCACCAGCATGATGTTCTGTGAGGCAGGAGTGGTGTCTAGAATTTCAATCAGTTCCTGTGTGTTGATATTGATCATTTCGGCTGTGCGTTCTTTTGTTCCTTTGTAGTTTTGTTACAACTTGAACCCGTTGAGCAAAGATTTGACATCCATGCGTTTCTTGCCGGGAATCTGGAGCTCATCGAGCGCAATGACTCCATCGGCACAGGTGAGGTGGATATAGGATTTGCCATCGGTCTGTATCTGGCCAGGTTCTCCTGATTGCGAGGATTTGTGAGGAGTTACCTTATACACCTTGACTGGGCTGATTACTTCGCCCGTTGAGAGGGTGAGGCTTGTCCAGGCAGCAGGGTAGGGCGAAAGGCCGCGCACATGGTTGTAGATCTTGTCGGTTGTCCAATCCCAATGGATCTCGCAGGTCTCCTTGAAGATCTTTGGAGCAGGACGGAGTTCTGCAATACCTGTGGCACTCACCAGATCGGCCATGAGGGTCTCCTGATCGATGGTCGGTATGCGGTCGATGTTGCCGTCTGCCTCCAGTACCAGATCGACGGTACGGCATACCAATCCCTTGCCCATCTCCATCAATCGGTCGTGAACAGAGCCTACATTCTCGTCGGGGGCAATGTCCATCTCTTGCTTCAGGATGATTCGGCCAGTATCGATATCGTGGTCGAGGAAGAAGGTGGTGGCTCCGGTCTTTCGGTCACCGTTCATGACTGCCCAGTTGATTGGGGCTGCACCTCGGTATTGGGGCAGGAGGGCTGCATGGAGGTTGAAAGTTCCACAGCGAGGCATGTTCCATACTACCTCTGGCAACATACGGAAAGCGACCACGATCTGCAGGTCAGCCTTCCAGGCTCGGAGTGCTTCGAGGAACTCCTCATTCTTCAGTTTCTCTGGCTGAAGCAAGGGAAGATTATGCTCGAGTGCATACTCCTTGACGGGGCTATATTGCATCTTGTGACCACGGCCTGCCGGTTTGTCGGGCATCGTGATGACTCCTACCACATTGTATCCACCCTGCACAAGGGCATCGAGGGTTGGCACAGCGAAGTCAGGTGTGCCCATATATACGATTCTGAGATTTGATTTATCCATCTTTATATTATATGTTTATAGTTGTGTTGATAAGTTTTTTTTTATTCATTATTCAAAGAATTCGAACTCTGGAATTGTTTTGAGATTTTTGAACAGAAAGTTGGAATCTGTTTTGTCAAGTGTTTTGATTGCTGATGTCTTTGAGCCCTTACGGACGCGAACTTTCGAGAGCATTGGGTCATTGACAAAAACATTAACACCGGAACTGATCATAGCTTCTGGAAGTGTGACGTTTTGTAGAATAGGACAATTTGCCAATGCAAAAGACGAAATGAGACGAACAGATTTCGGCAGAAGAATATCTTGAAGATTGACGCTTCCACGTAACATTTCTAAACCGAATAGATCATTGTCTGTTGTGATGTGTACAGTATATTTTTTACCAGGTTCATCTTCGGTGAGATATCGGTCTCTGTCTTTATCTTTTCCTTTGGCACAAATTTCTAACCATTTTTCATGGGTCATTTCTGAGAATTTGTATTGCTTATTTCCGATGTAAACACGATAATTGGTCTGAACTGCATCGTAAGAGAAATACTCCGCTGTATCTTTAATAATTCGAGCATTGCTTAAGTCCAGATACCGCAATTGTCCATTATTAGTCCCCGTCATGTATCGTAGCAAACGGATATCTCGTCCATTGATTGGTCCGGAAATGCTAAGATGCGTCAGGTTGTATTTCTCTTCATCGGCTATATGTTGATCAAGCGTACCTGCCTTTAGTATGGTCACTTTCTTGCCAATACTATCTTGTTTATCCTCATAATAAGTAATGACCGGAGTCTTGTTTGACTCCTTCCAAATAAATCTATTGGATTCCCTGTTCAGGTTTTCCTCCAGAAGTTTTTTGGAAAAGAGGGAAACATTGACTGTCTGTAGATTACGATCTTGAACGAAGGCGTTCTCGGAGATTCGGTATAGTGTTGCTGGCAGAGTGACACTCTTCAGATTTGGGCAGAATGCCATCGCCTGGGAATTAATACCGTGAGCATTTCGGGGCAAAACCAAAGAACGTAGGTTATAACATTCTCTGAACATCTGGTTACCGACGATGTTGCGCTGCAAAAAACTGTGATTCGTATATTTCTTGCCGGGTTCGTCCTCTGTATAGTATATACCATTGTTAGCCAAGCGGGTTTGCCCCTGACTCAGTTCCATCCAAAGGTTATGAGTCATCTTATCAAATTCGTATTTTTGGTTGTTAACGAATATAAAGTTGTGAGCAGCACTTGCATCGAATGTATAATAATCGGTAGAATCCTCTGTTATCTGTGCATCCCATAAGTCCAGCTCTGTGAGATGCCCATGGTGGGTGCGATAAGCCTCTCGATCGGTTGCTCCAGACATTTGTCGTAGCAGACAAATATCATTACTACCTATAGGGCCAGTAACTTTGAGATGAGTCACAGATTGTTGTTCGTCGAGTGTAAGGTGATTAGCCAAAGTGTTTGGAGCATCAACTATAACTTCTTTGCGATGTTCTAATGTGTCGGGGAGAATGTGAAGAAGTGCTGATTTGAACAGACTTTGATCCCCTAAAGGTTTATTCCAGGAAGGGAATCGGTACCAACCATCAAAACTTCCACCCCAGCCCATGCAGAAGTGCATGTAGCCCTCCTTTAACCCATCACAGACAAAGAGATGATCAAAGCCACACATCAATACAGGTCTTCCCTGTTGCAGTTCATTTCGAATCAACTGCAACAATTCGTTTTGGGTTAATCCATCGTAGGCGGGATACATCACAGGTGAATACCCGAAATGCTCAATCATGGCATGGTAAATATTATTCGTCTGAGTACCTGTGGATTCATGTCCATATTCGACATGAAAAGCTGTACTGATGGCACGCATGACTGGCTCTATTTCTGAATTTTTTTTGCCGCCATTATTATTGTACTTATTTTTCCAGATATCCCATGTCAGAGGCATATTCTCCATGACATCATAAGAGATAATATGTCCCTCCTTGTCCGTATAGGTTTCTTTGCCTTCAATTTTTTTGGGCCACTCGTACCATTTCATGATTTGTGCTGCAGCAGTCGGTCCACAGCCTGTTAGAACATCCTCCTTTTGACCCTGCCAAACTTGATTGATATAGAGCTGATCCCATGCAATTCCCTTGAGTAATGGGGCAACGTTTAATGTGTCTAAAGGCAAATCTTCCTTCATGTATTTGATCATCACATCATAGTACTTGATGAGAGAGGTTATGCCTTTTTTTCCTGTAGCTGACACATAACTACTTGGCATATCAAGGGAATATGCCAAAACGCGTTCATTGACCTTTGACGCATGGTCAGCACGTACAAGAAGCAGAAAGTCGTTGTAGTATTTATCTGTCAACAATAAAACACATTGACCATGTAGTTTACATTCCAACGAACGATGTTTGTAGCCTCGTTGTTTCAGAAATTGTGATGTGTACTTTTCTGCTTCTGCTTGCTCACGAGTCGATATTTCAGCTTTGATTGGAAGATATGAACATAAGAGCGTTAATATCGAAAGGATGAGTTTACTATATTTGCTTGATATGAGCATCAATAACTATTTAAAATAACTTGAGTTCGATGAAAAATAATTGATAGAATAATTTGGTAATTAGCGATATTTGTAATAACCATACAACCATATCGCTATGTTTACCGAGGCCAAAGTTACTGAAATTTTCTGTCTTTCAGATGATTTTATCCATTTTTTTGATTTAGAAATGAAAAAAATGTGCCATAGAAGATGAAAATGCAAGCAAGAAGAGAAAATATCATCGAGATTCCATGTTGTCGAGAGCAGAAATGTAGTGAACTCAGCCAAAGAACGTAAAGATACGTACGCTATACGTAGTCTGTACGTTGTTTGTACGTGTAACTGAATCACGGTGCAAAGATAGGGACTTTATTGCACTTGACCAATAGATGTCCCACGTATCGGAAGGAAATGTCCCACGGCTTGTGAACTTGAGGAGGAAATATATGATTGTAACTTTGTTAACATTAATTACCATATAATTAAACATTAATTTTTCGTTAATTTAATGTGCTGATTAATAATAAAATAATTAATGAGAAATTAACGTATCATTAACGATAATTAATGTTTAAAAGAATTAAGTTGACATTATTGATCAGTAAGGTAGTAATAATGAGACAATGGACTATTTTGACATACAATTACCTCCAAAGATGCTGCTATTTTGCAAAACAGACCAATCCATTTAAGAATTGTTGCGTTGTTTAATACTTTTTTTCGGCTTTTTCTCTTGGTCGTTTAATTTCTTTTTATCATCTTTGCGCAATCAACTCATTTCGAAGTTGACAAAAACATACATTAATAACAAAATATTTTATTACTGATGAAAAAATATTTAATAGCGGCTTTATTCTCTTCTTTTTGTGCAATAGTTGCTGCTCAGGAACCACTCGTATTCTGTCCACAAGTTGCTGTAGCTCTTGCCACACAAGGCACAAGCGGAGTGACTGGCGGCGGAGGCGTAGAGTTTATAGCCAATTTCAAGGTGAACGACCAAATAAAGATGGGTCCCGGCATTGGCATGATGGGACACAATTACAACTTGGAGAAGAATGGAAATTGTGATTTCTCAACCTTTGAGGTGCCAGTTTTTCTCAATTTGCAGTATCACTTCCCAACTGGCAACATCAATCCCTATTTACAGGGACAGATTGGCTATAACTTTGGTAATGTGAGCTATAGTTCTTACAGATATGAGTTTGATACCTATTATTATAGTGATGGAGACGAAGAGCACATGGGCGTGTTCTTTAAGGTAGGCGCAGGCATCAACTTCAACCTGAAACGTGGTTCACTCTTCATTGATCTGGGCTACAAGATACACCAATGGACAGTCGATACCACTCCAGCCTACGGAGAACTTACCGTTGGCTATTGCTTCCGTCATCATTGATGCTTAGCCCAGATTTAATCTGGGAGTTATTAGCTAATAGTTATTAGTTAGGCAATTATAACGGAATAATAGTAAAATTTAAGTTTTGTGGTAATAACTAATAACTGATAACTATGCATGAAGCATGCTAGTTAGATACTTGGCAGTATAGGAACCCTCGCATAGGCAGAGGTCGCGTGGCGTACCCTGGAAGACCAGATGGCCACCATCGGTACCACCTTCAGGGCCGAGGTCAATGATATGATCGGCACACTTGATGACATCCAGATTATGTTCGATGACCACCAGGGTGTGTCCATTCTGCAGCAATTCGTCGAAGGCTGACAGCAGTACCTTGACATCGTGTAAGTGAAGGCCTGTAGTAGGTTCGTCGAAGATGAACAGCGTGTGATCGTTCGAATTATTGGCCAGATAGTATGCCAGCTTGACACGCTGGTTCTCACCGCCGGACAGGGTTGAAGAACTCTGTCCGAGTTTTATATAACCCAAACCTACTTTCTGCAATGGTAGCAGACGACGTACTACACTCTTTTCGTCCTTGAAGAACTCGATGGCCTCATCGACGGTCAAATCCAATACCTGCGAGATGTTCTTGTCCTTGTAGAGCACCTCAAGCACGTCGCTGTTGAAGCGTTGTCCATGACAAGATTCACATTCCATGACGAGGTCGGCCATGAACTGCATCTCGACCGTAATGGTGCCTTCTCCCTTACACTCCTCGCATCGTCCTCCCTCGACATTGAACGAGAAGGTGGCTGGAGTAAAGCCGAGTTGCTTGGCCATCTGCTGATCGGCAAAGACCTTGCGAATCTCGTCGTAGGCCTTCATGTAGGTAGCGGCATTGCTTCGGCTGGACTTGCCGATAGGGTTCTGATCGATGAACTCAATACGCTTGATGCGCTTTACATCACCTTCCAAACCGGCAAAGGCTCCTGGGGCATCACCCACATCTCCCAGTTGGCGTACAATACTCTTATATAATATGTCGCGTACAAGGGTAGATTTGCCAGAACCCGATACACCTGTCACGACGGTCAATACGCCCAATGGGAACTTGACATCGATGCCTTTCAGATTGTTGTGCACCGCTCCACGTACCTCGATATAGCTGCTCCACGGACGGGATTTGACGGGCACTTCGATCGTTTCGCGCCCCGTGAAGAAACGGGCTGTGTAACTATCTCCCTTGTCCAGATCGGCCAAAGTACCTTGATAAACAACCTCGCCGCCATGGATGCCTGCTTCAGGGCCGATATCAATCAGGTAGTCGGCCGAGCGGATAATCTCCTCGTCATGTTCGACCACAATGACTGTGTTGCCCTGGTCGCGCAGTTCGCGGAGTACGTGAATCAACTGGTCGGTATCGCGAGAGTGAAGACCGATGGATGGTTCGTCGAGGATATACATTGAACCGACCAACGAAGATCCCAACGACGTGGCCAAGTTGATGCGCTGGCTCTCACCACCCGAAAGGGAGTTGGAGAGACGGTCGAGGGTGAGATAGGAGAGACCTACCTCCTCGAGGAAATGCAGACGGTTACGTATTTCGGTCAGGAGTCGCTTGGCGATCTGTCGTTCGTGGTCGGTGAGGTTTGTCTCCAACTGATTGAACCAAGGAATCAGTTCGCAGACAGGCATCTTCACCACCTCCATGATGCTCTTGCCTCCTAATTTCACATAGCTTGCCTCTTTTTTGAGACGTCCGCCATGACACTCCGGACAAACGGTTTTGCCACGATAGCGTGCCTGCAGGACACGATACTGGATCTTATAGAGGTTCTCAGAAACCATCTGGAAGAAATCGTCGATGCCATAGAGGGTTTTGTCCCAACGCTCCTCTTTATTCTTGGAGAGTACCGGTGGATAACCCTTCCAGAGCAGATCTTTCTGTTCTTGGGTCAACTGGTAATAGGGGCGATGGATTGGGAAGGGTTGTCCATCGCTCAAGATGACTTCGCCACAGTTCTGAACAAAATAGTTCTTCCATTCGCCCATCTTGTCTCCACGCCAGCAGATCACGGCATCTTCGTAGAGCGAAAGCGCTTTGTTCGGAATGACCAGATCTTCGTCGATGCCCATTACCTTGCCGAAGCCTTCGCACGTCGGACAAGCGCCGGCAGGAGAATTGAAGTTGAACATCATGTCCGATGGCTCCTCGAAGGTGATTCCGTCGGCCTCAAATTTTTTCGAGAAAAGCGATTCACTGAAAGATCCGTCGGGAGTCCAAACTTTAAGGATCAGTTCTCCATTGCCCTCATAAAAAGCTGTTTCGACTGAATCTCCAAAACGGCTCAAAGAGGCATTATCTTCGAATGGAACCTTCAGGCGGTCGATGACCAGATTGAATGGAGCAGCAGAAACTTCTTCTAATCGGATGAATTTGCCATCGTTTTCAGATCGTGAGAATCCCGATTTAATCAACACTTCGATATGCTCCTGAAGGGTACGTCCCTCGGGCACTTCGACGCGGACCAAAATAGCAATTCGACTGCCATCAGGCAGTTGTTTTGCACGGGCGATGACGTCGTCGGTGGTGTGTTTTTTGACCTCAATACCACTGATAGGAGAGATGGTTTTGCCGATACGTGCAAAGAGCAGACGCAGGTAATCGTAAATTTCGGTCGAAGTGCCTACCGTCGAACGAGGATTACGCACCACGACCTTCTGCTGGATGGCTACAGCAGGGGGAATACCCAAAATATAGTCGCACTCCGGTTTGCCCATTCGTCCGAGGAACTGACGGGCATACGATGACAAGGACTCAACGTAACGACGCTGGCCCTCGGCATATAATGTATCGAATGCTAATGATGATTTGCCAGATCCGGACAGACCTGTGATGACAACAAGTTTCCCTCGCGGAATCTCGACGTCGATGTTTTTCAGGTTATTGACGCGGGCACCTTTGATGAAGATACTCTCCGCTACAGCCTCACCCCCAACCCCTCTCCGCTCGGAGAGGGGAGTAGTTTGATTTCGTTGCTTCTGTTCTGAAATAGATAATTTACTCATTGGTTTTGTATCTTACTTACTCCCCTCTCCGAGCGGAGAGGGGTTGGGGGTGAGGCTGTGGCGGAGAGAGTTTTTTTTACTTATTCTTGATATACTCAACAATCCAAGCACCGACCTCCTTGGTACCGTACTTGGCGCCACCTTCAACCTGAATCTCTGGGGTACGTACGTTCTGATCGAGAGAAGCATCAACAGCCTCACGGATCAAAGCACCCTCCTCCTTGAGGTCGAAGTACTCAAACAACATAGCAGCAGAGAGGATCTGTGCCAATGGGTTGGCGATGTTGAGACCCTTGCCCTGTGGCCATGAACCATGGATTGGCTCGAAGACTGGAGTATGCTCACCTGTAGATGCAGATGGGAGCAAGCCCATGGAACCAGTGATGACAGAACCCTCGTCGGTCAGGATATCGCCGAAAGTGTTCTCGGTTACCATAACGTCGAAGAAACGTGGATCTTGAATCATGCGCATAGCAGCGTTGTCAACATACATGAAGTCGGTGGTAACATCAGGATACTCACCCATGATCTCCTGAGCAACCTTACGCCACAGACGTGAAGAGGCAAGAACATTGGCCTTATCGACTACGGTGAGGTGCTTGCGACGCTGACGAGCATACTGATAACCTACGCGGAGGATACGTTCTACCTCTGGACGGGTATAGTAGTTGGTATCGAGTGCCTCCTCAACGCCATTGGCATTGATGGTTGGCTCCTCCTTCTTGCCGAAGTACATACCACCGGTCAACTCACGGATGCAGATGAAGTCAGCACCCTTGACGAACTCATCCTTCAATGGTGATTTGTGAACGAGACAGTCGAAGGTAGTAACAGGACGGATGTTGGCAAAGAGACCCAACTTCTTGCGCATAGCCAAAAGACCCTGCTCAGGACGAACCTTGGCGTTAGGATTGTTGTCGAACTTAGGATCACCTACACTGGCGAAAAGAACTGCGTCAGCATCCATACAGGTCTTGAAGGTCTCCTCTGGGAATGGATCACCTACCTCATCGATAGCGTGAGCACCGCAGAGTGCCTCCTTGAAGCTTACTTCATGTCCAAACTTCTGGGCAACTGCCTTAACGACAGCTACGCCCTGCTCCATGATTTCTGGTCCGATACCATCACCAGCCAGAACAGCGATTTTGAGATTCATTGTTTTGCTTTGTTTTATATTGTTGTTAATAATCTTTTCTTTACAAAACGGGGCAAAGGTAATCTTTTTTTCTCGATTATACAAACATTTCTTGCTATTTTATGCATTTATACTCAATAATCGCCTTTTCTTTGTATAATTATTTATTCAATTTGCACCACGAACATCTAAATATACTATAGAGTGATGCCCAGACGGACCAATGCTGCCGACTGCCAGGAGTCATCATGTATCAGATGATAGGCTGTCTGGACATACAGCGAGGAGGTAATTTCGTATCTGTAGGTCAGTTCGGAGGCAAACTCCGTTTGATGATCGAACTGAGCGTAATCTCCATACAAACCGATTGTCGATTTATCTATTGTATATTGACCGCCTATGGCTACAAAGTCCGTACAATCCAGGCCATCTCCCATGGCGTGGGAGTAGGAGGCAATCAGGCTGAAGGTGGGGGTGATCTCCTGCTCTGCGTATCCCCAGAGAGCACTTCTCACCTCTCTGGCTTCGCGAGTGCCAGTGTGCAGACATGCGCCCAGGTAGTAATGGCTTTCGCCCAGGGTATAGCCACCTTGCGCCATGGCAAAGAGACCATCGCACTTGGGATCCACTCTCCACACATTCTCGCGGCCAGAGAAATTATCCCGGCCTACGCCATTGTACAGAGAGGCCATTACCTCGACTGCCTCTCGCCGGTAGCTGTAGTGCAAGCCCATACCTGCTAATGGGTAGTTGGCTATCTCCTGAATGCACGATATTGTTGGGAAGATACCCGCCGAACTATTGGAGAACAGAGAGGTTACAGGACTGGTGAAGTAGTCGGCACTCACGTCTCGTACACCGGCATAGAGGGTGTGATGGTCGTTGATGGTCCATTCAATTCCTGCAATGGTGGGTGCCAAAGCCTGATTATCTGCATCGAGGTTGGTAAAGACCTGCAGATCGTCCAAAACTCTTCCCTCCAGACTATGTGCTATGCTGAGGGTAGCTGCGCTGAACTTGATATGTTCGTTCAGTTCATAATCGAAGTTAAGTCGTAGCAGATTGGCAAAGCAACTCTTGCCATTGAAGCCTGTCTGCAGCTCTCCTGTGTATTCCAATCCAAATTCCTGAGCTTGTATTCCTCCACATTCCAAAGATGCTAATCCCAAGATTAGCAAAATTCTAATACCTTTCATTCTTACAAAACCTATTTTTTTCCGGGTGCAAAGATAGTCATTTTTTCGAGTGAAACAAATACCTATCTTTGGGTAATTTATAATATCATGGTCATTTTCTCACTTTTTTATATAGTTTCCGACCAATATTATTCAAGGAGGAAAGAAAAAACTGGCAACGTCACAAAGCGTGACGTTGCCATTATACAAGAAAGAGGTCAAGAAATCAGTAATTTATGATCAAGTATTAGGGAATTAGTGAATTTCTGGTTAGTATTTGGATTAATCAGATTGATTATAGAATGATTTGGAATGATGGAGGATAAAGCTTACAAAAAAGTCAGGCAAATCCCGAAGGATGCCTGACTATCAAGACCATTAGAAGAAACACTCATCTTCATGGATTTCAGTTCGCTCTATACACATTATGTAATATATAGGCATGTAGGTGACATTATCCTTTGTATATACTTCGCGTTCATTATCCAATACTATGCCCGATGGGATATTGTACTCCTTGTCTGCCAGAAATTTGTCAAGTGCCTTATGTGTGGTGAAGTCCTTCCCAGATTTCACCTCAATGGGCAAGACTGTCATTCCTGCCACATTGTTAACAAGATAATCAACCTCCCCCTTCTTCGCATTGTCATAATAGAAGAGGTCATGTCCGTGTGCCTTCAATTCTTGAGCAACTACGCTCTCGTAAACCGAACCAAGGTTTATGCTTCGTTCATCCTTCATCACAGGTGCTATATTGTACTCGAATAATCGCCCTGTAAGTATTCCAACATCGTTGAGATACAGTTTTAGTAGGTTCTTGTGAACTGATTCTGAGAGAGGGTATTTGGGATTGGAGATGGCGTGTACATCGAGGGCTATGCCTGAGGATATCAGGTATTCAAACTCCTCGGCATACCATTCAAATCTATCACCTTTTTTGTTACGGATGTCCTTTGCTACAATGCGCTTCTTCTTGTTTTCCATTTGAGACATAATCATGTCATAGATACGGCGTATGAGAAGTTTCTTGCTTGACTCCTTCTCGTATTTGGCTGCATCCTCCTTGTATAGGCTTCGGATAGATTCCTGAACCTCTCGAACCCGGACGATGTTGTGAGTTTCTAAGTAGGTGTTGACTGCATCTGGCAGACCGCCCACTAGGAGATACTTCCTGAACTCGCCCAACAGATTCTGATGTTGAGCCTCAGATACAGAAACTTGTCGCTTGTAGCAATCACGCACATAGTTAAGAGCCTCTTTGCCCCAACCTTCTGCCATCAGCCATTCCTCGAAGTCAAGTTGATACATCTGCTTGCGAATGATACTGCCAACAGGGATTGAAGTAGTATTGCGAAGAGCGATGCCGAGCAAGCTGCCACTGGCTATGTAGGTAAACTTGCCTTCTTCACGCAGGAATTTCAGCATGGTAAGATACTGGGGGTAGTGCTGTATCTCATCAAGGAATACAAGCGTGTCGTACTTATTATTCAACTTTCCACCTGCAACCATGCTCAGAGTCATATAGAACTCGTCCAATCCGTGGATGCTACGGAACAGTCCATCCATCTCGTCATCCATGACAAAGTTCACCTCGACGAAGTTCTTGTAAAGCCGATTGCCGACCTCACGTATAATGTATGATTTGCCTATCTGTCTGGCACCTTCTACAATCATTATCTTGTCACTACCAGAGCGGAGATGTGCCTCAATTTCAGTGCTGATTTTTCTGTAAAGCATAGCAAAATTACACTTTTTATATGTTTTTATGCTTGCAAAATTACACTTTTTCCTTGATTTCTGCCTTATAAAATTACACTTTTTCTTGTTTTTCAAACCCTAATAGTGTAGTTATCCATGAATTATCACTATGTACATAGCAAAATATGATTGTTCAAGAAAAAAGTCAGGCGAATCCCGAAGGAAGCCTGACTTTAATTTAATAATCTTCTTATCTTCTCTTCTTCTTTGAGTTAAGAAATAAGACGGTACAATAGAGATGTCATCAATCGGTCTCAAGCAGGTTGAGCATCTTGATGGTAGCCTTGATGGCTGCCTCAGTCTGATCTGCATCGAGTCCACGGGTACGATAGACCTTGCCCTCGTATTCCCATGAGATAGCGGTCTGTACCAAAGCATCGGTACGACCTCCGGGAGGAATAGTCACCACATAATTGGTCAACCAAGGGAAGGTGCGGTTGAGCTTCAGACGGTAGATGTGACGTACAGCACGCACAAAGGCATCGAACATACCGTCGCCCGTAGCCGATTCCTCGTACTCCTGTCCATTGATCTCCAATTTCACTACAGCTTGCGGATGCAGACCATAGGCAGTCGAAACCATGTAGCTGACCAGTTTGATGCTATCCGATGGCGCATCGTGGTGCAAGACATCGGAGATGATGTATGGCAGATCATCGATGGTAACAAGTTCCTTCTTGTCGCCCAATTCGTTGATACGCTTGGTGACACGGCGCATATCCTCGTCGCTGAGGTTAATGCCCAGTACCTTGAGGTTCTGTTCGATATTCGCCTTGCCAGACATCTTGCCGAGAGCATACTCACGACTGCGTCCGAATCGCTCTGGGAGGAGGGCATTGACATAGAGTTTGCCTTTCTTGTCGCCATCAGCATGGACGCCTGCGGTCTGTGTGAAGACGTTTTCGCCTACGATAGGAGTGTTGGCTGCTGTGCCGATGCCCGAATAGCTCTCGACCATGCGGCTGATATTGTTGATGCTGCTCTCGTTGACTCGGATAGAGACCTCTGGCAACATGTCGTTGATTACAGCCACCACGCTGCTCAACGAGGCATTGCCTGCGCGTTCACCCAATCCATTGACCGTAGTATGAACACCTCGACAACCGGATTCGGCTGCAGCCAATACATTAGCTACGGCAAGGTCATAGTCGTTGTGGGCATGGAAGTCAAAGTGGAGATCTGGGAACTTGGACACCATCTTCTGCATCAGCAGTTTGGTCTGGTGTGGAGAAAGGATGCCCAAAGTATCCGGCAACATAAATCTCTTGATAGGCAGATCCTGCAAAGCTTCGACCATCTGAAGTACATAGTCAGGGCTATTGAGCATACCATTGCTCCAGTCTTCGAGATAGATGTTGACCGTCAATCCTGCCTCTACGGCCTTGATAACATTAGCTTTGACATCTGCCCAATGTTCAGCTGGCTGTTTCTTGAGCTGGCCGATGCAATGACGTTCGCTGCCTTTGGTCAGCAGGTTGATCACCTTACCACCTGCATCCTTGATCCACTGGATGGAAGCTCCGCCATCGCAGAAGCCCAACACCTCAATACACTCCAGGAATCCCGATGCAGCAGCCCACTCGCAGACCTTCTTCACACACTGGAACTCGCCCTCACTCACACGAGCGGAGGCAATCTCCAGGCGATCTACGCCTACCTTAGAAAGTAAATCACGCGCGATGGCGAGTTTCTCTGACGCGTTGAATGCCACGCCAGAGGTCTGTTCGCCATCACGAAGTGTTGTATCTAATATTTCCAGATTCATCAAAAGTTAAATGTTACACGTTAAAAGTTCACTACGTTCACGTTAAATGGCTGTGCCATTAAATTAACACGTAGTCATTAACGTCAGCTAGCTGGCAATTAACGCGCGAAGCGCTTTTAACGTTCGTCTTCGAACTTTTCGATCTCTGCCTTCTTGCTCAACAGATAGTCGATATCATCATAGCCGTTCAAGAGGCAATACTTCTTGTAGGCATTGATCTCAAACTTCTCTGAATGACCAGTTGCCTCGTTGGTGACAGTCTGGTTTGGAACGTCAACGGTCACTACAGCATTAGCATCGGCTGCTACCGAAGCAAGCAACTCCTGACGGAACTCCTCGCTCACAATGACAGGGAGAACGAAACAGTTGAGGAGGTTGTTGCGGTGGATATCAGCAAATGAAGAAGAGATAACCACACGAGTACCATAACCTGCAATAGCCCATGCTGCGTGCTCACGGCTCGAACCAGAACCCCAGTTCTTACCACCGATGATGATCTCACGCTTGCCCTCTGAAGGAGTCTCGTTGAATGGAGCCTGATTCATGATGAAGTCAGCTACTGGCTCATTGTTGGCATTGTAGCGGATATCGTGCATGAAAGCATCACCATAGAACTTTGGATCACGGGTAGTGAATGCCAAGTAACGAGCTGGGATGATATTGTCGGTATTGTTGTTGTCGATGTTGATTGGGAGACAGGTAGAACGAACAACGGAGAACGACTTAGACCTAAGACCCTCTCCGGCACTTTGTGCCACCTCCCCCTTAATGGGGAGGGATGAGTTAGCACCGAAGGCGACATTTGGACAACCAACAGGATTCTCAGGAACTACTTTGGTAACTGGTTCTTCCTCGCCATTAAGGGAAAGGGCTGGGGAGAGGGTCTGTGGGTTGGTAATCACGCCTGTGATAGCAGAAGCAGCTACGGTAAGTGGGCTTGCCAAGATGGTACGAGCACCAGGACCCTGACGACCTACGAAGTTACGGTTAGAGGTAGAGATGGAGAGCTTGCCTGCAGGAACCTTATCTGGGTTCATAGCCAAACAGCTTGAACAAGATGGGAGACGGAGTTCGAAGCCTGCCTCCTCGAGGATCTTGTCAATACCCTCCTCAATGATCTGCTGACGTACCAACCATGAACCTGGTACGAGCCAAGCTACGACATTGGCAGCCTTCTTCTTGCCCTTGACTACAGAGGCAAAAGCACGGAAGTCCTCGATACGGCCATTGGTACAAGCACCCAAGAAGACATAATCTACTGGATGACCCTCCAACTTCTCACCTGGCTTGAACTGCATATACTCCAACTGGCTCATGAACTGAGCCTTTTCGCTCTCGCTCATGCCATCGGTAGTAGGAATGCACTCATCAATAGCAATGCCAGCACCAGGGTTGGTACCATAGGTGATGCGAGGCTTGATATCCTCTGCCTTGAAGGTCAACTCCTTGTCAAAGACTGCATCCTCATCGCTCTTCAACTGGCTCCACTTGGCTACAGCAGCATCCCACTCAGCACCCTTAGGAGCATACTCACGACCCTTGAGGTAAGCGAAAGTAGTCTCATCAGGAGCAATCAGACCTGCGCGTGAACCCATCTCGATGGAGAGGTTAGAGAGAGTCAGACGACCCTCCATGCTCATATTGCGGATAGCAGAACCAGCATACTCAACGGCATAACCAGTAGCACCCGAGGTGGTAACCTGAGCCATGATGTAGAGAGCTACGTCCTTGGCAGTAACACCAGCCTGAAGCTCACCCTCGATGTTGATACGCATGGTCTTAGGCTTGCTCTGGAGGATACACTGTGAAGCGAGTACCTGAGCAACCTCCGAAGTACCGATACCCATAGCGATGGCACCTACTGCACCGTGAGTAGAGGTGTGTGAGTCGCCGCAGACGATGGTCATACCTGGCAATGAGAGACCCTTCTCTGGACCAACGACATGGATAATACCATTGTCCTTGGTACCCATTGCGAAATGCTTGATGCCAAACTCAGCACAGTTCTTGCTGAGGGTCTCAACCTGCTTGCAGCCGATAGGATCACCGATCTCCTTCTGCTGATCAGATGGAGTATTGTGATCAGGCATAGCCACTACATGGTCAGCACGGAATGCCTTGATGCCCTTGTCGCGCAATGAGTCGAATGCCTGAGGTGAAGTTACCTCGTGTGCATACAGGCGATCAATATACAATTGGGTAGGTCCATCCTCAACCTTCTGCACTACGTGTGCATCCCAGATTTTGTCGAATAAGGTAGACCCCCTATCCCCCTTTAGGGGGAATTCAGCTGCTACGGATTGTTTGTTATTACAGTTTGACATATTACAAATTATTTATGATTTTATTTATTCTTTCAAGAACATTATCGATATCGAATAGTATCTCTTCGTTGGTAAAACGAATGACTTTATACCCCATTCCTTCCAATTGATGAGTTCTTATCTCATCATTCACTTGCTGATTAGGCTCAGAATGATATGCACCATCAACCTCTATGATCAGTTTTGAATCTGGACAAAGGAAATCGACTATATATTGTCCTATTATATATTGAAATAGAAACTTATGCCCTAAATTATTTGCTCTGATGCAGTTTCTTAAGACGGATTCAGCTTCAGTGGGATGCGATCGGTTTTCTTTTGCCCAAATTTTGAGTTGCCCATATAGAAATGGATCAGCATTCTGGTAACTGAACAGTTTTTTTGATTCCATCAGGTAAATAGTTCCCCCTAAAGGGGGTTAGGGGGTCTTCTACTTAAACTTATTGATACAATCAATGTAAGCTTCAACGCTGGCGGTGACGATATCGGTATCAGTACCGAAGCCATAATAGGTATGGTTGTCGTGTTCCACCTGCATGTGAACCTTACAGAGATCGTCGGAGCCCTTGCTGATGGCCTGGATGGTCATCTCCTTGAGGGTCATCTCGCGACGGATGATCTGTTTGAGAGCCTTGATAGAGGCATCCACCGGACCATTGCCGATGCCTGCAGCCTCGAAGAGTTCGTTGGCAACCTTCAGGCGGATAGCGGCAATAGGTTTGACACCCTTACCGGTGGTAACCTGGAGAGATTCGAGTTGGATGTGATTGTCCTCGGCCTTCTCGGCACCGACCAGCATGAGCAGATCGTCGTCGTTGAGTTCCTTCTTTTTGTCAGCCAACTTGAGGAAAGCTTCGTAGGTCTTATCAAGCTTCTCCTGATCCATCTCGATGCCCAATACAGAGAGGCGGTGACGCAAAGCGGCACGACCTGAACGGGCAGTCAGAACGATAGAGTTTTCGTCGATTCCGACATCCTTAGGATCCATGATCTCGTAGGTCTGGACATTCTTCAATACACCATCCTGGTGGATGCCAGAACTGTGAGCGAAGGCATTCTTGCCAACGATAGCCTTGTTAGGCTGGACAGGCATGTTCATCAGCGACGAAACCAAACGGCTGGTTGGCCAGATCTTGGTGGTGTTGATGTTTGTCTGAACAGGCATATTAGCCTGATGTGTCTTGATGATCATGGCAATCTCCTCCAATGAGGTATTACCAGCACGTTCGCCGATACCGTTGATGGTTACCTCTACCTGACGAGCGCCATTTACCACACCACTAATTGTGTTGGCAGTAGCCATGCCGAGGTCGTTGTGGCAATGGGTAGAGAGGATAGCGCGACCATCCTGCAAGCCATCGACATGCTCCATGAGGTACTTGATCTTTTCGCCGAACTCCCAAGGCATACAGTAACCGGTAGTATCTGGGATATTGACCACCTTAGCACCTGCATTGACTACTGCCTGAACAACCTTAGCCAGATACTCGTTCTCGGTACGGCCAGCGTCCTCGCAGTAGAACTCGACCTCATCGACTTTGTTGACTGCATACTTGACAGCAGCAACGGCACGTTCGATGATTTCTTCGCGCGTACTATTAAATTTATACTTAATATGACTGTCGCTGGTACCTATACCGGTATGGATACGCTTGTGCTTGGCATACTGTAGGGCCTCAGCAGCGCAGTCGATATCCTTCTGTACAGCACGGGTTAGCGCACAGATAGTTGGCCAGGTTACGGCCTTAGATATTTCTACTACGGAGTTGAAGTCGCCTGGGCTGGAAATAGGGAAACCAGCTTCGATGACATCAACACCTAACTGCTCCAATGCCTTTGCAACCTGGATCTTTTCCACGGTATTCAACTGGCATCCTGGCACCTGTTCTCCGTCTCGCAGAGTGGTGTCAAAAATGTATAAACGATCAGCCATAATATATAGTGTTTAGTTTTTACTTGTTATTATTTGCTTCCCTCCAGCGTATAAATCATCTGGATGTTCTGCTTGTCATTACCTTTCTTCAGACGAACACAGGTCGGAAGGATATAGTTCGATACCGAAAGGAGAGTACCATAAGAACTGTTGGTGGTCACTTCGACAGGAAGCAGTGCCATACGCACGGTATAATCATCGATGGTCTGGCTAGGAGTTAACTTGCCTTTTGCCTTCAGCAGGTCCTCCCATTCTTCGACCGTCTGGACCTTGTCCTTGCCCCATCCCTGATTCTCGGCCAAACCGATGATTACGGAACTGATATTGCCGAAACCATAGTAATATACACCCTGAGTAGGGTCGTTATAATTATCGTTTGGCACCGAATCACAAACATACGAAGCATAGCAAGAGGTTACGCTGTTCGGTACTCTTCCCTCCTCGAAGTAGGTGTTGACCGAATCCTCCTGAACCATCAGCAGCGTTGGAGCCGGTTTTTCGCTCAGGAAATAACCTGATGGCTTGTAGGCATTCAGATAGAAATTAGCTGCATTGAGGAAGTAACTTGAATCCTTGCGCGCTGGATCAGCCATCATGGTGCCAATCATCTTGCCTACTGGCAGATCAATGGTCGAATAATAGCCTAAAGGCGACGATATGAAGGTGGTGTCGCTATATGCCATACGTTCATCCTTGCGCTCGTCCTTGTAGCTGAAGCCAGCCATCTGAATAACATCTGGCGTTACGGCAACATACTTGACATGGTTGACGGTATAGGTTGAATCTCCATCGTCGGCTTCATTACGCAAAAGGGTTCCACCTTCAGCAAAACGGTGATAAGAGCTGTAGAAGAAATAGATGGCGGTGTAATATACTTTGACCAATGCACCATCACCGAAGGTTGGCTTGATACAAACACCCGACAACCAATTCTTGCGCAGTTCGCTCTCAGAAGCGAAGATATCTTTGTACTTGGTGTGGAGCGGATTGAGTGTATCGCGAGCGATAGCAGCCTGAGCTGCCATGCGAAGGAACTGGTCTTTGTACTTGTCGTCCAGTTTGACCTCGATGTAACTCATGTAGTCACTTGATTTGCGAACCGATTCGCTCACCTCGCGGTTGGCAGCTGTGAAAGCCTTCTTGCCCAGGAAGTTCTTCTTGCTGTATAATGAACTGAAGTCATTGTTGCTGTAGAACTCGCTCTCTGGCATGGCCTCGAAATCTGCTGTTGAGTCCAGGGCATAGATGCTTACCATCATAGGAGCCAAAGAGTCTCCATAGTAAGACTGGTAGTAGATTCGAATGGTCATTGAGTCGATCTTGTTGCCGACCAACGAGTCGTAACGGGATTTGTAATGATTGTTCGGATCCCACTGTCCAGGCTCCTTGGCTTCCAATTCACGGATCAACGAGGTACGCAGCAGACCGAAGGTCAATGAGTCGGAGCTGTCGTAGATATCCATGGTGGTCTCCTTGTTCGTATAGAACTGAGCCAGATAGCCTGCACTGAATTCGCCCATGTATGGATCGGTTACGTTGCCGAGCAATGGGTAGCCGGTGCGAACATAGACCGAATCGCGATACACGGTCTGTATCGGTAATTCGAAGTGTGCAGTCTTTATGGTGATGCCATCGGTGGCTGGTCGGGTCGATGATCCGATTTCGCTTAGGTTGTCACTGCAAGCAGTACCTGCAATCGTGAGCGCCAGCAAGAGGGCATGATAGATTATTCTTTTCATCCAATCTGTTTTTGGTTTTCTTATTTTGCCAATGGAAGTTCCATCATTTCGTCAAAGAATACATCATATTTGGCAATGTCCAACTCCTCGTCGGTAGCCATTAGAATCTTTTTGTTATTCTTCTGAGCATACTCGATCAGTTCTGGGTTGACGCCTGGATCGGTGACAATGACTCCATCGCTGAACTTGATTGAGAGGTGTGAGAGCAACTGGTGGGTAACCGGTTTGTCGCGTACCTCCGAGAGGTCTGCCTTGGTGATGCCTTCGCACTTGATGGTTTGTGCCAGTGTGTTTGGCAGAGGCTTGAAGTATGGATTGTCATAGAGGGCGGTTACGATCTTGCAGTTCTTGAAGCAAGGATCATCGCCATAATGCTTCTTGATGTAGATAGGCGCGATACCGGCAAACCATCCCTGACAGTAGATTACATCGGGAGTCCAACGGAGCTTGCGGATAGTTTCGGCTACGCCTCGGGCAAAGAAGTAGGCGCGTTCGCCGTTGTCTTCATATTCATTGCCTTTTTTGTCGCTATAGAGTTCACGATGGGTAAAGTAATCATCGTTGTCAATGAAATATACCTGCATACGGGCGGCCTGAATGCTGGCTACTTTGATGATGAGCGGATGATCGGTTTCATTGATGATTAGGTTCATGCCCGACAGACGGATTACCTCGTGAAGTTGGTTGCGTCGTTCGTTGATGACGCCGAAACGAGGCATGAAAGTGCGGATTTCGTGTCCTGCATTCTGAATGCCCTCCGGTAGAAGACGTCCAATTGAGGCCATATGCGACTCTGGCATATATGGCAATACTTCCGTGTTGATGAATAGAACCTTTGCTTTTGACATATATTTAGATCCTTTCTTTATGAAAGGGCGCGCAAAGTTAATGATTTATTCCGAATTTTCCTACTTTTTTCGTGATAAAATAGGCTTCTGCGTCTCTTTTTTAAGTGTTTTTGTCACTTTTGGGCTTGTTTTTTGACATTTTAACAAGCGTTTCATAGGTTTACGCGTGCAATGGTATAGTCAAAAGCCACTTTTTGTAGAATTTTGTATGTTATCGGTATTCTTTTCGTTACAAAATTCTTTAAAATCTTTTAAAATCATGGCACTTTATTATCTAAAGATGGCAAATATGTATGTTTTTGTAAGCAAATATTGATTTTTTATGGAAATTGTTTGGAGAAATACATAAATCACTATACCTTTGCACCATCGAAACTATATAAACAAGCAAAATGAAAGCTTTTTATATTAATTCGATAGCATAATGAATATAAACACTTGAACTTAGCGTACAAAAATAAAGAAATTGTGTTATGGTAAAGGTTTTTAAGGTTGCCGCATTGTCGGGCATGATCCTGATGGCGGCTGTTCCTGCTTTTGCAGCAGATGAAGAGAAGGTAAGTTTGGAAGTTTCGGCTGACGTCGTGAGCAGTTATATCTGGCGTGGACAGGATTGCGGAGGCTTCAGTATCCAGCCGGCAGCAACCGTGACATTCAATAAGCCGGGTATCAGTTTTGGTGTATGGGCCAGTGCGGAACTTTTCGAAACTAAGGCAATGGCCAACATGGCAGAGTTTGACCTCTCGCTCTCGTGGGCAGCAACCGAAGCTTTGAGTGTAGGTTTGACTGATTATTATTTCTGCGATGATTATTATCTCCGTCGCTGGGATTTCAGTGGTAACGCTTCGCACTATCTGGAATTGAATGTCAGCTATGATTTTGGTCTTTTAGCAGTTGCCTGGAACACCTGTTTGACGGGTGATGATTATAATTCAAAAGGCAAACGTGCCTACTCAAGCTATTGCGAAGTTAGTGCTCCATTCAAACTTGGTGGGTTGGATTGCACAGGTGCAGTTGGTGTCTTGCCATGGGAAGAAGGTTTTACCTCTGGTGGTGTGAATGGTGGTTTTAATATCTGCAATCTCTCTTTCACTGCCGAAAAGGAGATTGGCAAGGTTCCAGTAATGGGTCAGATTGTTTATAATCCACAGACAGAAGCAACCTATTTCGTTGTAGGAGTTAGTTTTTGATTAGAAAACTAACGACACTCAGGGGTCACAGGGGAAGCAGTCCCCTTAAAAAAATAAGTTAGTTTTTGATTAGAAAACTAACGACACTCAGGGGTCACAGGGGAAGCAGTCCCCTTAAAATAAATATTATAGAATCAATGACAGATTGCGAGGATTTTTATTTTGGATGGTTTTAGGATTAATCATAATTTGTGTCTTTCGTTTTATGTCTGTAAATGTGTGTGTTCTGAGTAATTTGTCATTGATTCTTTTTTTATCTTGATTACAAATAATAATAGATAAGTGTTATGAAAAAAATTGAGGCAATTATCCGTAAGACTAAGTTCGAGGAGGTCAAAGATGCTCTTTTGGCTTCAGACATCGACTGGTTTGAGTATCATGACTGTCATGGCATTGGCCAATCGCGTCAGGAACGTATTTATCGTGGTGTCGTTTATAGCACAGATATGATTGAGCGTATGCATATCACCATTATTTGTCGCGAGCAGTTTGTAGAAAGCACCATTAAGGTGTTCCTTGAGGCTGGACATACTGGAGAGATTGGTGATGGCCGTATCTTTGTGAGTGATGTGATCGATTGCTACTCTATCCGTACGGGTGAGCATGGCGATGTTGTTTTGAGGGATAAGAAGTAACCCCACCCCTGCCCTCCCGAGGGAGGGAGTTACAATAGATACTATTGTGGGACGAGAGGTTTCTCATTCTTTTTTCGATTAAGTTTAACAGGATTAACTCCTATATAGCCGTAACCCACTCGCGGCACAAGTTGTAAGTCACTATCATGTGTCTTTAATTTCCCTCCCCCGGGAGGGTAGGGTGGGGTCCATTATGTTATTTTTAGATACTACCGCAGTTGCCCCAGTTGTTGAAGAGGCTTGCGATCATGTGAATGGTTTGGATACCCTTTGGGTACTGTTGGGTGCGATGCTCGTCTTCTGGATGCAGCCTGGTTTTGCTCTCGTTGAGGCAGGCATGACCCGTGCAAAGAATACAGCTAACATTCTTATGAAGAACTTCTGCGACTTCATGTGTGGTTCGGTTCTTTATTGGATTTGTGGCTTCTCGATCATGTATGGAGCTGGTACGGCCTGGTTCGGTTGGGATGGCTTCTTCTGGATTGGCGAGGATAGCAATGTTCCTGCAGAGTGTACCTTCATTTTCCAGACTGTCTTCTGTGCTACCACAGCGACCATCGTTTCTGGTGCTATGGCTGAGCGTACCAAATTCTCTATGTATTTGGTTTATTCTATCCTGATTTCTTTGTTCATCTATCCATTCGAGGGTCACTGGTCATGGGGTGGCGGTTGGCTTTCAGAGCTCGGATTCCACGACTTTGCTGGTTCGACCGTAGTTCACCTTTGCGGTGGTGCCTTGGCTTTGGCTGGTGCAATTGTACTCGGTCCTCGTGTTGGTAAGTATGCCAAGGATGGTACAAGCCGCGCTATTCCTGGTCATTCATTGACACTCTGTGCACTCGGCGTCTTCTGTCTTTGGGTAGGTTGGTTCGGTTTCAACCCATGTTCTACCGTAGCTGCTACAGGTTATGCCAATGCAGTCAGCATGAGTCATGTCTTCGTAACCACCAATATGGCTGCTGCAGTAGGTGGTATTGCTGCACTTGTTTACACCTGGTTGATCGATGGTAAACCATCACTTTCAATGGTATGCAACGGTGTCTTGGCTGGTTTGGTTGGCATTACTGCAGGTTGCGACTGCGTTTCCATCGGTGCTGCATTTATCATTGGCCTTGTAACTTCGATTGTCATGTGTATGTCAGTCAGCTTCCTCGACAAGAAGTGCCACATTGATGATCCTGTAGGTGCTGTTTCAGTTCATGGTGTCGGTGGTTTGCTCGGTACTATCTTCACAGGTATCTTCTGCGATCCTGCTATCAATGGTGTTGAGGATTGTACCATCGGAGTTCAGACTTTGGGTGCTGTTGCGGTAGCTGCCTTTGCTTTTGTGGCTGGTATGATCATCTTCTTGGCTATCAAGTACACCCACGGTCTCCGCGTTGAAAAGCGCATTGAGGAGGAAGGCCTTGATATTTATGAACATGGCGAAGCTGCTTATAACTAACTTGCATTATTCTTGCAAAGTTATTAGTTATCAGTTATTATACCCTTCGAGCTGAAATTTGACTATAGTTTTGTCTAACGGCCTACGACCTAACTAATAACTATTAACCAATAACTTCTGGATTAATATGAATAATCCAGATTAAAGTGAATTGATCTTTCATTTGCACTTTTATATTTCCCCATCAGGTATTGTGCCTGGTGGGGTTCTTTTTTCTCACATTACTTGTAGTCTATACGGATCAACTTGCCATCTCTGGTGATTATTTCGTAAATGCGCTTTTCTTCCCAATCATTTTGAAACAAGAGCGAGTTGGTTGTTCCTAATAATACTCCTTTCTCATGATATACGCACGAGACATTGCCCTCCTTGAGCGCACTTCATAATCTCTACGCTATACTCATACTGCCCATTATCACTCGTAACGGTATATACTTTGGTTGGTACACAGTTTACGGCCTCTGCTAATTGTTCAGCAGTTGGAGGTTCTAGAGAGGTAAATGGAGCATTTGAGTCAAATAGGATACTGCTCGTTTCTTCTACTCTATGAAACACTTCATCATCTATGGTTATGGTAGAATCATCGATGAAGAAGAGGTAGGAGATTTCTGGAATCTCACTACACAATTCCACCCGAGATGTCGGCATGACCTCGCCTGTCTTTTCATTGACTTTGCCGAAATAGCCAGAATCGCTGATTGTGAGTGAATGATCTGAACTGTAAGGTGCTTCTTCAAGTTGATATCCATAGAAAACATATCCATCGATGGAATATACATACTTTCCATACAAGGACTCCGTCTTGCCTGATGCGTCCTTTATGATCACCGCATCAGAATCCTGCACACGGATTCTCTTTATTCGTCTGACCATATTTTGACTTAAGAATGTATATTCACGGCCCTCGATCCACGAATCTGGAGCATCAAAGTAAGCCTTCACGGGACGAGCAACTTCCTTGAATTCCTCCTTAGTCAAATTACCGGAATACCACAAGCCATCCTGTGTGCCAGGGCAGTAGTAAAACAAACCATTGGAATCAGTCAAACAACTATAGCTATCAGTCTGAGGAAACTCATAGTTGTCAAAACAGAATTTTCCTTCAAGACCCAATACTTTGTACAATCCACTTGCACTATCTAAACGATATACATCTTTCTCGAAGATAAATCCCTCTGCATAGCCCCATTTTGACGAATCCAAACTAGCAGATGGTGCTTCCATAGTAGTGGACAAAGAATCTGCTGCACTATTAGATACAGCATTGGTCGGCTTCTGTGATTTTGAACAAGACAACATAGTGGCTGCTGTTGCAAGGGTAATGATTGGAAGTGTCAAATGATTTTTCATGTAAGTGTCTGTGTGTTTGTTTTTGTGCGCAAAGATACAAATTATTCTTCAACCAACAATCATTTCTATTTTGTTTTTTGATTTCATTAACAAAAGCTTGTCGATGCTTTGTGAGCCTTGATCAGCGGTTGTCGAAGTAAATTCTTGACTTGTAGGGGTTAGTTTGTATGTTTTATATACTATTTTTGTAGTAGAAATGTGTAAAAAGGTTAAAATACGATAAAAATAGTAGGAAAAATTTGTAGGCTATCGCACAATCTACTATCTTTGCCGTACGAAAATGATAGTAGAATCGTTTAGTTTTTACATTACATTATTAATTTAAATTAAGTTGTTATGCCAAACACCAACAAATCACTCACAAAGGCAGAGCTCCATCTCATGAACATCTTATGGGACAAAGGGGAGGCAACCGTTCAGCAGTTGCACGAAGTTCTTGCGGAGCCAAAACCAGCCTATACCACCACGTTGACCGTGATGCAGGTATTGACCAAAAAAGAGATTGTCACGTTCGAAAAGGTTGGCAAGGCCAATGTTTATCGACCTTTGCTGACTCGCGAAGCCTATATCAACGGCTTCATGACAGAGGCAAAAGAGACCGTCTTTGGAGGTTCACTCCGTTCCTTTCTCTCTTTTTTCGCCAAAAGTGAAAAGATCAGTCCCGAAGAGTTGCAGGAAATCTTGAAAGAGATGTCTGAGCAATAGACCCTTCAACAACATACTTTACAAACCGAAAACATAAACATTCAATCATCCTTAATTCTATGACAGAACTATTGATCATTTGGGCAAAATTCTTTGCAGCATCTGCGTTGCTCCTATTGTTCTATTGGCTTGTATTGCGCCACCGTGCCTCCTACAAGTTCATGCGTCTGTACCTGATTACTGTGCCAGTGTTGGGAATCATGATGAGTGGCATGAGTTTTGACATTCCGTTCCAGATGCCGAACCTGTTCGAACGCAGTTATCAGGAGATCGAACACAGTGTTCGTCCTGTGGCTCAACAGACCGAAACTGAAATTAAGTTTCAGCAGCCTATTGTGGTACACCAATCCAGTGCGAAGAGTAATGCTGTGAGGACTAATACTGCTCTCGCTGCTGCCGAAGCGCCGATTTTGCCAACTTTCGATGTCAGTCAGATTTTGCGTGTTTTTGTGCTATTTGTTTCGCTTTTATTGCTGTTGACGGGCCTTTATTATATCGTTCGACTGCTTGTCATCAAGTCACACATGCAAGCCGAACAAACTGTCGAAGGATACGACCTCATCCGTTCCGATGAAGTTTCTACTCCTTTCTCATTTGCCAAGACTATCTTCCTGCCACAGCACATGGATGTTGATCGTGAAGAGATGATTATTGAGCACGAAAAGGCACACATTGTCCATGGTCACTACATCGAGGTGTGGTTCATGGAGCTGGCAACCCGTCTGCTTTGGTTTAATCCGATGGTATGGCTTTGCCGAAGCGAATTGCGCAATATACATGAATATCAGGCTGACCATGACGTTATCAGTCGTGGAGCCAATGTGTTAGCTTACCAGACAACCCTCTTGGAGATGGTCTTGAACGAAAGCTGTCCGGTTGTCAATGGCTTCAATCATTCCTTCATTCGTCGGCGCTTTATCGAGATGAAGTCAACCACGGCTGGCACCTTGAGCAGATTGGGCAAATTGAGCATGATTGGCTGGGTAGCTTTGCTGTTCTGTGCCTTTACCTTCCGTGCCTGCAAGCCGTCTGGAAGCAATCTCAATTGGCAGATTCCAGAGGTTTCACCCCAGGAGTTTGTGCTCGACATCTCGGTCGATGAGAACATCCTTGATTCCTGCTACAATATCTATTTGTCCGACGAATATCTGCACATCGATGGAGAAACTCCTGATACCTGTTTGCAAGTAGTTGACAAGAAATGCCAGTTGCGAATACCACTTACAAAAGTAATAGCAGGTCGTGTGCGTTGCATTTTCCCAGGCAATGAGTTATGTTCTGCTTGGATCAATCTCTTCTTTGTACCGGGAGAAACAGTTCATCTGACTGTGCATAATGGTTTCTTCAATTTACAGCACTCGAACTACTCTAGTTATATTAGCAAGATTGAGCGTGCGGCGGTAGCTATGCGTAATTTCACAGATTGGAAGACGCCAACCACCCCAACCTTCGAGGCTATAGAGCGCTTTCAGACCTCTTTTAGTCCCAACAATATGGACCTCAGAATTCATGAGGTAATCCAGACTAAGGAGGCGACAGTCGTGCATCTTTATTCCAATGACTTCAGCATTAATGTCCATGTGGCAAAGGATCAGCTTGGACTTCTGCACAAAGGCAATTACTACAATCCAGTCGATGTCAAGTGTTACCCATACGACGAAGATGGTGGCAATTGGAGTGCCGAAACTCGCGTGTTTGGTGCCTACTTTATCTTCCCGCCTATAGCAGAATTGGATACTTTCGGTTTGTTTACCAGCCCTGATGGAAAGATCAACGCAGAGCCTTCGTCCGATGGTTGGTATCAGGGAGCCAGAACCTTGATGAATGTGCATCGTATCGACGAGAACAAAGATTCCGATCCGAACTTCACCATCCGTATTATTGCCTCCAATGGCATTGATGATTGTGGTTACTTGATCCGTTTCTATGATGATTATGAAAGAAGTCGATTCCGTTCCGAAGTAGCAGATCTCCCTCTCGATGAAAATCGCCAATGCACCTTCACTACCCATCTGGACAAGATGGTCATGGCCGAATGCGTTGCCACCTTCCCCGATGGTTCTATTTGTACACATTGTGAACGATTTCCATTCATTCCAGGTCATGAGATCGAGATGCGTGTCTATAATGGTTACTTCCACCTCACGGGTACCGGTTTCTACAAGGAGTGGAGCGATGCCGACGAGTTCTGCGAGAATGCCTCGAAGTACACTACGCCAGAAGAAACGCGTGAGAAGGAGTTGGAGTATCTCAAGGAGCATGGTCACGAGATGGGTTGCATTTCTTACTTCTCGATAGGGCATAACTACAATCCAGAGGTTCTCCTTCCATTCTTGTCCGATGAGTGCAAAGAGAGCATGGAAGGTAAACGGATTGTCAGGGAAGCAGAAGCCACACGACACCGACGCGAAGAGGAGGCCCGCTATGCCGACCAGCCTCTCTATTTGATGTTGTATGACGTGGATCCAGATGGTTCTCCTGTTTACTATCAGATTGCGTTGGATATCGCATCAATTGAGCAATTCCAGAAATCAGATCCAAGCCTTCTCCTCCTGAAGACCTATAAGGGAGATGATCCTGACCGTCCGTGGTCACATCTTCCTCGTTCCAAGAATGGAGTGTATGTTTATCAGCGAAAGGAATGAGGCACTAATCTGGATTATTTATACTAATCCATGAGTTATTTGTTGATAGTTATTTGTTGATAGTTATTAGTTATTAGTTATTAGTTATTAGTTAGGCCGTTTGGTCGAAACTATAATATTTCTTAAGATTCAGCGCAATTTTGGACGCACACATTTAAAAAAGTGGCCAAAATTGTGCTGATTTCGTATTTTTTTATTATCTTTGCGCCCGATTGTGAGTATATGGCTCATAACTAATAACTCGTAACTTATATCAAAACAATATGAATTTCGTACAAGAATTGAAATGGCGCGGCATGATCCAGGACATGATGCCGGGCACTGAAGAGCAGTTGCAGAAAGAGATGACAGCTGCCTACTTGGGTATTGATCCTACAGCCGACTCCCTCCACATCGGTCACCTCGTTGGTGTGATGATGTTGCGTCACTTCCAGCGTTGCGGCCATAAGCCATACGCTTTGATCGGAGGTGCTACAGGTATGATCGGTGACCCTTCGGGCAAGAGCAAGGAGCGTGTCTTGATCGACGAACCTATGTTGCGTCACAATCAGGAATGTATCCGTAAGCAGCTCGCTAAGTTCCTTGACTTCGACAGTGATGCTCCTAATGCAGCTGTATTGGTCAATAACTATGACTGGATGAAGGATTTCACCTTCCTCGATTTCATCCGAAACATCGGTAAACTCATTACCGTGAACTATATGATGTCGAAGGACTCAGTAAAGCGTCGTTTTACTGGCGAGAATGGTGCTGAGGGTATGTCTTTCACCGAGTTCACCTACCAGTTGCTTCAGGGCTATGACTTCCTTTATCTCAACGAGCACCAGAACTGCAAGCTCCAGCTCGGAGGTGCTGATCAGTGGGGTAACATCACCACCGGTACAGAGTTGATCCGCAAGGTGACTGGCAACGAGGCTTTCGCCCTCACTTGTCCACTCATCACCAAGGCCGATGGCAAGAAGTTCGGTAAGACCGAGTCAGGCAACGTATGGCTCGATCCGAAGCGTACCTCTCCATACAAGTTCTATCAGTTCTGGCTCAATGTGACCGACGAGGATGCCAAGCGTTACATCCGCATCTTCACCAGCCTCGATCGTGAGACCATCGAAGCTTTGGAGAAGGAACAGGAGGAGGCTCCACACCTTCGTGCTCTCCAGAAGCGTCTCGCTCAGGAACTCACCGTCATGGTACACAGTCAGGAGGACTTCGAGACGGCTGTCAAGGCCAGCAATCTTCTCTTCTCAAACGGAGGTGCTGATGAACTGAAGGCTTTCGACGAGACTACTCTGCTTCAGATCTTCGAGTCAGTTCCATCGTTCACGGTAGCTAAGGCAGATTTCGAGGCTAACGGCAAGGCTGTGGATGTTCTCGCTAAGGGCTTCGGTATCTCTAACGGTGAATTCCGCAAACTCGCTCAGGGTGGCGGCATTGCGGTCAACAAGCAGAAACTTACCGCTTTCGATCAGCAGTTTACAGCCGATGATCTTCTCTATGGCAAGTATCTTGTTGCTCAGAAGGGCAAGAAGAATTATTATCTGGTTACTGTTGAATAACAGACCCTCCCTAAATACAGACCCCCTAAATCCCCCTGCTTAGGGGGACTTTAAGTTACAAAAAGTATTCCTGTATGAAGGGGGGAAGTCCCCCTAAGCAGGGGGATTTAGAGGGTCTAGGTCTTAATACCTACCAACATGAAAGATTTCAATTATTATGCTCCCACCGAAGTGGTGTTCGGCAAAAACACAGAGTGTCAGGTTGCTGACTTGGTAAAGAAGTATGATGGTCATCGTGTCTTGTTGCATTACGGCGGACAGAGTGCCATCAAGTCCGGTTTGCTCGATCGTGTCGAGAAAGCATTGACCGAGGCAGGCATCAGTTATTGGAAACTGGGTGGTGTAAAGCCAAACCCACGTTTGTCGCTGGTACGCGAGGGTATTGCTCTCTGCAAGGAGCATGATATTGACTTCCTTCTGGCTGTGGGCGGTGGCTCAGTTATCGACTCGTGCAAGGCGATCTCTTCAGGTCGTTACATCGATTTCGATGTGTGGGAACTCTACTTGCATCGCAAACGTGCTACCCGCTATATCTCAATTGGTTGTATCCTGACCATTCCTGCTGCCGGTTCTGAGATGAGCGATGGCTCCGTCATCACCAACGATGAGGTCGATGGCTGGTTGAAGAAGGACTATGGCTGCAACGAGTTCCGTTGCAAGTTCGCCATCATGAACCCAGAGTTGACCTACACCTTGCCTGCTTGGCAGACCGCTTGCGGTATTACCGATATGATGATGCACACCATGGAGCGTTACTTCAGCAAGGACGATGACATGGAGGTGACCGATGCTATCGCTGAGTCTATTCTCCGTACCTGTATGACCGAAGGCCACAAGGTGTTGGCTAATCCGACCGACTACAATAGCCGCGCACAGATCATGTGGGCAGGTTCTCTCGCTCACAATGACTTGACAGGTTGCGGTACTTCGGGCGACTGGGCTACCCATTGTCTCGAACATGAGTTGTCAGGTAAGTTCGATGTGAGCCATGGCGCTGGTTTGGCTGCTATCTGGGGCAGTTGGGCACGTTATACCCGTGGCGAGAACATGTCCCGTTTCGCTCGTTTTGCCCGCAATGTGATGGGTGTTGATACCACCGGTATGAACGACGAACAGGCAGCTGAGGCTGGCATCCAGGCCATGGAGAAGTTCTTCGACTCGATTGGTATGCCAACCGATATCCATACCCTTATCGGTCGCGAGATTACGGATGCTGAGATCGACGATATGGCGGCAAAGTGCAGCTACGACGATACTCAGACTATCGGTGGCTTGAAGGTGCTCCGCATGGCCGATATGGCAGCTATCTACAAGATGGCAAAATAAGGTCTTGTGACAGACAACAAAATAACAAATAACAAAATAACAAAACAACAAAATAACACAATCATGAAGGTTCTTTTGCTCGGAAGTGGCGGTCGTGAATGCGCCATCGCCTGGAAACTGGCTCAAAGCCCCAAGTGTAACCAACTCTTTATTGCTCCAGGCAATGCAGGTACATCTGCCTACGGACAGAACGTGGCCATCAAGGTCAATGAGTTCGATAAGATTGCCGCTTTCTGCAAGGAGGAGAAGATCGAAATGATTGTCGTTGGACCGGAGGATCCATTGGTCAACGGTATCGTCGATTACTTCGAGAATGTAGCTGATGCTCCAAAGGTGGTTGGCCCATCGAAGGCTGCCGCTCAGCTCGAGGGCTCGAAGGATTTCTGCAAGCAGTTCATGATGCGCAATGGCATTCCTACAGCCCGTTACCAGAGCTTTACTGCTGCCGACTACGATCAGGCTTGCCGTTTCCTCGAAACCCTGCAGGCTCCATACGTGCTCAAGGCCGATGGTTTGGCTGCTGGTAAGGGTGTATTGATTCTGCCAACGCTCGATGAGGCCAAGAAGGAGCTGAAGGAGATGCTGAACGGTATGTTTGGCGCTGCTTCGGCTACTGTGGTTATCGAGGAGTTCATGTCGGGCATCGAGTGTTCGGTGTTTGTCCTGACCGATGGCGAAGGTCACTATAAAATCCTCCCTGTTGCCAAGGACTACAAGCGTATTGGCGAAGGCGATACCGGCCTCAATACCGGTGGTATGGGTAATTGTTCGCCAGTTCCTTTTGCCGACGATGTCTTCATGCAGAAGGTCGAGGAGCGTATCGTCAAGCCAACCATCGCAGGTTTGCTGAAGGAGAACCTCAAGTACAAGGGATTCATCTTCCTGGGCTTGATCCGCATGGATCGCGATATTCAGTGCTACCATGCCGGCGATCCAATGGTTATCGAATACAATGTCCGCATGGGCGATCCTGAGACCGAGGTTGTCATGCCTCGCATCAAGAGCGATCTGCTCGACCTCTTGGAGGGTGTAGCCGATGGCAACCTCGACCAGAAGAGCCTTGAGGTTGATCCTCGTACCGCAGTAACTGTTGTTCTGGTGAGTGGTGGCTATCCTGGTGACTACGAGAAGGGCAAGGTCATGACCGGTCTCGATAACGAACTCTTCACTCAGGGTGTCGTTGCTCCTGCCGACAATGCCAAGAAGAGCATCCTTTTCCATGCAGGTACTGCCCTCAATGCTGAGGGTCAGACAGTCACCGCTGGAGGCCGTGTCATCTGCGTTACCTCTTATGGCAATGACCGCAACGAGGCACTTGCTCAGTCTATGCGTGGTGCTGGTATCATCCAGTTCGATGGCAAGTATTATCGTCGCGATATTGGTCAGGACCTTAACAAGTTCTAACAGACCCCCTAAATCCCCCTTTAGGGGGACTTTTATTAGATTATGATATACATTCTGCTCAGTATCATCATTCTGGTGGCTCAAGGGTTCTTGGGTATGGCCGATTGGTGGGTACTGGGCAGTAATTGGATTTTAGCAGGCCTGATCTGTCTGGGACTGACGGCTGTCCTCAACAATCAGCGACTGGTCGCTTTCAGCAACCTCTCGGTCAGCATCAAGGCTTGGGTGCTGCTGTCCAGCATCATGAATCTTTCGGCCATCTATGTCTCGCCCTCGCTCTCTCTGTTGGAGGTTGATATGGCGGCCATAGGTTATACCGGTCTGTTTATGGTGGGATTCTTCTGCTGGCAGAGTAAGCAGATGTCTGTCCGTTCGCTCTCGATGGGTGCCATTCTTGGCCTGCTGACACTCTTCTATATGCCGTCGCTCCTTTGGATCATCATCCCTTTGCTGATGCTCTTCCATCTGTCCAGCTGGTCGAAGGATAATCTGGCTTGCATCATAACGGGTCTCCTCTCGATGGTCTGGGTGAATTACTGTTGCATCAGTCTGTTTGGCGACGACGCCCATGCGAATGACTATATTTCTTCGTTTGTGACGGGCTGGAACGAGCTGACCTACGGATTCCCTGACCTTATGGGTGACGATTATACCCGTTGGATTTTCATCCCCACTTTGCTTCTGTTGCTTGCCTATTATATCATGGTGGGACTCTTGTCGAGCAATCTCAATAGTTTGCGTATGCGCTCGAATGTCTCATTGCTGGTGATGACAAACTTCCTGATGCTGATTGCCCTGCCTTCGTGCTGGCAGCTCTTCCTTACTCTGGCAGCCATTACCATCTGTATCCACATGATACTGGATTTGGGTAATGAACCTTCGCGTCTGGCGCGCAAATGTGCTCATTTTGCCATCTATTTCTTCCTCTTCCTGGGCATTGGTGAGTACCTCATTCGTTTGGTTTACGATTACGTCAGTACCATCTCTTTCTCTCTTCCTTTCGATATTCCTTTTCTGAGTTAAAAAGATAAATGGCACTCACGCTAAGGTCGCCAAGATCGCGAAGGGAGCCACGCTAAGGAGGATGAGAGAATAATAAAAACCTTTGTGAAGCCACCTTAGCGGACATTGCGCCCTTTGCGTGACCGCTTAAAATCATATTGATATGCCCGAAATTCATTTTGCTCCTTTACAAGGATTTACTGAAGCTCCCTATCGCTGCGTTCACCAGGAGGTGTGCGGTGGGGTGACGAGCTATTATACTCCATTCATCCGCATCGAACATGGCCAGATTCGCAAGAAGGATCTGCGCGAGGCTCTGCCCGAACATAATGAGGGGGTGCATGTCATTCCGCAGATTATTGCGAGCGACGCCTCTGAGTTTCAGCAGTTGGCCGAGAAGCTTCTTGCAATCGGACACCGTGAGTTGGATGTGAACATGGGCTGTCCGTTCCCATTGCAGACCCGCTTGGGACGTGGTTCCGGTATTCTGCCTCATGCCGATAAGGTGAAAGAGATTCTCGAGGCAATGGCTCGTATGCACGGTGAGAAGGAGGTCTCTTTCAGTGTTAAGATGCGTCTCGGACAGGAATCGGCCGAAGAGTCATTCGCATTGCTTCCGTTGCTCAACGAAGTTCCTCTGCATCACATCACCCTTCATCCTCGCATTGGTCGTAACCAATATAAGGGGGAACTGGATATGGAGAGTTTCGAGCGTTTCCTGACCGGTTGCAAGGCTCCAGTGGTCTTCAATGGTATGCTGACATCGGTCGAAGAGATACAGTCGATCATCGCCCGCTACCCGCAACTGCAGGGAGTGATGATTGGCCGAGGTCTGCTGGCTCGTCCGACGTTGGCGCAGGAGTATCTGTCTGGCCAGACTTTCTCGCTCAATCAGGTACAGAAGTCGGTGCTTGAGATGCACAAACGTCTCTTTGCGCACTATAGCGAGGCCATCGAGGGCGGCGAGGGACAATTGGTCCAGAAGATGCAGTCTTTCTGGGAATACCTCGAACCCACTTTCGGCCACAAGGCTATCAAGAAGATCCTGAAAGCCGGTAATCTGCGTAACTACAATGAAGCCGTTAGTAATGTCCGTTAGATTCTAAAACAATTCGCTATATGAAGAAACTTGTATTTGCCGTTCTGGCATTGGTGTTGATGACAAGTGCCGATCTGTTTGCTAAAGGCAAGAAGGTCGAAGAGCCTTCGGTCTATCTGATGGTCTATCACAAGGATCAGGACCATGGTGTACACATGGCCTACAGTGAGGATGGTTACCAGTGGACCGCTTTTAACGACGATAAACCGGTGATTGGTGGCGATACCATTGCGGAGCAGCATGGTATTCGTGACCCACATATCTTCCGTGGACCGGATGGTGCCTTCTATCTTTCGATGACCGACCTCCATGTGTTTGGCAAGCGTGATGGTTTCCGTGATACCGATTGGGAGCGTGATGGCAAGAAATATGGTTGGGGCAATAATCGCGGATTGGTGCTCATGAAGTCTACCGATCTGATTCATTGGTCCCGTACCAATCTCGACTTTACCAAGTATGCTCCACAGACCTATTATGTAGATGGCGATACCCTCCAGTTCGATTGGAAGGAGGTAGGTTGCGTCTGGGCGCCAGAGACGGTCTTTGACGAGGAGACCAACCAGCTGATGGTACACTTCACGACCCGTCAGGGAGCCGAGAAGAACACCATCTGGTATGTCTATTTAAATAATGAGTATAATCAGGTGCAGGGTGAGCCACACTTCTTGTTGGCTGCTCCTAAGAAGCGCTTCAATGTCATCGACTCTGATATCATCAAGGTGGGCGATACTTACCACCTCTTCTATGTGAGCCACGAGGGTGGTGCTACTCCGAAGCATGCTGCCTCGAACAAGCTGACAGGTCCTTATAAGTTCGACGAGTATTATCAGGATGGTGTACGTCAGGGCCATGAGGCTCCGAATGTCTGGAAGCGCTTAGGTACAGACACTTATGTTGTGATGTTCGATAACTTCCGCCTCAAACCGATGAACTTCGGTTTTGTCGAGACCAAAGATTTCTTTACTTACCACAACATCGGTTATTTCGATGGCAAGAACAGTCCGATGACTCGCACCAATTTCTCCGAGCAGAAACATGGTGCTGTAACCTACATCACTCAGGCTGAGTTGAAGGCTCTTCTTAAGCAGTGGAAGTAAAATAATCTTACGGATTGCTTCACTTGTATGATGTGAAGCAAATTAGGATCTTGTGGATTGCTTTACTTGTGTAATGTGAAGCAATTCAAAAAATTTCGGATTGCTTTACATGTAACAATAAAATCAAATCTATCGGTAAGAATTGCTTTACATGTAACGACAAAACCAAATCTATCAGTACGGATTGCTTTTTATGTGACAAGTAAAGCAATTATACAACTATTATTTGTAGATAATCTGTTTTTGGTTGATAGTTTCTTGGAAACGGCTGCGGTAATATAAGAAGGTAGTCTTCAGTTTCTTTCTGATTAGATGATCGAGGGTAGATGTTTCGGTCATTCCCACTCTGGCGGCAACTTCCTCTGCGGTGAGTTGGGTATATTGGATCAGTTCGCAAATCAGCCTCATTTTATAGGCATTGACTAATTCATCGAGCTTGATAGAGCAATTCAGGCCTACTGCTCCTGACAACTTTCTGGCATCAACATCCAGATGCCTTGCCACTTCTATACCTCTGCCACAGGGCATAGTGGCCAAGGTTCGTGCCACGGCATCCATCAGTTTGCTGCCGGTTTGGGGCATAGCAACCTGTTGCATCTCTTGCCAGGAGAGGCATTTGTAACTTCCATCTTCCTGCTGGACGATAGGGGAGACATAAATCTGATCAAGGGTCAGATAGGGTAGAAATGGTTCTTTCATGATTATTATCCAAATGTGTTTGATGGTGCAATCTGTTAAGATGGTGCAAAGATAGGGAGAATCTTTGAAACTTCCAAATAATTAGATACTAATTTGTTTCTTCCTAATGGATAAGAATTCCCAAATTCGATAATTCATGACCCTAAATATTTCTTTTCATGACCTTATTCTTGCAAACTTCAAAAATTATTATCATCTTTGCACCGTCTTTAGTGAGGTCTTAGTGAGCCTTTAGTGAAAGTATCCTATGCAAAGAGTGAAAAAAATACATAATACCTTGAAAATAATTTGCCAAACATTTGGTCAATTCAAAAATTCTGTTATCACTCACTCACTCACTCACTCACTCACTCACTCACTCACTCACTTGTAAACTATAAATCCATTAAAAAATGAACAAGAGACTATTAATGGCAGCACAGATGCTGCTATGCTTTACTTCGTTGGCTTTGGGCGGCATGCAGGTGAACCTGCATCAGAAGGATGGCGGTGTGGTCAGTTATAGCTTTGAAGATAAACCGGTGGTGAGCTACCAGGGCGATTATCTGCATGTGGCTACGGCTAAGATAAGTGTCGATTATCCGCTGTCGGAGTTGGAGAAGATGACCTTTGAGGAGAATGCCTCCGCTGTTGATGAATTGCGTACCGAAAGCCCCGCTGCGGTGCTGGTCTACACCTTGGATGGCCGTCTGCTGCGTACGGTAGAGGCAAGCGAAGGTGTGAGCCGTGCCGACCTCAGCGACCTGCCCGCCGGCACCTATGTGATCAAGAATGGAACAAAAACCTATAAAATCAATAAACGATGAAAAAGATTATCTTATCTTTTCTTTCGTTGGCAGCTATTGCTAACGTGGGTCAAGCACAGAGCATGAAAGTGTATCAGAATGGCGAACTCAAGGCCATCTACTATGTATCGAACAAAGACAGCGTCGTGTTTAGCGAGGATTTCCCTCTTCCAGATGAAGGCACCACCACTATCGATACCCATGAGGCTGTTGACCTTGGTCTCTCGGTCAAGTGGGCGACCTGCAATGTGGGTGCAACCCAGCCAGAAGAGTATGGCGATTACTTTGCCTGGGGCGAAACAATTGGCTACAACAGCGGCAAGACTTATTTCGATTGTAGTACTTATAAATGGTGCAATGGCTCAATCTCTACCCAAACCAAATACTGCACCTCATCCGACTATGGTACTGTCGATAACAAGACTGTCCTCGAAGCTGCTGACGATGCCGCTGCTGTCAACTGGGGAGGTTCATGGCGTATGCCAACCTATGAAGAGCAAGATGAGCTCAGTACCAAGTGCACTTGGGCTTGGACAACCTTGAATGGCGTGAACGGTTACAATGTAGTTGGTCCGAATGGTAATTCCATTTTCCTCCCTGCAGCGGGCATTCGCCGCTACAGCGTCTTCGACCACGCAGGCTCGTTCGGTCACTACTGGTCATCGTCGCTCGGCTCGTCGGACTCCTACCTCGCGGGCGCGCTGAACTTCAATCCGAGCGATCAGTACGGGAACTACGACGCCCGGAGCAACGGTCGGTCTGTGCGCCCAGTTTGCCGGTAGCTCAGAATTTAAAGTGCATCCATAGAACAAGGAAGCACAAAGAAGAATAACTCCCTCATCCTATTATAGAATCAATCCCCTACCTTCACGCATGATGTGAGGGTAGGGGATAATTACATTGCGGCCTTTGCGTGAGAATTGAATTTAGAATGATTTCAATTGGTGGAGTTTTTATTGCAGTACCTTCCACTCACTGATGGTGCGTGTCTGGCTCGAGATGACGGCACCGATGCGGTACAGCGGACGAGGATCGGAGAGGTAGGGCTGGGCATAGCCCTTGTCCTCAATCTGCTGGAGGGCCTCGTCGGCAGTACCATCCAGTTTGAACTCGAAGATGTAGAGATAATCCGGTGTTTCGATGATGAGGTCGGCACGGCCATGCGAGTTCTGCTTCTCGATGAGGGTGGTATAGCACGATAGGAGACGCAGAATGAGGTAGAAAGTATATTGAAAGTGCGTCTCGAAGTTCAGCGCAATCTGGTTCTTGTTTGCCTCGTAGGGGATGCTGGCGAGGAAGGAGGTGAAGGCGTCGCGCATATCGTCCAAGCGGGCATTGCGAAGCATTTTGTTCAAATTCAAGAGCCAGCTATTGATATCATCTGCAGGCTTGAGATAATCGGTGGCAATCAAGTCGAGAAAACCTCTGCGTACCTCTTGATTGGGAAAATCAAGTTCGTATGATTCCGTCGGCATGTCATAGCCGGAAATTGTCAAATATCCGCTTTGATAGAGCATCGGGATTGGCTGCTGGCTATCGGCACGATAGTTGGCAAATTGCTCTGGAGCATAGCTTTTAGCAAGGTCGCGTTGCAGGTTGATCTGATGACCGCCAATCAGTTTAACCAGATAGGTCGGTGTGCCCGAAGTGAACCAGAAGTTACGCATCTCATTGCTGGCAAAGCAATTGATTAGGCTGAATGGATTGTAGATATCGGTCATCGATTTGCTGAAATGATAGCCGTCATATCGTCGTTTGAGGAACTGTTTCATTTCTGTCTCATCAACGCCATAATTCACAGCCATCTCACGAATCGGTTCTGCCAGATCGCGATAGAGTTCCTCTTCGGTGATGCCGCAGATGCTTTCGTACTTGGCATCCATCGAGAGGTCGTATGGTTGATTAAAGCCTGAGAAGACGCTCACCTGACTGAACTTGGTCACACCGGTCAGGAGTACGAAGCGCAGATGCTCGTCGGCTGCTTTGAAGGTTCCG